>JACPAE010000002.1 GCA_016181005.1 Candidatus Aenigmatarchaeota archaeon
GAGGTTCAAATCAAGTTTGACAGCAGTAGGATAGAAGATGTAAAATTCCAAGGCGAAGGTTGCGCAATCAGCCAGTCGAGTGTAGATTTATTGATAGACTTTGCAAAAAGCAAAGGCGCAGATGAATTGAAGAAATTCCAGAAGGAAGATTTCCTTAACATGCTTGGAATAGAACTATCGCCCAATCGGCTCAAGTGCGCGCTTCTTGGTTTCAAGGCGCTGAAGACGGCTTTATACACCTATTTAGGATGGCAAACAGCAATTTAGTTAATGGCGAGGAACCACCAAACGAGCAAATATCTAGTTCCTGTAGCCCTGTTGTTAATAGGAGTTTCAATAGTACTTTTTCTGGTGTCGCAAAATGGCGTCACATCAAGCTACAGTATAAAAACAATTTCACAGACTTGTTTTACGGAACCTCATGATTTGGATGTCAGGGGCGAGAGCAATTCGATAATAATAACAGCGCCGATGAGCACGCCGAATCCATGCTATTATGCAGGGGGAAATGTTGATTTCAGAAATGGCGACATCAATGTGAGACTTATCCCATTCCCTGAAGGCGGGGTTCAGGTATGTGTACAATGCATTGGGGAGATTGTTGGAGAAGTTGTAGTGCAGAATCTGTCAAGCGGCGTCCATGAAGTGAATGTGACGACACCCGACAGGACTGTCACGACAAGCATAACTGTGAAATAATTCAGTTTCTGTAAAGGCGCTGTGCAGCCAGTCCTCTACCGTACTCGGCCAGCAATCTACCTAGAGTATCATTAGGTATTTTATTTGTTGCCCTTTGTAAATAGCGAGGTGCTGTATACGGGTTATGCAAAAGCTCCAACCCCATCACTGCAGTCTTACTTAAATCAGGTAAAGTGACATCTGGATTTGACGTTGTTTCAAATTCGAAAACAGTGTAACAGTTGTCATCCGTCCTACGCTTAATCATTTTCTTCACGGAGTATAATCCATACCCAAAAGCAACTGCACTAGCAGCTGCACCTGCAAGAAAATTTCCAATATCATTTTCCATATGTGAAATGCGACAGCTAATTATTTAACTTTTAGGAAATGCAGGGGTCACCTAGTTATAAAATCATCGGCTCTCCCTAACTACTTCAATCTCCGGTATTCTCGGATATTCCAGAAAACGTATTCTTCTTTTTAGAACTTTTTCTAACAGCAAACCGAGAGCAGTTTTTTCTACCATTGTTCGTCTAACTAAGGTATCGTCATCCTCAAGTGTCCTTAATTGCGGCCAAGGGTCGTATGTTCTAATAATTAGCCAGATACATCTGGGCCCTCTAAAGTTCTTTCCACACCAAAAATTACACCTTCGCCATAGTGATTTACTTTATTCACAACATACCTACTGGTTTCTACTGTTTCATTTCGCACCGGTATAACAGTTCCAATATATAGTGCTAATAATCCAAATGCTGTGCATACTACTTTTCTCACAGTTTTTACTTGGCTGTTAAATTTAAAAAGCTGGATGCAGGGGGTGAGATTTGAACTCACGAAGGGACTAACCCACCAGCTTTCCTACAAAATGGCCTAAGGCTGGCGCCATTAACCAGACTAGGCGACCCCTGCGTGTGATAGTATTAGATTGCAATTTATAAAACTTAAACAGAATTAGGCCCAAGATATTTCTCGACAGAATCCACGCCAAACCATTTCTCCAGGTCTATATCCTTCACTTTCTTATAATCGTAAGGAGTCTTCAGCGGATACCAATTTTCAAACAGTTTCCCAATGCCGTAGCACTGCGCCTTTCCAAACAGTTCCTGTCCCATGTTCTCCCAGTCCATCGGAAGCCTCTCATCCTTTATCTTCAGGAATGTCTGGTTCAGCTTGGAGTCGAAAAAAACGGTGCCCATGTTCGCGAATTCCCCCCCGGGCAAGACTATGGTGCGGTCTATGTCCATCTTGACTATGTGGTTGGTCTTAGAGTCAGCGATTATCTTGTCGAACTGGCTCATGCCGACAGTGCTCCCAAACAGAGTCGCCAAGAACCCCTTTTCCATTCCCTGCAGATGGAATTTTGCGAAAGCATCCAGATTGATGTTGACAATGTCCGCACCTCCCACATTAATCTTGTTTTTGTTAGAGTCAAGCACACTCTTCTCAAGATAGTGCTTCAAAACTCCTGCACGTCCCAGCCTTTTCTCCCATTCTATCAGAAAAACGAATTCAATCCCGGTATTTTCGCTGATGATTCTGCAGTAATTCATTATCTTTTCTGGATCATGCCACAAGGAGATGAAAATTTTCTTAAATCCCGCCTTTACATACGGCAGTATCGTCCAGTCGAGCATGGGCCTAGGCTTCTTCCCCACCCTTGTCAGCACCTTCGGTATCTTCCCCTGCGTGACAGGGTACCATCTCTCGCTCAGTCCTCCCGCATGCACGATGACTTCAGTATTCTCTAGATAAGTCTTCCAGGCCGAATCAACCATGCTTTATTTCTCCAACTTGAAGACATAAATATGTGACGATGATTCAAGAATGCTCCCGACGGGATTTGAACCCGTGTCTCAACCTCGAGAAGGTCGAATCCTTGACCGGACTAGACGACGGGAGCTTTCCTATTTCTTGTACCTGCTTCTACTAAACCCTTTCTTCATTCCTTTATATCTCTTCTTGCCGGAGGGATACTCCACTTCTTCCATTATGTCCTGGATTTTCTTCTTCAGTTTCTTATCGTCCATAGATTTAATATGACAATCCAATTAATTATTATGCTGGTGTGCTCCTGCGTCTGCCATCTCTCCAAGGTGTGCTTCGTGAAGCACCTGTGCTGCAATTTAGTTAATAGATGTTGATTGTGGGCCCAGAGTCCTATAGACCGTAGGTTCAAAACTCCAAAAGGATGTTAGGGAGAGGTTGAATGAGTTGTTTTAAGATATAATCCAATAGTTGAATAAATTCTCACATGCGTTTTCATATTATCACGTGTGTAAACAGCTTCTTAAAATATTGTTTTCGAGGAAAACCAGTATTCAAATACATGTAAAAAGCTTGCAGAATCAGGAATGCTCATTGAGAGGTTTTTGGATGGACTAGGGTTTGGTACATATATGGACCGATAGTATATTACGATGTTGTTTTGATTATATCTGCGGTTAGCACAAGTACCAATCCTAAAGAGCTAAAAAAAGTCGACAAAAATAAAAAGATAGTGAGCATCCTTTCGAGTCTATTTCTTTGGTCGGAAATTTTATTATGATATTTTCTGAACTCTTCAGATGTGTAGTTATTTATTGATATCAACTCTTCTGCACCCATTTTATTTAACTGATTTTGGAGAATTGATGGAAAAGATTCCTTGTTTGTTGACAAGTATCTCAGCCTAAGTGCAGTTATTAGATGAAATCTTTGTGCTTCTTTCAAACTGTGCAGTTTACTACTCTCTTTGTTAATCTCAGTGATTATTGTTTCGATGTCTTTAAATGATTGTGCATATGATTCATTTCTAATTATCTGCTGGAAATTACTTTCCCATATGTCAAGTCTTCGATTCAGTTTTGCTACCCAGTTGCTGATAAAAATGTTTCCTACAGTCAAACCACTACCTATCGCCACAAAACTAACACCTATCCAAAGAAATAGTAAACTAGGCTCCATTAACTCACTTTCTTCCCCACAGTACTGTAATATAACTAAAGAATGTGATTTTATTCATCTCTCTTTTTTATTGATTCCAATGTTTCTTTTGGTAACTTGGAGTAAATCTCTTTAATTTGTTTAGGGTTAGTTATTCTGTCTTGCGCAATAATATTCACAATTTCGAAAAGTCTCGTAGCGGTTTTTATATCGTCTTTCAAATCCAGTTGTCCAGGATGTACAGCATTATTTCCTATAACTCTCAAAATATCTAACGATTGTTGTATCTCAGTTGGTAATCCTCTATCAACTAGCAGACCAATCTTTTCATTCAAATCCTTTCCATTACTTTCCAGTTGGTTAACAAGTTTTTCTATTGAAAGTCTAAGTAAAGCTGCAGCGCCTCTAGGAGATTTATTAACTATACTTCCAGCCTCCAAATAATCTTGTTTTATCGATTCGCTCAAATCTTCATTAGGCGGCGATATAGATGTTAATTCTGGGTATACAATTTCACCATTTAACCATAAAGAAAATTCTTTGCAATGTTCACAAAAAGCACTAATAAGTCCAGAAACTTGAATATGTGAAGGTGAATTTACTTCTTTAATCTCTCTCCAGATATTAGACCACACCTGACGTGAATAAACTCTACAGTGAGGACAATTAAATGAGGTTTCATAAAATGCAGGTGGATAATATTTTTCAACCATACATTCACACTAATATATTGAATAGAAAACTTTATTTGTTCTACCCGTTTCCAGTATTCTTAAACTTAACCTAGGGTACAATGGGCCCAGAGGGATTCGAACCCTCGACCGTCTCGTTAAGAGCTTCAGCAATATTTGAGCTGCTCTACCATGCTGAGCTATGGGCCCCTAAGAAATAGTATTACTCCTTGCTTTTAAACTTTGACAGAATGTATATGATTACAATTGCGATAACAGTTACTATCAGCGCCGCGATATACTTGTAAAAAAGCTCCTCTGACGGCGACACAACGCGGGAAATGGTTTCCCTTATCAAATCATTCCATGTGAGCGCGGCGACAAATGCAAATGCGCCTGTCAGGAACGCGACAATATCCTTCTGGAATTCCTTCCTGAATGATGTCAGCTCTTCCCTGATTTTTACACGGCTTCGAATATCCTCCCTGAAACGCCTAAGTTCATCCCGCGCTCTCTTCAACTCTTCCGCCCTTCTGCGAAGATCCTCCCTTGCACGCCTAAGCTCAGGCAGGCGTACTTTCACCATAATATATCATATGAATTTTGCATAATTTATTATTATGAACCTTGTAAATGCAGCGCTTGGGGTCATGATGCTGGCCTTGGTAGTAGCTCTGGGCTACAAGGCTGGCCAGCTTGTTATCGAACTCAACAAGCCAACCATACCGCAGGTAAGTCCGGCATCTTTTGTGCTGACGAATGAGTCCTACGAGAATACAGCCTTTGCAAGATGGAACCATTTTCCGCTGACTGTAAAGATAAATGCAGAGTCTCTGGGCGAAGACGACAGGAATTATTTCGAGGATTTTCGGAATGCAATGATAATATGGGAGACATCCACCAATGGTCTGATGTCCTTCAGGGAAGTTGAGGGCGATTCGGCCGACATAACGGTCGAATGGGTTAAGACGCTCAAGGAAAAGTCCACCGACAACATCGGCGACACAGAACTAAGCTATGTGAATGTTTCATACGGCGGCGTCATAAAGAATGCAGCAATAGAGCTCTTGTCCAAGTCCGGACCAAGAAAGCTGAACGACAACGACATGACTAACCTCGCCCTTCATGAGCTTGGCCATGCTATTGGGCTGCAGCACACTGACGACAAGACGAACATCATGTATCCCGTCCTTGTAGTGCCCTCGGATGGAATCATACGGATTTCGGACGGCGAAAGGAGATTGCTGGAGGAAGTTTACAGCATCGAACCGAAGCCTGATCTCAAGATCGTAGAAGTGAATGTGACAAAGGCTGTGATGAAGCGATTTGTCTACACTTATTACCTGCTCAACGTGAGCATGATAATTGGTAACGACGGTCTTCTGGAATCGCCGGCGCTCCTATTGCATATAAATGCAAATAATATGACCGTGAAGAATGATACCATGCCCGATGTTGGCATAGGCACAAAACTCAGCATAGTTTACGGAAACTTGCAAGTAGACGGCGATTTTGAGCAGGTCGATATTGTTGTAGATCCGTATAACGCCATAGATGAAATGAATGAAGCTAACAACAAAGCTATGTTGAGACCGGCATAAAATTATTCTATTCTGCTAAAGAGATGGCTCGCAAGCGCAACCATAACCACACAGAACGCAACCAATATTGTAAAATCGACCATCATAGGATATTGCGAAATACCGGTCAGCGATGACCTCATTCCATCAACACCGTACATCAGCGGGTCTATGTGAGCCACTGCTTTCATCCACTGCGGAGCATTCTCTATCGGAAACATGGCGCCCGACAGGAAAAATGTCGGCATAACCAAAAGGCTCATTATCATTTGGAATCCTTCCATGTTTGTAAGTTTTGAGGCGATGACCAATCCGACTGATACGAATGAGAACGATATTAGCGACATGAATGCTACAGTTTGCAGCAATGAAATAGGATTTAGCACCAGCGACGAGACGCCATTAAGCAGAATTACGATAAACAGAATCACAAGCCCTGTAATCAGCGACACGGTAGAGCTCCCAACCATCTTGCCTATGACGATGCTCGTCCTGGACACAGGCGACACGAGTATCTCCTTCAAAAAGCCGAACTGCCTGTCCCATATCACCGACACACCTGAGAATATGGACGTGAAGAGCAGGGACATGCCTATTATCCCAGGCGACACGAAAACCAAATAGTTGAAAGCGGCGTTTGGAATGCTGAAGCTAGAGCCCAGTCCTATGCCCATCACAACAAGCCACAATATTGGCATTGACAAGCTTCCTATCATCCTAGGCTTGCTTCTCCACCATCTCTTCATTTCCCTGAGCCACATTGTGTAGACTACACGAAATTCTATCATCGCCATCCTACTCTCATCCTCAATCGCATGGCATTTTTGGAGTCCGCCTCCTCTTCCCTTATGGCCCTGCCAGTATAGTGTATGAAGACGTCCTCCAGGCTGGGACTTTTCAATGTTGCCGACCTGATTGAAACCCCGTTGTCATGCGCAACTTTGATGATTCTCGGCAGTACTGTGCTCCCGTTATTTGCTGTCACATTCAGCTTGTCGCCAAAAATAGTAACCTCGTTTATGCCAGCCATCTTCCCAACAACTTTTTTGAGGCTTTCAGGCTCGGAAGCTTCCAGCGTAATCACATCGCCGCCGAGGACTTGCTTAAGCTTTTCAGGCGTGTTCGATGCGATTATTTTCCCTTTGTCCACTATGGCTATCCTGTTGCAGAGAAAATCCGCCTCTTCCATATAATGCGTTGTAAGAATCATGGTGGTTCCTTTCTCGCTGTTGATCCTTTTGATATATTCCCACAGCTTTCTCCTGGTTTGGGGGTCCAGCCCTATCGTAGGTTCGTCCAAAAATAATATTTTAGGCATGTGGATCAGGCCTCTTGCTAGCTCAAGCCTTCTCTTCATCCCGCCGGAATAAGTTTTGACTTGGCTGTCCGCCTTTTCTTCTAGTTCCACAAGCTCAAGCACAGCCTTAATTTTTTCTTTGCGCTCCTTGGAGCTTACGCCATAAAGCCGGCCGTGGAAATCAAGATTTTCCCTGCCTGTCAGCTCATCGTCCAAGCTTGGATCCTGGAACACAATTCCTATCGACATTCTGACATCGTTTTGCTGCGTAGCCAAATTGAAGCCGTTGATTGTTGCGGAACCAGATGTAGGCTTTAGGATAGTGGAGAGCATCGAGATTGTTGTTGTTTTACCGGCTCCGTTGGGACCAAGCAGCCCGAAAATTTCACCCTCTTTAATTTCAAAATTTATGCCGTCAACTGCCGCAAAGCCGTTGAATTTTTTCGCCAAGCCTTTTACTTCTATAGCGTTCACATCATCACCTAAGCGATAACGTCCATGAACATCTGGCAGAATTTTCTTTTAGCAATGGCAAGAACTCTTTTGCCGATTGGCGTCAGGCTGTATTTTATAATCTTTCCGGATTTTGTCTCCTTGATCAATTTGGCTTCATTAAGCCCCTTAAGTGCGGGATAAATAGTTCCTGGACTCGGCTTTATACCCTTTCTCTTGCCAAGCTCATTCGCAATTTCCTGTCCGTGCATGGATTTTTTCGAGAGCAAGAAGAGTATCAAAAATGACAGCATGCCCCTCATGTCGCATGTGTAATAATTCCTTTTTACCATACCACGTATTGGACGTCCGATATATTTAAATACGTGCAGTTCTATATATCGTATACCCGATAGGAGGTGTTGTGATGGAATGCTACGGTTCGGCTTGCAGCATACCCAGGAGCTTTCTTACAAAGGAGGAAAAGGTAGAGATGCTGGAAGAGTACAAAGATTATCTGGAGAAGGAAGCCAAGGGCGTTGCCGAAAGGATCAAGGAATTGAAGAGCAACTGACTCTTTCTTCCTTTTTGTTGGTTTTATGTCGAAATGGGACAAGCTTGCAACTGGTGAGGAGATAGAACGTACTATCAAAGCCCTGAAAGAAAATGGAATAGACGCGATAGTTGTTGATGGTAGGGAGGAAGCTAAAAAGGAAGTCCTGAAAATTATACCGCGCGGGTCAGAGGTGATGGGTATGTCCTCTACGACGCTGGAAGAGTCTGGTATAGATGAGGTGCTTAACTCCGGAAGGTTCGATTCGGTGAAGCAGAAGCTTATGAAGATGGACAGGACAAAGCAGGGGCAGGAGATGAACAAACTGGGAGCGACACCTGGGTGGGCTGTCGGAAGTGTGCATGCAGTCACGCAGGACGGCAAAGCCCTGATTGCGTCAAATAGCGGCAGCCAGTTGCCCGCTTATGCATATGCTGCATCAAATGTCATTTGGGTTGTTGGTACTCAGAAAATCGTAAAGAATTTTGAGGACGGCATGAAAAGAGTTTACGAGTATGTGCTGCCGCTTGAGAGCGAGCGTGTTAAAAAGGCTTATGGCATGCCTCACAGCAACGTGAACAAACTTTTGGTTGTTAACAATGAGATCAAAGCTGGCCGGATAAGGATGATATTGGTTAAAGAGAAATTAGGATTTTAATGGGCCCAGAGGGATTTGAACCCTCGACGCTCTGGTTCCTTCCTATCATCTTGGATCAATACGCTTTTTAACATATAGTTAAAAGCCAGGTGCTCTACCATGCTGAGCTATGGGCCCATTACAAGTAATTGACTGGGAAGAAATATATTGGTTCACAGTTTCCTGATTCTTCTGATGTCGTGGGTCTTCCAGGAATAGGTCTTTATCTTGGCGCTCCTGCCAAAGCCGCATGCGGCGCAAATCCCTTGCTGCATATGGAAAGCAGTCCTGCCGCATCTTCTGCACCGGGTATGCTTGAGCCCAATTCTTTTGCCCATCGAAGGTGTCCCTTTTGTCATAGAATAATATTTGAAATAATACAGATTTAAGAATTTGCATGCAGCTATGATTCATATGGAACAAAGATGGTATCGTGTAGTTGGTGATTTTGGACATCGGGGCAGTGGCAAATCTATTGATGCTGCCGTTTTTATATACGCAAAAGATCCTACTTCTGCTCTTCAAAAGTATCACCACATACCTGGATTTAAACGAAGGGGAACATACTCTATCACACCCCTAACAGACGACGAGTCAATTGCATTAGAACAACAAATGTCAGAAAGGGAAGGATCTGTAGGACTTTATAGAGACAGATGGTATTATGACTTTAGTACCTTGCCTGAAGAGGCTATAAGAAAATTAAATCGTAATCCATAGCCTATACCTACAGAACTTCCAAGTGGTCGGCTGCATTCTGCAAAGAGGCTGAAAAGCCCGATTCCGCGCCTATGACGACAACCCTCTTCCCGTATTCCTTGGCCTTTTGCATCACAGGCAGAAAGTCTGCGTCCCTGGTCACGATAACAACAGCGTCTATATCCTTCGTAATTATTGCCTCCATCGCAGCCACGGTCATTGACACGTCGACGTCCGCAGAAGTGTTGTCAGAGCTCTTCTCCCCAAGAACCATTATGCACTCAAACCCTTCGTTAATGACAGCCTCTATCAGCTTCTCCGGCGCATACTGGTTGATAAAGACTTTTGCGATGGTGACCCGGCCGAACTTTTGCGCAATCCTCCTTACCTCGCCCAGGTCTATCATGAACTCCTTCCTGAGCATGTTGGGCCCGTCTACGAAAATGCCTATGTTGTAGTTATAGTCTCCTCTTCCCTGCCTTCTTTGATACAAAATTATCACCAACTGAATTCGGTGCTCTTTACGGCTGTTGCCGTCCCTGTAAGTGTCAGAACACCATCTTTTAATTCGGCGTCTGCATTTAAATTGCTTATGTCCAGGGGAGTTTTGCTCAGATAGGATACTCCCTTAAGCTCGCCGCCCGAGAACTTGGATATGCTGCCTGACGGCGCCACAGTTGAAATCTTGCTCTTGATCAAACCAGTTGCATGAAATCCTGTCGGTATTACTTCTGCCTCAATGCTGACAGCATTCCCTGCTGTGTATGTGTACGCGTCAATCTTGACCGAGGGGGCCTGCCCTGACACAACTATGCTCCCGAAAGGCGTGTACTCGAACTTTCCGGTGTACCCGCTTGCCTGAATGCTGCATCTTGTGTTGTCCTTCGCGACGGTTAGACTGCCTATCTTTAGAGAATTGCAGATGCCCGACACTGTTATGTCCGAGCCTGCCAAATCAAAGCTATTGCCATAAAGAACTGTCGAATCGGTTGACAGCACGATATTGAATGGCTCGCCTCCAATTCCGCCTACGCTGGAGAACCTGCCTATGACGCTGCTCACAACGTTGTCGCCTCTGTTGCCATAGGCTAGCAGACCAACTATTCCTACAATCAATGCGAGTGCCAGGAACATCTTGAAGTGGCTGCGCTTGCCTCCGTCCTCTGCCATAATTATCGATAAAACTATTTCGGATTGTATAAATAAATAATAGAGCATGAATTGCTTCTATTCGGCTCCGATTCTTTTGGATATTTCAAGAAGTTGATGAACATCATACTTTTCAAGAGGCATTTCATCGGGTGTTGTTTCTATCGTTACCGACTGTCTAGGACTAACTGGGTGGACCGTGTATAACCTGCCGTCCTGAATATAAAAATAGGCATCGCTTGACGTTATAATATCTAAATTAGTAACTCCTTCTCTCAGAACGTACGCTATCCTTCCCCTTATGTTTCCTGCCAGTTCCAATCGCGCTTCTTCCAATCTTTGGTTATATTGCTGAACCATTAGTAATTACTTGCCAGTTAAACATTTAAGTATGAAGAGCGGCGCTTTGGTTGGACATATGCAATATTATTTAGGAAGAATTCTAATTTCATATTGTCGTAAACGATTGCTAACGACATAAATTCTAGTCCGAGAATGAGTATAGTCTCTAGTATCTAAAGTTATTTAAATGTTGACTTGCCATAGGAATTTAGGTATGAGCCCCAGTATCCTTAAGTGGGATGCTGGATGTCACTTATTTCTTTCTAATTAGGTATGGATATTATGGAGAAAGCACTTGTTTTTATTGACGATGGTTATTTATCGAAAATTTCAATGTCAAACCATATACTGAAAGCGTGTGATAGGCATTTCTTATTGAAGAAAAGCCATTTTGATAAAAGTTTGTTTAAAGGCTAGAATTTTAGCAACGACTTAAGGCGATAAAAGTCAAAACTCGAATAAATCATGAATGTACTACAATACCTACTTGGTCATAGCCATGTCATGTTGGAAAATCAATATAAGCAAAAGAGTTTAAAAATAGTATTCTGCAAATTATATTGTGGTAAAATGGCGATATTCAACGACTTTGGTACAATAGCGAACATAATCTGGATAGTGCTGTTCGTCGCAATGATTTTTCTATATCCGAAGATGATGATAACCCAGATGCTGTGGAAGCTCGACCAGACCCTGTCCATGCTGGACGGCTATACAAAGAAGGCCAAGGGCATAACTACCAGGAAGATTTCGAAGAGTCCGTCCAAGGAGCTGAGCGAGAAGATAGAAAACTTTCTGGAGTTTTTCGCCATACAGCCTGTCAACTTGGATCCCTACGGCATCGTCAAGAAGATCGAGCATATAGAGGTCCTGTCGGAAAAGAGGTTCAAGCACTTTGTCAAGAGGGTCGCGCCGAAAATGAGCGAGGAAGAGCAGGCGAACACGATGATGACACTTGCAGGCACGATGTCGCTGAACCAGATATCAAAGATTGTGAAGCACTTCATAGAGCTGATAAAGAAGACTAAGAGCTGGCAGCTTGGGCTTATACTTCAGATGCAGTTGCCGCTGATTGAGAGGATATCGAAGGCTTTGCTAAGGGGAACAGAGGCCTTTGCGAACGGCTGGCCTGTTGGAGATTCTGTAGGCGGCATGGTCGTCGCAAAGATGGCGGGCAAATCGGAGATGAAACCGATTGAGGAGGACACTGTTATGGCCAGGAAGAGGATAAAGGGCAAAAGTGTGATTTTGATCAAGGCGGGCGGGCCGGGCGGCAGGTTGGGAAGGCTCGGGAAAGCTGTTGAAAAGATGTCTAAAAGGCAGAAAGTGGCCAAGATAATAACTGTGGACGCTGCCGCAAAGCTGGAGGGGGAGAAGACCGGGAGTGTGGCTGAAGGTGTTGGCGTCGCCATCGGGGGCCTTGGCGTCGACAGGGCGTACATCGAGAGCCTTGCTGTGAGCAAGGACATACCGTTGGACACTTTTGTGATAAAGATGAGCCAGGAGGAGGCGATAATGCCCATGCACCTGGACGTGCTGAAAAGCTCTGGCAAGGTCGTGAGCATGGTCGAGGACAACATCGCAGAAACAAGGGAAAGGGGTGTAATAATTGTTGTCGGGGTTGGCAACACATGTGGTATTGGTAATGATGCCAAGTCTGTGGAATCTGCTGACAGGACCATTAGAAAAGCGGCGCAGATTATGAAAAGGAGGGACGAAGAGGAAAAGCCTAAGAAAAGATGGTGGGATTTCGGATTCTAAGCTTAATTTTATCAAAAGTAAAAAACTGGGTCGTTCGACCCCTGCAATTTAGACGTCGCACGCACGGCAGGTCTTTCTTCCGTTTTCCTTGGCCCTGCGCATAGCATTCTTGACTTTGTTGTCCATTGCAGCATCAAGAGCCTTGAAAAAGTCGCCGCCAGCCCGCATGCCCTTCATTCTTGACCTAACAGAAGATTTTACCACTAACGATGATGCCATTGTTGCACCTCCAATAGGATTATTTGTACGGCGTTATTTAAATGCTGATTTACTTGCTATCATACTTCTTTAGTAGCGCGTCTACCTTTCTAAGCATTTGTTGTTTTTTAACTGGATTAAGCCTACTGAAAATACTTTTCAGCCTTGAAGAGTAAGATTCTAATTGTGCGTCGTCGTCGACATCTGTTAAAAGAAAATCTAGTCTCGGGTCTTGACCTAAACAATAATATATTCCCAAACCAGCACTAACAGGCATACGAGCTCTATTTAGATATTTATTGAGAGTTTCTCGTCTGACGCCCAAATATGGGGCTAGACCTCCCTGACGCAATCGTTTTTCCTCAATCACACCTTTTATTGCCTGTGCTTCTTCCGGCGCTAATGTATAATAGCCTTTTG
The DNA here is from genome assembly GCA_016181005.1 of Candidatus Aenigmatarchaeota archaeon. GTDB lineage: Archaea > Aenigmatarchaeota > Aenigmatarchaeia > CG10238-14 > SCSR01 > JACOWB01. Next base: position 13,346 of record JACPAE010000002.1, read on the forward strand.
TCATGTAAATGACATTTCTAGGAAAATTTATAAAGGTTTCGTTGAATCAAGTTTCGTTGAAAAAATACGAAAGATGAATGACTTTTCAATAGAAATTAAATGTTGTTTTGACAGCGCTTATGGTGTTTCGGTGCATACGCCTTGCAGAGTTTGTACAATATCCGAAGAATTAATTAACAACGAAAAGCCCAAGTCGTTTGGAGGAGTTATTTGAGGTTCGTTAGAAGATGGTTTATGAACATCACCAGATCTTACTCCCCAAAGAACACCTATCAAGTTATTTTCTTCATCAAAAGCAGGAGAACCGCTCATTCCTCTCCTTGCAATATCATTTTCAGAAACCGGATAAGCCCGTCGAACATATCCATCACCGACAAAAGAAACACGCGATAATTTATGTGAAAGTGTCATTCTACTATAACTTGATGCGCCATCAGGGCTTAATGTCTTGATCGTTACATCGCCGTTGAATGACTGTAAAGAAGCTATAGATAAAGTCGGGATAGCTGTGCTGTTAAACCTCCTATTTTCCGGCGTATATTTCATTACTGCTATGTCTCTATCAGGATCCTTTCCAATTACATCCGCTTGATAAGTATTTCTTCCGTCTGAAACATGGGGCGATACCATGCCATCTGGAACATGATTAGCTGTCAATACGAAACCATCGGCAAGAGTATAACCAACTGCGAACTTGGCTGGATTGGCCGAGTCGTAAATTCTGACTATTCTGTCATCACTAATATCATATTTCACATCGGATCTAATGCGTTGCTCACGCTTATCTTTTCTGTATTCGCATCTTTTACCATCGTCCGAAGCGTAAAAATTGTAAGTTTCTACTGGTGCAGTAGGTGCGAACAAGGATAATGATAACGTCAAAAAGAGACCTGTCTCAGCTATTATACCCGCCCATGTTATCCCCCTCAACCAACGACGCATTAAATCACAATATAAATTACACTGTTTACTGATAACTATTTAAAAATAAGTGATAAAATAAAGGCTAGTAAAAATGCAAGGTGGAAACTTCCTATTCACATCAGAATCGGTAACTGAAGGTCACCCGGATAAAACATACTAGCTATTTGTTAGTTTGTGTCCAAAATTTGTGACCAGATCTCCGACGCTATACTAGACGAATTAATCAAGCAGGATCCTAACTCTAGGGTGGCTGTAGAAACATTGACTACCACAGGCCTGATAATGGTTGCCGGCGAGGTTACGACAAAGGGCTATGTGGACGTCCAGGGTGTTGCAAGAGATGTCCTCAAGAGAATTGGCTACGACAAGCCTGAATACGGCTTTAATTATGATGACTGTTCTATTCTTGTCTCGCTGCACGAGCAGAGTCCTGACATCTCGCAGGGAGTGACTGAAGGTCAGGGTGACGACAAGGAGCAGGGTGCGGGTGATCAAGGATTAATGTTCGGTTATGCCACAAACGAAACACCAGAACTGATGCCGATGCCAATAGTAATTGCTCACAAATTGGTAAGGAAATTGTCCGAAGTGAGAAAGTCAGACGAGCTCAAATGGCTTAGGCCGGATGGAAAATCGCAAGTGACAGTTGAATACGAGAACGGCAAGCCGAAGAGAACTCACACTATTGTTGTCTCAGCGCATCATGCTGACATTCCAATGGAGCAGGTGAGGAAGGAAATTAAGGAGAGAGTTGTTATACCGGTTTGCAAGGAGTGGATGGATGACAAGACTATAGTTCACATCAATCCTACTGGAAGATTTGTAAAAGGCGGTCCTCCGGCAGATACAGGGCTGACAGGAAGAAAAATTATAGTTGACACTTATGGCGGCTGGGGGCGACATGGAGGAGGATGTTTCTCCGGCAAGGATCCTTCGAAGGTCGACAGGTCCGCAACTTACATGGCCCGTTATGTAGCGAAAAACATTGTGGCCGCAGGTCTTGCTGAGAGATGTGAAGTTCAGATTGCATACGCAATTGGCTTATCAAAGCCGGTTTCCGTTTATGTCAACAGCTTCGGGACAGGAAAAGTTCCTGATCAGAAGATCGAGGAGATTGTAAAGCAGACATTCGACATGAGGCCCAAAGCCATTACTGAATATCTGCAGCTGAAGAGACCCATTTATGAAAAGACTGCGGCATACGGGCATTTTGGAAGAAGCGAGTCGGAGTTCACATGGGAGAGGACGGACAAGGCTGAAGAATTAAGGAGTTATTTGAAATGATCCTCCAACATAACCCATTCTATAATTTCTTCTTTCCCAAGCGTCGACGAACGTTTTAACGTCTAATTTTACATCTGGACCTTTTTCTGTGTCGTGTACAATGACATAGTTTTCGTTGATATCAATGACTATAATTGTGTGGTTTCTGTGTTCAATGTCGCCTAGTTTCCTCGAATCTATGCTGACTATTACCGGAATTCCATTTTCAATGAGGTTCTTTAGCTTGCTTAGAGTCTGGTCTTTAAGGTATACAAAATCTAGGCCTATTTCCCTAAGACCAATAACAATATATGACCAACTAGTCCCACCACGAATAGTAGTTTTGAACAGTTTTCTCAATGCTTTTTCTTCCATTTTGAAATTGTGAAACTCTGACAACATTTTTATGCATGCTGGAAGGCAACTGAACCAGAACTCCTGTCTATGATAAGGAACTTTAATCATCAGTATCAATAGGAGCACACGCATTTCTAATTTTTTCAACAGAATCTGACAGGTCTTCTATAATTTGCATATTGGATGGATCAATATAGATATGCCCCAAAGTCTGGTTCTTGTATTCGCTCTTAACAGGATATTTAAACAGCTTTTTACTCCTCCATATTTCTACTGCTGGAACACCTGCATAGGTCATGTCTCCCACGTTGTCCAAAAGAAAATTATCTACCTCTTTTCCCCCCTCGTCAATCTTTCTCATATTTTCTGTATCGTTCATCTCTTCCTTTGATAACTGGACTGATAGCTTCGGCATAATAGAAATTAGGTTTGGTGCAATAAATAGAAATGTTTGACGAACTGAGAAGGCTGGTATTAAGATAATTGGCTGAAATGAAATTATTCTATAACTCCTAAAATTTGATTTTTTGCCTTATAATCAATATTTTTGGTATCTGGGCATTCTACGCCTGATATGAACAATATATCTCACAAACTACAATTGGCTTTTTAGAGGAACTTATAAAATGCGTTTACCAAAACATTAAAAGATTGGTTTGCTATCTTATTTTTCCGCAGCATTACAGAACATTGTAAGACTGCCCTATGAGAAAGCTTCCGAAGATGGGGTCAAATATCTAGCTGTAATCGGTCCTGTTGGCGCCGGTAAAACTTATGTATCGCGGCATTTGTGCGATGAAGCCGAAAAAATGCATATACCTGCATCATACCTGGGGTTTGACAGTTATTTGAGGCTTTCAAGCTCGGAAAGAAAAAGGATGTTGCAGGAAGCCGATGCATCGCAGAATCCTGAATTAGTCGCATTAGCAACAAACCAGTTGGAGTGGTATGACTTTGTTGCATTAAACAGAGATTTATCACAACTGAAGGAAGGTTCGCATATACATAGACAGAGTGTGTATTCAAAGGAGACTGGAGAACTTGATGCAGTTTTGGATGTGTCCACCCAAGACCTTTTGGCTAGGAGTAACGGGACCGCACCTTTGCTTGTGATAGACGGCACTTATTTGTTGCACGACGGCTTACGAAATCTATTTGATGCAGTTGTTTTTCTATATGCGAACGATGAAGTCAGACTCGAAAGGTTGAGGAGGAGAGACTCTCATCGTAGAACACCCAAGGAAATTAAAAGACAGTTCATCATAGCATATGAAAGCCAGATGCCGTATTTCAGGCTCTATTGTGAAAGTGTGGACGCGGTTGCACTAAACAATGAAAGATTCGAATTAATTAGTGCCAATGTAAAAGATTTGTTATGAAAGCTCTGATTTTTGATATAGACGGCGTAGTTCTTAATAGCCCTCATGAAACAACGTTCGGGAAGGCGCTGAAAAAGATGGGTATTGAGGGATTCACGCCGGAAATATACCACATGGTAGCTTCTGGGCGGCCTAGAATGAAAGGCGCTGAAAACATTTTGAAAGAATTGAAGATATTTAAGAAAGTAAAAGATTTGAAGGAGAGACAGGCTCTAGTGAAAAAACTTTATGACCTGAAACAGGAATTTATGGACGAGTGTATCGAGAAAGGGCAATTCACTGTATTTGATTCGGCGGTAAAGATTATTAAAGAAGCGAAAAGAAAGGGGATTCTGATAATTGCTGCATCGTCATCCAAGAACGCCAAAAAAATGCTAATTAAGGCTGGCATATACAAATTGTTTGACTATGATATTCTAGGTGCGGACTTGGAGCATGGAAAGCCAGCTCCGGATATATTTCTGCTTGCAGCTAAAGCAGCCAATCTAAAGCCGAAAGACTGCATAGTCTTTGAGGATGCACCAGCGGGTGTCGAAGCTGCAAAAGCTGCCGGAATGTTTTGCATTGGTGTGGCATCTCACGGGCATAGGGAATGGTTGAAAGGCGCCGACGCAGTTGTGGACGACCTGTCGGAAGTGAGCTTGAATAGTTTGGTGGAAATGCATGGCAAGGTATAGACAATTTACGCAAAGGTATGGAATAACTCAAACAGATTTATTGGCGGGGCTGAAGCAGGCGGCCTTAGCAGGAGGGAATATAATAACAAACGCAAATTACGAGAACCTAGGCTATTCTAGAAAGACTGACGGCGAACCTACAACAGATGTTGACGCGGCATCAGAAAGAGCTATAGTAGATATTTTGCGGTTGCATCTGCCTCGGATTTCCATCTATTCCGAAGAAAACGACTATGAGCAATATGGCAGACTATGGGCGCTGGTAGACCCATTAGATGGTACTAAGAACTTGGTTGGCGGCACAAATATCGACCGGGTGTCTGTGAGTATAATTGTGTTCTATCGTGACGATAAGATAGCAGCGGTTGTTTACGCTCCATTTAAGAAAAAAATGTATTACGCACTGCGTGGAGAAGGTTCCTGGCTTGATGGTAGTATGGTAAGTGTTAGTGAAGGGAATGATTTAGTCGGTGGGAGAATAAATTTCAATTCCCCACGAGATAGAAATGACGCACTGCTTACAGAGCAGATAAGAGGAGTGTTACCTACAAATCCTGACCGAGGATCACCATCTTTGGATATAGCTGAAGTTGGGAGTGGGGAAGTAGACGCATTCTTCAAAGTTTCTTATAAACCGCATGATGTGGGGGCTGCGCTAATTGTTGAAGAAGCTGGTGGTATTGTAACTGACACGCGCGGTAATCCGTTAACATTCTCGAAAGACACTACAAGAGTTAGAAATCCTTATGGTATTTTAGCGTGCAACCGTCATTTACACGGCCCACTAGTGGAAATTATGAAAATGTTTAGATAGCAAGCGTTAGAATTTAAGCATTACCATTTAATTATAAGTAGGTCATTGGATGATACTGTCTGACAGGGAAATCAAGAAATATATAGATTCGGGAAACCTGAAAATCGATGGCATGGAGAATCCAGATGTTCAGATACAGCCATCGGGCGTTGACTTGAGGCTGGGAAATGAGTTCCGAGTGTTCAAGGTTATTTCAGTGCCTTACATAGACCCTAAGCATCCTATCGAGAATTATACAGAACTGATTAGAATAGAGGATAATCAGCCGTTCGTTATACATCCGGGCGAGTTTGTTTTGGCGTCTGTTAAAGAATACATTAAAATACCTGATGAGTTAGTCGGGTTGATTGACGGCAGGTCAAGTCTAGGAAGACTGGGAATTAGTGTCCATACTACTTCTGCAGGAATAAATCCTGGGTGGGAGGGCATATTGGCGTTGGAAGTTGCAAACATAGGAAAGATGCCTATTGCTCTTTATCCAGGCATGAGGGTCGCCAAATTGACTCTTGCTAAATTAACGTCACCTCCTGAAAGGCCTTACGGTAAAAGAGGGGACGAAAAGTACCACAAGCAGGAAGGGTCTGAGGAGAGCAAGATTTTCAAAGATTTTAGGTGGAAGTAATATTTATAAACCGAAAAGTCATTTCTAACATATATGAAAGAGTATGATGTTTTTGGAATTGGCTCTGCTTTGGTCGACCTTTTAATTCTGGTAGAAGAGGAAAAGTTGAAAGACCTTAATTTGGAAAAGGGCTATACGCATCCTATAGACGAGGACAGATCGAAGGAATTAATGGGAAAAATAAAAGGCCATGATGTAAAGATAATTCCCGGCGGCTCTTCAGCGAATGTAATGGCTGCAATCTCAGTCTTGGGCGGGAAGGTTGTTTTTTGCGGTAAAGTCGGTAATGACGAACATGGTCGTTTATATGAAAAGGCCATGACAGAAAATAACATCAAATCTTATATCGCAAAAGAAGAAAAATTGACAGGTCATGCGATAACTTTTATAACACCTGATTCTGAAAGGACGATGGCTACTTATAAAGGCGCATCATTATTCCTGGCAAAGGAGGATATTCTTGAAGAAGACGTCAAGAAAAGCAAGTTTCTTCATATTGAAGGATATCAATTGGAAGATCCGCAGTTAAGAGAAACTGCATTGCATGCTATGAATATTGCGAAGAATAGCGATACAAAGATATCTATTGATTTGGCCGATGCAGGACTTGTGAAAAGAAACTTGGATGATATAAGAAAGATAGTGAAGGACTATGCCGATGTAGTTTTTGCGAATGAGCTAGAGGCTGAAGCTTTCACTGAAATGAAGGATGAGGAAAAGGCGGTGGAAGAACTTTCAAAGTTTGCAGATATAGCTATTGTCAAGCTTGGTGAAAGAGGGTCTCTGATAAGAGGGAAGGGGCAGACTATAAGGATAGACGTTGTTCCCACGAACGCTGTAGATACTACAGGCGCGGGCGATGTTTATGCTGCTGGGTTTTTGCATGGTTTATGCAACGGATTTTCTTTGGCGCAAACTGGAAACATGGCGTCTTACATTGCTTCGAAAATAGTTTCTCAGATTGGTGCACGATTGGATAGCACCGTAAGAGAAGATTTAACGCTCAAATTCTTATAAATCCAAGTTCTATAGAAACTAGTGACGAATGTGGATGCAGGAGAAAATTACGAAGTAAAAGATTTGAATTTGGCTGAACAAGGAAGGAAGAATATAGAATGGGCAGAATCACAGATGGCTGCTCTGCTTAATGTCAGGGAAAGATTTGCGAAGGAAAGGCCGTTTGAAGGAATAAGAATAGGCGCTGCATTGCACCCGACGAAAGAAACCGCTGTTTTGGTGAGAACATTGGTGGCAGGCGGGGCAGATGTTGCACTTTGCGCCTCTAATCCCTTGAGTACGCAGGACGATGTTGTTGCTGCACTGGCTAAAGAGGGCGTGAAAGTATGGGCTTACAAAGGAGAGACGAAGGAAGATTATTACCGCTATTTGACAAATGTGATTAAGACCCAGCCCAATTATACAATTGACGATGGTTGTGACTTGGTCTTTGAGATACATAACAAGCATCCTGAACTTATTTCGGACATTATTGCAGGGGCTGAAGAAACAACTACAGGTGTTATAAGATTGAAGGCTATGGAAAACGGCAATGCCTTGAAATATCCGATGTTTGCTGTCAATGACTTGAAAACAAAGCATATGTTTGATAATTTCCTGGGAACAGGTCAATCGACTATTGACGGAATCTTAAGAGCTACGTCTGTTCTTTTAGCTGGGAAGAATTTTGTTGTGTGCGGTTATGGCAATTGCGGTAGAGGGATTGCATTAAGAGCAAGGGGAATGGACTCCAATGTCATAGTTTGCGAGATAGATCCTGTCAGGGCTTTGCAAGCCGCGCATGATGGCTACAAGGTAATGCCGTTGGCAGAAGCTGCTACAATTGGTGATATTTTTGTAACCGCCACGGGCAACAAACATGTGATAAGGACCGAACATATGAAGACAATGAAGAATGGTGCTATACTTGCCAATTCCGGGCATTTTGATGTTGAGATAGATGTTGCTGGATTGGAAGGAATGGGAAAAAAGGAAAATGTGAGGCCATTTCTGGACAGGTACGTATTGGGTGGTGGAAAAAATATTTATTTGATAGGTGAAGGGCGGCTCTGCAATTTGGTAGCAGCCGAAGGACATCCTAGCATTGTTATGGCGCAAAGTTTTTGCGGACAGGCTTTGGCTGCCGAATATGCTGTGAAGAATCGAGGCAAGCTGCCAGTTCAAGTCATCAACGTACCAGAAGCGATTGACAATGAAATTGCTGTATTGCAGTTGGATGCGCTAGGTGTTAGGAAGGACACGTTGACGGAAGACCAAGAAAGATATTTGAAAAGTTGGGAAGAAGGGACTTGATTCATTTACTATCATAAATCATTAGCTTACTATCCTGTCGCCCGACGGCAATTCTATCGGATTGTCATACTTGTACTCTATCCCAAGCTTCATGCACATCTCGGCTTTTGCCAATTCGGAGCCGACGAAAGCCGCGTGGTCGGTTCTTGAAATCAGCTTGAAGTGCTTTATCTTGTACATCAGCTCTTTGGCTGTTTTCCCATCTGCTTCAAACAGCAAGTCTCCGGTCTTCAGATCCTGAAGCTTGACCTTTATGGAGCCGTCTATCACGGCAATGTTGACAACCCCGCGCGGATCGGAATCAATCTCAGGGTCAAAGTACATCCTCACCTGCTTGTCGTAAACCTGCTCCTTCAGCAACTTCTCTACGGTCTCCCAGTCTCTTTGATAGATGTGTGCAGACTCTGATTCGATTATGATGTAACCTGGACTGTAGCCGGTTTCCTTGGCAACTTTTCCCAGAAGCTTTGTTATGCCATAAAAGTTGAAGAACCAAGCCTGTGCAATGTCATGGCTTCGAACGAAAACATGAAGATCAACCTTTTCATTCCTGACTGAAAACGAGAACTTGAAAAGACATGGCCTGCCACTTTCCAGCCTGCTATGGTATCTTGCGTCCCAGAGCACAACCTCCTTGTCCAAATCCACTGCCTTCCTTTTTATCCTGTCGACGACATTTGCAATCTGGTCGGTTACAGGAATCAAACCTTCAATCAGAATTTCTATTTTCTTCTCATCCGGCAAACCGCTCTCATCAACCTTCATTATCAGTTCATGCGTCGCATCATTATTGAGCTTGGAGTTCACAACCAGGAAACTTTTTGCGGCCTCATAGCCGCCCTTTGCGAAGAGCTTGCTGACAGTGTTCTCGACCTCCTCCGGCCTTGGAAACGCATACATCAACTCTGCATAAAGATAAGAATAGTCCCTCGGCCTTTCGAACTTGACAATTCCCGGGAAGATTTTTTTCCTGTAAGTTTCGGGGGAAAATTGCGTCGCAAAATAATTCTCCAAGCTCTCCTTTGATATCCCAAGAGCCTTTGTGTTCAACAGCCATTCAGGCAAAATTATATTCTCCGGATCTTCGTTCTCAATCACGACTACCGGCCCACGTATTTCCTTCACATCCTCGCTGCCGGTGTCTATCGGCGTCTTCTGGCCGTACTTCCATATGTGGTAAAGCAGGGAAAGAAATGCATCAGCCCCTTTCTTTTCCCGTATCGGATAGGAATATCCCTCTGACGGGAACGTCTCCGGGGCCTTGACGACAAACTCGGGAAACTTGACTGGCTCCATGTATGCTCCGTCTGGAGATCTCGGAAGGGAATCCAACTCCAACTGCTGCTGGTTGCTGGACTCGTGCAATTGGACATTCTTCAAAATTACAGGAATCACAGAACCGTCGATCTCTTCTACCAGCTTGAACGGCGTATTCACTATCTGCTTCTGCCCGTCTATCCCGCTTTTCCACAGCTCCAGCAAGGCATTCTTGCCGGCAAGCCCTATGTTAGTGTTGCTGAGCTTGTCGGGCCCCCATACCACCACATGCCTGATTTGCGGATTTAATGCAAGGTTGTAGAGGGCTACGTTGACGCCGAAAGGCGAGCGTAGGTTCCCTATAATCGCGAATTTTTCCTTGAATTCCGGATGGAAATTCAGTATCCTTTCCACATCCTGCCAGACAATGCATAAAGCCAGGGAGCTCTTTGGGTTCCCGACGACTACTGGGAATTCCGAATGCTTGTAAAGCTCCAGACCGTTCACTAGAGTTGTGTAAGCCATAACACCTAAGAAATGGTTTATTTTAAAATTTATAACCGTTTTTAACGGCATGGTATAAACTAAAAAATCCAATAATTGTCAGTGAGCCTATGGGAGAAATAAGGGAAAAAATGAAAATCAGAGACAAGGAGATTGAGACTATTGTGGATACCGGATCTGACCATGTTGTTATCAACGAGGGCTTGCTTGAAGAAATAGGCTTGAAACCTGTCAAAAAAGAGACTGCCTCTTTTGCGGATGAATCTCGAAGAGAAGTGAATGTCTATTTGGAAGATATTGAAATCAGAAATCACAAGATACCTGCTGTTGTTATTGTTGGCGGCAGGAAGAATTTGCTTGGCCGAAATGTACTGCAACAACTCGGCGCTAAAATAGACCAAGTTTCAGACACAATTACCTATACTAGGCATCCTACTGGATTAATTGAAATACCGGCTGTAGAGCTGGAAGGTTAATTCTCCTACTAAGAAAAATATAAAGTGATAGTATGGTTATGGAAAAAGTTGTGAAGCTGGCCAAGAAATTCATAAAGGAAGATAGAGAATTTCTTAGAAAGCTTGCTGAAGAGCACAAATACTTGAAATAATTAAATCTGTTTCTCTTTGCCGTCGGTAGTAATTCTCCCACCCTGCCACTGTCCCTTATAGCTATTGACATTGCCTTCAACAAGATGGAACTGCGCGTGCACAATCCTTGCGCCCATCTCCAAAGTCACGGGAACGGGACCGTCGTTCTTTATCGCAAATGTCAACTCTCCCCTGTATCCGGGAGCGACATTGCCTGTCCTTATGTGGAGTCCTGACCTGAATGTGGTGGTCCGAGGCTTGAAGTTTATTGTTATATTCTCAGGTGTGTTCACCTTCTCGATGGTTTTTGCAAGGTAGAACTCCCCGGGATTTATGGTATGCGAGTGTTTTGTGCCGTTGTCGAACTTTGCAACGCTTTCTATGTCAGGCGTTTCCCTCTCCGTGACGCCAATAAATGCCCTGCCCTTTATCCTGTAGAGCTCCCCCAGTCTAAGGTCGAAACCTGCGCCCTCTGGATTTGAAAGCTCCCTTTCGGAAAGGTTTTCCACCAGCTTCTGCTCCTTGACCATCTTAAGTAGGATGTCAGTGCCAAGAATCATGTTTCTAATTTTGAAAATATTCTATTTAAGCTTGAAACAATAACAGACATTTATATGGATAATGGCCACGGTTATTCGATTGGGGAATTAAACGGTGCTCTGCTGTCTGATACAAAAAGGACTTCAAATGGTCCCGCTTATCTTAGAAATTACAAAGGTGTTTTTGTAGATGGTGCGTTAGAAGATTACAGACTTGCAAAACTGTCGATACTTCTTGAAAATCCGCGAGAAACGTTGCCTGACCTTGAAGAACGAGTGCAACGCAGGATGGCAGCTTTAGATGGAGATAGACCACAACTTACTGATGAAACTTACTCAGGATTATCCAAAATGGCTGGAAGGTATGCTTGGACCCTAAAGGAAAGATTTAGTTCTCGACGATTAAGCTCTTTATTAAGAGAAGGCGAATTTGAGGATTTGGTAGAGGAAAGCGTACTGAAAGCATTGAACGGTATTGTGATATACAAACCTACTTCTCCCTTTTTCTAGCTGGTTCTATAGAATAATTCGGAATGCTTTGTCCGATTTATTAAGGGTGGAAGTGCTGCATAAGCCTGTAAAAAGATTCTCTGAAATGTTTCCAGATATTGCAATGGAGGTAGAGGAGAGCTTAGATGTGGCTTCTGAAAGGACAGGTTATAATTTTAGACCATATATGCGTGATCCACTTGTTACAGTGGTTGGCAATGAAGTTATAACTGCTATAAATGAAGGTTATCAGCTTTTGACACCTGATCAGCAAACTGCTTTGGCGTATGTGGCACACGAAACTCCTTATAATGTTATAGCTGCTTTAATGGGAAAATCAGAGGTGAATATCAAAGTTATAGTCCATCGTGCTAGAGCTGCTATGGGTGCTTATCTTGCACTATCAGGTGTCGATTTACCGAGAAGGTATTTGGATAGGATGATAGATAGGGAAAGGAGAACAGCTCAAATTAAGCTAAATTTATGAAATCTGGCCTATGAATTCCTCTACCTTCTTCTGAAACTCTTCCAGATTACCGTCGTTCTCAAGGACAACGTCGGCCAACTCCATGCATCGCCTTACATGCTGGCCGTACTCCGGCTGGTCATTGCCCTGGTCGCGCTCGTCAAGCACAAGAAACTCCTCCCACTTTGTGGGATCCAGCTCCCTCGCTCTGCTTAGAACACGCTGGAACCTGAGATCCTGGGGCGCGTCTATACCTATAAGCACAAAGCTGTCGCCGAACTGTTCTTTAAAGAACTCTACTTCGCCAGGATTCCTTATGCCGTCTATAATCTTCACCCGGTCCCTCTTCTTCATTAAATCGACTGCGATCTTGGCCAGGACATGGCCGCCGTACTTCTGCCTCAGCTCGTCCCCCAAGTTCTGCGTTATCTTGCGCGTCACCCTTATTTTCTTTTTCTTCAGAGGGGCTGTCTCGATCAGGTCGGAGAGCCTCACGGATTTGACGTTGAACTTCTTTTCCAGCATGTCGCGGACTATATCCTTCCCAGCGCCTATTGTACCGGTCAGCCCTATGACTTTCATAATTTACATTATAATTTGGTGTGCAAAGGATAAAAATAAGTTGTTATCCATGCCGGACACGGCAATTTAAAAGTTTTTAAACATACGATTAAAAGTGATTCTATGGCTGCGTTGAGACCAGGAAGATCAATGAGGAGAATAGAGAGGCCGTGGACAAGATATTCGTCCAAGAAGACGAAGAGCTACATACCTACCCTGCCGGGCACAAAGATACACGTGTTCAACATGGGTGAACAGAATCCTGATTACGACGTCACTCTTAATCTCGTTGCAGAAAGACCAGTGCAGATAAGGGACAACGCGCTTGAGGCTGCAAGGGTTGTGGCGCAAAAGTTCATCGAGGCAAAGCTTCCGAAGGGCTATTTCATGAAATTCCTGTTATATCCGTATCAGGTGATAAGAGAAAAGCCTCTGGCGCAGGGTGCGGGCGCTGACAGGTATTCAATGGGCATGAAGCTCGCATTCGGCAAGCCGACGAGCAGGGCTGTGCAGGTCAAGCAAGGGCAGACGATAGTTAGGATGAAGACGTTCAAGAGTAACATTGTCATTGCAAAGCAGGCATTGAAAAGAGCAGCAGGGAAACTCCCGACACCTACGAGAATAGTTGTTGAGGAATAAGATGGAAGTCAAGATAGGCAAGCTGTCAGATTTCCCAGAAGGCAAGATGAAAAAGGTTTTTGCACAGGGCAAGGAACTGCTTGTTGTGAATATTGGCGGGAATCTTTATTCTATTGACGACATTTGCACGCACGAGGAATGCTCCTTGGCCGACGGTTTTCTAAGGGAAGAAGTTGTTACATGTCCGTGCCATTTGGCACAGTTTAATGTGAAAACCGGTGCTGTAGTGCAGAGACCGGCGACTGGCGCCGACATAGAATCTGAGCCAACTTTCAAGATAACAGTTAAAGGCGAAGAAGTTTTTGCCGAAGTTTAATCATTAAGAAAGCCCCAGTCGAGAATTGCACTCGAGACCTTTTGCTTACCATGCAAACGCTCTTTATCATATTATACTGACTGAGCTACTGGGGCTAAGCTTTAACTTTAGATAAGAATAATATTTATTATGGAAATACTTAAGAAAGCAAAAGTTTCAGTCAATGGCAAATTTGAAGAAGTAGAGGCAGTTATAGATACTGGCGCTGACAGGACTATGATAAGCGAAGAGGTTTTGCTGAGAATAGGTGCGATTCATATAAAAAACATATCAGTGCACTCGATGGGTGAATATAGAGATACAAAGCCGTTATATGGTGCAGCTGTAGAAATTGATGGTTGTGAATTTCCATTATGGTTGATTGGAGGTAAGAAGAATATAATAGGGCACGATTTCTTACAGTTGGCCAAAGCCGTTATAAACGAGGAGAATGGGGAAGTGAAACTCACTAAGAATTGGGTTGAGATGTAGTTATCCAACAACAGTACCATTATGTTGCCCATTGACAGCTTTAATTATTTCACGAGGGTTGTTACCATCAATCAGAACCGTCCTTATCTTATGCTTTACAATCACGTTCGCCGCTTTCAGGTCGAAGAGCCTGTATTCGCCGGGCGTCTGGGAATTCTTTTTGATAATCTTCAAAAACTCTCCATAAGTTAGCTTGTCGTACTTTTTTGCATTCGGATTTGCTTTCGGATCGTCCGAGTAAACTCCAGCTACATTTGAGGCGTTGACAAGCAAATCCGCCTTTACTGCGCTGGCAAATACTGCCGCATCATGGTCGGTAGAAGAACCGGTGTCATGCCCTGCAGCAACAACAATCTTTCTTCCGAAATTCTTCTTTACTTCCTTCACTGCCTCCTTTAACGGCTTCCATCTTACAAAATAGGCATTTTTACCCAAGCCGGACACAAATGTAGACGCGTTAAGATGAGTAGACATTATGCCGATAAAATCCTGCTGGTCGCTGTCAGCACCCAACTCCCTGCCTACTTTCTGGTATTCGCGACAAACCTTGCCGCCTCCAACGATTACAATTAACTTGTGCTCTTTTGACAGCTCCTTAACAACATCTATGTATTTCTTGAAATGTTCTGCAGCTAACTCCTTCGTCAAAAGGGAACCGCCAAGAGAAATCACTATTTTCATACTCTAATTTATAACACTATTTACTTATTGTTTATTCGGCTATCTTGTAGACGTTGTCGCCTGGCCTGACCTTATCAGATACCTTAAGTCCTACAGCATCTCCCTTATGAGCAATCTTGACAGCATTGTGCTCTATCTGCATCGAGTCGACCGTCTGCTCAATGTTGGTGGATGGACCTTCTATAGAAATTCTGTCGCCGTACTCCAGGTCGTCCTCGAGCTCGACTATGGCCACAGCTAGCTTGCCGTAATAATGCGTCACCTTGCCTACAAGCTTCTTCTCTCCCATAATCAAAGATTGCCGTAAATAGTTAAAAAGCTTGCATTAAGGATATAAGCTGGCCAATCAAATTATTTATTGTATGGCATTCAAGGGCGCTAAGGCAGGATGGTTTGTATTTCCCTTGCTTGTTCTTTTTCTCATCGTTGGTGTGTACCTCGCACTCATAAATTTTCCGAATGTTTTCAGCGCCGATAATTTTGCGGTGGGGTATCTTGCTGCGGGCAATCTCAGCGTGGGCATCTTTGCCGTAGGGACTTTTGCTATAGGTGTGTTCTCAGTCGGCATATTTTCCATTGGAATATTCTCCATTGGTATTTTCTCTGTGGGCATCTGGTCTTTTGCATTATTTGCTTACGGCATTTATGCCAGGAATTTTGAATCAAAAACATCAAAACGATAAGGATGATTAAAAAACTCTTTATTAGTGTCTTGGCGATAATTTTTGTTTCATTTCTTGTATATATTTTTCAAAGCAAACCGGAGACTGTTGAGGATATCAAAATAAGCCTGCCAGAAGGCAAATTTTTGAATACGTATTTTCCCCTGTATGTAGCACAACATAAAAATTTCTTTCAAGAGCAGAAGTTGAATGTATCCCTGGTTTTCACAGACCCGGGAAATTCAGTTTATCAAGTGGTAGCCGGCGACGTGCAATTCGCCAGTTTAATTCCTTCTTCGATATCGTCCATGATGTCAGGCAATGACCTCAAAATAGTTATGACATTTTCAAAGGATGATGTGTTCTTTTATTCGAATTTGTCCTCTGTTGAAGAGTTGAGAGGCAAAAAAATTGCCGTCCCGAGCACTGGCACGATTTCATATGCCAAGCTCTCGTCTTTCTTGAAAAATTCGAACATTAGCGTCAGGGATGTGCGGATTTTCACCATATCCAACGTGGCCGAAAGGGTTCAGGCGTTTGAACTGGGAACTGTAGATGCGCTCACGGCTACAAACCTGGCATTTGAACCAGGTGAGGTTAAGATGGCGGTATATTTGGGCAATTATACTTCGGATAAGGCTGGAGGAGTAGTTGCGGCCGGCGATTACATCAAAGAAAATCCTGAAACCGTTATGAAATTGGTTACAGCAATTGCCGAATCGGTAAATTACATTTATGACAACAGCGAAGATTCTATTCGGCTATTAGAGTCGGCGTTCAGCATAGACGAGCAACGAGCTAGAGATGTCTACAAATTTATTTTAGACAATGAATACTATACATCTGACCTGGATCTGCAGGCTCTGGACGAGGAGGCGAAAGAACTGGCAACTGCGCAGGGCAGGGTTCCGATAAACATAGAAAACTTTGTAGATAAGACTTTTGTGGACAACCTTCCCGAAAATTTGTTAATCGGCGGCTAAACGATGAAATGAGGTGGTGCAGAGGGCGAGATTTGAACTCGCGCACTCACTAAGAGACTAGCACCTCAAGCTAGTGGAATTGACCAGGCTATCCGACCCCTGCTTCATAGAAATAGATTGAAAGTTGTTATTCAAATTATTTAACGGTGGGAAGAAAAATTTAAAAAGACCTGAAAAAGGATGTTACATCTTCTTCTTGGTTTTCTTTCCCATCTTACCGGCATGAGTTGCGCATGATGTGCACATATTTACCCCTCCATTCTTAAGTCCTATATTATTTACACTTCTTAAAATTATAAAGATTAGCTGGCAGCTTGCTTTTCCTTCTTCGACTTGAGCCTCTTCAGCCTGAACAGGTTCTCCCTTTCCATCTCTTCAAGCCTTTGCCTGACTTCCTTTATACTTTCTTCAATTTCCGGAATTATTTTATACTCCAAAGAATTGACTTTTCTCTTTGTTTTATCTATTTCCACCAACAATTTTCTCATTGCAATTTCCACTTCAGCGATTTCAAGCACCTTCCTTATAACATCCTCGTAAGATTCGTAAGCGTCGTCGATGTAGCCAGAAGTGCCGATAAGGCCATATCCCCTGTCGTGAAACTGCTGACCAGATTTGTCAAAAGTTATTACAGGCACGGCAACATTCATTATCCTTCGTGACCTGACGTCCAAGTCAATTTTCTTTTTAGGCGCAAATGAAACTGCCCGGACAAATTGCGTTCCTTCGATTGCGCGTGCAACATTTATGGCGCCAATTGCCTGCTTGTACTTTCCCTCTAGTTCTGCACTGGAGTAGCTGATGCCTTTCAAAAGCAGGAAAAACTCTCTTATCAAACTGTCTCGTTTCTTTTTTAGTACGCTATAGCCTGAAAATGCAAGCTTCAACCTGCTTTTCAAATTCAACAATTCTGACCGAGATGGTTTAACTGTCTGCATACTATCAACCGCCGCTCAACTCCACAAACTTCAATCCCAGCAGATTTTCATACTTGTCAATGATCTCGTCGTCAATTTTCGTGAGCTCGCTTTTAGGCAATAATGACAATAGTTTCCATGCAAGGTTCAACGTCTCTTCCGCATTTCTGTCTTCATACTTGCCCTGCCTAACAAACTTGTTTTCAAACTCGTCCGCAAATTTCAAATAAAGCCTGTCACGCTCCGTAAGAGCTTCTTTGCCGACAATAGCGGCCAAACTTCTCAAGCTTCTTCCTTCTGCATAGGCGGCATACAACTGGTTGCTAACAGCTCTATGATCATCTCTTGTATTGCCTTCGCCTATGCCTTTATTCATCAACCTGCTCAGGCTTGGCAAAACGTCAATTGGCGGATAAATTCCTTTTGCATGCAACTCACGTGAAAGAACTATCTGGCCTTCTGTAATGTAGCCAGTCAAGTCCGGCACAGGATGTGTGATGTCTGCACTAGGCATCGACAAGATGGAGAATTGCGTTATCGAACCTTTCTTGCCCTTTATAACTCCTGCCCTCTCAAAAATTTGTGCAAGGTCTGTGTACATGTAGCCAGGATAACCTCTTCTTCCCGGGACCTCTTCACGTGCCGCGCCAATCTCCCTAAGAGCCTCTGCATAGTTTGTCATGTCAGTTATTATCACAAGGACATCGTACCCTTTCTCGAACGCAAGATACTCTGCGGCAGTCAATGCAGACCTCGGCGTTATCAACCTCTCAATCGCAGGGTCGCTGGCAAGATTTAGGAAAATTGCCGACCTTTCCAACGCCCCCGTCCTTTCAAACTCCTCCATGAACTGTCTTGATTCCTCGCTTGTGATTCCTATTGCGGCAAAGACAACCGCGAAGTTCTTTCCAATCTTTGCCTGGCGCGCAACCTGCAATGCTATCTCATTGTGCGGGAGACCGGCAACGGAAAATATTGGAAGCTTCTGTCCTACGACAAGCGTGTTCATGCCGTCGACTGAAGAGATGCCAACCTGCAGGAACTTCTTCGGCACGTCGCGAGAATAAGGATTGATGGACTCGCCGTTTATGTCAAGCTGCTTCTCAGGGATTATCTCGGTTCCGCCGTCCAGAGGCCTCCCCAAGCTGTCAAAGATTCTTCCAAGCATGTCTGGACTGCAATTCAGCTTTATCGTCTTGCCGCTGAACCTTACCACACTCTGCCTGTCGATGTTGCTCGTTCCTTCGAACACCTGCACTACAATAATTTCTTTCGAAGTATCGATAACTTGGCCTGTCTTAACTTGCCCTTCACCGAACTCTATCTCCACAAGCTCGCCGTAACCAACCTCGTGCGTATTCTCAACGAACACCAGAGGCCCCGCAACCTGCTTTATCGTCCTGTATTCCTTCATTTGGCACCACCCAACAATTTTTCAAACTCCTGATGCATCCCCTTGGTTATCCTGTCCAAGTCTTCCTTAAAGTGCTCTTCGTGTATAAAGCCTAGTTTGGATATGTTTATCCTGCTGTTCATGTTCACAATGGAATTTACAGGGACGCCCTTTTCAACAACCTGCTCTGCAGTTTCGTAAAATTTAATTATGGTCTTGAGCATATCGTACTGCTTCTTCATGCTGCAGTAGCTGTCGACTTGGTGGAACG
This sequence comes from Candidatus Aenigmatarchaeota archaeon, assembly GCA_016181005.1. Classification (GTDB taxonomy): domain Archaea; phylum Aenigmatarchaeota; class Aenigmatarchaeia; order CG10238-14; family SCSR01; genus JACOWB01. The sequence continues at coordinate 32,428 of JACPAE010000002.1, forward strand.
CGCTCTGCTGCAGGAAACCTTCCCTGATTACTCGAGCAACTTCCAAAATTATTCTTTCCTTTTCTGGCAATGCATCGGCTCCGACCAGTTGAACGATTTCTTGGAGCGAAGCCTCCCGATAAAGTATATCCAGTGCCTTTGCCCTCAACTCAACCCAGTCGCTTGCGACATTCTTGGAAAGCCAGGGTGAAATGCTCTCTACATAAAGGCTGTAAGATTCGAGCCAATTTATTGACGGGAAGTGCCTTCTTTGCGCCAGCCTTGCGTCAAGTGCCCAGAAAACTTTTACCAACCTAAGAGTGTTTTGCGTTACAGGCTCAGAAAAATCGCCGCCAGGAGGCGAGACTGCGCCAATCGCAGTTATGGAACCTATCCTGTCGGAGTCATTGCCAATGCAGATGACAATGCCCGCACGCTCGTAAAATTCTGACAACCGCGATGCAAGATAAGCTGGGTAACCCTCTTCTCCAGGCATTTCTTCCAGCCTGCTGGAAATCTCTCTCATTGCTTCCGCCCACCTGCTCGTAGAGTCGGCCATGAGCGAGACGTTGAGACCCTGGTCCCTGAAATATTCGGCAATTGTCATTCCGGTGTAGACAGACGCCTCTCTTGCTGCAACCGGCATGTTCGACGTGTTTGCTATCAGAACTGTTCTCTCCATCAACGGCAATCCGGTCTTGACGTCAATCAAGTGTGGAAATTCGTCCAGGACGTCCGTCATTTCATTTCCTCGCTCGCCACAACCAATGTATACAACTATCTCTGCATCGCTCCATCTCGCGAGCTGGTGTTGAATGACGGTGTTGTGAAGTATCATAGGCATATCGCCACCGACGAAGTTGTGAGTTTCAGGCACAGTAAGATCGTAGACGTCATATTCACCATCTATTATTGTCACTTCTGTTATCTCATCGCAAAATACGTAATCAAGCGCTTGCGAGAAATCTTGCAGAGAGCTCATCTGGAGCTTGTGGATCATTTTTTGGAATGTCTTCACTGTCAGGTTTTGGTTAACATAATAACCAGCCGTGGAAATGCCCTCCTTTTCTAGGGCAAATGGCTTTACGTCCCCCAACAACTTCTTAAACAGTGCGCTTGTCATCGGAACTATGTCTGTGGAGTTGAAGTAGGACTCCCTATTATAATAGGGATGCATCTTAATTGCCTCCCTAGCTGTTATGGATATTCTATGGTAGGTTCTCCCATTAAGCTGTCTATCCCGCGCTCTGAACAAAACCCCTAGTCTTAGGAGCAAATAGCAGATATGGTCCTTCATTTCAATGCTTGCAGTAGAAATTTCTATCTCTTCATCCATCACACTTCCGTCACCGCTTATGTAAGCAATCAGGAAAGCCTTTATGACAGATTCGGGAGACAACAATAAAATTTCAGGAGGCACCACTTTTCTGGACTTTTTCTCTTTGGGATATCCCAGCGAAATTAGGAGATTTGCGAGGGGTTTGCTGTGGACTTGCACAGACTCGACTGTTCTCGCCCACACTTCTTTGGAATCCAAGTTGAATAATTTCTTGAAAAGATACGCTACTCTTTCCCTTAGCTTTTTATTCTTGTTGAAGAAAATTACCGTTTGCCTACCTCTTATCATCCCGTCGGACATCAGGAATCCAAAGAATTCTCCCAGCTCTTCTGTCAAATATTTCGGTACCTTTATAGGTGTGGATAGTCTTTCGGTTTTAACTAGTGTAAACTCTATTTTTGTTTGCGTCAAATTCTCAAACTTTCTTAAGAACGAAAGTGTCGGCAGGTTTCGCCCAGTATAATAGCCTATCAAGACATCGTAAGAGACTTCCATCAGCTTGGCTAATTCCTTTTTGGTTATCTTGTACCTCTTTATGTAATCGCTAATAGCTTTGCACATTTTTCCAACAGTTTCCTTGTCGGCTATTCGGCAATCAAAGTCTATAGGAACTTCGATATAGTCAGAGTGCAAGTCAATTTTTCGCGGAGAAATTACAAAATCTCCCTTCTTTAAATTTTCTGCCTCTTTCTCCGCGACATTCAACTCTTCGTCCAAGGAAAACAACTTGTGGGACGGCGTAAGTCTTACTTTGCGTCCTGATCTTGTGCATAGCTCAACCAGTCTGCTGGACTTGCCCTTATAGACGTGTGTGGCATGTGCCATGGCTATTTTCTTACCATTAAAAGTGTGCACAAGTGACGGCTTGGAAAGCCGAATAAGTGTCTCGTATTCAGACTCCGACTCTATTTCTCCAACAGCTGACTCAAAAATATCTTTGATTCTCCTGAGCTGATTGTCAACCAATATTTTAGTGTCGCCAGTGATGCACTTGCCGGAACCAAACGGCCCTGGGACTGCTGCCGTTCCGCCTTTAACCAGTGGAAAAAATGTGTCGACAATCCTCTGTCCCGTCATTAATGGAATCTCAGGTTTCAACTTTTCAGTATACGGCCTCGGTACTCTCACAGGCCATTTATGCGCAAGATAAAGTTTTGTCCCGTCTTCAAACTCTCCAATAGATTCACGAATTGTAAAACTACCTGCATTAATCGATTTAATCCTTCCTTTGACATTTGGCGGAACAAGAATTTTGTGTTCAATCATTTTTGTTTCTTGCACAGTTCCAAGAACATCTCCGCCTACAACTTCCGAACTAGCTTTAATCTTTGGCGTGAACTTCCATTTCTTCTTCTCGTCCAACGGCGAGACTTCTATGCCGCGCTTGATGAAATCCCCGGTTGCGTCCCTGATTTTTGATAGCGGGCGCTGGATTCCGTCATAAATTGTTGTCAAAAGTCCAGGTCCTAATTCAACTGAAAGTGGGGCACCAGTTGCAACAACTTTCTCGCCGGGCTTCAATCCTGTCGTGTCTTCATAAACCTGAATAGTATAACGATCGCCATTTATCTGCACGACTTCACCAATGAGCCCTTCATTTCCCACTTTCGCGACTTCGTACATCCTTGCATTCAGACCTTCTGCGATGACGACAGGCCCGGTTATCCTGTAGATTTTTCCTTCTGCCATAAATCAACACCCAATGTCCTTTTGATGTACTTCCTCAAGTCCTCCCCCCTTCCTTCTTTCGACAAAGGCACAACAACAGGCTGCACCTTGTTTTCCAAGACCTCTTTTAACTTGGGATTAATGGTATTATAATCTTTCTCGTCCATGATGACGATTCCTATTTCCTTGTTCTGCATTATCGTTTCCATAGTTTTGTGTATGTCCTGTCCTGGCTCAAAGTAATGCCTAACACCGGCAAGCATGAAGCCGGTCATGAACTCGTCGTCTCCTAGAACAGCTATCTCCATTTCACTCACCAATAATCAGCTGATGTCTCATGTCGGCTTCGCTTAATCCCGCTTTCTTGCCTCTGACAATAATTCGTATGTTGCTCACCTCATTTTCTTTTGCAACGAAATAGGCTATGACAGGAGTTATGTCGTGGGAGAATTTGCTTATCAGCTTCAATGCTCTGCTCACGAAATCTTTTCTCAGCTTTAATCTCAATTCGGGAGAGTCGTAAAGGTCTTCCGAATAACTTTTTCCTCCGCGCATTTTTTTGAAAACCACTTTATGCTTCTTGGCTCTTGCTTCAATGGCCATGTTCTTTGACGTTATCTCATGCTTTATGAACTCCAGGAGATTCCTGCTCACACTTTTCAAAAGAGTATCGTAATAATATTTGTCCAGCTCATCTTCGAGAGTCGGCATGTCACTCCGGTATTTTTTCAGAATAGGATAGTATTCTGTATTCTTAAGATACTCGACAACTTCTTCAAAGTTTCCAGTCCTTTCCAGCAGTTCTTTAAAGAAAGCCTTGCTTAGCGAACCTGCTGTTATCAGCTCATTTGCCACAATTTCATCCTGTATACCGGAGATGTTTCCCCGCAAAACTGTCTTGATGCTAATGATATCGAATTTCTTCAGATACAGGGCCAATTCTTCCTTTGCATTTCTGACGGAAAATTTCAGAATAGAAGAAAACTGATCTTCTAGATTCCGGTTTAGTGCATATTCAATCAGGTTAGTGCCGGAGAGGAGCCGCCCCAGCTCGTCAAACTCTTTTTTATACTCCCTTTCCTCCAGAAACCTTGAAATTTCTGCTATAGACATTTTCATCAGCTTTTCAAAATCGTCGCGCGATAGAAGCTTCGACTTCATCACCCTGACTCTCGTGTTGGTGTACACGTATCCTGTGCCTTCACTCGAAATTCTTAGCAATCGCAACATTGATATCCCCCTTGAAATTTTCGAACAATCTGTCGAATGTTAAATTTATTCTAACTGTCTTGTCGGAATTTTCTACAATTATTCCGCCTATGCAATTTATCGCATCGGCAAAGACCAAGCCGGACTTTTCGGCGAATTTTTTGTCAGCCTTGTTAGAATAAATGTATTTAGCATCCTGCAATTCCTGCCTGGCTCTTTCAACCAAAATCTTTACAATTGATTCTCTCTCCTTTTCGCCGAATTTAGATAGACTATCTTTTATTTCATTGAATATCTTTTCTGCGGCCATCTTCCTTGTTGCCAGCAGCATTCTCTTCTGTTCTATCTTTGCTGCCAGCAACTCGGCATTCTTCTTTTCGGCAAGCATCCTTTCTGTCTCTTCCTCGAATTGGAAAACCTGTTTTTCAGATTCTTTGCGGGCTTTGGACACTGTCCTTTCAGCCTCTTCCCCAGCTTCCTTAAGTATAGCCTGGGCTGTGACATTCGCCTGTCTTTCTATGTCTTCAATCACATCTTCCAATGCCACTTTTCCACCTCATAACCAATAAAATCATCCTGGAGCTTCATTGAGCCAATCCCAGGATGAGTATGGCCACTACCAGTCCGAAGATTATCAGCGTTTCCGGAAGTACAGTCATGATAAGCCCTTTTGCGAAGAAGCCCTCTTTTTCTGCACTTGCGCCTACTGCTGCGGCACCTATGTCCTTTTCAGCTATGCCTGCACCAAGCGCTGACAATCCTATAGCCAACCCTGCACCGATAGCTATAAGGCCCGTGTTTACATCAGCCATTTGCATATCTACCTCCATTTTTTAATTTTGCCAAAAGGAAAATATTGCCTGCCTCCGCCCTCCAAAAATTTTGCAAAAAATTCGAAGTAATGCAATCGCAAAGACTGGAGAAAAGGCCCTGAGATGCCCAAAATAATATTGACTGTGTGACCGATTAGAAATACGAAAATTGCTGGGACAAACCAGATGCCTCCGCTTTCGAGCATCTTTACACCCAATTCATTAACGACAACCGCCAAAGAGACGGAGGCCAGACCTATGGCAAACAAACGCATGTATGAAAGTATGTTTGAGAGCAGGCCAGGAAGTTCTGCTATGCCTTTTATCCCTTCGCCCTTCAAGAGCATTAAAATACCCGCAACCATTAAAGCAGCACCACTATAGGTTAGAGCCTGGAACTTCATAAGGATCCCCAGAGTTAGTGCGGCAGCTGCAAATTCTATCAACAGCCAGGATCCTTTTTCAAAAATCGCATGCGGCAAGCCGTGCTCCTTGTATTTTGTTATAAATCCCAAAATCAGGCCGGCTGATATATGAACTAGCCCGAAGATTATAGAAACGATTATCATAGTTTGAATTTCTTCAGCTCGGTGAATTACAGGACGGATTATTTCAAGGCCAAAAAATTCGCCGAACACTATACCGAAAATAATTGCTGACACTGACGAGAACATCGCGATGTAAGCAATTGACTTGAGCGCGCCTTTGAGCTTGAAGAACAGGAATGCTGAAAGCGATAGAAGAACCAGGCCATAGCCGATATCCCCGAGCATGAAGCCGAAGAAGAGGGAAAATGTGAACAGAAGTATAATAGTCGGATCAAACTCATAATTCTTAGGATAAGAATACATTTTCAAAAGTTCCTCAAATGGTTGCGCGACTTTCGGATTGTCCAATTTTACAGGCGGTGCTTCTTCAGTCTCTAAAACTTCGATATTGACCTTGTCAGATGCGGCATTTGAAATCCGCTTTTCCAGCGCTTCATACGTGTCTTTGGGAACCCATCCTTCGGCGGCGAAAGTTCTTTTCGAAGTTACAAAGCTGAGAGGGGCTTCGGTTTTTTCTATCAATTCTGTAAAGCTGTGCTCCATGTTCAAAATCAAACTCTCGTTGTATTTTCTGAATTGCCCGAATTCTGCTTTAATTTGCAGGATTTTTTTGTCCACTTGCTCCAGTTCTGCAATCGCTTCCTCGTATCTCGTTTCTGGTAAATGCCGCTCCTCGAAGCTGTATTTAACCAGCATGTCTGCTGCAGACTTTGCGCTCTTTGTTGGAACTGTCAATATGACTGCTGCTTTATTGCCTACGATTTCTTTCATCAAGTCATAACTTAGGCCGGACCTTTCGAGTTCGTCTATAAAGCCTTTGCCAGCAACTCCGATAAAAGTTTTCAGAGATTTTGCTTGCTCTATTTTGTCAGACTCTGTAGCTATTCGTGAAATCGGATTAAGAATTATTTGTCCGAGCTTGGCTTTCCTTTCATTTAATTTCTCCAAGCCGGCACTCATCTTCTCGAATACCCGTTCAATTTTCTGCAGTTTCTTCAAGTTTGCCTTTGCAGGAATTTTTTTCCCTTCTCCGCCTATCTTTAAAAATGAAACCATAGAGCGTAGCTTCACCAAATGCTTTGAATAAAGGTCGGCCTCCTTGAAGGGTTTCCCTATGTCAAAATTTTCAGCAGGCCGGAATTCTGTCAAATGAAGCAGCTTCAAACCGTAAAGTTCATTTATCACTTTTTTCATCTGGCTCTTGCTTCCAAGGATTCTTATTTTGACCATGCCTTCAGGAGTCAGCATTTCAGCCACCCGCCTTCAATTTTGCCAAGAAATCTGAAACAATCCTGTCTACATTCTTCTTGATAAATTCGTCGGACTTTGAGAGAATCTTTTCTATCTGCTTTTCCGTCTCCTCAGCTATCTTTTCCTTTTCTTTTGCAAGCTTGCTTTCCATCTCTTGCAGCCTTATTTTCCTGTCCTTGACAGCTTCTTCATAGGATTTGCTGGTTATTTCCAGGGCTTTGATGCTGGCCTTTTCAACCAGTTCTTTTTTTTTAGCATCTGCCTGCTGTATAACTTGGTCTGCCCTGTCCTCTGTCTCCTTCACTTTTTGGATGGTTTCGAAACCCATCGCTATTCAACCCTTGGAGTCCCCCGAATTAAGTTTGTGGGGATGTGCTTTTAAAGATTGGCTGAATTTGAGAAAACTTGGCAGGTGAACGGAAGATATTTATAGTTCCCATTCGAATTTAATAGGAAGAAACATTGGTGCTTTAGCTTTATTCTTGAACCACTCTATAGATAATTTGGCAGACGTCTAATTCCCGTTGGTTATGGGGTGAGTTATAAAAACTTGGATCCTCGTTTAAAATTTGTTTTTTTGCTGTAAAGGCATCGCCTGCAGTTTGATAAGGAGGCGCGTGTCCGTTCCTGACATTCCGATAGCCTTGTGGGAATACCACAGTTTCAAACTCTCTAGTTCCATTAGCTCGAATAAATCTCATAACATAAAATCCTTCAGGCAGAAATGGTATATCAGGCATATGCTTCTTTTAATTAATGAATAGTTAATCTATTTATTCTTTGACTTTTCCTTGAAATCCAACGAGCAGGAATTAATGCAGAATCTTTTGCCACTAGGCTTTGGCCCATCGTCGAAGACGTGTCCAAGATGACCACCGCACTTTTTGCAGACGACTTCAACCCTTTTCATACCGAGGCTGCTGTCAGTCCTCAATTCCACATTCTTTCTAGAAGCTGGCTCCGAGAAACTAGGCCATCCTGTACCAGAATCGAATTTTGCATCGGATGAAAACAGTTCAGTGCCGCAAGCTGCACATGTATACATTCCGTTTTCCTTTTTGTGAAGCAGTTTTCCGGTGAATGGAGTTTCGGTCCCCTTTTCCCGCAAGACATGGTACTGTTCAGGCGTGAGCTTCTTTCTCCATTCTTCTTCCGTTTTTTGCATACTCTTCACAATATTTTATTGTTGTGCAATGCTTTATGAATGGCGAAATGTTAATAAAATGGTTGGAGAATGACACAGATTAAAATCGAAGAGCTTGGTTTGAGGCCGGAGCTGCAGAGGGCAATAGGGGAGCTGGAGTACACCGAGCTCACTCCGATACAGGAGAAATGCATACCGGAGATACGCCAAGGCAAGGATGTCGTCGGCCAGTCGAGCACAGGATCGGGGAAGACCGTTGCGTTTGGCTTGCCTATTATTGAGAAGATAGTGCACGGAAATGGTGTGCAAACACTTGTGCTTACACCTACAAGGGAGCTCTGTGTCCAGGTGACAGACGCTCTAAATCACCTCGGGAAATACATGCACATCAAGGCGGCGAGCGTGTACGGCGGAGCTGGGATCGAGCCGCAGATACAGGCGATTAAAAAGGCTGACATCGTTGTAGGCACGCCTGGAAGGATAATCGACCACATTCGAAGGAGAACCATCAGCTTTGTGAACGTGAAGATTCTAGTTCTTGACGAGGCTGACAGGATGCTGGACATGGGGTTCATCCGCGATGTGGAATTCATAATAGGCAATGTCCCGCGCCACAGGCAGACGCTTTTATTCAGCGCGACGATTCCGCAAGAGGTGCATAGGGTAATAGAGAGGTATCTCAAGTCGCCTGTCTTTATGAAGACAGAGATTCATGTCGCAAAGCACCTGCTTAGGCAGGTCTATTACGAGGTGCAACCTGAAGAAAAATTCTCGCTGCTTGTGCACCTGCTGAAAGAAAGGCCGGACGGCATGTCAATAATATTCTGCAGCACCAGAAGGGAGGCGGACGTGGTGGGGAGGAACCTTCTCAAGCAGGGGATAAGGTGCATGACCATACACGGAGGCATCGCGCAGAACAAGAGGCTCGCGTCGATAGACGCGCTGAAGAGCAGCAGGATAAATGCACTTGTCGCCACGGACGTGGCTGCGCGCGGGCTGGACATCAGAAATGTCACGCATATTTACAATTATGACGTGCCGAAGACGTCGGAAGAATATGTGCACAGGGTAGGAAGGACTGCCAGGGCTGGGATGGAAGGCGACGCCGTGACGCTGCTCACGAGGAACGACCATGACAATTTCAGGAGCGTTCTTCGCAACCGCAGTTTGGAAATAGAAAAGGCGGAAAAGCCGAAATTCGAAATAGTGCGCTTTGTCCGGGAGGGAAGATTTGGCAGAGATGATGGATATGATCGCAGACAGCATGGCGGTGGCAGGCCCCGTGGAATGTTTCACCGCAAATCCAGTGGAAGGTTCCCTGGAGGCTCAAGGTTTTCTAGAAGGCGCAGATGAATTAATTAATGCTCCCGCCGGGATTTGAACCCGAGTCTGCAGCCGTATTAAACGGTTACTGCCTAGCCTCGTTTGCTATCATCTTGCATCAAACCTTTCCAAGTATAACTCGAAAGGGCATTGGACGAGGTTGTCTCTGTGTCCTTGACCGGAGTAGAAAACATATATGAACGGAAATCGGGATTTTTATCATGATGTAGATGGTCTAGTTGATGCCTCGATTGAAGCTGCTTTAAAAGGAGAGACAACTTACTTGGGTACTATGTACGGATTTGGTTTATATGTTCATGATTGGTCATTGCTTCTAACACTACCTCATCCTACAATAAGCGGTGTTGATGTTAGTTCTTTATCTAGATATTTACAATCTCATGGTTGGCGTTCTGACGGAAGCGGGGGCCTAATAACAGTAGATGAGGGGGAGCAATCACTTCAAATGCACTATCTAAATCTCAATAGAATCACCGAAATGAAAGAAAAATATCTCGAAGAACTGCGTGAATTATCGAACTTGTTAGAGATTTACAGTGTACATAAAGGATTACAGAACACTGTTAGAAGTTAATGAATTAATTCTATCAATTCTTTCGGCGCTAATGTCAGAATCTTTGCCTTATTTTTTGTTACTAAAATAGTATCTTCAATTCTTACGCCACCTATAGAAGGAATGTAAACTCCAGGCTCAACTGTAACAACCATGTTTTCCTTAAGAATAAAATCTGTTTGAGAACTCAACCTATTCCCGTCATGAACAGACAAGCCGACTTCATGGCCAAGCGAATGTATGAACTTTCCTTTATACTTCTTTTCCACAATGCCACGCGCTAGTTTATCAACATCCTTGCCGTTAACACCATCTTTAACCATGTCAATGGCCTGCAATTGAGCGTCTAAAACTGTCTCGTACATGTCCTTCATTTTCTTATCGGCCTTGCCAAAAACAAAAGTGCGAGTAATGTCAGATGCGTACCTTTCGAACTTTGCGCCAAAGTCCGCCAGGACAAACTGGTTTTTACCAAGCCTGTTGTCGGTAGGTGAGTGGTGCGGGCGTGAAGAGTTCTTGCCGAATGCCACTATCGTAGGAAAAGCCGTGCCTGTCGCTGTTTCGCGCATCATTGAAGTTATTTTTCCCGCAAGCTCACGTTCGGTCATGCCTGCTTTAATCATCGAATGTATCTTCTCTCCAGCTTTTCCAGACACCTCGCAGGCTTTTGATATACGTTCGATTTCCTTCTTGTCCTTTATGGAACGAGCTTTAGACAATCCGTCCGAGACATCGACAATTTCCGCTTTCAAAATTTTCTGAATTTCAGTTGCCTTGTAGTAGGATATGCTTTTGGAGTTTATTCCTAAAGTTTTAATCCCACTCAGCGCCTTTTTTATCTGCCATGATGCCGGTCACGTAGAAGAAGTTCAAATCTATGTTAGGATACTCTGAGTTTGCCAAGATAATTGCATCCGCTTTTCCGTCCAAGTTTGAAAATATTCTCTTTATTCTGGATTCCATATATGAAAGATGTCGATGCAGATTGATTAATATTTGCCACAATCAAATATACGTTTCCATCAATTCTTTCATATCTTCTATTAGTGCATATGCACGCGTGCCGTCACGGGATACTTCCTTCAATCTCCCGTCAGCTACCAACATCTCCAATGCCTCTTCTTTAGTTTTTCTACCAACTCCAGGAGTTCTGATATATGAAGGGGCAGGATATCCATTGGCATCGATAAATCTTCGTACTGCTTCGTACACAGTGTCTGCGGCATTGTCTAAAGGACTATGCGGCTTTGTATACTTCTCACGATAAGTAGCCATCCATCTAATCGATTCAGGCGATTCCGCATAACCTCTTTCTAACATAATTCTCGTAACATAGTCCATGTCGCCTGGATCAACACTAGTGCTACGTACTATTTTAGGAAATTCTCCCGGGTAGCATTCCAAAATTTTAAGAAATCTTCCAATATTAGTCCCTTGTGGATAATCAGGATCTCTTGGTACGAAAAATACAAGTTGATATTCTAGACCAGGCAAACTTATAATCTCAGGACGTCTTTTATATCCCGAATCTTCTATCGAATATCCAGGAGGAGGAAACCTTAAATCGAAAGTACCATTAGTTTCCATATTATTATTGAGTGTGTTAAATTTATAAAATATTCACATTTGTGAGCGGGAGATGTGTGAAATCTCGAATTAGATAGAAGATTTGTAATTCTGGTACATTTTTTCAACAGTTCTTCTATTGGCATAGCCATGGCCCTTGAACCCGCCGCCGAACGCTTTTGGTATGTGCATCATCTCGTGTATTATCGTCTTGACCTTCTCCTCGTTGCCCAGCTTGTCAAAGTTTTCCGATATGACTTCGATGACATAGTGGGCTTTGATGTCAAGGCCTGCTTGAACGGCTTTTGATACCGTGTGGCATCTCGCAAGCATCCTCCTGCTCTTGGAGCCCCTGCTTCTTATGCAAGCAACACGCGAAAGGTCGTGATTGATTCTCAGCTTGTGCGTGACATCCCTTAGCATCATCTCGATGTCAGGCGCCTTGTAATATTTTATCATAACAATAAAGTGGGCAGGGAGAGATTTGAACTCTCGACCGCTCGGTTATCAGCCGAGTGCATATTGGATTTAATCTTCCAACCAGGCTAAGCTACCCGCCCATCAAGTTATTAATTAATTAGAATTACTTAAGTTTTTAATGAATTGGTTGAACAAGTTTTAGTTATTTACGTTTTACAGATTTTCTAACTGGCACACTAATAGAACTTTCTTCTATTGATCTTTCCATAGCTTTAATTCCCAATGTCCATTCCAATGATTTCAAAGCTTTAACGACTTCGTTCTTCTCATCCAAAGTGTACATTGTAGCTTTCCCTACTTCACGTGTTTTTTTGAAAATCCCGTTCTTTTCCAGAATATGGAAGTACTTGTAAAAAGTTATTCTGCTTATACCCGAATGCCTTATTGCCTCCTCCTTTGAATAATCTGACAGAGGATTGTCTAGGAAAAAGTCTATAATCCTTATTACCGGTGAATGTCCAAACGTTTCAACTAGAATTGTCTGATCTTCCATAAGTTTGTTATTAGGTCTATAGTATATAAATATATACCTTGAAAGTTCAAAAATTAAACTATGCTTTCCGACGAACAAATCAAAGCCTTAATATTGTATAAGCTCTTTTTGAGAAGATGCTGGGGTGGTAAGCATACTTCCTTCGACAATCTTAAGAAGGGTGTAAAAGTTCAGGAGTTGGGCAAGGAAGGTTTGAAAAGAATAGATAAAATAGGCAAGGATCTGATTAGAGAGGGTGCACTTTTAACAAAACCTACAAGCTATGGATTGCAAATCAGCTTGAATCCAAGATTTTCGCAAGAAATAAAAGCTCTAATACAAAAGTATTTTCATGACTCGGGCCAGTAGATCAACGGTAGATATCTAGTGTGAACACGTGTTCACGATAGCCGATATCGTCTCCTTCGCAAGGAGATAGTGTAAAGAAGGCTCTGGGTTCGAATCCCAGCTGGTCCACCTTTCATTTTCTATAGCTTAACTTTTAAGATTAATAAAAATTTATTGTCTCAACTTCAAGCTAGAGTCTCAAGCCTAAAACTATTTATTATTCTAATCATAAAGAGTATAGTAATATGTTTGTGTCCGAGATAAACACAGAAAAGAAGTACACAGGAATACTTCAGTTATTGCTAGTAACCCTAATGATCGAAGGTATTGTCAATGTTGCTGTTATGATTTCAATTATTTTGTTTAATTATAACTTTTTACAATTATTTTCAAACATTATCTTTCAAATAAATCCAACAAAAATATATGTTGCAATTTTCGGTACAATAGGAATTTTTAAAATAATTTCTATATATGCATTGTATAAGTGGAAAAAATGGGGCTTTTACGGAATAGTAGGCTGTTACATATTAACAGCCCTGATTGATTTCTTCATTACAAAATCACTTTCTCCACAAATCATATTACGTGGAATAATTGGTCCTGTATTTCTATTCGGCTTGTTTATAATTGATAAAAAATGGGGTTATCTCGAATGATTTCTAAAAAATGACATCCTACCCAGGCTAAAGCACCGGGGTTTCCTTTTTATTAACCTGGTTTCCAGCTTGTCTGCAATTCATCTAGCAGACTGAAGTCCGTAGATTTCTTGCTCAGGGATTAACTTTTAAGATTAAAATTATTTCACGACGTCTTCCCACTTTGCTTTCGACTTGCTTACCCATGAAAATTTTTTCTGCAACGCTGACGTGTAGAGCTTGGTCCAGTCTATTCCCATCTTGTCCAGCCATGACTTGTAGACGCGGGGATCAATGTAATTCTTTAGCGACGTGCCAAGATTGTACTCCTTTGTCTTCTTCGAAAGCTCTATGTCCATCTTCAGCTTTTCAATCCTCTCCTTCAGCTTTTCCTTCTGCTTCTCAGTCTTCGGAGTTGAGTTCATCCACTTTGTCAGTTTCTCCTGCTTTCTTGCAAACGTCTCCTCCCAAGTCTTCGGCGGGGTTTTCTTGTGGTTGCATGCAATTGCTACTTCCAGGTTCCCCATTTTTGCGTGGTAGAGCTTTTTCACATTGTCGTCATTAGGCTTTACCTTCACGGCCGCAAGATAAGAGACTAGAGTGTTTGTAGCGTGGAATGTCCTGAATGACTTGGCCGTGAGGCCTTTGATGCATCTTCCGAAGAACTGGTTGACGTCCCGCGAGCTTGCACCGTCGAATATTAGGTCGGAAGGCTTTTTGCCATTTGTAAATTCTCTCATGTTCTTGACGAACGCGGGATCCACGTCGGACAGAAGCAATCTCTTCTCCCATCTCACGCTGTCCTTGCCCAGAAAATCGAACTCTATCGAGCCGGGATTGAACTTGACATGCTCTACTCTTAATGTGGAAGCGCCGACAGTGTCCGCCTCGTCTTCGTCCTTTTCATCGCCCACCCTCATGACAAGCCTATCTATCAGGAAACATACAGTCGCGACCCTCCTTTCCTTGGCGTCCGTTGACTTGAGGCCCTTGTGTATGTGTTCCCTTATCTTTTGCAGGTTGTTGTCTATCGACATGGCCTTGTCGTACTTGTCCTTCTCCATCTTTTGCCTAAGGGCAGATCCCTCGCTCGGCCACACATATTTCATCTTGTCTGTTAGCTCGTCGTGCCAGGACGCCACCCACATATAGTCGTTGCCGTGGATCACTTTCTTCCAGTTGCCTAAAGGAACAGGCGAGTCTTTGCTTAGATTGAGGATGACGTCTTCATGCTTTATCCTTCGCTTCCATTTTCCCCTTAGAGGATGCTGGCCCCTTCCCATGAAGATTCCCGGCGGCTCGACCATCCAGTTTGCTACTTCTGCCCTGCTTCCGTCAATAATGACATAGCCGTATTTCTCCTTCAGAGCCTCTTTCTGCTTTTTCCTTTCTGCTGCCAAGGCTTTCTTTTCTTCCTTTGTAAGGTTCTTTTCACTCTCCTGGTATTTGACAATTTCAGAGAAATCAATGTCGTCCATTTTTATATTGTGGTATTTCTCCGGGAGCAGTTTCTTGAAATTCGATAGAAAGTTTTCCTGGAACGCAGTATCCTTTACATAAGGGGTGTTGATTTTCTTGGCCCATGCGTAGAGCATTTCCTCCTGCTCGGCATTCAACGGAACTTTCTCTCCTTTAATCTTTACAGACAGTTTCCTCCACTGGTGTTCCGGCGGGAAATAGACGCCGTTGTGCTTGAAGGACTTCCACTTCATTCATTAGAGTTAGGCGAGATGGATTTATAAAAGTAAATCTGACTAGTTAAGAAGTTTTAAATCCTTTTCTACCTCTGTAATCTTAGTCACTATGCCAAGACATATTCACAAATGGACACCAAAAGAAGTAGACAGTATATTTGACGAGTTAGCGAACCGTTTAGGTAGAGTACCAACTTACAAAGAATTGCGAGATGAAAATTATAGTGCTATAAACTTTATAACTCGTGGTAGATACAATCCAGAAATCCGTACTTTTAGTGGATATCTTTTACACAGAGAGCTTCCTATCCGCCTATATCCAAATGGACACCAAAAAAGAATACAACCGCCTCAAGACATTGACAAAATTTTTGACGATCTTAAAGGTAAGTTAGGCAGATTGCCTACCGCTGCAGAATTTCACAAAGAAAGTGGAACGCCTTATATTATGTGGTCTAAAGGTAAATATAGTCCTGCTATCCATACCTGGAGTGAATATGTTAGGTATAGGGGTTATGAAGACTTCCACAAGAAAGGGAAACTTAGAAGGTGGAATTCTCAAGAGATTGATGATGCATTTGATAGTTTGAGAGAGAGTTTAGGGAGAATTCCTACTATGGTAGAATTTGGGGAATTGTATAACGGGGCCTTGAGTGCAATTATACGCGGTAGATACGATCTCGACATACATTCTTGGAGACAATATATGGCACTTAAGGAAATAGATTTACCTAGAACTGTGTGGACGCCTGAAGCGGTTGACCAAGCATTCGACGATTTGAAAGAAAAACTTGGTAGGGTGCCATCAAGTTTCGATTTTACAAAGAGATTTAGTGGGGCGAGGGGACTAATAAATGGAGGTAGATACCATCCTAGTATTCAAACATGGAACGCTTATCTTAGATACAGAGGATTTGAAGTAGAGAATAAAGTTAAAAGAAGGTGGGCACCGGCAACTATAGATAAGGCATTTGACGAGTTAGTTGAGGATTTAGGTAGAATACCTACTTCAGCAGAATTGAAACAAATCAGCGGAGCTATTGCAACAATAGTTAATGGTAAATATCGCCCAGATATACACTCCTATAATGAATATCTTCAATATAGAGGGTTTGAAATACGATATGACCCACGAGACTGGTCATCGCCAGCTTCTATCGATGACGCATTTGATAGTTTGAGGGAAGAACTTGGAAGAGTACCTAGATCAATGGAGTTCCGAAAACTATTTAGCGGTGCAACCTTGCGTATATCGCAGGGTAAATATAACCCATCTATAAGATCGTGGAGAGACTATTTACGTCACAGGGGGTTCACCCCAACACAAAGGGATTTTAAGTCGATGACAAACGAAGAAGTTGAACAATACTATCAAGACCATTATGTTGGACTAGATAGAAAAGAATTAAGAAAGTTAGATGGTACTTTGCTTCAAGTATTAGCCAAAAGAAACCTACTAAATCAAGTAATACCTGTTTTGCAAAAAAAGGAAAAATTTGAATTTGGAAGAAAACTTGACGTTGTAGAAACCTTTTTATTTACAAATAAAAGGTTAAAAGAAATCGGTGAAGAATATGGTATACATATTACAACAATTATAGGGTGGTATAAAAATGACAAAATATTGAGAACCATAGCTGAGAAAAAAGCTCTAACTTATGAACAAATTTTGGCGTTAAGAAATCAAAAACTTAGAAATCGACACATAAAAGAGGAATCTTCATTCCAAGAATTTCTGGGAACAAATGAAGCCCAAACAGTTAGAGACATTTTGGGAGCAAGGGAAGAACTATCTCAATATCTTTCAGTAGAAGAACAAGAAGAGGTTTTGCAAGCAACGGCTCAAACAATGTATGATAATTTGGATGGCCAAAAGTCAAGATTCTCACCAGAAAGGTTGTTGTATCTAACAAGAAAGTTGCATATAGGAGTCGTGCAAAAGTCTGAGTTAAATGGGAATTCGAGTTTACCTTATGTGCTTAGCAGGGCTTATCACGCTGGCATTATCACACCAGAACTTGGCGGTAGAGTTCTAGAACGCTGGCTGGACGATAAGCTTATTGACCAGGCAAGAACTCCTCAGGAAATGAGGGGTGCTTTCGACCAAATGGAGAAAGAGCTGATGGTCGCTTGAGTTTAAGAAACCCTTAAAAGCTTTAATGTCTTCTATAATTCTAGAGGCTAGTGTTACAACTATCTAATAATGACAAGTGATTGAGATGCAATTGCCAATTGACGATTTGAAGGGATTGCCGAAAGAACTAGTCCTACCTGCGTTAGAACGCCTCAATCGTAAAGCTGATTACTGGGAAGCACTCTTAGAACGAAGTACTGATCTGAAGCCTAGCTATCATCAGGCAAAGGCTGCGTTTGAAACCTTGGAAGGGGGTGATGGTAGAGTCCTTTTCGCCCATGCAACCGGCTCAGGAAAGACTTTCACCACATTTCTTATCAAAGCTGGTTTTGAAGAGAAAGTTGGCAGACCTGCGCGTGTTGTTGTCTGGTCACCTGAACAGGCTATAAGAACCGCTTGGAGCCAAGAAGAACTAGATACTTACAGCAAGAGTTTTGGTGTTGACAGTCAAAAACGAGTTCATCTGGAAGGAAGAAAAAGTTTATCCGAATTAAAAGAATATGATTTTCTTGAGCTTAACTATCACAAATTCGGTTATCTAAATCCGCGTGCTGGTTCGCATAATCCTTATTTTGATTTTATTCAAGAACTTGTCAGAACTCCTGACTTGCGGCCTGATATTTTTGTTGTGGACGAAGTACAAAACCTGAAAGCGCCGTCTTCGAATAGAACCTTGTGGTTTAAGGAATTGGAGGAGGCTACTCGCGACTCGGATATAATGTGGGTTTTGCTTAGTGCATATCCTGTGCCTAACAGATTGGGGGATGCGGGGGTTCCCTTATATTTGTTGGATCCAGCTAATTTTCCTCTTGCAAGATTTGACTACAGGTCAAACCCGCAGGCTATAAGAAGCATGATACAGAAGGGCAAGTGGCAGAATTTCACAAGAGACCAATTAAGGAATTTGTTCGATTTACCCGAACTAACAGAGGAGCAAGTTCCTATAGAGATGGACGAACGTCATGTAAGGCAGTATATGGAAACCTGGAAAAATGGCGACATGCATTTGTGGAAAAAATTGCATGCACTGCAAAGAATCTCAATTGACGCTGGTTATGATGGCTTGAGAAGTGCGATTGGAGACAGGCTTGCTGAAGACGGAAATTCCCAGTTTTTGATATTTTCTGATTTAAAGACAGGCATTTTTGACCATTTGTATGATTTGCTAAAGCCGTTTTCGCCGTATAGAGACATTAATGTTATCGAGGAAAGTACGCCTTTCAATAGAAGGGTAAAAATGGCAAGAGCTTTCAGGGAAGGAAGGGCTAGCATACAGATAAACACGTCACAAATTATGGGCGAAGGCGTACCTCTTAATACGGAAAATAGATGCTACGTAATTTATCTTACCCCACCTTCTGTTCCAGGTCCGTATCACCAAGGTATAGGAAGGGTTTATAGAAGAAACCAGAAGGCTCCTGTCGGGGTTTTGGAACTAGTGCCACGAAGCTCCCAACTTGCAGAGCTAATGACAGCCAGCAGGCCTGAATTAGAAGCTAGGTATAATATACAGTTTCCCGGTAGTTGGACACCGACAACAATAGCAGAAGACCAACGCAGCATCAGGTTGACAAAGGAAATAATCTATAACGACAAGGTTGTTAGGGGTAGTGACATAACTGAATTGGAAGAGAATCTGATGAATACCGATGATAAGAACGTTGGTGATGTTCAGCATTCGACACACCTGACAGGAATACCGCCGATAAGCCCAGAGCAGATTCAAAGAGCTGTAATGATAGGATTCGCGAGGGAAGTAGAACTTTATGGAGCTGGAAGTAGAGAGGTTCAGGAAGCTTCTCAGGGACAAGGTAAGTATGCTACTCCGCAAAAAATTCTAGTTAACACCTATTCTCATACAGAAAAGTTCTTGCCGCAGGCAAGGATTGGTTATTTTGTTCGGAGAGTCGTTGACAATTTGGAAAAGTCTCGAGACAGGAGATTTGAACATGTTTTAGATATAGGAAGTGGGTCTGGAACAATTGCGTATGCGTTGGAAAGACCTGTTGTCAGCTTTGATGTGGATCCAAGAATGTTGCAGCAAGCACAACATGTCCTTCACGATAAAGACGGCATGAGCTATGTGAGAGGTAACATGGTAGATTTGCCTTTTCGAAGAGAAACATTTGATTTAGCTATAGCATCTAATTCTTTGATGTATTTGGCACAAAGACCTGATAATGGTGACTTTAGACGTGAAATGGAGCAAGCTTTGATGGAGGTAAATAGAGTCCTGCAAGAAGGTGGTACATTTATTACAACTCTGCCGCATAAGAGGACAACTGCTCAAATTTTCGAGAATTTCAATAGATTGCTAGAACTTCATGGATTTGACATAAGGTATGCGGATTACGATAGTGTGTATGCAACTACTGACGCTGGTAAAAGAAGGTTGTATCAGAGAACTTTTCTGACAATAGCTGAAAAGAAAGATTATATTCAGGGTATGGTAGAAGGCTTGACATTACCAATGTATTTGCCTACAAGCTACAGCTTCATTGGTGGTGTTGGTAGGTATATGTTTGGTGATATACCTGTAAAAAGTGATGTTGGACGAAAATTTGTAACTATTGGGAAGAGAAGTGGTTTGGTAGAGTTCTAATAGAGGAATGGGTTGTATGGGAAGAGGATATAGACGCTGGACTGCTATGAGTGATAAAGAACTCATCAGGAAACCAGGGCTGCTCTTGCCCAGATGTAGAAAGAGCTGATGGTCGCCTAAAGCATTTAAAGATTTCTACCTATTGAGTATCATGGAGCCAAGTATACAAATAACATTGCCAGAAATCAGTTTGCATAATAATAGCGGTATGCCCTCATGGCTACAATATAAAATAATCGTGGTGCCTCGATTAGTTAGGGGATTCTTTCCAGGATATAAGGAACACTTTGTGCTGGATACTGATGCTGGTGAAGTAGAGGCATGGATGAGCTCAGCAGACTCCCGAACTCCCATAGGAGATGATAATGGTGGGAGCTATATATGTACACCAAGAAAATCTTCCAGGCGGCAGCTTAATCTTTTGAGTCTTTCGGATTGGTATGATGTCCATCCTGAATTAAATCCAGGTCACGTACTTACATTCATCTACAAAGAACCTAGACGTTATGCATTGAGAGTTTAATCTTGTTTTTCCAGCTCATCGAGCTTCTTCTTCATCTCGTTTACAACATTGACAAAATCGTCTATCTGGTCCATCTTGATTACAAACCCCTGCTTCGTCGGCCCCTTGTATCTCGAGGAATTGAGCCAAACCCTGAAATCTATCCTGTCCTCGCCCTTGTAGTTGGTCTTCTTTATCACAAGGACGGACGTGTCCTTTAGCTTGAACTCAGCCAGCTTTACATCTTTGGACCCTTCAGGAAATTCTTCATCTTCCATAAAGTAAATTGCACTTTAAAGAAATAAACATAACTTCATCAGGCTGTTTACAAGATTCTAATAGCTTTTTCTTGGCTAGTTGATGGCGATCAATTTAATCCAATAATCACTTTTCAAAGAGATCTCATCATTCCGTTGTGGACACGCCGGACGTCTTGCCTCCTTCTTTCGATTGTATCTGTGTAAGCTTGATAAAGCTCTTCCCAAGAATTATAGATGCTATTTGCAACTGCCAATTTTCTACCTTCTTCATACCTCGGACCTGGATCGGTTAGAAACCTTACTAGTTTGGTTTCATGAGGTGAATGAGGATTGAAATACGCTAAAATACGATTCGCTATTTCTTCAGGAGATAATTCACCCTTTCTCATTATCTCTATCTTGCAACGAAATGATTTAAATCTTTCCAAATCAGAACTTCATCAAGCTGTTAACAAGATTCTGTATCGCAGTTTCCTGGTCCGCCTGCGGCTTGAGCATGTCCCTCACAAGCTGGTCGATTGTCTTCCTCTTTTCCACGTCGCCCATTTCAGAGAGGGCCTTGAACGGCATCTGTGTCTTCTCCTGGCCGGCCTTTACTTCGTCTAATTCCTTCTTGAACTCGAGCATGGCGCACCAAAGCTGTGCAACCCTCGAATCATCAGCGCACATATAGGCGCACTTGTGCTTCCTGGCCATGTGTAGAACAGAATTAAGGACTTCCTTGTCCTCTTCAGTCATGCACTCCTTCCAGTCCTTTTCCTGCTGCTGCTTTCTTCCGAAAACCATTAACGTCACTGTTATTTAATGAAAGGTAAAATTTAAATACCTTTCGGTAGTAACTCGTGGTCAGTGCACTCTTCCCATCCCTGAGACCTGTGGACGTCATGCTGGACGACTGGAGCGATTAAAGAACCCTTTCTTGCAAAGTACCAAGTGCCTGCAACCGCAATTGGAATAAGTAAAACCAGTCCGACCAAAGCTACCTGCTCCCACAAAATTGATGTCTCTGTCATTGAAACTGTCGGATAGGCAACCTGAGTCTTCACAACAGGCTTTTCCTCTGGAGTTGTTTCTGCGAACTTTTGCACGTAAATCGCATTGCCAACTGAAGCCGAGCTTACGCTCGTTATCGAGGATGTGGTCGCCGGATTCACCTGAACAGTGCCCAACTGCGTCTTCGATATTGTGCTGCAGCTGCTGACGCCAGTAGATTCTACGTAAACCTTGTATGTGCCTACAGGCCAGTTTGTTGTCGGGAAGTTGAAAGTATTCTCCGCAGTCGAACCTGAAGACGAGAATGTGTACACTTGCGTTAGCGAAGCCGTTGCAGGCCCTTCCACTGAAACTGCAACAGTGGCCCACGGATTTGTAAAGCCGGTGAAAGTCATTCTTTCTCTAACTAAAACAGTTAACACGTCTCCTGAGGCGATGTTGGTGTTTGACAGGCTGGTAAAGTCCAAGCCAAGCGAGCATGTGTTTGCAGTTGGTGTAGGAGTTGGAGATGGTGTAGGACTTACAGTAAATGTGCCTGAAAAGATTGTCGGGTCTCCTGTAGGTTTTGTATAGTCAACTCTCACTTGATAAGTGCCTACTGCAGTTGCTATCGTCGAGCATGTTATGCTTTGCGAACTTCCAGATGCCACGGTGACTTGGAGGTTTGTACAGTTAGGTATTGGTTGACAGCTTGTTCCGCCAGGTGCGCAGATGTAAACGTTGATATTAGAAACCGTTCCACTTGCAGTTCCCGTGTTTGTGAAAGTAACTGTAGTGGATATGGTCTGGCCGACAGCGGTGCTTGTAGGCGTGGTTACAGTCGCTGAAATTGAAGCTTGCGAAGGCGGCTGCACAGATACAGGAGACAATGATATCTGAACAGATGTCGTCTGACCTGCATATACTATTCTCGCTGCCTGCTTCAACTGATAGCCTGACTTTGTGACAGTGATTGCGTAAGTTCCTGCCGGTAGTGTGAAAATCACATTCCCGTTCGCATTCGTAGTGTCAATTGGATCTGTACTAGTTGACTGTGCCGAGACAGTGGCGCCGGAGATAGGAGCCCCTGTGCTTCCGTCGGTAACAGTGACCATTAGCGTGCCTGTGTTAGGAGATATGGCAATTGGGTTTAAAACTATGGTGACAAATGTTGTCTGCCCTGCGAAAACGCTTGCAGTTCTGGAAGAGCTCTGATAGCCTGATTTGCTTGCAGCCACTGTGTAAGCGCCGGGTGAAAGAGTGAAATATGCAAATCCGCTAGAATCTGTGAATTCGGTCGGATCAAATGCAGGAGCGCTTACATCTACTCTTGCGCTTGCTAGAGGATTTCCAAAATTGTCCACTACACGAACGCTCAAAGCGCCTGATGTAACTACGGGGGATATAGTTGCTAGAGAAATGAATACATTACTAGTCTGGAATTCTCTAACGAGTGCAGTTGTAACTCTCGTCTGGTAGCCAGACTTTGAGGCAGTGATTGTATAGCTCCCAGCCGGCACATTGAAATAAACAAATCCATCACTTCCAGTAAATCCTATAGGGTCTGTGACAGTAGATTGTACGTTCACTTGTGCTCCAGACAGAGGATTGCCAAAATTGTCGGTGACTTTAACAGCCAAGGTACCAGTAGCAGGTGCAACTATAACAGGAACTAGATAGAATGTGACCAGTGAGGTAGATCCGGCTGTGACAGTTGAGGTTTTGATTTGGGCCTGATAGCCTGACTTGGTGACAGTGATTGCGTAAGTTCCTGCCGGTAGTGTGAAAATCACATTCCCGTTCGCATTCGTAGTGCCAGTTGAATCTGTACTAGTTGACTGTGCCGAGACAGTGGCGCCAGATATAGGATTGCCAAAATTATCAAGAACTGTAACTGATAAAATACCTTGAGTTGGTGCTACGAAAGTTGGCTTTACCTTAAGATAAACTGAACTAGACCCTTTTGGAAATTGATAGCCTTCGCATGCTCCAGTACATCCGCCAGTACCGTACCACACTATATTCCATTTGTTTGTATTGATGCTGTACTTGTTTACCCAACAATTGATGAGTTGTGTTGACGAAGCCAGGCAGCTTTGGAATTCTTGGTGATCTATGGCGCAATCGATGCGACCAGAGCCTTGGTTGCAATTAGGAATATCAGTGCCGTCGACGTTAAGAGCAAATGCTGTGTTAATCCCGAAAAGTGCTAACGCAAGGACGAATGCCGTAGCCAACAGTTTATTCATGTGAAACCCTTTTTAATATATAACCTCTCCACTTATAAAGCTATCACTTTTAAGTAGTACCTTTTAAAGCTATCTGCAGGCAAACAATAAGCTTTTATAAAAACTACTATAAAGTAGAGAAAAATGATAATAGCTGCGACCAGCGATGTGCATTCGCCAAGGTACTACGAGGAATTTGTGAAGGCTGTGGACAGCCTAACTGTCAGCCCTGATTTGCTGCTTTTGGCGGGGGACATGATCGAAAGGGCGCAGCCGAGTGAGTACATGAAGGTGTACAATGCATTGTTCGGCAAGTTCAACTGCCCTATAGTCGCGTGCTTCGGCAACAACGAGTTCATTCCGGATGTGAGGAATGACTTGAAAGGACAGGTGAAGGAAATCAAGTTTTTGGACGACAGCGCCGTTGCTGTAAGAATCGGGGATATTGATGTTGGGATTGTCGGCACGATGGGAAGCCTGGATGTGCCCACGCAATGGCAGAAGAGGAACATCCCGAATGTTGAGAATGTATATCTGCAGAGAATGGACGTTGTCGACAAAGCCCTGCAGAGGATGACGACCCATTTCAGGATTGCATTGATGCACTATGCCCCTACATACAAGACTCTGGTGGGGGAGAATGTGAGAGCCTACGGCGGCCTTGGCTCGCAGATTTTCGAAAACGTGCTGATAAAGACGAAACCCAATCTTGTCGTTCACGGACATTCGCACAAGGGAAGCAAGTTTGCATGGGTGGATTCCGTGCCTGTGTTCAATGCTGCATTTCCGGTCAACAGGGACATTGTCATCATTGACACTGAAAAGATAAAGCCTGGACTGGCGAAGTTTGTTTAAAGGCCGTTGAATGGCGCTTGAATTTTTGCAGCAACTTGACACTTCAATACTAATTTTCATAAACAAAACTTTGGCAAACCCATTTTTCGACTTTATTTTTCAGTTCACGCATCTCTTTCCCTACATCTTTTGGGCGCTTTTGATTGGATTCTTTGTGCTAAAGCAGAAGAACAAGCTTGCGCTGCTGATGATAATAGCTGTTGCACTCGATCTTTTGCTGGTGCCTGTCTTGAAGACAACAATTTCAAGGGAAAGACCATATCAAGTGCTGGATGTCAGGCAGCTGGTTCCAGAAGAAGACAACACAAGCTTTCCTTCAAACCATACCATGCTGAGCTTCCTTTTGTCGACTATAGTGCTCTCATACTATAGAAGGTTTGGAATGGCGCTTTATGCTTTGTCGATTCTCGTAGCTATCGGCAGGGTTTATGTAGGTGTGCACTATCCTAGCGATGTGATCGGAGGAGCTTTGATAGGCATAATGTTGGCGTTTGCTATGTTGAAGTTTGAAAATATGCTTTTCAGAAAAAAAGAATGATTGTCTATATTTTCCTCTTGTGCGCGGCGTATACCCTGACTACTTCCAAGAACAGCGACAGTATAAGAGGCCCTATGACTATGCCTGAAAGCCCGATGAACGACAAGCCACCAATAACACCTAGCACTATCGTCAGCGAATGTATGTTGGAATATTTTGAGTACATCCGGACGAACTGCGGTCTTACAACATTGTCAATATTGCTCACTATCAGAAGGCCGTATACCAGCAGCCCCAAGCCGGCAGGTATGTTGCCGTTGAAAAACAGGAAGATTGATCCAGGGATGTAGACTATAGAAGCCGGGATGAACTGCAGAATCGACACGACCGACGTCACAAATCCCCAGAATATCGGGTTGGGCACGCCGAAAATCATAAAGCCTAACGCTGCGATTATGCCCTGGATTATTGCAGTCAGGAAGGAGCCGATGAACAATGCGTGTATTGTCGTGTAGGACCTTGAAAGCAGCAGGTTCTTGTACTTCTTCTCGAGCGGGATGTACTTCTTTAATCCTCGCACCATATGCTCGCCATCGACAAAAAGGTAGTACATGACGAAGAACATAAGGAGAATGCCGGCTGTGAAATTTGTGATTATCTTGGTGAACGTCAGGATGTTGCCCACTACATAGGACCGCGACATCGTTGCAACGTCGCCCACCCACGACTGGATGTTGGCGGTCAACTCCAGCTGCAGGCCGGTGTATGATGACACAACTTCTTCGAGCTTCTGGAGTGACGTCAGCTGCGCGTCGCCGAGACTGAAGAAAAGGCTCCTGGCCTGTTCGGCCAGCTTTACCGTTATGTAAGCCGAGGGGACTATGATTATGAAAATTATTATGAAAATTACGAGCAATGCCGACAGGGACGAAGACCTGATTCTGCTCTTTAACCTGCTGTAAAAAGGGTAAGCCACCACGACGAAGACGACGGCAAAAAGGACGTAAGTCAGGAAAGGCTTTAGTATAAAGAAACTTACGATTCCCAGGATTATTATCAGTGCAAACAGGAACTTGTCGTCTTTCATCTGCTGTTATTTGGTTTTCAGGAATAAAATTAGTATGCCCCCGCCCCGTGCATTCGAGTCATAACTAGGCTGAGCCTAAAGTTCGTCTGAGGCGTTCTGGGCAGGGGATGTAATTAATTGGTGTTATAGTTAATTCCACCTGCCTGGTCCTTGTGTTGAACCAGCAATAAATTCCAGATAATGTGCCCTTGATAGTCGATAACATTGACTTATGCCTGTCGTGAATCTCTAAATAATCTCTTGCTATACCTGTTTTGTTTTGGCTAAGCAACTTGATTTGTCGGGAAATGGCCTTCAAAGTGGCGTCAAACGCTTTCTTGAAATTGAAATGCTTAAAAAAGAAGTAAGTTGTATTCCTGTGCATATAGTACAGGAAATTGTCCAATTGGAATTTTATAATGTCCCTCATACCGCCTTTGTCGGCTGTATTGTGGTAGGTAACTGCAGATGGCTCAAATATCAATTTCCCGTCGTTAATTACCTTGAAGCATAGATCGGTTTCTTCCCTGTAACAATTGCCGGTAAAGTTGACATCGCCCCCCTTAACTCTAAGCAATACATCTCGCCTGAAAGACATGTTGCCTCCCATCAAAAAACGCACGTGCTGCTTTGGCAGGTATCTAATGTCTTCGAATTTTTTGACCCTATAATTGTGCAAAATCTGCCCGTTTTTTATATAAGACAGTCTTTTCACGGGTTTGTTTGGGGTTTTCACATTCCTCCCAATCTCTATGACAGGGCCACCAACACCCACTATTCTTACATTGGAATAATTTTTCACTAGATTCTCAATCCAGTCCTTATTCGCAAACCCGTCGTCATCAAGAAACGCTATTATGTTGCCGCTTGCGATCTTTATTCCTGAATTTCGTGACATGACAACGCCGGACTGTTTTTTGTTTCGTACAAGAATTATTTTAGTTTTGAAATTAAACAGTTTTTTCAAACTTATCGAAAATTCCTTTTTGAAAAATTCGGATACATTGGCCTGAGTTGAATAGTCATCAACTATTATAATTTCCTTGGGCGGGAGTGTCTGATGCAGCAGTGAATCAAGGCATTTCCCCAGATATTCGTTCCTATTCCTAGTGCATACAACGACTGACACGCTTGGAGTTTTAGTCATTTTATTAATTTTCGTGTAGTTTGTTTATAAAATTTGCGATTTTGGGTGAATCCTGATAATCAAGATATTCATTTCCTGCCAAATATGTTTGGGTATATCAGGATATTTAAATACCTATAAATGACTGATTCAGAATCTTTATTATGCCTTCTAGGATTCTTATATTCACTTTTGTGCTTATCGGATTTGTGGTAGCTCTTTCTCTGACAAATTTTTTCCTTTCGGTTATTCCGCCAAAGTTCAAGACTAAAGTTACACCAGCGACATACAATCTTGGCTATGAGAATGTCAGCTTTATGACGTCGGACGGGCTGGATTTGAAAGGATGGTTCATCCCTAACGAGAAAAGCGATGCTGTTATCATAGTCGGACACGGATATCCATTTGACAAGGCGAACATCCTGCAAGCGACCTATTTTTTGGCAGACGAATACAACCTGCTGCTCTTTGATTTCAGATACTTCGGCGAGAGCGGAGGCAGGTACTCAACAGGTGGAGCAAAGGAATCGAAAGATATACTGGCTGCTGTGGAATTTCTAGAGAATGAAAAGGGTTTTGCAAAGATTGGCGCTATCGGCTTTTCTATGGGAGGTGCTGCGATCCTGATGTCAGAGTCCAAGGATTTGAAGGCTGCTGTAATAGATTCGACGTATGCAAATTCAGACATGTTGTTTGAGCAGTTGTATAGCATGTTTCCGGGAGTTTTGAAGTTGCCGTTTGTTTGGCTGACGAAATTTTATGCTTTGCTTTTTTTGAGAATTAACGTGAACGAAGTTTCGCCGTTAAACAGCATCCAAGAAATAGACGCGCCTATACTATTGATTCATGGCGAGAAGGACTCGCAGATTCCTGCCAAGAATTCTCAATTGCTTTATGAAAATTCAAACAAAAGCAGGACAGAGCTTTGGATAGTTCCTGATGCCGGCCACGGGATGGCATTTGCATTGTACCCCGATGACTATGAAGGGAAAGTTGTGGAATTTTTTGACAAACATTTAAAATGATATACTTGCTATATATCTAAGGTACTAAAATGAAAAACGAGCTTTTGCTGCTTTTCGCGCTTTTATTTGCACATCTGGCATGTATAGATAGAAATAGGGAAGTGTATAATAGCCAAACAAATAGTGAAACATCTCGAATTGCAGTCGTTATTCCAGATCCTGTAAGTGTAGTTACAAAATATGAAACAGGAGTAACTGGAGAAACTGTATCTGAATTAACAATTAACTTCTATCTGAATCTTAGCTGCAGAAGATTAGCAGATACGTACGGGTCGGAAAATGCGGCATCAATAATGGCTTCTAACTTTAGAAGAATATTAAAAGAAGAACAACCAAATTATAAGAAGCTTATTGTTGACAAAAATTCCATGTATTTAAAATTTTTAAGCAAAGAAACAGACCATGAGAAGCTAAAACGATTGGGAACGAGGGTGTATAGAGGGTTATGCGCCCCGCCTATATCCGATATTCCGAGAGTGTCAAACGCTTATACTCAAATAGCTCAGTATTCAATGGTGAGCTAGAAAAATTTCCGTTTTGAATAAAATTGTAGGTGATAAAATTGAAATTCGAACCCAAGATAAAAGAAACGCATTGGAACCCGAAATTAGAAAAGTTAATCAGAGAGAAATGGGAGAAAGAAAGGCTGTATACTTTCGACATTAACACAAAGAAAAAAGTTTTTGTGATAGACACGCCACCTCCTTATCCGAGATCAATTTAAATTGACGGTAATGGGAGACCGTGGCATGTCGGCGCCGCTGCACATTTCTCACAGATAGATATGATAGCACGTACCGCAAGGATGACTGGGCACGAGACATTGTTCCCGATAGGTATAGATAGGAATGGTCTGCCTGTGGAGATTTACACCGAGAAAAAATTCAACATCTCCATCCACAACACACCAAGAGAAAAGTTTCTCGAGTATTGCAAAACTGCGCTGAACGACCTGGAGGCCGAGATGATAGGAATCATGAAATCCATGAGCATGTCGGGCGACTTTAAGAATTATTATAGGACTGACTCGAATGAGTACCGTGCGCTGACCCAGACCACTTTCATACAGTTGTGGAAAAAGGGGCTTGTTTTCGAGGACACTAGGCCAAACAACTACTGTCCGAAATGCGGGACTACTCTTGCAGATGCAGAAATAGTTTACAAGGATTTGCCGTCGATGCTTGTCTACATCAACTTCAAGTTCAGGGACGGCGGTGTGATTACGATTGCGACTACAAGGCCGGAACTTTTGGGCGCATGCCAGGCCATAATCGTCAATCCGGAAGACGAAAGATACAAGGATGTTGTAGGCAAGAGTGCGGTGATTCCGCTGTTCAACAGGGAAGTTAAAATCAATGCCCATCCGCAGGCAGACCAGGAGTTCGGAACAGGGGCAGTCATGATTTGCAGCTATGGCGACTATGAGGATGTCAGGCTGTTCAGGGAAATGAAGCTGGAGGAGATCATACTGCTGAACAAGGAAGGGAAGATGACGAGAAATGCGGGGCAGTATGCCGGACTTGATGTGGAAGAGGCGAGAAAGAGAATAATAGAAGACTTGGACAACATGGGGCTTATAGTCAAGAAGGAGGAGATAATGCACAGGACGCCGACATGCGAGAGGAGCAAGAATCCGGTTGAGATTGTTCCGATGAACGAATGGTACATAAAGCAGGTGGACATGAAGAAGACTCTTAGGATTCTGGCAAAAAAGTTCAAGTTCCATCCTGATGCCCACAGGCAACTGCTATTGGACTGGATAGATTCTGTTAGCATCGACTGGCCGGTTTCGCGGAGGCGCTATTACGGCACGGAAATTCCGATTTGGTACTGCAGGGACTGCAAAGCAATTATGGTGCCGCCGCCTGGGAAATATTACCAGCCGTGGAAGCAGAAGCCGCCTTTTAAGAAATGCGGCAAGTGCGGCGGGAATTCTTTTGTTGGAGACACAAGAACATTTGACACGTGGGTAGACTCCAGCATATCGCCGCTTTTCATATCAAAGTACGGCAAGGACAAGAAATTCTTTTCCAGGACTTATCCGAATGCTTTGAGGCCGCAGGGAAAGGAGATAGTAAGGACATGGTTATATTACACACTCCTAAGATGCTACCAGCTGACGAAGAAGTTGCCCTTCGAGCATGTCTGGGTGATGGGATGGGGCGTTGATGAGCACGGGGAGAAGATGAGCAAGAGCAAAGGCAACATCATCGATCCAATTCCTTTGCTTGAGAAATACGGTGCTGATGTCTTCAGGTTTTGGAGCGCGTCAGAAGCGAGCCTGGGCAGTGATTTTCGGTGCTCTGAACAGAGAATTGCAAGTGCGGGGAAGTTCCTGACGAAGATCTGGAATTTGTCCAGATTCATTTCGATGTTCCCTGTCGTGAAGAAGGCGACACTGACAGACACCGACAAATGGATTTTATCCGAATTGGGCAATGTGATTGAAGAATGCAAGGAAGGTTACGAAGATTTTAACTTTTTCGTGCCTGCAAACAAGATAAGAGAATTCACATGGAACATTTTTGCGGACCATTACGTCGAAATGGTGAAGAAGAGGGCTTATGGCGAAGGGTTCAGCAAAGAAGAGCAGCAGTCGGCTTGGTTCACTCTGCACACATGCCTGGAAGCCGTTCTTGAATTGCTGGCTCCAATAATTCCGCACATGACCGACTTTGTTGCAAGGCAATTGTACCACAAATACAGTGTGCATGCAGAAGAATTCCCGGAGGCAGAATGGAAAAGCAAATTAACCAATTCCACACAGAAGATTGTCGAGTTTAATTCTAAGATTTGGAGCGGCAAGAAGAGCCAGGGGAAATCGTTGAAGGACAGCATTGAAATTGAGTTGCCGAAGGAATTGAAGCTGTTTGAGAAAGATCTTAAAGCGATGCACAATATCGGCTAAATTAAGTGGCCTAGTATTTTCCATATCTCTACAAACCCGTACAAAGCTATGCCTATGAATGCAATGCTCCCTATATATGACACCCACTCATTCTTCACAGCCTTTGTAGTGAGATTCGGGTTGACAAACAATGCCGCATTAAGCAGGGTGTGCGCAAGCACGACACCGATGCTGAAGCTGAATACGTTGATGATGTTGAACAGGGGAACGTAACCGGCAAAATCGTCCAGTCCTAATATGAAAGGTATGCCGAATGAGAAGGCCAGCAAAGCTTTCCATGTGCTCAGGCTTTCCCCCTTCAAATGTTTTCCAACATTGGGCATTATTCTTCCGAGAACAGGCTTTATGACTTTGAGGAGATAGCGGAGGGGAAATTCCAGAATGTAGTAAAGGCCCTTCCTGAATCCTTTTGTTTTCCAAGTTGAGAAATGCTCGACCCCTCCATACGCAAGCTCGAACAGCACCAGAGACGCGAGAAATATCATGCCTGCGAGCAGAATCTCTACATCCTTGACAAAAACCCACAGTATAAGAACTAGTAGAGTCCCAAGACCGTTGCCGATAGCGGTTCCGAGTTCGATTGCAATCCTATTCCTCCATCCTGGATTTTTGTGCATCAGCCTGCCTATGAATATTGCAAAATCTATTGCCGTCTTCAAGTATATTGTCATCCCGAGAAGTACGTCAAAGGGTCGGAACTCCAAAGCCAGCTTCTCGCCTGGATATACTTTGTTCAGAAATGTCAGTATCAAATAGATTGAAAGTATCATAAGACCAGAGGTGAGAAAAGTTAGGATAAGCGGCACGATCTGCTGGAGAGATTTTCGCTGGTCAACATGACCATTTATCCTGTTAAACATTAAACATCATCTTTTTGCTGGTATATAAATATTTTAGGGACAAAGTTGAAAATGGATTAAGGGTAGATTGTATTTAACGAGGAAGAAAGGCTGAGGATAAAGAAAATTCTTAAAGAGCTGGAGGGCATCAGGGGGAGGCATACCGAGCTTGTTTCCGTCTACGTGCCGTCGGGCTATAGCCTGGTTGACATTGTCAACCAATTGAGCAACGAAAAGTCCACCGCCATCAACATCAAGTCAAAGGCAACACGGAACAATGTCGTGGCCGCTTTGGACAAAATCATACAGCACCTGAGGATTTTCAGGCAGACTCCAGACAACGGCTTGATAGTTTTCTGCGGCAATGTGTCTGAGGATGAGGGGGTTCCGGATTTGAAGATTTGGAGCTTCGAGCCGCCGGAAAAGATGAACACGAAAATTTACTGGTGCGACCAGGTGTTTGTCCTCGATCCTTTGAAGGAGATGATTGCGGAGAAGGAAGTTTACGGGCTTATTGTTTTGGATTCGCAGGATGCCGATATAGGGTTATTATATGGGAAGAAGGTTATCCCACTTAAGCATATCGATTCACTGGTTGCGGGCAAGGCTATTAAGGGAGGGATGAGCCAGAGAAGGTATGACCGGATCAGAGAAGAAGCCATTAACGAATATTTCAAGGAAGTTGCGTCAGTTGCATCCGATTTTTTCTTGAAGCAGAAGGAACTGAAGGGCGTGCTTATAGGCGGGCCAGGACCGCTTAAAGACAAGTTCGTCAAAGAAGAGCATCTCAACTATCAGGTTCAAGGAAAGATTTTGGGAGTTAAAGACATTGGGTACACAGGCGAGCATGGTTTTGAAGAGTTGGTACAGCGTTCGGAGGAGTTGTTGAAGGAGGCGGCAGTGATGAAGGAGAGGCAGTTGATTGCAAAGTTTTTAACAGAATTGCAGAAAGGCGGGAATGTTGTTTACGGATACACTCAAGTGATGGAAGCTTTGAATTTAGGCGCGCTGGAGACATTGATGGTCTCAGAAGGATTTGATTGGGTCAGGGTAAAATTAAAGTGCGACAACACGCATGAAGCAGAAAGGGACCTGCCTGAAAGCGAGATTAACAACCAGAACTGTGATGTTTGCGGGCAAGGTATGAGAGTTCAGGACAAGGATTATCTTGGTGAATTGCTTTCAGAAAAGGCGAAGAATTACGGTACGGTTGTTGAGCTTATTTCCACGGACACTAATGAGGGACAGCAGTTCAAGAAGCTTGGCGGAATTGGTGGATTCTTGAGATATAGGATTAGATAGGCAAACTAAAAAATTTCTTAGTATTATTTCCACATTTGTTCCAAACTTCTCCGAAGTTCAATTTCTTAACTTCTGAAATTTTCTCGCATGGTATCTTGATGTTAGTGGGCACTCCCTTTTCACCATTTTGTCCAAACCATGGGGAATCGGTTTCAAGCAAAATATTTTCCAACGGTGTGTCACGAACTATTTTCTTGTGGTTCTTGCTTCTCGCTATTAAGGGACCTATTGTTATTGAATAATTGTTTTCAATCACTCTTGGCATCAGCTCCCTACTTCCCCAAAAGTGTAACAGTGCTTTCTTTACATCCTCCTGCTCCAGGATTTTCAAAACATCTTCCCACGCGTCCCGCGAATGAATTACCAGAGGCAGGTTCAATTCTTTTGACAATTCTATATGCCGGATGAAAAGTTCTTTCTGCTTTTCTCTCCAATCATCTTCCTTTACCCAGAAATAATCCAAGCCGCATTCTCCCACAGCGACCAACTTGTCTTTACTTTCCTTCAACCTGTCGAAATAATTATCGACCTGCCTTGCTGTAATGTCCTTGATGAATTCAGGGTGTATTGATGCACAAAGGAAAACATAATCAGGATAAACATCGACAATTTCTAGCGATTTGTCAAAGTCTTTTGGGTCTGCGCATACAGTTACCAACGCCTTCAATCCTTCTTTCTTACACAAGCCAATTACGTCGTCCAAATCCTTCTCGTAAACTTTCTGCTCGAGATGACAATGGCTGTCAATCATAAAATCAATTTAACTTGCAAATTATTATTTAGCGGACCTGACCTTCTTAGCAAGCTTGACCATCTTCCTAATGTTCGGCACTTGCCGTTCAACCCCGCTTTTCCTTACCATCTGTTCTATTTCTGAAATTTTATCCATCAAGTTCTCAGCGCCATCCTGGATAGTTTTCAGCACATTCTCGTCGGAAGTAGCAGCAACATCCTCCTTCATCACAAGAATCTCTTTATCCAGTGATTTCAGGTTGGCTGCAATCCGCTCCAAATCCTTGCTTCTTCCTATCTTTTTTGACGCCGCCTTGACGAGAGTGCCAAGATTTCTTAGTGTTCCCTGGACGTTGCGCCTTACTGTCTTTGTTAATAAACTGCGCCCGTGCCGAATAGCCTTCATGCTGTATACAAGCGGGATCGTGGCCACGCCGATGGAGAACTTGCTGACGTGGTAAAAATTCACAAAGATGCTCATTGCCTTGTCCTGTTTCAGATGCGATATGACATCATCGACATTACCCGAACGGGGTTCGTAAATGCCCCTTACCAAAGTGCCGCTCCACAACCTTAGCAACAGTGCGATGAAGAAAAGTATGTGAAGGCCGTACAGCGTAGTGACTCCAATCGAATACGAAGCATTTACAACCGAGGATGCTACAACTCCTCCGACTATGGCGGCCACAGCGAAAGCCAATCCAGCAGCAACTGCAAACGACGAGAGGTAAACTGATTTGTTTTCTTTCGGGGACACCCTAAGAACCATCTGGGTCGTTGTGAAATCCACACCAGCCCATGCCATACCAGAAGCCAAGTTTATCGGAAAAAGCAGCAGGTAATCGGCACGGCTGATGAAAATGAAGAACAATGGATAAAGCGCGACAAGGAACGAACAGATTATGAGCACGGGCTTTGCGCCGTATCTATCGACTACTCTGCCCCACATGCGCAAGGAAACAAGACCGCTCAGGACGAAAAGGGCTTCCAAAGAAGCGACCACAAGATAGTCCAAACCGAGAACATTCAGCATGTATACGATGAAGAATGGTGCCGCAATTCCGATTGAAAATCCCCAGAAAAGACCGAACCTCACCAGCTTCCTGAAGTTCCTATCCTTGTACGGCTTTTTAATCAAGTCTCCAAATCTTCCGAGGTCGACCTTATGTTTTACCTGCGGGACGTCTTTAATGACAATAAGGAAGAAAGTGCTCACAAGGCCGAAGAAGATTGCGATTGCATAAAGGACAACGAATCCTGTCAATGGCGGATAGTTGATTTTCCAAAAATCGAGAAAAATTCCTCCTAGCAACCCGGCTAGAATGCTCGCCGCCCCAAGGTAAATGTTTCTCTTGCTGAAAAAGCGCCCAAGGAACTTTCGCGGCACGATGTCGGAAGTCCATGAAAGCCATGCGACGCTGCTTGTTGAGCTGAAGATGTTCGACAATGCATACAGCGCCATCACCATCCAAACGGCATATTTAGTCTGGAACATCAGTAAAGGAACCAAAATTATCAGAACCCACAAGAGCCGTGCGGCAGAAGCGCCTGCGACAGTTATGAACTTTCTGCTTGCGCCGCTTTCTATGAAATATGATCCTATCAGTTGCGCCACGCTTGCAAAGAATGGAAGCGACGATAGTATGCCTATCTGGACAGGGGATGCTCCAAGTAGAAGTGCGAACCCGACCAGGAAAACGCCGGACGTGAGGGATCCCATTATTGCCGCTCCTATGCCGTCCGCGATTGAATAGTTCAACTGCCTCAGCTGATTCTTATCAACATCCTTATACTCGGGATCCAAAAGGAACATAGAACTAATAACGGATTTTTGTTTAAAGTAGTTTCAAACCAAATAATTTTTATGGTAGTCACAGACATCGCGTTGCTAATCGGTTCGCTTGTTGTGGTGGCGCTTTCGTCGAGGTTTGTGCTTAATTATTCTTTGAACATAGCAAACGCGACCAGACTTGGAGAGATGGTTTTCGGATTCATAGTCC
This sequence comes from Candidatus Aenigmatarchaeota archaeon, assembly GCA_016181005.1. Classification (GTDB taxonomy): domain Archaea; phylum Aenigmatarchaeota; class Aenigmatarchaeia; order CG10238-14; family SCSR01; genus JACOWB01. The sequence goes on from JACPAE010000002.1 coordinate 68,502, forward strand.
TCTCCCTCATGACGAACCTCCCGGAGTTTACTCTGGCTGGAACGGCGGTTCTCACAGGAAGTCCGAACGTGAGCATAGGCAACCTTGTTGGCGGCAACGTCTACAACATAGCTTTCTCCATCGGCTTGATGGCGATAATCACAACAATAAGCATTCGCAAAGAAGCCCTAAGGCAAATGTCGAAGCTGCTTTTTTTCGTTGCCGGGTTCACTCTTTTGGTGATAATAGCCAACTGGCCCTTCAAGATTCTTGGAGCTTTTCTAATAGTGTTTTATGCGTGGTTCATCTGGACTTCTATCAAAGGGAAATTGAAGTTGAGGGGGAATAAGAAGGGAGGACGGAAAAGTAAATTCAAGACAGCATGGATTTTTGGGTTGGTCGTCAGCATGGCCGCCGTAATTGCAAGCGCATCTATAGCTGTCAATTCTGCGATAAAGTTGTCCGAAGCCTTCGGCATATCACAGCTTTTGATCGGCTCGAGCATTTTTGCAATCGCCACCAACCTTCCCGAATTGATGATTGCAATCAGGAGCGCTTCGACCAGGCATACAGGCCTGGGGCTAGGAAGTGTTCTTGGATCCAACCTTACCGGCATAACCCTGGTCATGGGGCTTGTGTTTCTTCTGTCTCCCACAATATCTCTGGACTATAACGCATACTCCACTGCGGCAGTTTACTTGCTTGGATTAAGCTTGCTGCTTTGGTTTCTGATCGGCAGGGGAAAGCTGGAAAGGCCGGAAGGCATTCTCCTTGTGTCACTTTACGTGATATTCATACTTGTAAGCTTCGGCTTCAGCTTGGCGCATCTCACTATCCCGCTGCTCTGAGAACATATTTAAGACGCCGAATCAAAATTTAATCTGAGAGCAATGGTTTTTGAGAGCATAACAGCTACTTTGATAGCTTTGCTGGCGGGCTATTGGAACACGTTCATACTATTTTTGCCGAGGCTTCTGGGTGCATTCATCCTAATGTCTGTCGGGGCGCTGTTCGGCCATCTTGTGAAGAGCTTTCTGAAGAATATTATGATCAGGTACAAGGTGGAGGAGCGACTGTTCCTTGAAAAACCCACTTTCAAGTTTACCAGCCTTTTGTCGACGATTGCGGCGTGGTCGATTTACATAGTTTTCATCAAGGCCGGCATAGACGTGCTTGGCATAGCACCAATCACCACAGTTTCGAATGAAATTATCGGGGTGCTGCCTGAATTGGTCAAGGCGTCTCTGGTTGTCATCATCGGGTATTCTGTGGCGTCCTTCACAAAACACCACATGGACCATTCAAGGCTGACGTATTCGAAAGTCATGGCCAATGTAGTGTTCTTTCTGATTATCTACATCTCGTTCGTGATGGCTTTGCCGCTGGTTGGCGTAGAGACTCAGCTGCTGCAGAATCTTTTGCTGGTTGTCAGCGGGTCTATAGGTCTGGGGATTGCGCTTGCACTGGGACTTGGTCTCAAGGATGCCGTAGCGCAGGAAGCCAAGAAATATAAGAAGAAAAGATAAGTTACTCGACTGCGACTCCGTTTGCAACGCCGTGCTGGCTGGGCCTTGATGTTATCCTGACTTTACCTGCTTCAGTATTCACAATCGTGCCTTTTGTGACGATCTTCCTTCTTGCCAAATCTGGGTTTGCAGGATTTGTCACAACGTCTAGGACTTTGACCTTCTTCACGGTCTTGCTCTTTTTATCAACAACATTCACGAAAGACATTGATGTGAGCTTGACTTTATATCCTCCGCCTTTAGTTCGAATTTTTTTTCTGCTTTCTTCTCCAAGCCTAGTGTGGACAGCATATCTCCCCAGCTCGTACTTTCTCTTCTTTCTAGCGAGCTTGATTTTTCCGCCGCTAGGTTTCTTCCCAGACTCGCCGTGCCATATTGCCATAACACATCACAAATTATCTGTAATTGCAAGGTATTTAAATCAGGTTGCAGTGTAGTGCTACAGAAATGTTATCGCATCACTCTGTGAGCAGATGGAGCAATTCCTTGACTATGCCGACGCTTAAATCTACTGTATTGCTTTCATTTAATTCCAAGTCTATTTGGATTTGCCTAGTACTGCCAGATGTATAAAAACCATAATCGCCATTGAATTTATCACGAAGCTCTTTGCCTATTTCTCGGTATCTTTTTTTGAATGAAAAAATATAGAGGGCACAATTAAGAGAATACAAATCATCGCTGTGTATCGTAACAATCTGGGAACAGCCGCTTTGTATTGCCTTTTGCCTAAGCCTTGAATCTGGAGATGTAGTGCCGGGAGACGAGAATTTATACGGAACATATAAGCCGTTCTGATTTTCTTTCTCAAAGTATTGAGACACGCTGCAAGCATGCATCTCATCCGGGTGATAGAAAAGTACCAATAAAACCTTCTTCATTAATATTTTTGGAACTGCATAAAGCTTTATATTTGTAAGGGATAATTAAAAAGAGAAAGTAATGACCGACAGACCCATTGATGTTTTGGACAGGGCGAAAGGAAAGAAGGTGATGGTGAAGCTGAAGAACGGCGAGGAGGTCACCGGCATCCTAAGGGCCTTGGACCTTCACTTGAATCTTTGGCTGGACGAGGCCGAGATACAGAAGAACGACATGAAGATAAGGCTTGGCAATGTTCTTGTGCGCGGGGATACCATAGTTTACGCAAGCCCTGTTTAGGCTATTTAAATTTATATGCTCAATATTATTTCATAAGGTGTAATAGTGGGCTTGGCGGATATATTCAAAAGGAAAGTTTCTAGGGAACCTTCTGACGACTCTGTCGAGTTTCCTGATTCAGAGGCGCCTATGGAAAGGATGAAGATTCGTGTTGAGACTGTGAACAATTTGACAGACTTGGACCGTGTTGCTGGCTATCTGAAGCAAGGCCATGTTATTCTTGTCAAGGTAAAGGACCTGCAAAGGAACGACGTAGGGCTTTTTCAGACTGCTGTCCAGAAGATGAAGAGGATGAGCACGCAGTTCAACTGGGATTCTTTGCTGTTTACTCCACTCTTTATCGGGGTGTGTTCTTACATATTCAGCCCATAGTTCTACAAATTTCATCCTTTCAGCTTGGTTTTTCTGCTTATCAAAATATTTCATTTCTTAGGCCTCTTCCCAATTTGTTTAATTTGATGGTTTTCTTGCCTACGACCCTCATATAGCTAATAATGTTAAGTGGTTAAATAAAGTGTGACTTAATGTTTTAGTCTGTCTTCTTAGGTCAAGTAAATTGCATATGTAACAGCATATGCTGAAGTACATGTTAACTTAAAATCTAGGTGCATATCTATTATCAAGAATAACTGACTCTGGATTTTCTGTTCTGAGAAGTCTAAGACCTAAATCAAGTATTTGATAAGCATTGTCACTAAAACCAAAATAAGTATGTGTCAATTCATGTGGATAAGGAATTATATCCCCATCGCTTCTTTCATTTTCTTGTAATTGTCCAAAAATCTCTAAGATTCTTCTATTTTTTGAAACCACATCCGAAATTTCTCGTAAAGCTTTTTGACTGGTAAGAGAGTCCTTATAAGTTGATAAAGTTTCTGCTAGTTCTCTAGCAACAACAAGATAAGGATTTAATAATTCAAAGGTCAATTCTGTGGAAGCTACATCTATATCTACTCTATCTGTACCTACCATGAGTAATTAATGGGTAGTTAACTATTTGAATAGTAATTCTAGAAAGGTCTCTGATTCCTTCTCTGCTCCATCAGGCTTGCCAAATTTCCCGCCTTGTTGATTATATCATAATAAAACATTTCCAAATCTTTCTCCTGCAATTTTGCTCTTTGGTCGGCTTCTATAAGGACAGAAGGCATGCCGTAGCTTGAGTGGCCTGCAAGCGAAAGCAGAGCGGATGATACAAAGTTCGCCTTGTCCACAGCTCCCTTGTCTGCGAATAACTCAACTCTTAACGGCCTGTCCAAGTCGGCAGTCTTAAGATAGAAGACAAGAACCTTGTCCCTGTCCTGGAACTCCTTCAGCACTGTATGCTTCTTAGGATTGGACGAATAAGGGAACACGAAGCTCCTTTCGCCATAGCTCAACGCGTATGTGAGCAGGTTGGAGTCCTTCGATTTCAGCAGTGCTATTCTTGTGCTTGGAGTGATGTGCGGATTGAAATGGGTTATAAATAGGCTGTTCAGGACTTCGCAGAACCTTGTCCCGCGGGAGTCTTCCGTCACGCCTGCCAGAATCGTTTTCTTTTTCTTTACCGTCTCGAAGAGCTGCTTGTATGCATCTATCAGCCTTTGGTAGTTTGCATAAAGCAGAGAGCCTCTCGGGACAAATGTATACTGGCCTATGTACTGGGGTATTATAGAGCCGTCCAGGAACAGAATGTCAGGCTCATGCAACTCGATTGTCTCTTTGGCAGTTGTGATTTCTTTTAACTGTCTATCGATATTAGAATTTATTTCAAACTCCAAATCATTAAACGGGTCGAACACTGTTTTTGGCTCAGGACTTGGAATAGAGTCCGGATAATAGTTTGTTGAAGACAGCTTGTTGTTTTCATACTGGAAAATAACCCCTATCGCCCGAACAAGCATCACATCAAGTCCATGAAAAGATTTTTTCACCAATCCTCCATCGATTCCTGCAATTTTGATGTTGTTCAAGTTTGCCTTTTGAACTGGGATGATTATCTTGTCTTCAAGAATTTCATTGGTCAGTGTCAGGTTCGTCAAGGAGTTAACCTCTTTGAGGAACTGGCCGACTTGCTTTCGCTGGTTTTCAAGTTCGCCCACAATCTTTGCAAGGTTCTCTGTTATCTGGATAAAGTCTTTCACATGATGTATTTGGAACTAAATTTATTTATTACCGTGCGCTTTCTTTCCTTCGTCTTTCATGTAGACCTTCCTTACAGGATAAGATATCTCTATACCTTCTTCATCATATCTTTTCTTCAGCTGTTTGATGAATTCGTGTATAAGAGTATGCCTTTCAGGATAGCTCTTAACTCCCAGAATAACTCTGAAATTTATATTCGAGTCCCCGAATTCGGAAAATCTTATAACAGGTTCGTGCTTCTTGTCTGATGAAGGTGAATCCTGCACGACTTTCCTAGCCACCTCAAGAGTGACCTTCTCCACCTTTTCAAGGTCGCTGTCGTAACTTACGCCAACATTTACAGGAATTCTTGTCTCGAACTCTGGCTCGTGATAGTTCTTGATGATGCTTTCGGCCAGCTTGGAGTTAGGAATCACGACTATGAAGTTGTGCTGTGTCCTTAGTTTCGTGCTCCTTGAGCCTATCTCTTCGATAAAGCCTGACGTCCCGTTTTCCAGCTCAATGAAATCCCCGGTTTTTAGCATGCCTTCTGACATGACATACGTTCCGGCGAAAAAGTTTGACAATGTCGGCTGCAGCGCGAGCGCCACGGCCAGGCCACCTATGCCCAAGCTCGCCACCAGAGGCGTGATTTCGACGCCGAATACGTTCAGTATAAGTATCACTGCCAGTGCAAAAATTGCGATGTTAACTAGCTTGTTCAGCAGCGGCAGAAGCTTGTCGTCTATCTTCGTATGGGTCTTCTGCGCTATTGAGACCTGATACCAGTTTATCATTACTCTGATTATTCCAGTCGAAGTGAATGCAACGAGCAGAATTCCAAAACTCCACGAGATGTTCTGGATAATCTGTTTGTAAGGATCCAGATAGTCTATCCCAGTAATTGCAAGGTAGACGCCTGTAAGAAGAATCGTGAAATAAATTGGCTTTTCGAGCGCAGCTACTACCTCGTCGTCCAAAGTAGTCTCAGTCTTCCTTGTGAAATGATGAATCAGTTTTTTAATTAATGGGTACAGAACTCTCGCGACTATGAGCATCGCTATAAAAATGGCTGCTGTCCTATATACATCGCCGTATACTTCCTGAGTGAAGATTTCAAAAGCCACGCTCCTCATTTATTTGTCAAAGTTTATTAAGATTTACTCTCAATTGAGCTAAACAAATCTTATGCCGATCATTCTAAAGTACAAGTCTCTTAAGAAAGATTTTTCTTCTTCATCGGCATTTTTCAAATCAAAACGATTGTCGTATAGTGCTGCAACTCTTCTTTCGCCTTTCCATAATACCAGATAATCCGGACCTAAATCAGCTTCTCTTGCGGAACTCCACACGCCCACTATTTTATAACCTGGTTTACTTGCTCCCGTAAGTAATTTCACCATATGCTCTTTTCTAGAATAGCCTCCAACGCCGTAAGCCATTGATGAATAGTAGGGGTGAAAAATATTTAAACGTATTCTCTTTAAATTACTTAAATCAAAAATATTCTAAAGGTGATTGGCTTAGTTAAGAAAAAATTCTACATAACTACACCTATTTACTACGTTAATGCAGAACCTCATCTCGGGCATGCGTATACGACCATAGCAGCAGATGCAATAGCAAGATGGCACAAGCTCAAAGGGGAAGACGTGTTTTTCCTTACTGGCACAGACGAGCACGGTGAGAAGATAGAGCAGGCTGCGCAAGCGGCGGGAAAGACTCCGAAAAGATTCTGCGATGAAATAGCTAAAAACTTCAAGGGTGCGTGGAAGGCGTTAAACATAAGCTATGACAATTTTATCAGAACTACAGACGTGAACCATGTCAAGGCTGTCGAGAAAACCCTCAAGATGCTTCATGGCTCTGGATACATTTACAAGGGAAAGTATGAAGGGATGTACTGCGTCGGATGCGAGCGTTACAGGACAGAATCAGAGCTTGTTGACGGCAAATGTCCCGACCACTTGAAAAAGCCGGAGGTTGTTAGCGAGGAGTCGTATTTCTTCAGCCTTTCAAAATTCCACAATATCCTCTACCAGAAAATAAAGCACGGCGACATTGAAATAAAGCCTGACTCAAGGAGAAATGAGATACTATCGTTCCTTGAAAACAACAAGCTCGAGGACATCTCGATATCAAGGGAGAAGGTCAAATGGGGGATAAAAATACCGTGGGACGATTCTCACACGACATATGTGTGGGTTGATGCGTTCTTGAACTATATAACCGGGATTGGATGGCCGAACAAAAGGTTTGAAGAATACTGGCCTGCCGACTTGCACTTGATAGGGAAGGATATACTCAGGGTGCATGCGACAATCTGGCCTGCGCAACTGCTTGCACTAGGATTGAAGGCACCGAAGAAGTTCTTTGCGCACGGCTATTTCACGATTGACGGGCAGAAAATGAGCAAGACTTTAGGCAATGTAGTCGATCCAGTGAAGCTTGCAAAGGAGTATTCTTCGGATGCTGTAAGGTATTACCTGCTCAGGGAGTTTCCTTTCGGCGAGGATGGCAACTTTTCCGAGCGTGAATTTATCCTCAAAATTAATGGAGAATTAGTTGCAGACTTGGGCAACCTTATTTATAGGGTACTGACACTTGCAGAGAAGTTCAAGGGAAATATCGAGGGGCAGCCGGAACTAGACAAGCATTTGCATTTGGACGAACTTGAGCACTATATGGAGAACTTGGAGCTGCACAAGGCTATTGAAACCATCTGGGAATTTGTCAGGGCGACAAACAAGTACATCAATATAAAGGAGGCGTGGAAGCTGAAGGACAAGGAACTATCGCAAGTGATTTACAATCTTCTTGAGGCTTGCAGGATAATCTCCATTCTTGTTTCTCCTTTCATGCCGGATACATCGGAAAAAATTAACAAGCAGCTCGGAGTCAAGGCTGGCGGATTGAAGGATTGCAAGTTTGGGGAATTCACCGGAAAGATAAAGAGGGGCGGTTACTTGTTTGAAAAGGTTGAGGTTTAAAGTTCCTTCAAAGTTTTCTGGTTTTTCCCAAATCTCAGGCCGGAAACCCTGACACCAACCAGCCTGACTTTCCTGCCGCTGTCTAAAAACGGTTGTATAAGGTTTCTTGCGACTTTTTTTATCGTCTCCATGTCATTGCTGTAATGCCCCAGCGTATTTGCGCGCGTGTGAGTTTCAAAGTTTTCATACCTGACCTTCAAGTTGACTGTCTTGAATTGCATGCCACTGGATGAAAGCTCAGGATGAAACTCCTCAATTAAATCGACTAAAGCCTGGAGAATTGTTTGAGGGTCATCAACGTCTTCCTCGAAAGTTAGCTCCTTCCCAATGGATTTAATCTCGCCTTCTTCAGAGACGTCGCTATCATCAATGCCTAGAGCCATCTCATGCATTCTATAGCCGAATTTGCCAAAAACTTCCGTCAGTATCTTCACATCAACTTTGGCAAGCTGCTCTACAGCATCTATCTTCATTTCTTTAAGCGCAGCTTCAGTTTTAGGCCCTATCCCTATTAACTTTCTTACAGGCAAGGGACTTAGAAATTTCCTACTATCTTCCGGTTTTACTATCGTGAGACCGTAAGGTTTCCTGTAGTCCGACGCGAGCTTTGCTATCAGCTTGTTCGGCCCTATGCCAATCGAAGAGCCAATTTGCTCTTTGGTTAGGATTTCCCTTTTCAACTTTTCCGCCAGATCGCCGGCCTCTTCAAAGTCTTTCACTTTGCCGGTCACGTCAATAAATGCCTCGTCTATGCTCAGCTGCTGGAATTTCTCCGAGTACTTTCTTATTATCGACATTGCATCATAGGACACTTTCACGTAGAGGGGAAGATTAGGCCGCAAGTAAATTCCATGCGGACACAGCTTCCATGCGCGGGAAATAGGCATCGCAGACCTTACACCAAACTCTCTTGCGATATAGTTAGCGCTGGCTACTACGCCTCTTCCTTTTCCGTCGCGCGGATCCGCTCCGACAATTACCGGCCTGCCCTTCCATTCTGGGCGTTCTCTTTCCTCAACAGAAGGATAAAATGCATCAAAATCTATGTGCATTATAATTCTGCCTGCCATGCATCATAGCTGTCTGCCTGCTTATATAAACTTTAACAGAGTAAATCTCCTTATGGAAATTCCGTTCGAACAATTCAAGGCTTTGGATATCAGGATTGGTTTGGTGAATGATGTTCAAGAGATAGAAGGCTCGAAGAACTTGATAAAGCTGATTGTGGATTTCGGGCTGGAACAGAGGCAGGCTGTTGCAGGGATTAAGAACCATTACTCGAAGGAAGAATTGATTGGAAAAAAGTTTGTGTTTATTCTGAACCTTGAAAGGAAGAAGCTGATGGGCATTGAGAGCCAGTGCATGATTCTTGCGGCGGACGACAGTAATGGAAATATTGCTCTGCTGCAGCCGGTTAAAGACATTGAGGTTGGAAGCAAGATAAGATAAGTTCATAACGATTAAGAACGAAATATCATTAGTCAGGATGAAGCTTGTAAAGGACTATATGAAGACACGCGTAAAAAAGGTAAGGCCTAGGGATTCTATATTCAAAGCTGCGGAAACTTTGGCCAAATACCACATATCAGGCGCGCCAGTTGTCACCGGCAGAAAAGTTGTGGGTATACTTACGGAAGCCGACATTATCAAGTTCATGAAAGTCGACCTTGCAAAGACGCACAATGAGCTTGCGGCAGAGCCTCATTCCCTCAGCATAGTCCTGCTGACTCTGCTCAAGGGCGAGATAGACATAAAGAGGGAGATTGAACGCATGTCCAAGCTCCTAGTGAAGGATTTTATGAGCAAGGACGTGATTTCAATAGGTCCGGACGAGAGCGTCTTGGAGGCTGCAAACCTTCTGGACAAGCACCAGATAGACAGGCTGCCTGTCATCGACACAGGAAGATTGGTTGGGATTGTCTCCCGAGCGGACTTGATCAAGGCTTTGTTGGATTGAGCTCACACTTTCTGAACTTCCCGCATTTTTTCAACCACGGCATTTAGTTGTTTTCGTTCGTTTTCGTCTATATTCAATTCAACAATTCTTTCTACACCGCCCCTGCCGATTACACACGGGCTGCCAACGTACAAACCCCGAACACCATATTCTCCATCAAACAAAGTGGAGACGCATAAAGTCTCTTTCTTATCGTTCGCAATAGCTTCGACTAATTTGGAAACATTTTGCCCAGGTCCGTATTGCGTGTACGAAGCTAATTTTATGACTTCAATAGCTGCATTAACCAACCGGGTTTTAATTTCGTCCCTTGCTGACTGGTCTAAATCTCTGCCGACGCTTGTATGGCTAAAAACTGGTATCATTCCGCTACCATGCTCACCAATTACATAGGTTTCTATTTCACCAGCGTTAATTCCCAATTTCTCCCCGAGCAAGAATCTGAACCTAGCTGTGTCCAGCTGATTGCCAAAACCTATTACCTGCTTGGAATTCAAGCCAGACAAGTTCCAAGCCACATAAGCCATTACATCGCTCGGGTTAGAGACGATTACAAGAATAGCATCTTTCTTGGGTGTGAATTTCTCGAAAATGTTTTTTAATATCTCTGCATTCTTGCTCAAAAGATCCATTCTATCAAATTGGTTGCTTCCAGAAAACATTGTTATGCCAGCAGTTATAATTACAATATCGCAATTGTTCAATTGCTCATAGCCGCCGACAACTATTTTATTGCCCATTTCGGGGAATGCGTGGCACAGATCTAGCCTGACTCCATAGACTTTATCAACGATGTCATTCAGCAATAGCATATCAAGTTTTATATTTTCGTTATGGAGAATGCTGTAAGCTATACCACCACCGACATTGCCCAATCCTATGATGCCAATCTTCATTAAACCACAAATGTTACAATTTTATTTTTAACCGCTTTAAGTTTTGCGCTGAGGGTGGGATTTGAACCCACGCGTACCATGAAGGTACATCAGCTTTCCAGGCTGACCCGTTTACCAGCTTCCGGCACCTCAGCATAACATTTATTATAAAGCCTGTAATTCTTATAATGGATAAAAAGTTTCCCTCCAAGGCAAAACTGCGGGATGTTGTCAAGAATGTGTTGTCTTCGCATTTGAAGGTGAGCTCACAGGAGGAATTGATGAGACTTGTTTCAAAAAGGTTGAGGGTGGAAAACAAGAATTTCGTTGTCTCACCAACCAGGGTAAAAAGGACTGCGCTAGAAATGCCTGAAGTTGAAGTTAAAGCCAAGACAAAGAAGGCTGTGAAATTGCAGAAAATAAGCAACTGTCCTGTTTGTCATTCGAAAATACAGCCGTTAGAAGTAAAGAACTTGTTGGATAGAAATGTCCTTATTGGTTATAGCTGCACAGGATGCAAGTATCAAAGCGACTTGGAAGCCTTCATGCCGATGAAATATGCATTCCTGTGGAAAGAGGCTAAAGTTTAAATACAAGTAAGAATATCTTACTAATATGAAAAAGGAACAATTTGAGATACCTGAGTTGGCGAGAGCGAGTTCTAAGGGTCAAATAGTAATACCAACCGATATTAGAAAAAAGCTTGGTATAAAGGAAGGCAGTACCTTCGCTGTAACTTCAAAGAAAAATATGATAGTTCTAAAGAAGTTGGATACTAAAATGAAGCCTGATGATTTGAAAACCTTACAACTTATCGAAGAAGCTTGGGAAGATATTGAAAAGGGTAGATACAAAGTTTATCCCGTGAGAGATTTCTTCAAAGAGCTGAAGAAATGGTAGAAATCAAGTTTGTTATTCCTACCGAAAAGTTCGAAAAAGAATTTAAAAAAATTAAGGACGAACGATTGAAAGAAAAACTAAAAAAGCAAATAATCAAAATAACAGAAAATCCTGATTTTGGTAAACCTCTAAGATATGAACTAAAAGGTGAATGGACGATATATGTTAAACCTTATAGACTGATTTACAAAATTGAAGGTGACAAATTAATACTATTGAGGTTTGAGCACAGAGATGATGTCTATTAGATTGACTGGGCATAAATGCACTTCCTATGAAATATTCGTTTGTTAGGAAAGATTCAGTTTCTTGACCTGTACGGCGGGTCAATTCTCTGTACTAAAACAGACATCGAGTCCCTTCCTACACCAGTAATGTCCAATTCAGCATCGAACTTTATACCCATTGCCAATGAGCCTACAATTGCATAACCTCTTCTGTATAATCTGCCTTCGAAATTGTCACCACTTAAATCTGCGACTTCCTTCTCGTCAATGTACATATCGCATATACTTTTCACCAAAAGCTGTGTGTCGGCGAATAAGCCGGGTGCAATAAGAAAGTTATAGCTTAATAGTGCATCTCTGTGTTTGATAGTGACCATTGAATTGCCTCTGAAATATCTGGAAATATAGCTTTAAAACAATATTTAAACCACAAACCACATCTAATTTTAGGAGGTTGTTAAATGGCAAAGAAAGCATTCGGTGGATATACCATCAGTTTCAAGGGAAGAAAAGAGACTGTTGAGCAAGTCTTCGGTTCAGGAAAGATAACACCGAGCGAGATGACAAAGAAGATATGGACTTTCGTCAAGGGCAAGAAATTGGCTGGCAAGTAATGCTCAGTTGCTGATTTTGGATTTTTCTTTACTTTTCTCTATTTCTTTTAATTAGGAATTAGTGCGCCGAACGGGATTTGAACCCGTGCACCAAGCTTGGAAGGCTTGTGTCATACCAGACTAGACTATCGGCGCATCGTTAATTTATGAAACTTATTACTTTTACTTAAACTTATAAATTTTGCAAATGACATTGATATAATTGTATGGAGCTTAAAGTTCCTTTTTATGCAAGCAAAGAATATGAAGAGAATCCACAAGTTGTTATGAAAACTGTATTAAAATATTTTTTAAACAAAGAATTCACAATTTCGCAACTTAACAAACACACCAGAAGAGAAGGCTTTTTTGTTTGGACGGCTCAAATAGCTTCAGTACTCCATGAATTAGGTTTGAAAATCAAGTTTTATTCAAATTTAGACTTGAAATCGTTGCTAGGAGGGGAATCTTCTTTTTGAGAATATTATGATGATGAAGCAGATAAAATACTGGAACACACTGATTTACTTTGGGTTACTTATTCGATTGAGAGACTGATTAAATACAAAATTTTCGAGAAAACTAAGTTGTCCTTCGACAAAATTGAATCTTACATTAGAAGTGGGTGTGTTCCCATTATGTTGATTAACTACAATAAAATTATTGGGAAAAGGTTGCCAGATTGTCGTTTTGTTGTTGTTACTGGATTTGATGAAAATGATGTTTATTTTCATGAAACTGGACCTGAACATCCAGAGCCAAATAGAAAACTTCTAAAGGAAACTTTTATAAACGCGTGGAACGATGAGCATACATCTAATGATGTAATAATTGTTTTTGGTAGAAGAAAAATCACGGATCTTTCAGATTTAGAAAATATGAAAATGTTCTCCAAGAAAAAATGTTGTGAAGAAAATCCCAATAATCCTGCTGAATATTTTTGCTTTAAATGTAAAAGACTCTATACAAAAGCTCATGAAAAAGGAAAGCTTTTACACAAGGATGCATTCGAGAAAGATATCTGCGATAAAGGTCATACTTCACTTTTGTTACATATTGATAAACTAAGTCAACAGAGAAAGAGTTCCTAATTTGCCCATTCTTAGAAAAATGTTTAATTTATATTGTTACACTATTTAAATTATGCAGACTGAGGAGTTTATCAAAAGGAAGATTAGGAAATTGAAGAGAGCTCATCCTGGACTGGATGAAAAGCAGCTGGAAAGAGAGTTGATACCTCTGTCTGGTGAGGATATTGGAGTCAAGACTTTGAAGAAGAGAAAGCGACTATGAGTATGCTGGAATACGCTAAAAGTTTGTATGAAGTTTTTCGTGGCTGGGATAGAGAATCTGATGGGATTACTCGGGATGAGAACCCCTATTCCTACAGAAAAGAAAGATGGAGCTATCTGCATTATGTAAGAGACGTTTTTGTTAAAGTTGGCGGTTATCTTCCTAGAATCCCGAATGGGATAATACTTGGAATGACAGATGGGATAAGGAATATTGTATTGAGACACGCTGGCGATGAAAAGACGTTGGATCATGAACTAGGCCACATAATGGGATATGATGAATATACTATAAGATTGAAAATGGCTGCTGGATGGAGAGCTCCTAGGAGGATGTTCAGATTGCACTTCATTTAGTTTAGTCCTATGTCGTACGTACGACATAATAACACATCAGATGTTTATTTGATATTTTCCAAAATCATCTTGACCCTGTCCTCAATCGGCATTACGGGAATCCTTACAATTTTGTAGCCTAACTTCTCATAAGCTTGTTTAATCAGCCTATGCAACTTGTAGGCATGCTTCTTAGTTTCAGTTCTTGCATAGTCCTGCTTGTACGGTAATATGTCAAGGATGAAAACCTTTTTGTAGCGGTTTTTGCATAGCTTAACAAGGTCTTTTAAAAGTGGGGTTCTGAGGAATTTGTAGTAAGCTGTAGCGTCGACAAGCCCTCTATCGATGAACACATCCTTGTCTTTTGGCAATTTGTGCTCCAATTCCAGCTTGACTTTTACAAGAGCGTCCTGATAGGACTTGGCGTTTTTCCTTATCTCTTCCAACGATCTGCCTTTTTCTAGTTCTTTGTCGATGAACAGCCTGGAATATTCTGGGCTGGTTTCATAACCCAACTCCGCAAGGCGGTTCACGGTGGTGGTCTTGCCGGAATGAGGGCCTCCTGTAATCACGTACCATCCCGGAACTTTTTCCATAGAATCATTATTCGAGTTTAAAGGATATCAAGTCCTTTGCAGCTCTCTCTTTATTATGTCAAGCTCCTCATCAGACCATTTCGGCTCTTTCCTGGGTTCCGGTTTTTCTTCCGCAACAATTCTTTCTTGCGGTATTGAACTTTTGAGTTTCTCTGCCATCTCCTTCATCTCCTCCTCGGTTAGCTGAAGCCTGTGCGACAGATCGGGCAGTTCCGGATGGCCGTCTTCGTCATAACGAGGAATCACGTGTATGTGGGCGTGGGGCACTTCGAGGCCTGCTGTGATGAACTGCATGTATTTGGGCTCTAACGAAGACAGCGTGGAAGATGATATCTTCTTTGCAACCTCCCAGTATCTGCCAAAGTCCTCGACGTCATGGACCCATCGGTGGTGCTTCTTGGGGGCAACAAGTGCATGCCCCTTGGTCAAGGGCCTTATGTCTAGGAATGCCATGAAATTCTCGTCCTCGTATATGCCGTAGGAAGGTATCTGCTTGGCTATAATAGCGCAGAAGATGCATTTCTGTTCCATAAATTCAATAATACATTAAGTTTTTTAAGGTTATAACTAGAATTACTGATGACTGATTATGCCAGAAGTGAAAAAGTCTAGAAGAGGCTCGAAGGCATTTTGGCCGAGGAAAAGGGCGAAGAGAATTTATCCTGATATCACATCGTATCCTGCTGCGGACAAAGCCAAAGTCATGGGGTTTGCTGCCTACAAGGCAGGAATGCTTCATGCCATAGTCTTTGACAACCGGAAAGGCTCCCTCACATACGGCCAGGAGGTATCCACTCCTATCACAGTTTTGGACTGCCCGCCGCTGAAGGTCATCGGCATAAGGGCTTATAGAAATTCTTTTGACGGCATGAAAGTTCTTACTGAAGCTGTGTCAAAGAACGTGCCGAAGGACGTGGGAAGAAAGCTCAAGGCTGGAAACTTCAAGACCGAGGAAAACCTTGGGGAACTGGAGAAGAGAATGGAGCAAATTTCCAAAGTAAGGCTGATAGTTGCAACCCAGCCAAGAATCTCCGGTGTCAGAAAGAAGACTCCTGAAGTTTTCGAGCTGGAAATCGGCGGCAAGAATGTCAAGGAAAACTTTGAGTTTGCCAAGAATCAGCTGAACAAGGAAATCTCGGCAAAGGACTTTGTAAAGGAAGGTGAGCTTGTTGACGTTGTTGCTGTCACAAAAGGCAAGGGAACCCAGGGTCCTGTAAAGAGGTTCGGCGTCAAGATCCAGAACAGGCATGCGAAGAAAAAATTGAGGCACGTTGGCAGCTTGGGACAGGAAAGACCGGGCAAAGTAAGGCATACAGTTGCGCAAGCCGGACAGATGGGATTCCAGAGAAGGACTGAAGTCAACAAGCGGGTGCTTAAGATCGGGAATGGCGACATAACGCCTAGCAATGGTTTTGTTAGATATGGCGTTGCTAAAGGAGATTACATCTTGATTCAAGGCTCTGTCCCCGGCAGCAAGAAAAGGTTGGTAATGCTAAGATATGCTGTCAGACCAGGTAAAGTGAAATTCTTCTTGCCTGAAATCAGGGAAATTGTGAAGTGATTTTATGCTAGCTGATGTTTTGGATTTGAATGGGAAATCGATGGAAAAGGTGGAATTGCCGAAAGTGTTTGAAGAGCCTGTCAGGGAGGATTTGGTCAAGCGGGCAGTGCTAGCTTCTCAGAGCAAAAGACGACAGCCTTATTCTCCAAACGAAATGGCTGGCAAGAGAACATCAGCCCACTATCATGGGAGAAGAAGGGAAAGGAACTCGATGATGAACAGGGAGATGGCCAGGGCTCCGAGACTGCACGGCAAGACTGTGCCTTTTCTGACAATGACTGCGAGATTCGTTCCGCATGCCGTCAAAGGCAGGAGAGCCCATCCGCCGATGGTAGAAAAAGTCTGGGGGCAGAAGATAAACAGAAAGGAAAGGCGGAAGGCTGTCAAAGGTGCTATTGCGGCAACAGCGGTCAAAGAATTAGTTGTAAAAAGAGGGCACAAAGTTGATGCTCAACTGCCGATTATAGTGGAAGACAAGATAGGGGAATTGAAGAAGACGAAAGATGTTGTAGAATTTTTGAAGAAAATCGGATTGGAGAAAGAGTTGGAAAGAATCAGCGAAAGAAAAGTTAGGTCTGGGAAAGGAAAGGCGCGTGGAAGAAAATACAAAACTAAAGTTGGCCCATTGTTTGTCACCACAGAAGACAATGGAATTTCAAAAGCTGTCAAAAATCTTTCCGGCTGCAATGTTTGCAGAGTTGAAAATTTGTCTGCGGAATATCTTGCACCAGGCGCTGCTGTTGGAAGATTGACTATTTTTACAAAAAGCGCCGTGGAGAAATTGAGGAGATTGTGATTCTATGGATCCGTACAAGACAATCCGCTACCCCTATTTGACAGAAAAATCTGTGGGGGCCATAGAAAAAACTAATGAGTTAGTGTTTATTGTGGCGAGGACGTCGAACAAAAAGCAGATAAAGGAAGCTGTGGAAAAGGCGTTTGAAGTAAAGGTCGCCAAGGTTAATACCCAGATTAAAGGCAGTGAAAAGAAGGCTTTTGTCAAGCTGACGCCGGAGTTTAAGGCGATTGATGTTGCTGTAAAGTTAGGTCTGACGGTTTAAGGCGGTGTTATGGGAAAAAGGTTGATTGTGCAGGCAAGGGGAAGAGGAGGGCCTAGGTACAAGATACCGTCACATAGGTATTTGGGGAGGATAGATTATCTCCCTTCGGGAAACTTTACTGCAAAAGTTGTTGATATCGTTAGCGATGCGATTCATCTTGCTCCTATAATGGTTGTGAAAACTGAAGACGGCAAAAAGATTCTCCAGATAGCACCTGAAGGTGTGCAAGCCGGTGATTTCATCAATTACGGCAGCAATGAAGCAAACGTCGGCAATGTCATCGAATTGTCAAAGGTTCCAGTAGGCACAAGGGTTTTCGGGATTGAGACTTATACCGGATCTGGCCCCAAGCTCTGCAGAAGCTCCGGCAGCTATGCTCTAGTCGCAGGTGTAAGCGGCAACAATGTCACTCTCCAGCTCACTTCAGGCAAGGAGAAGATTCTGGACGGAAGGTGCAGGGCAACAATCGGTGTTCCTGCAGGAGGAGGAAGACTGGAAAAACCTTATTATAAAGTGGGGCAAAAGTGGCATGCAATGACTGCACGGGGAAAGCTTTTCCCGAGGACTGCCGGCGTTGCAATGACTCCTACAGACCATCCCTACGGTGGAAGGAAGAAGTCTGCCAAGTTCAAGACCATCTCAAGGCACGCTCCTCCTGGAAGGAAGATTGGCAGCATTGCTGCAAGAAGATCGGGGAAGCCCAAGTGAGTTTAAATATAACATTGAGGTATTGATAGTATGGCAAGGGAATACGCTTTACGTGGAAAAACATGGAATGAAATAAAGGGTATGAACATTGATGAGTTTGTAAAATTGCTGACCGCAAGGGAGAGGAGAACTTTCAAGCGGGGTCTGGGAGAGCAGCACAAGAAATTGCTGGAAAAGGTGAGGAAAAAGCCTGAGAAATTCCACAAGACGCACTTGAGAGACATGATAATTTTTCCCGAGATGGTCGGCAAGAAATTCGGCGTGCACAAGGGCGGTGCTCCAGAGGGCGACAAGTCCAACAAGTGGGCCACCATCGAGATAAAGCCGGAGATGATCGGCTTTAGGCTGGGTGATTTTGCCATTCCTGTAAAGCGTGTGCAGCATTCTGCTCCAGGCATCGGCGCTTCAAGGTCGACAAAGCATGCCAACATGAGGACCACCTAAGTGGTTTTATGGCTGAAGCAATTGCTAAAGAAACCGGTGCACGCGTGTCGTTGAAGTCCTCGAGGATTTTGCTGGGCGAAATAAGGGGCAAGAAGACTGACAAGGCGAAGAGGTTGCTGAATGACTTGATAGGTGAGAAGAGGAGCTTGGATGGAAAATACTATACCAAAACCGCTGAAAAGGTTCTGGACATCTTAGAATCTGCAGAGGCTAACGCGAAAAACAAGACTATGAATGTTGAAAGGCTCTTTATCAAGAACGCTGTTGCGAACAAGCCTGAGAAGAGAATGCTGCCGAAAAGCAGGGTTTTTATGAGAGGGAGGGCGGCGAAAGGCGCGCATATCGAAATTGTTTTAGAGGAGAGGTAGCTTAATAAGAGAGAACTTTAAAGGTGTAGAATGGCTATCGAGAAACTGTTCGTCAAGGAAGGGATAAAGGAATCTGAAGTCGAGGAATATCTGAAGAAAAAGTTCGAAAGAGCGGGCTACAGCCATACGGAAATCCAGAGGACGCCATTGGGAACAAGGATAATTGTCTATGTGAATAGACCGGGCTTGGTCATCGGCAGGGGCGGAAGGAGAATAAACGAGATTACAGAGGAGATTAAGAACAAGTTCAATTTTGATAACCCGCTGCTTGACGTAAAGGAAGTCTTGGAACCGCTGCTTGATTCGAACATTGTTGCAAGGAGGATTGCAGCCTCTATAGAGAAGGGGACCCACTACAAGAAGGTTGCGAACTATTACTTGGAGAAGATTATGGAGGCCGGTGCCGTTGGCGTGCATATTGAGATTGCTGGCAAGATTGGCGGCGTTGAAAGATCGAGGGAGCAGAAGTTCGGGAGGGGATTTGTCGCGCATTCCGGCAACTATGCAGAACAGCTTGTTGATGTCGGCTATACGCAGGCTCTAATCAAGGCGGGAATAATCGGGATCAAGGTGAAGATAATGAAAAGCATGCCAAAGGAAGTCACGATTATAGGGGTTTAATATTTATATCTCCACAAATAATGAATAGAGGGTTTCTGTTGAGGATAAAGGAAGTTCGTTCGATGAACAGAAGTGACTTGGATAACAGACTTGCAGAACTCCGGCTGGAGCTGATGAAGGAAGTCGGCAACGTAAAGCGTGGGAGGCCGACGAAAAACCCAGGCAAGATTCGTGTTCTAAAGAGGGACATTGCAAGGATTCTCACCGTCAAAAAACATGGAGAGGGAAAGAAATAGATGGCTGTTTGCCCAAAGTGCGGCGCTCAAGCGACATTGAACAACTGTTCCAAGTGTGGACTGCCTTTTGATTTGTGCGTATGCGCAACGATCGAGCGTGAAACCGAGAAGATCGTGGTCTCGACCGAGATGAGAAGGTTCAACAAGCCAATTACGCTTATAACCGGCATAATGGAGAACTCGAAGGACGTTGCAAAGCAGCTCAAGTCAAGGCTCGCGTGCGGCGGAACTGTCAAAGAAGGCCACATAGAGCTGCAGGGAAACCACAAGGCGAGGATAAAGCAGATTCTTGTCAAGCTCGGCTATGCGGAAGAGCAAATCGAAGTTAGATAATAACATATTATATACTACTATTGAGTGATTAAAGATAGGAACCTTTAAATATTCCTACAACATATATATGCTGTGATAAAATGCCGCGCTATGGGCCTGAAAGCCAAATTGAAGACGCTGGAAGATATGCTTTTGATATTTTGGACAAAGTTCATTCAAACCGGCGTAGAAAAGGTATAAGTTATCACGACAGGCCACACACGGAAAAGTATGTTTATCCATATGGAATGGAAATTGGGCGGGCAGAAGTTGAAGCTGGGAGGTTGCCTAAAAATTCATTAGTGCCTCTAGGAATTGAACTATTGTTTCATGACACAGGATTTTATGACGGACCTTATGATGATAATGAGCCATTCGGTGCTGCGCATGCCACCAGATACATGACACAAAAGGGTTATCCAAGAGAAATGATTACTTTAGTTACTAACGGTATTCTGCTCACAAATCCAAATATAGTGCCAGGCACAAAACCGCATGCATCAGCACTAGTAAAGGTTCCGCGCATATCGCATACAGGAAGGATAACAAAAGATTCAGATGTAATATATCTGGGTCTTGCAAACACAGATGAATTCTTTGAGGTCGAGGACAGCCTTAGAAGAGAGGTATTTCTTCATCCAGAATCCCGGCTATACGAGCGGGTCAAAGGAGTTCTGATGGGTAGCGGGCAGGCTATTCCGAATGGCATCCCTACTGAGATGTTCGACCTTGGCTGGCATAAAGTATCTTCCAATTTTATGAGAAACTACGACCCTAGAAACTCCCATAGATGGCAAACACGATCTGTAATAGAATTATTTGGGGACAATGTCGAAAAAAATATTGCTGCATACTTGAGACGATACCAAAACAGCAGAATTCCGCTGGTTTAAATCTATAGTTACCTCTGCTGGTTTTATGAAAATTGGTGGACTAGTTTCGCAAATTAGGAAAATTACTGGCGGAACTATATTAGCAGTAGAACTTTACTTTGGAGCCTTATCGGGCTTGGGTGCATACGCAGATATCAATTCTCCACAAATTAGAGACCAGTATCATTCAGAACGACTTGTGGAAGAAGAGATGAGGAGGCTGGGGGTAGTAAACAAAAGAGTAAATGTAAGATTTATTAATAGATCTTGTGATGGCATCCTAGCTCCAGCTTATTCTGAGAAAATCAGAGAAGGCGAATATGAAATAACTATTTATCCATGCGCCACTGCTTCATCGGTAAAGCATGAACTATACCATATAGAAGATGGTCATATAGATGCTTATGATAAATTGCCACGATTTTTATGGAGTGTTATGGACTTAATTTACTATGAGCCTAGGGCTGAACTATATTCAATAGGTCTAGAACTGAAGAAGTAATTCAACTAAAAAGTTTAAGTTACATATCTTTTATATGCCAATAAACGCCAATAACCTCGTCAGGCATGAATTGATTTCTTTACCTGTAAAAATTATAAAATCTACCGACCCGACACAAAGGGGATTAAAAGGAACTGTTATAGATGAGACATACAATACTCTTAAAATAGAAACTAAATCCGGTGAAAAAACTGCGGTGAAGGGGAATTGTATTTTTGTCTTCACTCTGCCAAATAAAACAAAAGTCCAGGTAGATGGAAAGCTTCTTATAGCCAGGCCTGAAGATAGAATCAAGAAGAAATTTCCAAGATGGTGACATTATGGCAGTGTATAGGATGGGTTATAAACTTGAGAAAGTAGAATATAAACCCCCGCCTGAAAGGCCCAATCAGTTTTCTTTTCTAGAGTTAACTTTTCTAAAGTTAACATTTGGCGAACCTGTCGAAGATGCAGATCTTTTAATTGAAGATTATCTGGTAGCATTAGTAGAAGACTATAAGAGTGCTCATAGAAGGATAATCGGTGGAGATATTTTTATTGATATCGGTAGAGTGAGGGATTCTGAATATAAATTGCGTTTAGTTTATAATCCGAGAAGAAGGCAGCTTTCTCTAATGAGCGAAGATCCCACCTATAATAAAAAGCTAGAAGAGTTGGCTCAGATATCCGAACAAGACTTAGTTCAAAATAAAAACCAATAAAAGCATATCTTCGCTAATTAATAGAGTGAAATTATGAAAGTTAGGAACATAGGCATTGACGCAAATCCGCCAAAGAAGGAATGCTCTGATGCAAAGTGCGTTTGGCATGGAAAGACGCCAATAAGAGGCGGTGTTCTCAAGGGAAAAATTGTGTCGGCGAAAGCGCACAAGACTGCTGTCGTCAAGCGGGAATTTCTGCACTTTCTCCCAAAGTATGAAAGATACGAAAGGCGGCATTCAAAGATTACAGCATATAATCCTGCATGCATCGACGCAAAGGAAGGAGACACTGTGACCATAGCCGAGTGCAGGCCGCTGAGCAAGACAAAGAGCTTTATAATTATAGAAAAGGTGAACGCATGAAGGGCGTCAAGGCTTCCGTCGTAAGGGGGTTGAAGGTCGGAAGTCTTCTTACTTGCGCTGACAACAGCGGGGCAAAGGTTTTGAGGATAATCTCTGTTTCAGGCTACAAGGGCAAGAGGAAAAGGATGCCGTCCGCTGGCATAGGCATGATGATAAAGATTACTGTAAAGGCGGGCGACCCGAAGGTTAGGAAACAGATGTTCAATGCTGTTATCGTAAGGCAGAGGCAGGAATACAGGAGGCTGGATGGGATGAGGGTCACTTTTGCTGACAATGCCGCTGTGCTCACAGACGAGGACGGCGCTCCCAAGGGTACCGAGGTCAAGGGACCTATAGCAAAGGAAGTTGTGGAAAGGTTTTCTGCGATAGGCAAGATTGCAACGATAGTGGTGTAGATGAGACGGCCAAAATCAAAGAAACCAAGGAAGCAGAGAAAGTTTTTGTACGATGCACCTTTTCATTTGAGAAGGAAAATTCTAGCTGCGCATTTGTCAAAGGAGCTGAGGGAAAAGTACAAGAGAAGAGCCATGCCTGTCAGGAAAGGAGACGAGGTGCAGGTGGTAAGGGGAAAGATGAAGGGCAAGTCAGGAAAGATTGCGCGCGTAAACTACAAGAAATATCGCATTTATATCGAAGGCGTCACCAGGAAAAGGACAGTTGGAACAGAGGCACAAGTTGGAATCCATCCCAGCAAGCTGAAAATAATTTCCCTGAGTTTGGATGACAAGAAAAGGCAGAAGATTCTGGAAAGAAAGGGAGTAAAAGTGGAAACAACGCAAACGACTGCGCCTGCATAAGTTTTATAAGCCTTTGAAATTAATTGTTGAAAGTATGCCGCACTTGAAAAGGCTTTTGGCACCACCATTTTGGAAGGTATCGAGGAAGGAAAGCAAGTGGGTAGTTGCACCTAGGGCTGGTCCTCATCCGAAAAGGCAGTCAATTCCGCTTTCAATAATGCTGACATCCATCCTAAAGGCGGTTGACACCACGACAGAAGCAAAGAAAGTCGTCAGAAGGGGGGATGTTCTTGTCGACGACAAGAGAAGGAAGGATTACGGTTATCCTGTTGGACTGTTCGATGTGGTGACAATTCCGAAAATGAAGAAAAGCTATCGTCTGATCCCGAGCAAAAAGGGGCTGAATGTCGTGGAAATAAGCGAGAACGAAGCCAAGACGAAGCTCTGCAAGATCAGGGGGAAGACTGCTGTCAAAGGCGGCAAGGTGCAGCTGAACCTTCATGACGGAAAGAATATTTTAGTTCAGGACGTCAATTATAATACAGGGGATTCGCTACTGGTAGAGTTGCCTAAGCTCAAGATTGTCGAGCACATACCCCTGCAGGCTGGCAACACAGGAATTGTGTTGAAGGGGACGACTGCTGGAAAGCTCGCCAAAGTCAAGCAGTTGTTGAAAGGCGGGATGAGGGAGCAGCCTAAAATAGTATGCGATATCGGCAACGAAGACAAGACTGTCACGAAGGAAAACCTGTTTATTGTCGGCAAGGACAAGCCCCTGATAACGGTTGGTTGATATGGAAAATCCTATGAGAAACATCAGGATAGAGAAGGTCACCGTCAATATCGGATGCGGCGACGACAAGCTGAAGATTGAAAAAGCGCAAAAGCTTGTCGAGATGGTGACGAAGGGCAAGCCAGTTGTTACAAGATCGAGAAAGAGGTCGACTTTTGGAGTTGCCAAGGGCAAGCCTCTGGGGGTCAAGGTGACCTTGAGGAAGAAGAATGCCGAGGAAATGTTTGACTCTGTTGTCAAGTCTGTGGACAATGTTGTGAAAAATTCCCAGATAGACAAGGAAGGGAACATTAATTTCGGCGTAAAGGAGTACATAGATTTGCCGAATGTCCGTTATTCGCCAGAGATTGGCATGATGGGAATGGATGTTGCGGTCACTTTGGAGAGGCCGGGCTTCAGGGTGAAGAAGAGGAAGGTTGGAAAAAGTATAATAGGAAAGTTGCACAAGATTTATAAAGAAGATACTGTAAATTGGTTACAGCAGAGAGGTGTTAAGGTTGAGTGAAGTAATGGAAATGGTTTTGGATGTGAGCGGATCTATATTCAGGCAGGCCGAGTGGGAGAAAAGCTACATGAAAACTTATACAAGGGTTTTTGAGAAGTTGATTGAGCTGGAGTATTCGGAGCATCCGGAAGTCTTGCGAGTTCTTGGAAACGTGGGTGGATAGGCTGCCTAAAAAGTTTGGAAAAGCTACACGTAGGTGCAGGAGATGCAAGAATTTCCGCGGCGTAATTAGGAAGTATGGCTTGTTTTACTGCAGAAGGTGTATAAGGGAAGTTGCATCTAGTCTGGGATTCAAGAGATACGGTTAACTCTTGACCAAATACTTTTATATGGATATCTAATTTCAATTCGATATTCTTCTGGTAATGTAACTCCACGGTTTGTTAAAATATCGTGTAGTTCTAATAGTACATCTCTCTCATATAATTTGAATACCTTGTCTGCTAGCATGTCGTATGGCGGTTCAGGCTCGAATCTCAGATGCATGAATTGCCTATCTATGTCATATGAAAAATAGACCCGCGATATTAGTTCTGTTTCATTCGTACGATGAACTAAACGTATGGTTCCCGTTACGCCGTTTGATACCATTTTATTACTACATTATTTAATGAAATAAACTTTTTATTATTTGTTGTTAACTTCTAGAGGCTTGATAATATTTAACTTCTTCACGACATTCTAGAAATATTTTCCTAATTCTAGAATCGCGTTTATTTTGGGGACTACCTAACAATCTATAGTGCTCTAATGAAACCAAGGGCTGTATGCAAGATTCTGTGTCAACGAGTATCAATGTGGGAAAATGCACATAAAAACCAGGCCTGTCGGGTTGGTCAGGTTTCTTATACAGCAAATGAGTTTTGATTAAAGTAGCCATTTTTTTTATTTATTATTACAAGTGAAGATTTAAATAATGGTATTTGCTTACATCCCATTGGCTACAGCATTCATTGGCGCAACAATCGCCACAATCTGGGATTTGAAGACAACAGAAGTTCCTGACCAAGTTCCTTATGCGATGATTGCTATTGCTTTGCTTTTCTACGGCTACCAATCTTTAGTTGGTGGAACGTTCGAGCCAATTCTGAACAGTCTGATTTACGGCATAACATTTCTGGCATTCGGCGCTTTAATGTATTACGTCGGGCAGTGGGGCGGAGCTGACTCGCTGATTCTCGGTGCATTGGGATTCCTTCTTCCTTACGTTCCTGCAGGCTTTGCACATACCTCCCTAAGATTCCCGCTGAGCTACTTGGTCAACCTATTCATACTGGGCGCCGTCTACCTGCTCGCATACGGATTTGTATTTTCCATAAGGAACAAGGCGGTTCTGCAGGGATTCGCCAAGGACTTCAAGGCCGCGAGCAACTTGTTGTTGGTGGGCTTGGTTGGATTATTTGTTGCTTCCTATGCAGTTGGGATAGGCATTACAAAGCTGTTCTACCAGACATTCGACTTTCAAAGGGCATTTTACATTTCACTATACCCATTCGCAACTACTGCGCTTTTGTATCTTATATGGAAGTTTTCCAAATCCATCGAGACTTACGGATTCAGGAAAAGAATATCAATTTCCAAATTGAAAGTTGGCGACATGCTTATGTCGGAGAAGAAGCTTGTAGGTGTGACGGAAAATCAGATTAAAGCATTGAAGAGGTCGGGAAAGAGGTATGTTGACATCAAGCTTGGCGTGCCTTTCGCCCCTGCATTTCCGTTGGCATTGCTGGTTACTTTGCTTTACGGAGATTTGATTTTCATACTTCTTAATTTTGCTTAGAGTTTTCCCTGCTGAAATGTTCTCGTGCAATTAACGCCGACGTAATAACGACTATTGCACCTCCGACGAGTTGAACCGTATTTAATGTTTCCCCGAACACTATCCAGGCGAATGGCAATCCTGCCAATGGTCCCAGAGATCTAAGCGCTGAAACTATCCAGCTTTTAACAGTCTTTAAAGAAGCGAACCATAGGGTCATTGATATGACGCTGAAAAGAATGACATAAGCAAGCAAATAATACCAACCTGTGAACTCTGTAAATTGAGAAGGTTGCGATAATACTAGTGCAAGTGGTAAAAGAATAATACCCCCAAGTCCCATTGTAATCGCATTCGATATCTTAGGGTCCAGAACTTTGGGGATTTTTGAGGCATAGATATATGAAAACCCTGATATGAACATAGCCATTATTATCAGCAAATCACCGGTTTGCGCCTTGCCGAATTGTAGCAGACCACCTGTCGACAAAAGGATTGCACCGATGGCATGAACCCCAAGCAAAAGAAGATGTTGTGACTTAATCTTTTCCTTCCTTATGATCCAATGCCAAAACAGAACAAAATAAGGCTCTGCCTTGGTGAAAAATATTGCCTTTACTCCCTGCGTCAGGCTTAATCCGTAAGCAAAAATAGCAGCGACGGCCAAATTTCTGAGAAGCGCAGTCGTTATTATGTCTTTTGAATTTGCTTTAATCAGTCTGTAGTTGATTTTTTCTTTAGAAATGATTATCAGAAAAAGCAAGATTAATGCACCAAGTATACCGCTAATGCTGACTACAAATATAGGATTCATAATCTTTACGGCGGCACTTTGGTAGATTGTCGCTATGCTTGAAAATAGAGGTGACAGAATTGCGAAAATAATGCCGTATTCCATAGAACCATTATTTCTTTTCCAGCTTTTCAATTCCAAACATGTATGGCCTCAAAACTTTAGGTATGACAACGCTTCCGTCTCTCTGCTGGAACTGCTCTATAATTGCAATCATTGTTCGGCTTGTAGCCAATGCAGTATTGTTCAAAGTGTGAACGAAGCCTTTCACTGGCTTGCCTTCGCCTTCCCTGTATCTTATTCCCAACCTCCTTGCCTGATAGTCTGTGCAATTTGAATTCGAGCCTATTTCCCTGAACTTTCCGTCGGCCATCCAGAATTCCGTGTCATACTTCTTCGCTGCTATGTTGCCTATGTCTCCTGTGCAGACGTTAACAACACGGTAATGAAGACCTAAGGACTGGTATAACAATTCACAATTTCTCTGTATATCTTCATGCAATTTCCATGATTGTTCTGGTAAACAGAAAACAAATTGTTCGACTTTATTGAAATGATGCGTCCTAAACAAGCCTTTAGTGTACTTTCCATGAGCACCAACTTCTTTCCTAAAGCAGGGAGAAATGCCGGCAAATAACAGTGGGAGTTTGTTTCCCTCAAGTATTTCATCCATAAACATAGCACTTATCGGATGCTCGCTGGTGGCAATCATATAAGCATCTTCGCCCTCTATCTTGTAGGTAACCATTTCAAAATCAGACAAATCGATAACGCCTTCATAGGGTTTCCTCTTTATCATTAAAGGTGGTTCTATTATTGTAAAACCTACTTTTCTGAGGACATCCAGCGCAAATTTCTGCAATGCTAGGTCTAGAAGAACCAAGTCGCCTTTAAGATAGTAGAATCTTTCACCTGCAACTTTTGCTCCGCGTTCAACATCTATCAAATCAAGGTCTTGTAAGATTTCTAAATGACTTTTCGGCCTGAAATCAAACTGCGGTGGCTCTCCCCATCGTCTTACCTCAATGCTGTCATTCTCGTCTTCTCCGACCGGAACGCTTCCATGGAGCAGGTTCGGTATGCTCAAAAGTAGCATTCTTCCTTTTGTTTCCAGCTTTGCTAATTTTTTGTCGTTTTTTTGGATTAAGGCATCTACCTTCTTTGCCTCTGCCAGCTCCTTTTTAGCTGGCTTTCCCATTCTCTTGGACCTTGCAACATCGATGCTCAGCTGGTTTCGTTTCTGCTTTAGGCTGTTGGTTTGTGTTTGAAGCTTTCTCCATTCTGTATCTACTTTAAGCAACTCGTCAAGAAGTTTCAATTTTTCGGGATTGTTCCTCTTCTTCAGGTTTTCTCTTACCAAAGAAGTATTCTCCCTAACCAGTTTGATGTCAAGCATAAGTAGATTTAATGAATTAGATTTAAAATAGTATATGCACAGGGCGCTTTTGCTGCTGAAGAAAGTCCCTAAGGGGAAAGTGGTTTCTTATGGTGAGCTTGCTAGGAATTGCAAAACCTCGCCACGAGCTATAGGAATCGTAATGAAATCGAATCCATTTCCTGAAAAGTATCCTTGCTACAAGGTAGTTGGCAGCGACGGAAGATTAGTTGGTTATTCAGGTAAAGGTGGATTGAAAACCAAGATAATGCTACTGAAGAGTGAAGGTGTGAAAATCGACGGGGGTAAGATAAGCGGAAATTATTTTTACAAGCTGTCCTAGTTTTTCTCTATTTTCACTATCGTTATGTCAAATATCAGAGTTTTTCCTGCCAAGAAATGATTCGTGTCTATCGTGACAGTTTCATTTGTGACTTTGACGACTTTTATCGGCTGGCCGTTTGCATATAATGTGTCGCCTTCCTTTACGCCGTCAGGAACTTGGCTTCTTGGTACGAGTATTATGTTCGATGGATCCCGCATGCCATAAGCATCTTCTGGCTTTATCATGACTGTTTTCTTTTCACCCAATGTCATGCCTATTACAGCATCGTCAAACCCCTTTATCATCTGGCCAGCACCTGCAATAAAATCTAGAGGATTTCTGCCTTCGGACGAGTCGAATACAGTCCCGTCCTCAAGCTTTCCTGTATAATGGACGTATACGTGATCGCCCTTTTCTACTGTATCGCTCATTGAATAGACCCCTTTTGTAGTTGTGCATCCTGCCATCAGAATCATAGGGACAAGCAGCAATGCAATTTTCATACTCTGATTTATACACTGCATTTTAAAAAGGATTGCATCTTTTAAGGAACGCCTACCTGGTGATCTCCTGCTTCTTCACGAACTCGTACAACTTCTTTGCTTTCCTGTCCTTCTCGAAATGTTTCCTTATAGGATCTACCATCTGGTCTATGTAGAAGGCAACTGAATTCTTTAAATCGGCTGGGTGCAACTTGCCTTCCCTAAACATCTTCTCCAGCTCCTGATAATTGTCAAAATCTAAATCTCCACCAAACTTCTTGTCACGCTCAATTTTCATTGATTTGAATTTTCTGAATACAAGATGTTTTGAATACTCAAGTACAGGATTTCCTTCTATAACTTTCTCTGGACAGAACGCGGAATTTATTTTCTTATGAATTTCTTCCTTCGAGTCATGCACGAATATTGATGTTTGAGGCCTTGATTTGCTCATTTTCGACGAGATTTCTATGTCCAGTGCTTTGTTCTCTTCATATCCTTCGGGCTGCTTTACACCTTCTAAACCCATTAGCATGTGATGAGAGACTACAACTGGTTTTTTCCATTTCATCTTTTCTGCAACCTCCCTTGCTAACATACCCGATCTTCTTTGATCTAAACCTAACTGGCAAATATCTACATTCAAATGAAATGCATCTGCAGTTTGCATCATTGGATAAAAATATTGTGCTACTTCTTGAAGTTCGCCTTCTTTTCTTCCCATTATTGTCAAAGCCCTGTTAGCACGGCTAATTGTTGTTTTTTTAGCGATTAGGATGACTTTCTTCCAGTATTCTTTGTCAGAAAAGGCGTCAGATGCCCACAGGAATTCCACTTTCTTCTCGTCCACTCCAGCAGATTTCCAGACTTCAATAAAGTATTCCCCTACCTTTCTGATTCTATTCATGTCTCCTCCCATCTTGTTGTTTATCCAACCGAATGAATCGGCGAGCCAAAGCTTGAAATGTATACCGGCTTTTGTGAGCTCTTTGAGTAACAAAGGTCTAAAAACTCCGAAAGGTAGATGTGCAAGTCCACTCGGCTCAAAGCCGTCATAAGCCACAGGATGCAATTTCGTTGATAAAAGTTCTCGAAGTTCATTCTCAGTTATTATTTCTTCACCAACACCTTTTACAAGTTCTAAGCGCGATTCTAAATCCATATAACCACTATTTGATTTACTAATTTAATTGTTTTAGAGCTCATTACAACTATTCAAGGATAGGGAATCAAAAATATATACCGTACGGTCGCAAACTTTGTGGACAAGGTAGAAATTTTCGTAAATTTCGTAAACTTTTATTCCCTGCAGGAAATACGCTTCTAAGGATTCTGTATATCTTATTGTTGTATTCTACTAGTCCGTTCACTACTACCACATAACCTCTATTGACAGCTATTAACGGCTCTGGTACTTGACCATAGAATTCCCATTCTTTTACAGCGACATCCCCAATGTCTATGTATTCTTCAGGAGATATGTTGAGTTTGTGCTTATCTATGTGGTCGTTTATCCTAGCTATACTGGAAGCGACCCTTTGCCCGTACATTCGGGGTGTAATTATTTCATTCATTTAATTCACCAATGCTTTAACTGTAGAATCTGCTAGAACATCTAAAGTGTCAATTAATTCAATTGAAAAGCCATTCCGATTTAAAAGTTGCAAATCTGTGCAACCGAGTATTATAGCTTCTACACCTGCTTTCTGTAAATTTTTAACAACTTTCGAAAACTCTAAATTCATTTTTGCAGTTTTATGTCCTTTTAGAAGCCATTGAATTAATTTGGATATCATCTTTTGATTGATTTTGTTCGGTCTTACTAGCTTTACACCGATTTCTCGTAACTTTTCATCAAATAATCTTTCTTTAATGGTTTTAGGTGTAGCCAATAAGCCGACTCTTTTAAATTGTTTAGATTTGATTTTATTTACTGTCTCTTCGATTATGCTTATAACTGGCACTTTGGATTCTTTTCTTAATTCTTTGATGAAGATATGGACAGTATTGCACGGAATTACTATGAACTCCACTTTATCTTGCAAGTCTCTGATCCCATTAATTAGAAAAGGTAGAATTTTGTCTATGTTTTTAGCATTTTTGACTGCATCTTCTTCAAGCTTGAACGGGACTGGTGCATTGTGAATTAAAATATTCGGATGGCTAAGTCTTTTCAGACCTCGATTCTTATTAATTATGCTAATGTAGAATTTTGCAGTAGTTTCTGGTCCAAATCCGCCTAATATACCAACAGTTTTCATATTAGCACCGAATTATTTTGAGTACTAGTCTACCCGTAGCTGTTAATTCTGCAGGCTTGGAGTAATTAAGAAGCCCTAAATCTTTTAATGACCTGGCGTTCAGTTTAAGCGTAGATATAGGAATTCTTGTACTCTCAGAGAGCACATTCAGTAAAGTTGTAATTGTTTTCGTAGAATTGTTTTCAATTTCATTCAAGAGGAGAACTTGATTTTTAGTGAGAGCTTTAAGCAAAATCTTCTTTAGACTAGAAAGATCGCTACATATTGGCGATCCGTCACCCATTGGCCACTTTTCACCTTGTATTGGTTGCTCATCAACTCACTTCAGTTTATTATGAAATGATAGCCTAATAAATCAGTCGGATAGGAAAACCTGCCTATCTGATTCGAATTTAAATGCCTGGGATGCAATGTAATTTTATGAGAGAAATGGATAGAAAGGAGAGGCTTGAGGAGTTCCTTAAGAGAAATAGAAGGTTTTTCGAAAAAATGGCAACTAGGCTCAAGTAAACATTTTCCTTAATTCCGGATAAGTCATGATCTTCTCGTATAACTTATGGATTCTGACGACTTCAACCAAATTCAAATCTCCAGTTAATAAATAGGCGTCTTCATTCATTGCTATAAATATATGCTGGAAATTGATAACTGTTCTTAACCTCAAAGGCATCGAATATACTATCTCTAATAGTCTAGCATCTGGCAGTGTCGCAATAACGGGTGATAGGGTCAAAATGTCGAATGAGGGTGATAATCTGACGAACTACTTTTTAAGCTTGAAAATTCAATTTTTATCAAGATATACGTGGGGAATATTTACTATGATTTACGTAGTTTTGTCATATTTGTCAACCCACATAACATACTTTTAAGTTTAGCTAATCTTATTAACAATCCTTTAAGAGGCAATTAAAATGGTTTATCTTGCTATAATTAGCCTTATAGCATATGCAATTGGTGTATTTTTATTTGCTGTGGCAATTTATTTTAATTTAAAAAAAGACAAAGAAAAATATCGAACTGCTTTGAAATATTCTCTTTATGCGTTGTTTTTATTTATATCTGCTTTAATATTGTCTATAATAACAAATGACCCAATACCATATTTCAATGTTTTAATGATTGTGGGTGTTTTTACATTTGGTATAGCTTTTCCTATTATATTTCCAACACTCATTGCCAATGAAGTAAAAAGGGAACTAGGTGAAAAAGAAGAAATTCATTATAGAAAGCTTTCAGAAAATGAGGCCAAAGAAGAAATTTCAGAATATCTTAAACATAAAAAAGGTAATGTTTGGATTGAGGATGTAATAAACGATTTAAAAATTGAACCTGAAATAGTTGTTAAGATTATAAAAGTATTTCATAAAAAAAATAAAATTAAAGAAGTGTAATAAATGGCTGACCATTTTACATTAGGTGAAACACTTAAGGGAGATAAGATATTTTTAGAAGCTGGATTCATACCAACACCAAGAGAAATTAAAATAGGTAAACACCATAGCTATCGAACATATGGTGAAACAAATGCAACTGCATATATATCTAAACCATTTCAATGGACAAATAAAACACCAATTAAATAATCGGTAATTATTTTTTACGTATCTCTTTCTTTAATGAGAGTTCAATTAAATCAGAAAGAGTCAGATTCTCTTCAATGGCATAATGTTTAGCTTCTTTCAATACATCTGGATGAATTTTTATTGTGGTTGGTATTCTTCCGCTTACCATAAATACATATTACCCTACTACTATTTATACTTATAGTAATACATATGTCAGATGTACAAAATCTAAGACAAATAAAAGGATATTCGATTCTCGCCAAAGGCGATATACCCGTAATGATTAACAAGGAGAATTTCCTAGTCCCGTCTCAATTAAACCACAGCAAATACAAGGTAATCCACTTGGACGGTTGGACTTGCGAGTACATGAATTTTATAAAGAGGAAACAACTATGTAAGCACATATACACGACAAAGAAATTGATTTTGAAGACATAGGAATTGTATTGCATTTTATTGATACAACCAAAAAAATAGACGAACTTATTTCAATAAGTTATTATCCAGATGATACTATACTAGTTCGTGAAGTAAGATACTCGAAAAATTACCATTAGTAATAATTCGTTTCTATCACCCTCGTGCGACACCCCTAAAAATCACCCTTAATTAAGACAATGTCTAGCATCTGTATCGAATCTTTCTATAAACTTGCAGTTTAAGCTTTCCATAAACTGTTCCCAGACAGGCTCTATTTCATGCTTTTTCATGCCAAAGGCGGCGACCAACTCTCTTGCTATTTCAACCTTTGTTAAGATTGATGTAACAAATTCGATTTCGTTTGACTTGGCAGTCAAAAACTGAAATTTATTTGGTATCTTTACAGCCTCTTTATTTCTGATCACCTTTGCTTCATTGATAAAGAAATCTAAGATAGTATTTGTGTCCAAATAAATTTTTATTTTGTCCATTATATCAGTAGTTATAATAAGTTTGCCGATTAAATTAACATAATGGTTCAGCTAAGCTTTCTTGGCGCTATGAGTTCTGTCGGTTCCAGCGGCATCCTTGT
Organism: Candidatus Aenigmatarchaeota archaeon; assembly: GCA_016181005.1. Classification (GTDB taxonomy): domain Archaea; phylum Aenigmatarchaeota; class Aenigmatarchaeia; order CG10238-14; family SCSR01; genus JACOWB01. The sequence goes on from JACPAE010000002.1 coordinate 102,399, forward strand.
CGACACAGGCGTTGAAAAGATTCTTCTGGACTACGGAACCAAGATCCAGGACACTCCACCAAAATTCCCAATATCAATCGAGGGGAGGATTGACGCCTTGCTGCTGTCCCATGCCCATCTTGACCATAGCGGGGGTGCATCGATATTCTCCGCAAGGGGCAACGGCTGCACAACTTATGCAGGCTATACAACGAGGGAGCTTTGCCGGCTTTTGTGGACGGATTCGATAAAAATAAGCAAGGAGGAAGGCTACGACCTGCCGTTCACCAAGCATGATGTGGAAAAGACATTGGCCAAGTTCATGCCGACAAAATTCCGGATTCCTGTAAAGCTTCACAAAAGCAAAGTTACTCTTTTCGATGCTGGCCACATCCCCGGCTCTGTAATGCCGTTTATCGATACCGGCAATAAAACGATTCTCTATACAGGAGACTATAAGATTGGCAGCACAAGGCTCATGAAAGGGGCTGACACCAACCTGCCGAAAGTTGACGCTCTTATCACCGAGAGTACCTACTGCGACAGGGAGCATGCCGAAAGAGGGTCGCAGGAGAATGAGCTTGCCAGGATTGTAAGGGAGACTCTGTCTAACGATGGTGTGGCACTTATTTCCGGCTTTGCCGTGGGAAGGATAGACGAGCTTTTGCTGGTGCTTGACAGTTTCGGCATTGACTATCCTGTGTACGTCGACGGGATGGCGAAGAAGGCTATAACGATAATAAATGAGCAGAAGGGTGTGCTCAGGGATCCGAAAAGCTTGGACAAGGTGCTGCAGAAGGTCGAGTATGTCACCAGCCACCAGATGAGGAAGAAAGTAATAAAGCAGCCCGGAGTAATACTTTCTACCAGCGGCATGCTTACGGGCGGGCCGATAGCCTGGTATATGGGAAAGCTCTTCGACAAACAGAACTGCAGCTTGACGCTTAGCGGTTTTCAGGTGGAGGGAACGCCAGGCAAGACCCTGCTGGAAACCGGGAGGTTCATCAACGAGGAGATTGATGTGGAAGTGAAGATGCGTGTCAGGAGATTGGATTTCTCAAGTCACCTAGGAAGGAAGGACTTGTTTGACTTTATAAACAAACTTAATCCGGAAAAGGTGTTTTGCGTTCATGGGGAGCATACGGAAGAGTTTGCTTTGGAATTGAAGGAAAAAGGTTATGATGCTGTGGCTCCTGTGGCGAACAACAGGATTTTTGATATTTAGTTTCTTCTTTTGAAAACTTGTGGAGATATCGTATGAGGTTGTAGGTGCTGTGACCATAAATATTCTCGTTCCGCTTCGTGTATAGCAGATGACAATAAACCACTAATTACAGGATTTTGATAATCAGATGGGTAAGATGTTCTCATATAAAATTCAATTCCTTGTGGAGTTACATCCTCTTTCAGTACCTCGTAAATTTGCCATATAATTCCAGGAGGTACCTCACTAATTTGGCGTTTTCTAGTGCCGCTATATGCTACAAGCCAAGACTGTATCCCACTTAATCTAGATTGTGCTCTCTCTGAAAACCTATTTCCCATGTTTATCACTTTCTTTAGTATTTAAAAATATTCGAGGGTAAGTTCTTAAAGTTATCACTATAGAATAGTAAAGCTTATATACTAGTAACTACCATACAGTAACATATGTCGACCGAGACACAGATAGCAACCTGCACAGAGCACTACAAATCTTGGAGAGAAAAGGCTCTGGGTTTAAATGACATCCAGGGTGTTAAAAAGGCCACAGAAAGGGCTTTCTTCTGGCTCGAACTGAGATCGGCTCTTATGTTTCTGAAAATGATAGAGCAGACAAATGCTGATGGCGAAACTAAGAAAAAGTTGATAATTGCCAAGTCCAATCTTTCGAGAAAGTTGAGCGACTATATGAAGAAGATTCTGGACGAGATGGAACAGCAGAATTAAAGCTTGATTCTTGCGCATACTTTGCAGTCGCATAACTCGTCGGTAGAAATTGTTGCAACCGGCTTGTGGGCTATGGTTATCTGGCTGTCGTCCTTCGGCAGGGGCATCTTCTGCTTTTTCATCTGCTCCTTCACCTTACCCAGATACTCTTCGTTGACTTCACAGACCACGAACTTCGGCATTAAATCACTAATTATTTAAACGTGGCACAGATATTAAGAGATATGCCGCCGATTATAGTCCAGGAGAAGTGCATCGGGTGCGGCGCGTGCGTGGCAGTATGCCCGTACAAGGCTATAGAGATGGACAAGGACAACATTGCCGAGCTGATTATCGACAAGTGCGTGGATGACTGGAGCTGCGTTCCTGTTTGCCCTACTGAAGCTGTGCTAAAGCCGCCTGCAGACTTTAAAGTCACTAAACGGGTTTATACGGAGAAGGAGATTGCCGAGATGGGATTGATTATCAAAGGGACTAGCGCTTTTTGGAAGGAAAAGAAAGACTAAGCCATATCATACATTCCTCGAACGCTATTTCTGCCTGAATCTTTGGCCGATATCATTGCTTTTTCAGCCAAGTCGTGAAGCTCTAAGGCGGATACTATACCGGTATCTTGTGGGGAATATGTAGCAACGCCGAAACTTATTGTCACATTGCCTTGCATTTCTTCTTCAACAAGCTGTCTGAACCTTTTGGCGGCAACCATAGCCTCATCGTATTCGGTATAAGGCAACAATACACCTATTTCCTCTCCTCCTAATCTTCCCGCGACATCATTAACACGTTTATTTCTTCTAATTACATAACCTATTCTGCTCAATGCCTCGTGCCCAGCTTGTTGGCCGTTGTTTCTGTTAAAATCATGGAATCTGTCTAAATCTCCGAATAATAGCGACAAATCTGGAACTAGTATTCTTGCTCTTCGGTGATTATTTGCTCTGTAAGACGATGCTTCGGCAAATCTAACAGCCAATTGTTCGTTGAAGTATCTTAGCTTATAAAGACCCGTTAATTCATCCACAGTTTTCAAATCTTCCACATATGACCTAACGCCGGGAAGAAGAAACTTCAGCAGTTTGAGAATCCGAGGCTCCCTTGGTTGTGTATACGGGATTTGCATAGCAATCTTAAAAACGACTGCCGTTAAGATATTTAAGCTTAACTACTTTCAACCGAAAATTACATTTAATGAAAGTTGAAGACATTAACATACGTGAAGTTTTCACTTCAAATTCCAAGAAAACTATTGAGATCAACATAGCTACGCGCAATTTTGCAGTAAATTCGTCTGCGCCGGAAACAAGCGAATCATGCAAGCTAGTTTGTTTTCCCTACACTCTTGCAACCAAAGCCTTTCTCGGAATCAAAAAATACTTTGTTGGAAGCAGCTTCGATTCTGTGGAAGAAGTGGACGCACTCTTGAAAGAGCTGGATCCGACAAACGACTTTAATGGGATTGGGGGAAACCTTGCGTTCGCAATCTCGTCCGCGTTGCTCAAGGCGCTTGCAAAGTCGGAAGGCGTCCAAGTACACGAATATTTGGGAAAAAGGAAATCTGATATGCCGGCTCCATTGGGCCAGGTTCTAGTAACGCCTAAAATTGGCTTTTCAGAGATGATGCTCTTTCCAGCCCGAGAAAGAGATTTTTCCAAGTCTGCATCCTTGCTGAATTCTGTCAGAAATGATTTCGTACAACCTGCAAACTTGCATTCTGCATTGGCTGAACTTTCAAAATTCACCACACCGCTGTCGCTTAGGATAGGCGTCAGGTTGGCGGTGCCTTACGATACCAAGGACGGCAGATACGTCTACCCGAAGGAGAAAATGAACGCGCAGGAGCACATGCTGTTCATACAGGAAATTGCAAAGGACTATCCTGTCTCCTACATCGAAGACCCGTTCTACAAGGAGGACTTTGTGCTTCCGGCAACGCTTACGCATCGGCTTCCCACAAGAATAGTTGCCGGAAATGAGCTGTATTCAAACGATATCAGCAGGCTGGATACAGGGACGCGGATAAAGTCAACCAACGGCATAGTCATAACTCCGCACGAAGCTGGGACGATAACCGGCACTATTAACCTGGTGGAGAAGGCTAGGAAGCACAACATGGCAATCGTCATGTCCTGCATCAATAATGTTGACGATAACTTGGCGGCGCAGCTTGCCGTAGGCCTTAGGTGCGACTTTGCAAAGATTGCTTTCGATAGTAACTCAATTGCCAAGGTCAATGAGCTGATAAGAATCAGCGAAGCGCCGTAGCTTTTTTCTGTATCAACTACCAATTTAATTAAATGGAAAGATATTCCTACGAGGAGAGCCTGAGGCAGAAGCGGGTAGACAAGATACTCAGGGCGTTGGTAAAATTCCAGCTGACCCACCAGAGCCTGTTTTTGTTCATCCTCGGCATACTATTTTCCTACCTCCTTTTCAAGAGCCATGTGCTCTACAGGTTTGCTTTATCGCTGAGTGATTTCGGCTATCTGAGCGTATTTTTCCTGGGCTTCCTATCCTCCTTCGGCAGCTTTACAATCCCGACCGCAACCGCCGTTTTCATTATGGCAAAGAACTTTAATCCGCTTTATTTCGCATTTGTAGCGTCCGTCGCCGCCACGGCCAGCAACTACTTGGTTTACAAGCTCGTAAAGCACGGGCTGCTGGAAGAAATGAAGAATGTTTTGGCGCAGGACTTTGGAGTTGACGCGTCGGTGCTTGAGCACAAAATCAGCAGGAAGATTCGCACTTCCAAATTCCTTAAATCGTCCATACCTGCTTTATCCGGTATACTTATCTCGCTGCCGCTGCCTACAGAATTTCTTGTCTCGGTCATGTGGACTGTGGCAAGGTACGATACTAGGAAGATACTGTTCTTTTCGTTCGTCTTCAGCTTTTTGGGGATGTTTCTTCTGGCGACGGCATCGCGCTTTGCAGGCTAGATTAATATCTTTCAAAACAAAATCTACATTTTATGATTGCGATTGACGGTTCCATCGGCTATGGCCAGGTGCTGAGAACTTCTATAGCTCTGTCTTCACTGACATTGAAGCCGGTAAAAATAATCAACATAAGGAAGAACAGGCCCAACCCCGGGCTGCAGGCGCAGCATTTAACTGGAGTGAAGATAGCTGGCGAATTTACTAATGCCGAAATTAAAGGATTAAACCTGCACTCTACAGAAGTTGAATTCAGCCCAAAATCACACAGCGTTAAAGGCAGGGAAATTGACATAGGGACTGCGGGTTCCATAGGCTTGCTGCTGCAGACGCTCGCTCCTTTGCTGGTTTTTGCTGGCAAGGAAGTTGCTTTGGAGATTAAAGGAGGCACTGCAGGATTGGGTGCTCCGACGATTCAATACATGCGACATGTCACTTTTCCTGTTCTTGAGAAAATTGGTGTTCCTCTGCCGGAGATGGAAGTTGCTAAAGAGGGATTTTACCCCAAAGGCCAAGGCGAAGTTAAAGTAACTTTCAAGCCTGTGGAGAAATTGCAAGGCGTGAAGTTAACTGAAAGGGGCGGGATAAACTCGATAGAGGGCGTGTCCATTGTAGGTTCATTGCCGGAGGATATAGCAAGAAGGCAGGCGAATTCCGCGAAAAGTGTCTTAATTCAAAATAATTTTCCTGATGCAAAGATGGAAAAGAAAATCGCAGACACGGCTTCTCCAGGGACTTCGGTAACTTTGTGGGCAAACTGCGGCAACACGATTATAGGCGACGATGTGATAGGAGAAAGGTGGAAGCCTGCCGAGAAAGTAGGTGCAGAGGCTGCCCGCGGGCTGATTGATTCGTTGAATGCCGACTGCGCCTTGGACAAGCACATGGCAGACCAGATTATTCCTTTCCTGGCTTTGGCAAAAGGCATTTCGGCGGTCAAGGTCGAGGAGATTACAGAGCACTGCAGGACAAACATGGCAGTAACCGAACAGTTCCTTGGGGTGAAGTTCGAGGTGGGTGAAGACAGGATTATATCGGTGGATGGAATTGATTTTAACGGATAAAACGATAATTATCTTATGGGCTTTTTCACCAAGGACTTTAAGGAAATATTCTACACGCAGATAATCTCTGTTACGGGTGGGCTGCTCGCGGGCACGTTGCTTGCAGTATATCTGAACAAAATCTACCTCATACCAGGTTTTTTCATATTATTCCCCGGCCTGATGGACATGCGCGGAAGCATCAGCGGCAGCCTTGCTGCAAGGTTGAGCGCCGGCCTGCACCTCGGCGCCATAAAGCCTGCTAAAATGGTCAGCGAAATCACAATAGGCAACTTCAAGGCCGCGCTTCTGCTGACCGTGATTGTAAGCCTTCTGCTGGGGACGGTCGCCTACATCGTGAATTTGATAATATTCAGCATTGATTACCCCAGGATTATTCTGATATCAGTGTTTGCGGCGCTGATGGCAAACCTCGTGGAAGTCCCAATGACCATTCTGATAACCTTTTGGCTGTTCAGAAAAGGGCATGATCCGAACAACATAATGGGGCCGTATGTATCCACGTCCGGTGATATTGTGACTGTGGTCTCCCTGTTGATAGCGATAGTGGTTGTATGAGAAGGCTCACCCCTGCATTAAAGAGGAGATTGGTTAAGCTTAGGAGATACGAACATCATCCAATCATACATCTGGTTGCAAAAAAACACAAGATTTCGCGCAGGACGCTGTTTTACATGAAGGAATACGGCTCAAAATCCCACATCGTTTCGCTCATAATTAAGGAGAGCATGTTTTCATTGATATTGGCTTTCATAATCGGAACATTTGCCGGCATAAGCTTGGAGTCCATCGGGGACAGCTTCTTTTTGATCCTGCCGCTGGTGATCCTTTTCCCGGCCATCAACGACATGATAGGAGACTATAGCATGATAATGGTTTCGAGAATGTCTACGCTGGCGTTCACCAAGAACCTCAAGGGCGGATGGTGGGAGGACAGAAGTGTCAGAAAGCTAATCAAGACTATATTCGAGGTGGCAGTGCTCTCCGCATTTTACATAAGCATGCTCTCTTCTGCTATAGCATATCTCAAGGGCTATCAGCTGACCACGCCAGCCGTATTTAGGATTTTGCAAGTGTCCTTGCTCACCACTCTGGTGATGGTCGCCATAGTTGTTGTCCTGTCTTCTTTTGCCGTGTTCTATATTTACAAAAGGCGGGAAGACCCCAACAATTTTGTAATGCCTATTATGACGTCGCTTGCCGATTTGGGAACTATCCTGACGTTCGGCCTGTTCGTGTCCCTGATTTTCTAGCTATTTCAAAACTTCTATTTTCAGTACGCCGTCCTTGAATTCGTTGCTGACTGTCGAGTTTGATGGTATCGGGATGAGTTTGAAGTACGCCTTGTCTCCCGCAAACGCCCTTATTTCAATGCTCTGGGAAAGCTTCCTTATCTCAATGTCGGCCACGCTTCTGACATCGGGCAAATTAACTTTGATTAACTGCCTTCCGCCTTTCCGCTCAACATCGGTCTCGGGCTCTTCGGTGTATTTGGAAACTCGAACGGGCTTGTGTTCATGCACGGGCTTGTGTTCATGCTTGTCATGCCTGTGCCCGTGATGCCCGGCATCCTCGGAAGTTATAACTTCTATTTTCGGCGGGGAGATGTTGTCCGACATTATCGTAATGCTTACGCCCTTGGCGTTCATTCCTGGCTTTAGCATGAACCTTGGTATCTTGACATTCATTTCCCTTTCCATCTGCTGTAACTCCCTTTGTGCATCGGCAAATATGTCGCGCTTTTTCAAGCTTATGCCACAGCTCGGGCACCATTTCCACTCTGCTTTTGTTTTCGTCTCGCAATTGCTGCACTTGCTAGACTTCCAAAACATGTACTTCTATAATTAATTGGCATTCTTAAAATTAATACTTAAGTGAATGTCCGTGCCGCCCTTCCCTTTATTTCGGCTGTACCCCCGGTTGGGGCCAGAAGCTCTGCTCCGCATTTTAGGCAGTTGACAACCGTGGACGCCTTGTTGAAAACTATCTGATCGTTCCTGCACTTCCTGCATGCAACCCGCAAAAATCTGCTCTCAGGCATTTGTACCGGATCCTTCATTCAATCAACCTTCACCAGTTCGAACTTTTTTGCTCTCCAGCCGCTACCCCTCATGTGCTTCTTGCCGCATACTGTGCACTTGTACCGCAGGTCAACTTTCTTGGTTGGTTTTTCATGGTCTGGCTGCGGACGCGGGAAGCTGCCGTAACCTTTCATTTTCCGAAGGAATCTTCTCTGCCCCTGCGCCATAGTCCTTCTGGGCTTTTTCTTTGTAATTTCCACTTCGTGGACTGTGTGCTTCTTGCAATGAGGGCACAATATACGCATCTTTTTCGGGAATTTCATTTTAATCACTCGGGATAAATCTTCTTTTCTTTACCATCTAATATGATTCGGAACTTATTTAAAAGGTTTCTTCGACTATTTCCCTTTCAAGAAAAATTTTCATGTTTTCTTCCGGCAGCACGGCCTTGTCTCCCTTCTTAAACGGCCCGTAGGTCTTCTCGTCTATGCCTACAAACTCTGGTACGTCCTCCTTGAAGACAACTTCCGGCTTTGACTCTTTTGCCGGCATTTTGAACAGCTCGCTTCTCCTTGCCTTGATCAGGCTTAGGACAGACTTGTAGAACGGCTTTTCCTCCTCCACCAAGTTCTCAGGCGGCAGGCCTGTCCTCGCAGCGATTATCGCGTAATTTAGAATCTTCCTCTCCCTCCTGTCAAAGATATTCTGCACCATGTTCTCTATGCTTCTCAGCTCGAGGACATTTTTTCTATCATCAATCTCCAGCTGTTTCTTCTGGCTCAAGTAATCCAATACGGATTGGAAAAAATTCTGCGGCAGCTTTGTCAGGCTTGGGATTCTCTGCTCATCCATGTGTATTCTTCTTATCAGCTCAAAAGTTATCGTTTCTTCTGCCATTGTCTCAGATTATAGATTAAACGAAAACATTAATAACCTTGCAATTACTTGATTCTATGCTTTCTTTCTCTCAATCTTCTCAGTGGGACGTTTACAGGGTTTTTGATATTCGAATGGTCTATTGCCTTGCAGCAGATGTCGTAGAGGCCAAGCTGGCGGTAGAAAACATCGTTCTCGCAGTTCGGCGGCAGCAGATTCCTGTCCTGCCTAAAGTGCCATCTCAACTGCGAACGCAGGTAGTTTGCCCTTAGCGGAGGTATGTTTTTCTCGTTCCATTCGAATAACCTCTGCTCTATCTTGTCGTCCGGCCATCCCATATTCCTGAGGAATGTTATTAGGATGAAGACTGACCGCTTCTTGCCTTCCATCATCCCGTTTGTCAGGACGTGTTTTATGCATGGCGGAAAGTAGTTTTCAGGTATTTCCTTCATCTGCACTTGGAACTTGCGCGGTGTTGCAACCCTTTCCTCGACTTTGAATTTGGTTGCCCAGTCCAGAGCCTCGACTATCAATCCTTCGCCGTCTCCTGTTATTTTTGGTAGCAAGAACTTTTCTTCAATTTTAGCTCTTTCTATTGTCGCGTCATCTTTTTCGAACCTGTCGATTTTATTGGGGTTTATAGGCAAACTAACAAGCAGACTTGACTCGTGCAAGGAAAATGGCAAACGGAATAAATGCCGGGAGCCGAAAAGATCCATGGAGATTAGTTTGTAAGGATCAAACTCGTTATCGGTCACGACTTCATGCAGCTGTTTGTCTACCCTTTTGGCAAGCCCCTCTGCATCGTCCATCTCGAGCAGCTTTTCCTTGAGCTGGTCCTTAAGGTACCATTTCAGATATTCGATAACAGTCTGCGAAAGCATGGGATAAAGGTTGCTGGTTTTCTGCAGGTTCACCATTTCAGGGAAAGACTCGAAGCTGATGCCTATGTGGAAGCCTTTTCCGCCGGTGAACTTTATTGAATAATTTTTTATCTTGTGCTTGTCGAGAGCCTTGATGATTTCCTTTGCCACCAGCTTTGATATTTCAAAATCTTTTACATCGGGGTCTATGATGATGTCCCAGCATTTCCTTAGATTGTCCAATTCCTTCTTGCCCATTCCCACGCCAAGGCTCATGGGATTGTTCCACCTCTCTGCGGAGCCGTGGAAAGCAACTGTGCCGTTTGCAACGGATTGCGTTATGTCTGCCGGATATTGTAGAATGTCTGGGCGCTTGCCGAAACTTCCATCCTGAAAAACAGAGACAACTTCGCGGTCTTTGGAAACTTCTAGAAGAGCCTTTTGTACAGACTCGCGAGAATACCATAGCCAGATTTTCTTGAAGTCGACCATGTTAATGCCTTGAGAAGTTGGACTTCTCGAAAGAATATTGGAAGGAAGGATTTAAATTAGTTTAATCTGCAGATTTCCATCTGAAACCGTCTTTAGTGTCTTCTATGACAACTCCGTATTTTTCCCTGATTTCATTCCTTATCTTGTCCGCAAGCTCAAAGTTCCCAATCTTTCTAGCGGCCTCTCTTTTTCTAATCAAGTCCAGAACCGCCTTAGGCAATTGCGCTTTTTTCTTTTCTGGAATTATCTGGAAAAATTCTCCCAGTTCTTTTATAACATCTTGAGAAAGTTTCAAGTCGCTGTTGGAAAACTTGCCATTATATATGTGCTTGTTGACAAGGGTGATAATTTCAAAAAACTTTGATAGCGCCAAAGGTGTGTTAAAATCGTCCTCCATTGCTTTGAAGAACTCCTTCTTTAGTTTCTCAAGTTTGGCAGAGAATATCCTTTTGCTTCCACCTTTACCAATGTTTTCTTTAATCCTTTCCAACGTCGACCCTATTCTTTCCATTCTCTTTTTCGCAACTTCCAAATCATTTTCATTGTAATCTATAGGTTTCCTGTAATTGGTCGATGCTATCCACAATCTCAACGCTTCCGGCCCCCACTTTTCTACCATGTCTGATATCATAACAATATTGCCGACAGATTTGGACATTTTCTGCTTGTTGATGGTCAGCAGTCCTGTATGAACCCAATACTTGACATACGGCTTCTTGCCTGTAGCTGCTTCTGCCTGCGCTATCTCGGCCTCATGATGCGGGAATGCCAATTCTATAGCACCGCCGTGGACATCATACTGCGGACCAAAATATCTAACAGCTATTGCAGTGTCTTCTACGTGCCATCCCGGATAGCCAACTGACCATGGAGACTCCCACCTAAGCACGTGCTCTGGCGGAGCTTGTATCCAAAGAGCAAAATCGTGCGGATCAGTTTTATCGACATTGATGCCAACCCTTGCACCTGCTTTTAATTCATTTGGAATTTTTTTGGATAGTTTGCCATATCCCTTGAATTTTGAAACATCGAAATAAACAGAGCCGTTAGCAATGTACGCATAACCATTTTTGATTATATCCGAGATTTGCTTGGTGATTTCTTTTATATGCTCGGTTGCGCGCGGCATTAAATCAGGTTTGTCTATTTTCATCTTTTCCATCATTTCCATCCAGTGGTTCAAATACAATTGAGCTATTTCCAGTGGATTTTTCTTTTCTTCCCTTGCCTTCTTTAGAATTCTGTCCTCGCCCGTATCCAAAAGATGACCGACGTCTGTAACATTCTGAATGTATTTGACCTTATAACCTTGATGATTTAGAAACCTGACCAAAGTATCATAAAATGAGTATGTTCTTGCATGCCCTAGATGAGTATAATCGTAGACCGTGACACCACAAACGAAGAGTTTTACTTGCTTGCTTTTCAAGGGTTTGAAGGCTTCTTTCTTCTTGGTCATTGTGTTGAAGAGTCTGATGGTCATAATTGACTAATTGAATTTTAAAGAATAAATGAGCTCAGGGCGAGAGTCGAACTCGCTTAAACCGCTAACTACTAGAATCTGCAGGCGGTCGCATCGCCGGTCTGCCACCTGAGCATAATGATATAGTGTTGATTTAATTTTATAAAACCCATTTATATTGATAACTTGGTATCTGGCCAGCTTGTAATAATAATTGCATTGATGATTGTTAGTGCCACGATCTCTTACCTAGTTCTTATATTGACTGAGCCTATCAAAAAGGATATAGACTCTGATAATTCTCAAGTTAACAATTCTGAGTCAATTCCTATTTCTGTTCCCGTCCTAGTTCTGAAATACTTCCCTCTTGATAGTAGTGGCACTAAACTTGACCAAACAATAACTGGCATGACTATCGACCTTGCGACAATAAGGTCAAAAGTTAACAGCCTTAATCAGCAAGGTATTGAAAAACTGACTATAGTCACTAAATATCACGGTTACAAAAATACTGTAGAACCGTCCTTAAATTATTCTATATTCGAAGAAAAGGAATTCTTAACGTCAATTCCAATATCCATAAATAAAGTTCCATGGAACCAGAACACATTCAGACCTGACTATACGAAAATCTTGAATGATGCAAACATATGCGATTATGTGGACAATAAGGGCGTAAAACAAGTGTGGGTCTGGAGCTACCATTATGGAAATGTAGAACCTGCTGAGGCTGACATGGCCATGGGTACAAACTCGCAAGCCTATTGGAACCATGGGACATACGGCGATGTTAGCAATAGTGAGCAAACCAACGATATGCCAACTTGCCAAAAAACGTATACACTATACAATTACAATTACGACCGTGGGCTTGGTGAACTTTTGGAAGACCATGGACACCAAATAGAATCATTGTTCTCTTTTGTAGATAATGCATTATGGAGCAAGTTCAAAAGCCCTAATGGAGAACTTCCACCCACTGTTAATCATTGTGGCTGGACGCACTCGCCGCCAAATGCAGGCGATTGGTCTGGTGATAGGGGCCAATATGATTGGGGCGATGAAACAGATGTCTTGTCAGATTGTGAAGACTGGAAGCCTGATGGAACAGGAACTGTGAAAACTGTTGATTGCCATACGTGGGCTGGGAATGATTGTGACCAGTTTACTGCTGGAAAACCGAATGAAGCCGGTGTAGCTTTCAAGGTTTGGTGGATGCAGAATATTCCAGGAAAGAATAATGGGCTGACTTACGATAGCAAATCCCTAAGGAACTGGTGGGAATTTTATGGTGATTTTGATAACGCTATGGCAAAAGGCAAGAGCCTTGTTTCTTAAATTCATTTCTTCTTTAAGGCAGTCACTTTAATTACGCTGTTGCACTTGGAACAAGAAAACTCCGGCCTGTCGAACTTTCTGCTGACCTTTCCGGACTTTGCAATTCCTTTTTCCATTTTGACGCTCTTCATCTCGTAGAACTTGCATGACGGGCATACATATTCCACTTCAGCATCCTGATTAGGTATCTTGCCCACGACCAAATCCGGCCTGTTGGTGAAGAACTCCAAATTGCTCGGCCTAATGCCAGCATTCTTCCATTTCTGAATTAATTTGCTGTCCATCTCTACACCGCCGGCTTTCTCTTCGGCCTCAGAGCCCTTGAGCCGCACTTTCTGCATTTTATCTTTTCCAGCCTGACTTTGGCAGGATCCGCCCTTATCTTCGACTTGCACACCTTGCACACGAAAACTCGCGTATAAAGTCTCGCCATAGCTTCGGGAAAAAGTTTCTTGGCCATAAAACTATAATTTCGGTGTTAGCTTTAAATATACTTGGTTTGTATTTAGTTAGTTAGACAATAATGTTCAAGTCTGAGATAAGGATACTTGGTTTCGACGATTCTCCTTTCAAAAGAACTGACAGGAAAGTTCTTGTTGTCGGCGTCATATTTCGGGGCGGGAGCTTTCTTGACGTTGTCCTAAAGACTCAAGTCGATGTTGACGGCTTGAATTCGACTGAAAAATTAATCCGGTTGATAAATTCATCTAGGCAAAAACCGCAGTTGAAAGTCTTGATGTTTGACGGGATTGCATTCGGCGGGTTTAACATAATTGACATCCAAAGGCTGCACAAAAAAACTGGGCTGCCAATAATTGTGATCAACAGAAAGCATCCTGACGTGAAATCGGTTGAGAATGCGTTAAAGCACTTCAGGGACTATGGAAAAAGGTGGGGCCTAATCTTAAAAGCGGGGAAAATAAAATCTTGTAAGTTGAAGGATGGTGTAATGGTTTATTATCAGGCTGTCGGTCTGGACGATGAAGAGGCTGAGGAGATAATACAGCTCAGTTCGACACGCAGCAACATTCCGGAGCCTTTGAGGGTCGCGCATCTGATCGGCACGGCTATGATTAAAGGGGAAAGCAGTGGTAGGGCATGAAAAAGTTCTGGAAGACTCTTACAGACAGCTGGTGGGGAAATATATTGCTTGGTTTTGCGGCGGCCGTCATTTTCTACTATGTTGTCCTGGTTAACGTTCTGTCCAGCAGCACTCCTGTCGTGGCTGTTGTGAGCGGTTCGATGTACCACGGCCCAAGTGATGGAAAACAGATTTGCGGGATTGCTATAGACGGGTTTAAACAATTTGACGATTATTGGAAAATCTGTGGGGAGACTTATGAAGAGTTTGGAATAACCAAGGAGCAGTTTGCTTCATTTAATTTCAAGGACGGCTTCGGCGTCGGTGACATGCCGGTCGTCAAAGGCGAAGGCACGTATATGGTGGGTGACATCATAGTTTACTCTGTTCAGGGAATTAACGCCCCCATAATCCACAGAATCGTGAAAATTAACGGCGACGGAACTTACCAGACGAAAGGCGACAACAACAACGGCCAAAATCCTTACGAATACAGCGTTTCGCCCAGCCAGATAAAGGGAAAGGTAATCTTTATAATTCCCAAAATCGGTTATTTTAAGGTGCTAACTACCAGGCTGTTTGGTGTTTGAATGAAGTTCTGCGAAAAGTGCAACAACCTTCTTGTTGTTGAGAAAAAGAGAAAGAACGTTTATCTTGTCTGCAGGAAATGCGGCAGGGTCTACAAGGGCAAGGGGGAGAAGCTGAGGATTTCTTCCGCGGTTCCCGAGGGGAAAAAGAAGGTTGTTATAATGAGCGAGAGGGACCAGTTTTCGGAATTGCCTAAGACGAAAATAATGTGCCCCAAGTGCGAGCATATGGAGGCATACTGGTGGATGCAGCAGACTAGGTCCGAAGACGAGCCGCCGACGACTTTCTACAGGTGCGCCAAATGCAGCTACAGTTGGAGATCTTATGGCTAGTCTTCAACACATACTTCCCGGATTCGAAAGGTATTTTAGAAATTTGGTTTATGCTACAGATGGAGGTAAAATAGTATCACCGCCACTCTATTCATCTGATATTAAGAGTGGTGGTGGCACCTATGTGCAAAGAGGACGAGGACCTGTTTTAATAGGTGAGAATGCGGGTGTTATTTGTATTGGAAGTCCTGAAGCTACCCGAGCCTTCGTCGAGCGTATTATAGCGCATCCGGATACTGTTGAATATGAACCAGGAAAATTTTACAATAGATATGTTTGGTAGTATTTAAATTTTTCAAACTAACTAAGTCTTTATGCAGCAACATTACACGCCAAAAGAAATTTCGAAAGTCGATTCAAAGGATTCCAGAGTTTGTTTAATCGGCAAGGTTGTTGACTCTGCTGGAAATTCTTTCGTCTTGGACGACGGCACTGGAAAGATTGAGATTATTTATGATGGTGCCATAGATGCAAACAAGTTAGTAAGAGTCTTCTGTTCCATAGCGGATGAAAAGCTGAAAGCAGATGTAGTGCAGGACGTAGAGGATTTGGACATGAATCTATTTAAAAAGGTTAAAGGACTATATAATCTCACAGGTGTCTAAGTGTTCAAAGCGAAGCTGTCCGAACCGAAAATTTTTGTTAACGCAGTCTCGACTATAGGGGAGTTGATTGACGAAGGCATTTTCATAATCAACAACAATGGAATTGAGCTGACTGCTGCCGACAGGGCGATGGTTGCTGTCGTAGATTTCAGGATGGGGACGAATGCCTTTGACAGCTTTGAGGTTGATGGTGAAGAGAGGATAGGATTGAACATAACGAACTTGCTTTCTGTTTTGAAGAGGGTCGGCGCTGACGACAAGCTTTCTCTCAACCTGACCGGATCCAAGCTTGAAATCATGCTTGATGGGAAATCCAAAAGAAGATTTGTAGTGCCGCTACTTGACATCAGCCAAGAAGAAGTGCCGCCGATAAGCCAGCTCGAGTTCACTTCAAAGGCTGAAATAAAACCGCACATACTGGAATCGGGCGTTGACGATGCGGACATTATTTCCGATTCTGTACTTTTCGAAGTCTCGGACGGCAAGTTTACCATGCGTGCAGAAGGCGATGTCAGCAGGGCTGAACTTGAACTTGAGAAGGGAAATGAGAATTTGATTAACCTGGAAGTTACGAATGCCGTCAAGTCCAGGTTCCCGATTGATTATCTGAAGAAGATGGTTAAAGCGGCTAAAATTGCCGATAGTGCAACTGTTAGATTAGGTCAAGATTATCCGATGAAGTTGGAATTCAAAACAGGTGACAAAGCAAGTTTGTCATTTGTACTCGCTCCGCGAATAGCAGAGGAGTAAACTCTTACTTAAGGGGGGATATAAGTTTATTCCTAAAAATATCATTGGTAATTGGATTTATTCTAAAAATAGAATTTCAAATTCTTTAAATAGTGATTAAAAAGTATTCTATAATAGCACCTAGGAAAATAAGGATAGTTGCCAGAAAGAAGAGCTGCTTCCAATCGAGCTTTGATTTTATTTTCAACAGCGTCCTTTCGACAAAGCTTATTCCGACCAAACCAAGCAGCAGACTGCCGGCCAATTCAAGAAAACCGATTACCACAAGTATAGGCAACCCTATCAGCTGCCCATTTGTATAAAGATAGCTGGAAGCTGTCGAGAATGTGTGAAAATTCAGGTAAATGCCGAACAATCCAGCGGTGAACATTTCTATCAGGCCGAGAAAGTAATTGTTTGAGAATATTTCAATCGGGCTACTACCTTCCTTTGGGACGCCCAAATATTCCTCGCAACACAGATAATAGCTTGGGTCAACCAAGCCGTAAACCACACCTGCTCCTATAGAAGCTATGAACAGTATAGCGAACCATTTTTCCAACTTGGTAAACTTTTTTACAAACTTGAACATTGCAAACGGCCTACTTTGAAAACTCATCCTTTAGTTTCTTGAGTTCGCTGCTCAATTTTATCATGGATGTCCTGAGGTCTTCTATCTGACCCTGCAATCGCATCATCTGCTTTTCCTGCTCGGACATCCACTCTTCCGATTTTTCCGTTATCTGCCTTTCAAGCTCCATGGCAGTTGTTCGATAGTCCCTTAGATGTTCCTCGAATTTTTCCTGCAAACCTGCTTTGGAAGAATTTTTATAAATTTTATTGCTTGGTTTTAATCTCATGGGCGGGCTTGTTTCAAGGACATCGCCTTCATTCAATATCTCGTCTACTATCTCGTCTATTACCTTATCGTCTATTTGAAGAGGCTGCCTACTCATTCAGTTTCTCCCTCAACCTTTTTCTTATCCTTTCCTTAATTTCCTTCTTCAGCTCGGTCTTTATCTCGTCCACAAGCTCTGCTCTGACATTGTCCAAGTTTTCCACCTCACTTTTCAGAGATTCCTGCGGCTGGACGACTGGCTGCAGCGGCAATTGACTGCTGGTTTTCTTGCGCTTGAAAACGCCCAGCAGCTTGCCCCATAAGCTAGCATCCTCATACGGCTGATTGAGCAGCCTTGCGGACAGCTTCTTGAAGACCTTGCTCGAAGCGGAATTTGGATGGGACATGACAACAGGCGACCCTTTCGATATGCTTTCCGGAATTCCCGAATCCTCAGGCACAACTGAAAGTATATTGTAGTTTGTTGTGGATGCGACTTCTTCAGGCGTCAGCTCGTATTTCTGGTGCTTGTACCTGTTGAGCACGATTCCCAGAACCGTCTTTTTCATTTTCTTCAAAAGCTCTATAGTTTTCAGGGTGTCTGCCAAAGAAGCCAGATCCGGCGTGCTGATTACGACTGCTTCATCCACGGCGCACATTGGAGCCAGCACTTCGCTCCCGAGACCAGGCGCGCAGTCCAGAATAACAATGTCGTAGCTGCCTTTTACCTGGCCGACCAAACTCTTGCATTTTTCTTTTGTGAGATTCAACCCGTCAAAATTCAACGGCGCGGGGATTATCCTCAAGCCAGTAGGCGGATGGATGTACACTGCCTGAGTTATGGGAGTTCTCTGTTTCAAGACTTCCCTGAGAGTCACAGGCAGGTCATCATACAAGCCGAAGTGAAGGCCCAGATGCGATGCGTGGATATTGCTGTCAAAAACTACCACGTTCTTGTGGAATACGTGCGTCAGTGCAGCACCCAGGTTTGCCACAAGGGTGGTTTTGCCGACGCCTCCCTTGCCCGAGAAGATGCCAATTACTCTAGCCAATGCCTCACTAAATAGAACTTGGTTTTGCTAGAATAAAAGCAATTACTTTTTGATTTTGTCTTTTATTCGCTTGAGTATGTCGGACCTATCGGAATGTGTATAAGGTACTCTATCCTGCCTCTCCTTCAGTTTTTTCCTGATTATAAATCCTGTCGAGCCAATCCCGGCAATACCCAAAAGCCACCAAACATAATTTATGATGGATGCAGAGCCTGCTATCGGAATTGGCGCGGCTACAGCTCCCAGCGGAAGTATCTCCAAATGCGTGATTTGCCTTTCCAATGTTTCCTCGGCAACTGCTGTTGCCCTCAAGTTGTATGTAGTTGGGTCTGCGTCAAGTGGCACAGTTATGTTGACTATGAACACTGCTATTTCATTCGGCTTGACTTTGACGACCGAGGAAGGCGATACATGCTGCCATGCCAAAGGAATCCGCTGTATTACAAACTTGAGGTCGCTTACCTCCTGAGTGCCGTTATTGGTGACCTCAACCGGAAAATATACGGACTGCCCAGGCTTTAGAGTTATGTTTTCTGGAAACTCAAAGCTCAACTGGATATATGATGCATTAACGAAAAAGTGGCTGGACGAAGAAACCCATTCCTTGTTGAAAATTATGATGCTTGCCGTCACATCGTACAACCCTTCTTCCTGGCAAGTCTCGACGCTGACCAGCCTTTCGCTATGGCCTTTTGCCGGCATGAAGATAGTCGAACTTTGCGTAAGGGTTTTGTTTGGGCAATTCACGCTGATCCTGACTTCTATGTCAGTTCCTTTCACCCCCATGTTTTCCAAAATAAGCTTGGTTGGCAGGAATGTCCCAGGCCTTATCCTCGTAGCCAAGGGATCCACGATTATGTCAAAAGGCCCTATGTTGCTGACAGAACTCAGCTCGAGTATTTTTGTGTCGTACAAGTTTGTTTTTAACCTGTCGTAAAGCCTGAATATAATCTCATGCTTCCCAATGTCCTGGGGCGCATACGTCGGATTGAAACTTATTCCCTTCCCACTTTCCAACGAAAAGGCGAACTCTGCCGAATCCGCCACTCTGCCGTCCTTAACGATCAACTGCTCGAGAAGATAGTTGCGCGCTTCGTTGCTGGGATTCTCCACGCTGACCGATATTTTTATGTCTTCAAGAACGACAGGCTCGCCGGGCGAATAGGACAGCTGGTATATCTTCCCATTCTCGTCGGCGAGGACCGGAGATATGAATAGGAACAGCAAGGCCGCAAATGCCATCCACGTTTTTTGTTCCATTTATCCACTCCCCCTTATTCCAGAGGCAATCTTCCTGAACTTGGCGGCAAGGGGCCTTTCCTGCCTCCTGGACTTGATCAGGTACGCTGCTAATACAACTATGGCAATCGCCCCGATTATAATTATCACCGTGGCGCCTGCAATTGGAGCTATGCTTAGCACAGACTCGCTTATGAAGACATCCTCGCCCCAGTTTACGACAGAAGTCCCTATGTAATCTCCAGGCAATGCGTCTTCCGGCACCATGATCGAGAATTTGAATTCCTTTCTTTCATGCGGCTGGATTACCGCTTCTATCTTTTGCGGGTCCATCTTCCATCCTGAAGGAAGCTGCATGGTGAATTCCAGCTTCTTCGGCGCTTCGCCCGTGTTTTCAATCACCAGCCTTCCTACTGAAGATTTTCCTGAATACAGCGGGGAAATTTTTATTTCTGCTATCTTCAGCCCCGTGGGTATCTTCGTCTCGATTATCTTCAGCTCCTTCAGGGGCAGGTAGATGTAGGTCGTGAATTCGCTCAGGATTCCTTTGGTCACATACTGTAACTCCCTTGTGTCATTTACTTTCAAGTCCTTGAGGTTCCATTGCACCAGCGGGTCGTCCCTGAGAATTTCGTCTGGATACGGATTAAATTCCACGTCTGCCGCTGATGTTGCAAGCTTCTTCGGTATTTCTTCCTGGACTTGGACAAGCTGGTGGTATTTGACGGGATTGTCTACATCCAGGATAATCTTCGACTTGTTCAACTCATAATCCAGTTGGACAGTCCTTGTAACTATAGGTTTGTCATAAGTAACTGGATAGTTCTTGACTCTCACTATCATGAAATTGGAGTCTTCCACCTGGCTGTTCTTCAGCGTTACCAGCATTTTGTAATCCCCAGGCTCTGTGTTCTTCGGGACGGTTATTATCAGGTTGAATCCTTTTGTTTCATGCGCCTCCAAATTTAATGACTTGGGGACGACGGACACCCACTCTGCCGGGACTCCAGAGACCTCGACATGTACGTCAGTTAATTTGGTTCCCTCCTTATTTTTCACAACTATTCCCTCAACGGCGCTTTGGCCGGCAGAGATTTCCCTGAGGACTGACCAACCGACGAACTCCACCTTGACCGTAGGCAATGCGGATATTGTTCCGCCTCCACCGCCTGCTCCTCCTGATGGTGCTGGCCCTGAAGGTGCTGATGAAGTGGAGTATATTCCGAAGAGGCTGAAATGGGATACGTTTGCCCAGACATAGTTAGTCGATGTTTCTACTCCTGTACTGGATTCTTGTTGCCAGCTGCTTGTGGTTGTGTTGTAGAACCATATCTTCAGTCCTGATTCCGTCACGCCTGCAGATGCTATTTCTGCGTCTGTATAGGAAATGTTGAGCCAATACCATCTCAAGTTGTTTGTTATGTTCGGGCTTGCTGTTATGTGGATGAATTTAAGCTTGCTTTGGCCACTTATCGTCTGGTTGACAACCGAGCTGAACTCGGCAACTCCTATGCCTCCTTCCTGACTTGAGTTCAGGACAATGCTTATGTTAGATGTTGTTGTAGAGCTTGTATTTGCGATTATTAAAGTGGGTGTATCGACTGCGAAGCTTATCGAAGTATTGGTGTAGTTTCCTATGAGCACATTTGCGGCTGAACTGACGTTGAAGAATTTTGTCATGTTTATTGTCGCCCTGCCATCGAACAGAACTCTGCCTTCTGCACGATAGTTGTCTGCAGAGAGATTTATTGAATTGGTGAATGTTATAATTGTTTTAGACTGACCTTGGATCAATGATGTGTTTGTGGAGTTTACAGTTTTAACAAGACTTCCAGTTGAGTTGTAAATTTCTACGCCCGTGCTTGCATTCAGATCGACATTGCCTGTATTCTTCACGTTTATATCAAATTCTACAAATTCTCCCTGGACAACAGATGCTGTTGGTACTGTGAAGGTTGCGCTTACTGTTTTGAAGGACGGTGAGGCCAAGGCTGTAACTAGGAATTGTAATGAGGTGATTCTTTGGAAAAGGGACAGTCTAGATGTTATGCCATCCAAATCCAACGATTGAGTTATCATTCTCGGATAAGTAATAAGCCTTTGTAGAGCTTCAGCAATTGAAAAGGAATCTGTGATTGAGCGCAAGACGGTTGCTATTCTGATTGAGATTTCTTCGAATGAAAATGAAGATTGGATGTTTCTTGAAAAGCTGATTATTCTTTGCGAGATTTCTGTGAAATCCATGGCATTTGTCGCTAATCTTACATTGGTCAACAATGTCACTATGTTGTCAGTTAAATCAATGGCCAGAGTCGACGATATATTTGTGATAACGCTTGCCACTGCAGTTATTCTTTCAGTAATTGAAAGAGACTGGGAAACAGCTCTAATGAATGAGGCTAATCTTTGTGCGGTTTCTGAGAGGTCTATGGATTGGGTGATCTGTACAGCTTCTGTGAGGTCGAATGATTGGGTTATGTTTCTAGGTATCCTCATAAAAGCCTGAATGGATTCTGCCAGATCGATAGACTGGGTTATGCTTCTGGCGAAGGATGCAAGGCGGGTCATGGCATCAGTTATGTCGAGGGATTGGGTGATTTGGAATACACGGGTGGTGAAGGTTGAGATCGAGTCTGCCAGATCGATAGACTGGGTTATCGAATATAGACGGGTAACGAATGCCATGATGCTGTTTGTCAGGTTTATTGAATTCGTGAGGCTGCGGATGAACGAGACTAGATTTGAGGTTGTTTCTGTAAGACCTATCTCGATCGTGTTTAGTCTAATATTTGCCAGTAAATAGGTGATATTGTCAGTAATATCAAGAGATTGTGTTACTGAACGTGGAAAAGATTGTAAAGCAGCTGCAGTTATTCTTTCAGTAATTGAAAGAGACTGGGAAACAGCTCTAATGAATGAGGCTAATCTTTGTGCGGTTTCTGAGAGGTCTATGGATTGGGTGAAGATCGATAGACTGGGTTATTTGCGCCAGCCTTGTGGTGAAGGTTGAGATAGAGTCTGCCAGATCGATGGATTGGGTTATGCTTCTGGCGAAGGATGCAAGGCGGGTCATGGCATCAGTTATGTCGAGGGATTGGGTTATGCTTCTGGCGAAGGATGCAAGGCGGGTTACTGACTCTGCGAGGTCGAATGATTGGGTTATTGCCATAACTCTTATTATCAAGGCTTGTGTAGCATCGGTCAGATCGAAAGAATTGGTCAAATAGCGTGTATAAGACGAAATTGATGATATTCGATCGGCTACAGTAATTGAAAGAGTACTAGTTCGACTGATAAGAGGTACAATTACTGTATTTGTAATTCGCTCTGTCAAGCTGAACGACTGGGTTATGCTTCTGGCGAAGGATGCAAGGCGGGTTACTGACTCTGCGAGGTCGAATGATTGGGTGATTTGGAATACACGGGTGGTGAAGGTTGAGATCGAGTCTGCCAGATCGATAGACTGGGTTATTTGCGCCAGCCTGATAGCGAATGTAGTTACGGTTTCTGCGAGGTCGAACGCCTGGGTAATTTGGCGTATGTATGAAGAGAGTGCTGCTATACGTTCTGTCAAATCAATCGACTGGGTCGTTTGGCGCAGGTACATGATTAGGGAGCTCATTGTCTCTGATAAATCTAACCCATTAACCGCATTTCTTATATTTATAAAAATAGACCCCACTCTGTCCGTGGTTAAAAAAGAAGCGGTGCTAGTTCTTCCTACAATAGCTGATCTCTGATTGGGTGCAGTTAAAGTGAATGAGCTTGTTGATGCTCTGGTCAAGGCTTGTATAGACTCTCGTGTTTCCGATAAATCCAATCCGTTTGTTAGCCTTCTGTTGAAAGATATAAGTGCTGGTGAATTTGGTGTTAATGTTATGGCATTGGTTGCAGTTCTTTTTTCTGTTGCCCCAGCTGGCGTATAGTCTACAGTGACATTAAACCAGTCTATACGGCAACCGTCGGTTGATTCAAACAGTTCTCCTGCCGACATTACAGAAAGATTACCAGATGCATCAATAATATTTAGGGCTTGGGCATTGGTGGTGAAATTCATCATTCGTGTAACTTCTGTTTCAGTCGTATCTGTTGTTTGAGTCCACGCACCATTAGTGAAATTGGCGACTAGATTCTGGCATTCTTCATTATTTGTCGTCTGGGGGAATTCTTGCTGCTCAATATAAACAGCTATCCAGTTTATGGTGCTCGGAGTTTCGGCAATCGTGAAATTGGCTCTCAGAAAAGTTTCGTCGGCGGTTGATACGGTTTCACAGTAAATGTTATCTGAAGCACCCAAGCCTGTATAGCATGCCCCACTTCCATTGACACCATCCCATCCTGTTGTGAATGCAGGAGGAATTGTCATAGCTGTGCTATTTTTGTTGAAGAGATTTTGATTTATTACAGCAGATTTGCCATTCGCAGTGGAAAAGTTATAAACTGCTATAGCTGCTTCAACATCATCAACGAAGGCAAAGACAGAAAGTAAGGCAATCATTATAATGAAAATTAATCCTTTCATTTTCTCAGCCTCTCCCACTCTTTTTTCAAATAGCAGAGGGTCGCGGCGCCTACTCTCCGCCTGTAGACAAGACCAGCACCTTCGAGCCAAAGGATGTGCTTGGTGGCCGTCTGCCTGTGCGCATCCGTTACTTTAGCCAAATCCTCTATCGTAAGCCCTTCTGGGTGTTCTTTCAAAACTTCTACAAGTTTGTTCCTAAAATTCTCGCCATTATCACCATTACCAGACACTAAAGATATCACCATTAATGTACATCATTAATTACTATTTGTTTTGCTTCAACTTAAAGGCTCACAAGGAAGGGAAAAAGGCATTACATGCATTTAATCAGAATAGAAGCTCAAGGCTTCCTTTGAGATAATTGATAAACTACTTTCCATAAGGGGTTAAGAATACTTTTAGTCAAGGGAATCAAATAATTATCATGGGTAAGAGATTAACCTTATATGTCTTTTGCAACATGCTTTTATTGGTTATAGTACCAAGCCTGGCTCAGAGCTATTCGCTTACTTACGAGACAGCTGGATTGGATACCTGGAACGATAGCACACAGGTTGCAAATGGAGTCACGAAAGCTCAAGTTACTCTTCCATTTTCATTTAATTTCTTCGGCACCAGCTATTCCTCGGTGTGGGTTAATGCAAATGGATTTATAGCGCCTGCTGTAGATTTAGGTGCGAATCCAACGATTGGCGAGTCGAATTTTAGAAAATCTAATATGATAGCTGTATTTTGGGGCGGAAGTTTTGAGGTTTTAAAAAATGAGTATTCCGACAGGGTAGTGTTTACATTTAATGGAAATTACCTAGGATGGCCAGTCACTGCGCAGGCTGTATTTTACAGTAATGGGGATTTTAGATTACGCTATAGTAGTATTAACCAGGTTGTTGTTGATAATAATGCTTCGATTATCACGGGGGTCTCTAAAGGAGACGATGCAAGTTTTTATCATAATGACTGGGGTACAACTACACAAACTGCGTATTATAAGTATGTACCGCCTGCTGCTGCTACCACAACTACCGTTGCAGCTAAACTCGCCCCACAGATAATAAATTTCACTTCAACAGCGAATGTAACTAAAAGATCGCAAACAGTGGACTTTCTTTTCGGAATAAGCGATGATGTTTCAGTCGACCCCAACGCTATATCGGTATCCATAGTTCCAAAAGAGGGAAAGAGAGTTCTAATTGGTAGCCCTGTCCTTCGTTCAGGCAACGAAAAAACAGGCGTTTACAATCTAACTTGGAAAGTGCCGAACAATATCACTCAAGGCCTGTACGATATAAAAGTTTTTGTCTGTGATAGTGCAGGGAACTGCAACATAGCCGCGACTGCTGGAAATCTGACTATTAATGCCACCCTATACTTCAACCTTAATGATAAATTGAAGGACTCCTACAACCAGACTGAAGAGATTAAGCTGAGTGGTGAGGTGGTTGACTTCTTGAACAACAGGGTGAAAGCAAATGTGACTTTGGATTTAATTTATCCTGGCGGTAAATACACTTTTAAAAACGCAACTGAATTCGGGAGGTATGTGCTGAACTACAGAACAAGCCTGCTGGACGTGTTGGGAAATTGGACGATAGAGCTGAAAGCAACTGATGCTGATGGCAATGAAGGCACTCTTGTCAAGAAAGTAACCTTAAGGCAACCGCAGGCATTCTTTTACTACAGCGTAGTCTTCCTTTCACCTGTATCTGACGCAACTTATTACCGTGGCGAAAATGCCAGGATTTCAGTAAAAGTCCTAGACCTTGACAAGCCTGTGGGGGATGCTGTAGTGAATTTAAAGCTGCCTACGGGCGAGTTGATACAGTTGAATGAAGTCTCTCCTGGGACAGGAATTTATCAGTCTTCGTATAGAATAAAATTCAAAGATCAGACAGGCAATTGGACTCTAGGCGTGGAAGGATTAAAGCAGACTGAAGCAGGATTGTTTGCTGGATCGAATAGCATAGGAATAAATGTCAGGCATGTGGATTTGATAATTGATATTCTTTCGCCCGATAAAAATCGCTTTACAATAAATGAAAATGTAAAAATTAAAGTAAAAGTTACTTATCCTGATAACTCGCTAGCCTCTGGAATAACTCTAAATGCAACTCCAGTGAAGAAAGCTTTGGCTTTAGTGGAAACTGAACCGGGTATCTATGAAGCAAAATACAGATTCTCCCAGCAGGATGAAGGCAGACGCTCTCTGAGAATATTTGCATTGGATCCTTACGATAACTTGGCTTTTGTTGAAAAATCTATTTTTGTCGTACAGCCGACTATAGTCGATTTTCTTATGCAGCTGTGGTATATAACAGTCCCGGGCATTGGAGTGGTGCTGTATTTAGTTGCGCGCACAAAATCTCCGACTATCATGCTGAAATATTACAATCAAAGGCTGAAAAATCTGGAGAATCTCAAGAAATCCACACAGGAAAAATATTTTGTGGGGGACGGCATAGACGAGCCAACATTCAGAAGATTGGTGCAGGATACTGATAGGAAGGTTATAGAAGTCAAAACAAAAATAAAAGATTTGGAAGCTAGAATAGTGCAGCAAAAACAGACAGGTATTCCGGAGATTAAGGCTGTAGGAACCACTTTCTCGAATCTTAATCAGAGCTTGGAAAAGTTGGTGAGAGTGTACAAAAGGGGGGTAAAGGATGCAGCTGGAAAAAAGGAGCAAAAGAAAGAAGAGAAAGCTGATGAAAAGGCAGCGGAAAAATCAACTAGACAAAAAGGGAAAGAAACAGCTGATTTAAAGTCAAGCAAGAAGAAGGAAAGCTAAACGGTGATTAATTGGAAGAAAAGAAAAAATCAGAAGGGGGAAAAACAAACAGAGTTAGAATCGGTGTACAAGGCTTTGATGAGTTAATTGAAGGCGGTGTTGAAAGAAATAGCGTTATTTTGGTGGCGGGTGGTACTGGAACCGGAAAAACAAGTTTCTGCACGCAATTTCTCCATTATGGAGCGCATGAAGGTGGAAAAGGTCTTTACATAAGCTTTGAAGAACCTCCTGAGCAAGTGTTGAGGCACGCCAATTCATTCTGCCAAGACTGCAAAGTACATCCTGAGAAGAGCAACATAATATTCCAAAAAGTTGATGTTTACAGGATAGCTAAAGCGGTTGAGGCTTCTATACTGAAGGCCAAGGGCGAATTGCTTATAGATGTCAAAGACCTGCCGGTAATGATTCCGCATGATTTCAAGCCTGATAGAATCGTCGTAGATTCCCTTCCTGCATTGTCAGCTGTGTTCAAGGAAGAAGAATATAGGTATTTTGTTTTCAAATTCTTCTCGTTCCTCAAGTCGACAGGTGCGACAGTCCTTGCAATAACCGAAACCACACAAGACCCTAGTGAATTCAGCAGAAGTGGTATAGAAGAATTTCTTGGCGATGGTGTAGTTGTTCTATATAATATCAAGCAGGGAGACATCAGGGCAAGGGCTGTAGAAATTTTAAAGATGAGGGGAACTAGGCACAAGGAAAAGATTGTGCCGTTTAAGATAACGGACAAGGGCATTGAAGTCTATCCAGACCAGAGCATATTGATGCAAGTAGAGTAATCATGCGCTTTCTCTGACGCCAATTCCCTGGACTACATTGACCTGGAATGTCTGAGTCTCCCTGGTCTGGTTTTGCGTCGCGTTTTCAACAGTGGTGATGTTTGTCTCTACTTTTTCTTGAATATCGGGCTGTACTGTTGAAGGTGAAGGCTGCCGAATAACTGTGGATTCTATAGATTCTGCATTTCCTTGCGTTGCATTATCTGGGCTTGGCAGTGCATTTTCTTGGAGTGAAGAACAACCGCTAAGCAGAATTATCACGAAAATAAACAAACTAAATTCAAATCTCATATTATGAATAATATCTTTGTTTTAAAAGCTTTGAAAAGTTTAGACTACCCAGATGAACCAAGTGACATTGATCTTGTCATTTATCTGCAATGTCGCAGTTGTGAACGTATTCTGGGCGAAGAATATCTCTCTTGTCTGGTTTACAGTCGTAGTATTGAAAAGGCCAGTTGCGTTGACGTCAAGCGCCCCGCTGCCCGTATTTGTGAATTCAGCGGTAACTGACCAGTTACCCACTGCAGATGCCGCGCCTGTCTGGTTCAATCTCACAGTCCCTGATGCCCTGGCCAAACCCGAATGATCATATTCACCGCATAAAAATGTATTTGCATGGTCTTGAGCTGGTATGCATTGGTTGCCGCCTGGTCCGCCGCTTTTGTTGGAAAGTGCTATGTCATCGATTGGGCTCAAAGTTTCTCCTTGGAATGTCAATGCAGCCAATGTCGCATTCATGCCATCATCATTGAAGAGATTAGGATTGCAATCCCATTGCGTCCATTCCGTTTCGCCCGCTCTTTGGATGTAAGTGCACTGGACAGCATGATATTCTAATGCCGTTGTACCGTCTCCTTCAGTTCCCACAGATCCCAATGGAGCAGAGAATAGTGCAAAACCCGCTACAAAAGATACTATAGCAACCACTGCAATTAGAGGTAAAAATTGAAAGTTCATCTTCCCTATCTTTAATTTAATTTCCTCCCTTAAATACTTTTGGGGAGTTTGAACCTAGTTCTGCCTGAATTCTATGTACGCGACCAAAAGCCCCAACGGTATGCTGGACGGGTCGTTTGAGAGCAGAAATGCCACCAAAGCGAAAAGCGCTCCTATTCCCAGCGACTTGGCCAACCTTATCCAGATGTTGGGCTTTGAGAATTGCACTTTCGGTGCAGCTATCTTCATTTTTGTTTGCCTCCTTTCAATTATAATGATTACAGCAGTTAAAACTATTGTGAATGCGTAGAGAGACCAGAAAAATATGGTATTCATTGCCTTCAAATCGCCGAACCCCTGCGCATAATTGGGAAGATTAACAAGGCCGAACAGGTACGGGCTTGTGGCCCTTGTCACTTTCACTGTCACAGCCTGACCCACGCCTATCACTTCGCCGAATCCGCTTTTGCTATTGTTTGGAGTTTCCCTAACAGCCGTTAGAGTGTCCTCAAGCGAGTTTATGACATTCGCATAGATAAGAACAAGGAGAATGAAAATCACAGGAACCGCAATCAATTTTTGATATCTCATCAGATTCCCTACTGAGACTTAGTTCGCATTTTAAACTTTTTAAATGCCAGTCACTTAGATATAACAGTGGATTTATGCTACAAGACCCTTTGGCAGATGCGCTGACCGCAATAAAGAACGGCGACAGGATAGGGAAGAAGGAATGCATAGTCAAATCTTCAAAGCTGCTTGAAAGCATCCTTAAGGTAATGCAGGAGAACAACTACATCGGACAGTTCGAAAGGATGGAGGACGGCAGAGGCGGTAAGTTCAAGATTGAATTGAAGGGGAGTGTCATAGACACGAAAGTTGTAAAGCCGAGATTTTCAGTTGCGAGGGACGAGTTCGAAAAATGGGAGAAGAGGTACTTGCCGTCCAGGCAGATGGGTCTGCTGATTTTGTCGACCTCTAAAGGCGTGATGGCGCACAGCAAGGCAAAGGAGCTGAACATAGGCGGAAGACTGCTTTCTTATGTTTACTGAGTGGTTTTATGTACTCCAAGGAAATCAAAGTGCCCGAAGGAATTACGGTTGGTGTTGACGGCGGCAAAGTTACTGTCACGGGCCCGAAAGGGGAGTTGAGCAGGACCTTCAAGACCGCATATGGCACCAAGATAAGTAAGGCAGAGAATAAAATTGTAGCTACGTCCGAATCTGAGAACAGAAAGGCAAAGGCGTTGGTCGGAACTCTGGCTGCGCATATAAGGAACATGATCAAAGGCGTGTCGGACGGCTATACATACAGGATGAAAATCATATACAGCCACTTTCCAATGACCGTGAAGGTGGAGGGCGGAAAAGTTGTTATACAAAATTTTCTGGGAGAGCGGACGACAAGGACCGCGAAGATTGTGGGCAATACTGAGGTGAAGGTACAGGGACAGGATGTTACTGTCATAGGAATAGATCCTGAAGAGACAGGGCAGACCTCGGGCAACATTGAGCTCGCAACAAGAATAGTTGGCTACGATCGACGTAGGTTCAATGACGGCATATACATAACGGGCAAGGAATGAGCATGGTGAATCCAAGAAAAAGACCGGAATTTCCAAGATGGCCGTCCAAGAGCATAAGGAGCTTGAAGCCGGCGTGGAGAAAGCAGCATGGCATTAATTCAAAGATTAGAATAAAGAGAGGGGGCAAGCAGCCTGTGCCTTCTATCAGTTATGGCGCTCCAAGGAATTTGAGGTATCTGCATCCTTCCCGCATGATGGAAGTTCGTATCCACAATGTTGCTGAACTCGGCAAGGTGAATCCGGAAAAGGAGGCTGTGAAGATTGCTTCGACTGTAGGCGCAAAGAAGCGCAAGGAGATAATCGAAAAGTCGCAAGCGCTGAAGATAAAGGTCTTGAATCCCCGATAGAAAATCCGCTACTCTCAATTCTATACTCCACTCTTGCGAAAACATTTAAATCCTACTTTTCAGAATTAATCAAGTGACTTTATGGCAAGCGTTCAGAAAAAGCTGGCGGCAAGGGTGTTGAAGATTGGGCAGTCCAGAATATGGCTTAACCCGGAAAAGATGAAGGACATTGAAAAGGCGATAACAAAGTGGGACATAAGGAAGCTCGAGAAGAAGGGCGACATCAAGGAATTGCCGGAGAAGATAAGAGGACCTTCTAGAAAAGGAAAGGGCAGGAGGAGAGCAGGCAGCAAAAAGGGGAAGAAATACGCGATTATATCGAGGAAGAGAAGGTGGATAACTGCCGTGAGGCCGCAGAGGAGGATGATAAGGGACTTGAAAGCGTCTGGCCAGCTGGAAAACTCCACCTATAGAAAATTATACAAACTGATCAAGGGCGGCATGTTCAGAAGCAGGTCGCACTTGAAGCTCTATATAGAGCAGAACAGGATGCTAAAGGTCGAGTGATTTTATGAAATTGTCTCCGAGATACAAAATGCCGTTCAAGAGAAGGCACGCCTACAAGACTGATTACAAGAAAAGGCTGAAGATGCTCAAGTCGAAACTGCCGCGGCTTGTTGTGAGGAGAAGTTTAAAGTACATTACAGCTCAGATCGCCGAATACGAAAACAAGAGCGACAAAATAAGAGTGGCCGCAACCAGCAGGGAACTGAAGAAGTTGGGCTGGGAGTTTGCGTGCGACAACCTGCCTGCGGGATATCTGACAGGACTGCTGATCGGCAAAAAGTCGCTGTCTAAAAACATAACACAGGCTGTTTTGAACGGTGGTCTTTATCCTTCCGTAAAAGGTTCGAGGATTTATGCTGTCGCCAAGGGAGCTATTGACGCTGGGTTGAAAGTTCCTGTTGATTCCGGAGTTATGCCTAGCGATGACAGGATAAAAGGCGGGCATATCAGCCACAATGAGAAATTTAAGAAGATGCCTGAGGAATTTGAAAAGGTTAAGCAGAGGATTTTGGGTGGATAAATGAAGGCAGAGGAAGTTAAGAAAACAGAAGAGCAGAATGAAGTTCCTACAGAAGTGCCGGTTGTTGCACCAGAGAACGTGCCCGTGACTACGGAAATTCCTCCATCGGAAGAGAAGGGAAAGGCCTGGACGCCGAAGACAATCCTAGGCAGGCAAGTCCTTGACGGGACGATAAAATCTATCGACGAGATTATTTTATCCGGCAGAAAAATCATAGAGCCGGGAATTGTCAACCATCTTGTGCCGAACCTGCAGAGCGAACTTTTGCTTATAGGCGGAAGAACCGGGAAGGGCGGGGGCATTCAAAGGATTCCGATCAGGATAACTGCAAAGATGCACCGTTCAGGCAGGAGATTCAGGACGTCGTCAATGATGATTGTTGGAAATGGCGACGGGCTTGTTGGCGTAGGCAGGGCCTCGAGCAGCGAACCCAGGACTGCAATGGAAAAGGCGCTTAACAAGGCGAAGATAAGCATCATAAGGATAAGGAGAGGCTGCGGGGACTGGGAGTGCGGCTGCGGCACCGAGCATTCGATTCTTTTCAAGACAAAGGGCAAGTCCGGCAGCGTACGTGTCGAGCTTCTTCCTGCGCCGAAGGGAGTCGGACTAGTTGCGGATAACGAATCGAAGAAGATCTTGAAGCTTGCCGGCATCAAGGATGTCTGGGTGAGGACGTTCGGCAACACTGCGAACAGAATCAACCTGATTTATGCGATGTTTGATGCGTTGAAGAATCTGTATGTTTACGAGAAATGATATTCATTTCTTAACGCTAAACCAAACTTTTCCTACGATTAAATCTTTCTCGATAGCGCCGAAGTGCCTGCTGTCTTTGCTGAAATCCCGATTGTCTCCCACGACATAGAACTTGTCCGAATTCGTTATTACTGAAATCCTCTTAAGCAGAAACATATCCCTTTCTATCGGATGCTTTATAACTACAACGTCTCCGCGCGAAGGCTTGGCGAACCTATATGCCATCTTGTTGACTAGGACATAGTCTCCAGCCTTGAAAGTAGGTTCCATGCTCTTATCCTGAACTTTGAATCGCAATATTGGAAACATGAAATCATATGATTACAAACGATTTAAATTGTTTTAATTTACTTCTTTGATATCGGATACACCGTTTCGTTGCCGGTTGGATAAGGCGCCTTGAATCTGGTCGTGCCGTAGCCTTTGGTCTCCCAGAAAATCTCAGCTATCCTGTTGACATCTTCAAGCAGTTCTTCTGAAGCTTCCAAATTAACCTCCTGCCTCGCCTTTGACGCTGTTTTCATAATTTTCCATACAAGCTCGTGCAATTCCGGATATTTCTGCACATGCTCAGGCTTGAAATAATCCCCCCACAGTATCCTGACTTCCTGCTTGCACAACTCCGCATGCTGCTCCTTCACAGCCGTGAACCTGGCAATTTTGTGCGGGTCTCCTTTAGACTCTTCGATAAGGCTAGTCATCCTTATCACGGTATGCGCGGCCATTTGTGCCATATGTGGATCGTAAATCCCGCACGGAATGTCACAATGCGCATGCGCTGTCTTTGCCGGAAAAATCTTGTTTAACTCATCAAGCAGATGATGCAGAAAGGGCATAATTTACTTTAAACCTCGCACCTATTTAAAACTACGCAGCTCAGCTAATTATAAAAGCATTAATTTCCTAAAGAATCTAAGTGAAACCTATGTTTGCTGTGGTGAGAATCAAGAGCGCGATTGACATGCGGAGAAGCGTGAAGGACACTCTGAAGATGCTCAGGCTGAACGAACCGAACCACTGCGCACTGGTTCCGAACAATACTTCCTACAGGGGCATGTTGGACAAGGTGAAGGACTTTGTCGCTTTCGGCGAGGTTGAGAAGGAGACTGTGGCTAGAATTCTTGAGAAAAGGCTGAGGCAAGAAGGCGGGAACAAACTTGATGGGAACACGCTAAAGTCGCTGACAAAATTCAACTCCAACGAAGAGCTTGCGGAAGCTTTGATGCAGGGCAATGCAAAGTTGAGCAGTTTTAAAGGTTTGCAGCCCAATTTCAGACTAACGCCTCCTTCAAAGGGATTCAAAAACACGAAGGAGCATTATCCAAAAGGAGACTTGGGATACAGAGGGACTGACATAAAGGAATTATTGGAAAGGATGATGTGATGGTCGTAAGGAAGAGGAAGAAGCACAGCAGGTTCAGGGGAAATAGGCACTATCACGGCTCTCACAAGAACTGGAAGGGAGGTGGAAACAGAGGTGGCAGGGGACAAGCAGGGATGCACAAGCACAAGTGGACTTTTACTGTCAAGTATGACCCGGACCATTACGGCAAGCACGGATTCACGAGGCACGCGCAAGTAAAGGAAATAAAAGCGATTAACCTGAAGGATTTGGACAGGATAATCGACAGGCTTGTTGCCCAAAAATTGGCCGGGGAAGAAAATGGGAAGGTAAAAATAAATTTGCCGAAGATAGGTTATGACAAACTGCTTGGTTCTGGAAATGTCACAAGGCCTCTTATAGTTGAAGCCAAACAATTTTCCAAGAACGCGGTTGCAAAGCTGGAAAAGGCTGGCGGCAAGAGTGTTAAGTTATGAACGAGGAGCAGGCCCCGGAAAAAAAGGACTTGGCAAGAAGGCTTTTGAGTTTTTTCCCGGCAATTGCAAAGCCTGAATACAAGCACGGAATCAACACCAAATTGAAATGGACAGGAATCGCCCTTTTGTGCTACCTTCTTCTGTCATGGACGCCTGTGTTCGGCGTTGACAGAGAAGCGAGTTTCGAGCAGTTCAGGTTCCTGGAAATAGTCCTGGGCTCAAAATTCGGAAGCCTGATGACGCTGGGTATAGGCCCTATCGTCACAGCCGGTATCATAATGCAGCTTTTGGTAGGCTCCAAGATAATCAACTGGGACACGACAAAGCCAGAGGGGAGGAAAAAGTTCCAGACATGGAACAAGCTGCTTGGAATTTCTCTCGCATTCTTGGAAGCAATAGTTTTTGTGATTGCAGGCGCGCTCCCTGTTACCGGAGGCGCTCCCATAATCGTTGCGGTTATTTTCCAGCTTGCGCTTGGCGGTATAATCGTCATCCTTTTGGATGAATTGGTAACCAAGTGGGGATTCGGATCGGGCATTAGCTTGTTCATAGCTGCAGGTGTTGCAACCCAGCTTTTCATCGGATTGCTCAGTCCTCTTGCTGCTGGCGGCAGGTATGCTGGAGGTATACCAGGCTTTATATTCGGCCTGCTTGAAGGCAACTCATACTCGGCAATGATTTACTTAATTCCTGTCATAACGACTGCCGTAATTTTGTCCATCGTGGTCTACGTGCAGCACATCAACGTTGAAATCCCGCTTTCATTTTCGAAAATCAGGGGCTTTGGCAGGCCTTGGGCTCTGAAGCTGCTTTACACGAGCAATATTCCTGTGATTCTTACAGCTGCATTGCTTGCCAATGTCCAGCTGCTTGCGAGAGTGGGGACTCACATCACGCCTGAAGGTCTGACTTGCGGCTTGCTCGGGTGCTTCGACCAGTCGAACAATGCACTAAGCGGGGCAGTATACTATCTTTCGGCACCGGGCGGAGGTAGCGTGTACAACAGCTTTCTGATGGAAATCATCACAGGCACTTTGATACACACCGAGGTCTTCCGGGCGTTGACCTACATGCTTTTTCTGGTCATAGGCTCCGTCATATTTTCAGTCTTCTGGGTAAACACGGCAGGCATGGGAGCCTCCACAGTTGCAGGACAGCTTGGCGGTGCAGGCATGCAGATATCTGGGTACAGGCGCGACGATAGGGTCATGGAGTCTGTCTTGAACCGCTACATACCTGCGCTCTCTGTCTTGGGCGGCATAGCTATAGGATTGCTGGCGGCAACGGCCGATTTAATCGGGGCTATAGGCACTGGAACTGGAATACTTTTAACTGTTATGATTATGTATAACTATTATGAGCAGCTGCAGCGCGAGAACTTGGACGAGGCGCATCCATTCATAAGGAAATTGGCGGGCGGATAACATGGTCTTTGACGGGTTGATATCGGCATTCGCAACTTTGATGAACCCTGTGTTCTCACCTCTTCTAGTGTTCCATCCGGCAATTGCTCTGATGTTGTTTGCCGTTTTCATGAGCCTGGTTATATTCGGCATAAACAAGGTCATGATAGATAAGAAGGTGGCGAAAGATGTCAAGAACAAGCTTGCCGAAGTAAGGGAAAATTTGACGAAAGCCCAGAAGGAAGGTAGGAAGGAGGACATAAACAAGTTCCTGAACGAGTACATGAAAATAAACAACCAGTACATGAAGCAGATGTTGAAGGTTGTTGTAGTTTCGACTATTGTTGTAATTTTCCTGTTCCCGTGGGTTCCGGCAACTTTTGGCGACACCGCAGTTGCGGCCCTGCCATTCTCACTGCCGTTTATTGGAAGCGGCGCACATTGGATATTTTGGTACTTGCTTATTTCCCTCGCGTCAAGCTGGCTGCTGAGGAAGTTCATAGGTGAGTAGATGAAGAAGGTTAAGAGAAGGACGCCGAAAGGAAGAATCAGCATTCAACGCAAGAGAGAAAAGCCGTCGGTTGCAAGATGCGCCACTTGTAAGATGCCGTTGCATGGAATTCCCAAGTTGACGCAGAATGAGAGGGGAAAGTTGGCTAAGAGCCAGAGAGTTCCTTCGAGGCCTTATGGCGGGAATTTGTGTGCAGACTGTTCGAGAGAAGTTTTTAGGGAAAGGACAAGAATAATTTAACAATAATGCTCTTTCATTGGAGGTGTGGATTGATGTACCTCTCGTATTCATCTGCCTGTTCATCTACCCATTGCCGATAGGGATTCCTTATAAAGTCCTGGGATAGTAAGTGATCGATCAGCATCAAAATAGCAGCTGGGCTTAGTGTTTTGAAAATGCTGTATGGTATCTCATAATACTGTTGAAGTATTCCAGCACAGGGTTCAAGGCTGTCGCCGATTATTTTTTCTGTTTTTATGTAAGGTTTAGTATACTCTATACCTATTCGAGAAATTTCCAAACACCTGTGCTTTATAAACTTAATTAAACACAAAAAGATATAAAATAGTGAATTTTGTGGCAAGCATAGAACCTGGAAATGTATGTGTCAAAATTACTGGACGGGAGGCCGGACAGTACTGCGTTGTGTTGAAGAAAGTCAACAATAGTTTTGTTCTGGTTACAGGACCCAAACAACTGACAGGAATTAAGAGGAGGCAGTGCAACATTGCCCATCTTGAACCGACGCAACACAGAATTGATGTGAGCTCAGATACAACAGACGAAGATGTGGTTGCCGCCTATGAGAAAGCCAATCTTGTCACTAAATTGAAGCTGAAAAAGCCTTCTGCCGGCGAGATGAAAGGAAGGAAATCGGAAGGCAAGTCTAAGGCTGAAGAAAAACCGAAGAAAGCGAAATCAGAATAAATGGAATTTCCCAGTCTTAATTATGTGGTTGGTTAAATCGGAAGATGCTACAAATTCCGAGTACGGGAAATCGCCGAATGAAAGGACTGTAGGAGAATTGATTAAATCTTCTGTGATAATCGTTGACAAGAATGCAGGGCCGACTTCTCATCAAGTCACTGCATGGGCAAAGAATATTTTTTCTGCAAAATTAGCAGGGCATGGAGGTACCTTGGATCCTGGCGTAACCGGCGTCCTGCCTGTGGCTTTAGATAATGCGACCAAGATTATGTCCGTGTTGTCCGGACTCGATAAAGAGTATATTTGCGTGATGCATTTGCACAAGGAAGTGCCGGAAGATGTTTTAAGGAAGACTATTTCGGACAAATTCCTGGGAAAAATCAGGCAAACACCGCCTAAGAAATCGGCAGTTGAAAGAAGGGAGAGGGAGAGAACTATCCATTTTTTCGACATTCTGGAGATTGAAGGAAAGGATGTGCTGTTTAAAGTCGGCTGCGAAGCCGGAACTTACATAAGGAAACTTTGCGATGACATCGGGAGAACTTTAGGCACTGGAGCGCATATGTCGGAACTAAGGAGGACGAAAGCTGGGAATTTCACTGAGGATGATGCACATTCGCTGGTTAGTGTGCGGGACGCTTTTGAGTTCTGGAAGAGCAACGATGAAAAGAAGCTGAGAGCTATGCTGATACCGGCGGAGTATGCTATACCAAACGTGAAGAAAATCTTTGTGAAGGACTCTGCTGTTGATGCGTTGTGCAACGGTGCACCCTTGTATCCCAGTGGCGCGGCAAGAATCCAGGAGGATATCGCCAAAGGTGAGACTGTAGCTTTGATGACATTAAAGGAAGAACTAATAGCTTTAGGGATAGCAAAGATGACAAGCGAGGAAATACTCAAGAGAAAGACTGGGATAGTGGCAAGAGTCGACCGGGTTCTGATGCAACGGGGAATCTACCCGAAATGGAATAAAGCTTAATAAGGCTAAAATACAGTGAGGATTTATGAAAATTTCGGATATAAAGCCGGGAATGAGCGGGATAACTATAGAGGCCAAGGTTGTGGAGATTGGGGAGAGAAGGGATGTAAACACAAAATACGGTGTGAAGAGCGTTGCTGATGTCGTTATCGAGGATGAGACAGGGCAAGTAAAATTGTCGTTGTGGGAAAACCAGATTGATTCAGTTTCTGAAGGAGACACAATCTCAATCAAAGGGGCTTACGTCACTCAGTTCAGGGATACGATGCAGCTGAACATTCCAAGGACTGGCGGCATGGAAGTTCTCAAGTAAATCTTAAATTCTTATATCTGATTTAGAAAAACAAGCTTCTGGTAGTATTGCACAACCATCTACAAAATCTAAACCTCTTTCCTTTTCATACTGTTTGAAACGCTTTGTAACTTCTGCAGGCTCTATACCGTAGCTCTCTCCTAAAATTATCAATTGTCCATAGATTTCTGCTCGAGTGGGCTTGGCCAAAGTTATTACTCTCTTCAAAGTGTCAATTTCTTGTACCTTACTCTGCAATTGCGCGTTTAGACGGCTAACTTCAGTGTTTCTACTATTATAACCTACCGTACCTGCATACAGCATAAGAGGTAGTAACATGTACGCTAAGAGAGACCTTGACATAATTATCAAGTAAACTGTGGCTATTTAAGCTTTCGTAGCTGAGGTCGCTAACCTATAAAATATCTTCCTTAACAATATTCTAGTAGGCTTAAGAGCTGATTTACGAGATGATGTGTATGCCGAGGTCGCTCAATCTGGTGGAGCACTGGATAGCTTAGCTAGGTGAATCTTGAGTCAACAGGTTGTGATGATTGGTGATTGAAAGACAACCAGCGGGCGTAAAATAAGCGCAAGCCTATGTGGGTTCAAATCCCACCCTCGGCGCTCTTAAAGATTTAAATACTTTGCATTCAAACTTTATCGCATGGGAAACACTTTACAGGGGGACTTGCTAGTTCTAACTGAATGGTTTCTCGATTAAACCAAAAATAAGGAGGTAACTACAATGAGATTTGGTGGAAGAGGAGGTCCTGGAGGAAGACGATTTGGCGGAGGCCCTAGATTTGGCGGCGGACGCGATCGTGATTTCAGAGACCGACGCGACGATTTGCCCAAACCGGTAAAAGTCGGCGACGAGTTCGATGTCGAAATAAAGGAAATGGGCTCGAACGGCGACGGCATAGCAAGGATAAACAACTTTGTTGTGTTCGTTAAAGGCGCTGGTATGGGTGAAAAGCCTCACATCAAGATAACTGACGTGAGGAACAGATTCGCCATAGCTGAAAAAACTGACGGTTCATCGTCCACGGAAGAGGCTACT
Source organism: Candidatus Aenigmatarchaeota archaeon (assembly GCA_016181005.1). Lineage (GTDB taxonomy): Archaea > Aenigmatarchaeota > Aenigmatarchaeia > CG10238-14 > SCSR01 > JACOWB01. Next base: position 141,553 of record JACPAE010000002.1, read on the forward strand.
GAAGCGCCGAGCGTGGATGACGACGAAGGTGAAGGCGAAAGTGGCGAAGGAAACGACAAAGAAAGCGATGACGAAGACAGCAAAGAAGAGTGACTAAGCACGCTTTCATTTTTTCTTTCTTTATTTTTTTTTGCCAAGTTCTTAAAATAATTTTCCTATTTCCTTTGCTGTTTCGGCGGGATTTTTCAAACTCCCTTAAAGAAATAAGCTACAACAACCAATTAAGAATATGGAGAACGAGCATAAAGAACTGGTTCTTACAACGTCGAGATTTTATTTCTTGGGAAACTATTTCATAGCGCTTCTAACGATTATTTTTCTTGTTCTGGCATATACTTCATTTAATTTTACATTCACGCTTACGCCGAAGAACCAGTCGGAACTGGTCTCAACGTTGGTTGTCCTAGGCATAGCTGCTATAGCGGTTGTGATGGTAGAGCAGCCCGAGTGGGAGAAATTCCGTACGAAGTTTTTCGTGACAATGAATGAGGTCGTCAAGGAAGAAGGCATCATACAGAAGGAGAGGGTCGTGCTGCCGTATGCGACTGTTGCTGACATCAGGGCGCAGATGGGATTCATGGGCCGGCTTCTCAACTACGGGACGGTGAGTGTAAGCTCGTTCAAACCCGGCAGTGACATGGTTATGAAGGGCGTGCGAAGACCTGAAAAAGTTCATATCATGATACAGAACCGTGTGAATATGCTAAGAGAAGGGCAGCTGCAGATGTTTGGCAAGAGAGAGGGAGGGAAAGGAGAACAAGCTGATGAGAAGATATACGAACTTGAGAACAAGAGGAGCGAGCTGGAGGAGATGATAGAAAAGACCAAGGAGTCGTTCTACAACAGAGAGATAGATGAAGGGCAATTCAACAGCACAGTGGAGAAATTCCAGCAGCAGATTATAGAGATTGACGTAAAGCTCAAGAAATTGGGCAAAAAGTAACTTAACGATGGTTTTTGTCCCCGATAAATGCGGTGGCTGGAACTAGAGTAGATGTTATTTTAGACCACTTGAAAAAACTAGAAAAGGAAGGTAAAGTGTTAAAAGAACGGGAAGGCAAAAGATATATTTGGTGTGTAAATGCCCACAAATCAAGGACCTGAATATTTTGCTGCGGAACGGAAATACCTACAGTCTAGAACAAAATTAGAAAAAATGACCTGGCTGGAGGAAATGATACGCACCTCTGTGAAACATAAAGGCACTGAAAAACTGCTAGCCGATTTACGAAAGCGCCTGGCTAAATTGAAAAAAGAGGCTTACATACAAAGGAAAAAGAGTGGAAAACCGAAGGTTTCAATAAGGAAGGAAGGAGCTGCACAGATTTGCATCATAGGATTTACTAATTCTGGGAAAAGCACGCTTTTGAATTCACTGACAAACGCGAAAGCCGATATTGCATCCTATCCATATACTACGAAAAAGCCAGTTGTCGGGATGATGGATTACGAGGATTTGAGGTTCCAGCTGATTGAAATACCGGCCACCTTCGAGTCCGAGTCTATGAGCCTTTTGCACACATGTGATCTGATTATAGCCGTACTGGACAGCACCCAAAACGTTCAGGAGCAGAGGGAAGAATTGGTCAGAATTTTAAAGGAGAATAGGCTGGAAAACAAGAAAATAATTTTTGCCAAGAACAAGAGCACTGTCTGCGGCCTGGACAGGGAAACCATCTGCATGGATACCAAATCCGGCATAGGACTGGAGGAAATAAAAGAAAGGACTTGGAAAGCTCTTGACAAGATAAGGATTTATACCAAATCTCCCAAAAAGCCTAAATCAATTCCAGCCCTTGCCCTTAAGAAGGATGCGACAGTGGCAGATTTGGCAAAAGAAATACACAAGGATTTTATGAAAATTTTCAAATACGCGAGAATATTCAATTCAAGCAAATTTTCTGGGAAAAAAGTGGGTTTGGACTACAAATTGCACGATAATGACGTTGTGGAGATACATTCACGGTGATGAAATAGTTTTCCCGAAAAAACAATACTTTTTTAAGTAAAAAACTATATAAATTATAGAAAAGAAAATGGTTTTCGGACCACATTTGACATTGGATATATACGGATGTAGTAGAGAAGCGCTCAAAGATGCCGATTTTATTTACGAAATTCTTGACGAATTGCCGGATCTTATAGGCATGACTAAAATCAGCAAGCCGTCTGTGAGCTATTATGACGGCAATCCTGACAGCTTCGATAAAGGCGGCGTATCAGGTTTCGTGATTATTGCAGAAAGCCACATTTCCATACATACGTTCGTCGAGCAGCAATTTGCCTCTGTCGACATATTTTCCTGCAAAGAGTTTGACATTGAAAAAAGTGTGGAGTATCTAAGCGGAAAGCTCGGCGGCAAGAAGGTGGAGAAGAACTTGATAATGAGAGGGACGGAATTTCCGAAAGACTTGAAGGTGGCCAAGCCTATCTTTGAGAAGCAGAGAAAGATGCTCAAGCGCTAGGTTTTCTATCTAACAAAGCGGCATAAATTATCGGCAATGCTATTGTCGCGTCGCTTTCCACTGTAATGTGTCTTGCATTTTCGTTGACTTTGCCCCAAGAAATCGCCTCGCGTGTTCTGGCGCCGCTCAAGCTGCCGTCGTATTCTACTGCAGTAGTTATGTATACCGCATAATCCAAGCCGCCGCGAAACTGCTGGTGCCATATAACATGATGCTTCGATATGCCGCCGCCGATTATAAGGGCGCCCGACTTGGCTGCACTCCAAACCAAGTCGCTAAGCATTTTTTCGTCTTTCAGAACGTTGATTTTGAAATCATGCCGCTGGGAAAATTGCCATACCTGATAACCTACAGCCCCGTCAGTTATGCCAGGTATCACCATTGGCACCTTGTTCTTGTAGCACCAGTAGAGGATAGAATCTTCGTTGTTGATTCTTTTCCCAATCTCCCAGCAAAGCTCGTAGGTTGAAAGTTCTTTCATGCCGCTGTCGAAAATGCTTTGAAGAAATTCTTTCATCTTTTCCTCGATAATTATTCCGTAGTTGCCTTCTGGAAAAACTATGTTGCCCAGCCTGTGCATGCCCTTCTTTCTAAGTTCACTGTCATCCAAGTCGAAACTGCCGTGATAGTAGTCCTTGTAAGCCCTGGCTATGTCGTGGTCCAGAGTGCCGCACGTGGTGATGACTACATCGAACCAGTCCTTCTTTATCATGTCTTTAATGACCCCTCTGGTGCCGGTTGACACTATGTCGGCAGGAAATGATAGAAAATTAAGGGAATTATCATCGTTCAGCATCTCTTCTATGATGTCAGTTCCTTCGGCAAGCTTTTTTGAAGTAAACCCTCCGGAAGCTTGCATCTGCTTAACTAATTCATCGACGGTTATTTTTTCATTTATGCTGAAATCGTCTACTTTTCTCACAATATCATCTATGAATAGTAATTTAGAAATTTTATAACCTTATTGTAAGCTCATTAAATAATTATGAAATTTTATTTTTCCAGGTGGCTCATCAAATCCAGTCCACCTCTTTTTGACTTGACCCTCTCATTTAACGCATGAATAACAATAGGCAGGGCTATTGTAACATCAGCATAGCATTGAACAAAATTGCCAGCGTGATTTATCTTACCCCAGCTAATCGCCTCTTCAAAGGTGCAACCAGATAAGCCTCCCCATTGAGGGCTGTCGGTAGTTATTTGTATTGCGTATTTGTGAGGATAGTATGTTTCTCGAACTTCCTGCTTACTTTCCTTGACTCGGAAGGTATGTGATTTTCTGCCAGGTATTTCCCTTTTCTGATAAAGAAGATTGGGTGTAACTGCAAGGAGCTGGATGAAGTCCTTTGGGACCCCGCCGCCGATATATACAACGGCAGTTTCTTTAATCTTTTCCCCCAAGCTCATGAATTCGGTATAGTCTTTCATGTTATCAATTACTAGATTGAAACCTTTGCTTTTAGCAATCAATCCTGCATCTCCATACGGGCTGTCGACAATTGCAGGACAGAATATAGGGACGTTGTGTTTTGCGGCTGTTGCAACAATGCTGTTTACTCCCTTTTCTTCCAACCATTTGCCAAACATATACAAAAGCTCTCGTGAAGAATAAGGATGACCCCCTTTAAGGGAAGAGGTGTAAAAATCGGCAATCAGTTCTGTCATCTTCATATAGTCTGACTCCTTCCCGAAGACATCGTAATATCTATTGACATTCTGATTGAGTAAAACATTATCGTCAACATATTGACTTCCTTGCCAATAATCGAATCCCATCGCCTCAACAATGTCCTCAGAAATGTTTGCGCCTGTTGAAACCAAAACGTCGATAAATCTGTTTTCGATCAGCCAATTTATAATCTTCCACTGGCCAGTTGTACTCAAAGAGCCGGCATAACCTAAAATAATAGTAGCATCCTTGTCCCGCACCATCTTTTCCCAAACATCAGCAACTTGCCCAAGTTTTTTTCCTTGGAAGCCTGTGTTTGCCATTTCAGAAAGAAGCTGTGAAATCGATTTTGGCCCATTTATTTCAATTGATTTAACTTTTTCTTTCAGTTCGATTTTTTCATTCATTGATTATTTTATAGTACCTTAAACTTATAAAGTTTTTTTAAAAATTATTTTTTCATCAAACTTTTTACAATCTTCATTGCTTCCTGCGCATCAATCTTTCCTCTAACTTTGCTCATCACAATCCCGTATAACTTTTCAAACTGAATGTTTGGCTGTTGATTTAAAATTTCCTCCGCGATTTGCCTAACTTCAGCTACAGACAACGGCTTTAGATTAAGTTCTCTCAACGCATCCTCCACACTATTCTGAGGATATGTCGCAAGGTATTTCAGAATCTCTGGAATTGCTTCTTTCATAATCTTTCTCTTGCCGAGATGGTCGAAGAGTTCCAAGAACCTGCTCTCCTGTATGCGGTCTATTTCAATTTTCTCCCTTCTCTCCAAATCTTTCACAATAGAAGTCAAAGTGTTTGCAACAACCACTGCATCGGCGTTAGTTTTTTCTACAACCTTCTCAAACAAGTACAGATATTCCGAGCTCACAATTTCCTTCGCAAGCGTGTCGGGCAACTTTAGCTTTGTCTTAAATCGCTCGATTTTGCTTATCCAAGATTCAGGAAGATTCTTCTTTAAAGATTCGACAAATTCTTTCGTGACTTGAATCGGCATTAAATCGGATTCTGGATACATTCTCCCCCTTCCAGGCAATGGCCGGAGGTATCTTGTCGTCCCGTCCAGGTTTGCACCGCGGGTTTCCTCTTTCGGCTTTTCCTTCATCTGCCTTTGGACTTCGAACTGGATAACTTTCGACAGCAAGCCCAGCTCCTGCACGCCCTTCACTTCAATTCTCGGTCCGTTCCTGATGCTAACATTCAAATCCTGCCTTATAGAACCTATTCCAACTTTTGTCTTGCCTGTCGACCTGGCAGTTATTCCAATTAAATAAGCAATCTCTTGAATTTGTTCGGGAGTGAAATTTTCTAAAATTCCTGTGTCAATTTCCACCAGAGGAACGCCAAGCCTATTAAGTCGGTATATGACATTACCGCTCTGCTCTCCAACAATTGCTGAAGCGTCTTCTTCCAAACTAATCTGAGTTATCGGTATTCTGCTGCCCTTGTAACTTATCCAACCGTTAAGCCCGATTATTGCGGTCCGTTGGAAGCCGGACGTGTTGCTGCCGTCAATAACAATCTTTCTCATGACATGAATTTCATTTGGAATTTCACAGTTCAGCATCAGCGCAATCCGCAATCCAATCTCCAGAGCTTCCGGGTTTATTTCATGCGGCGGCTCTTCGTCCAATTCCACAAGGCAACTTTCGCTGTTGAAGACTTGGTACTGAAAAGTTCTGTCGCGCAAATATTCGAATTCTGCCGCAGTGTCAATTTCACCAAGCTCGCTTGCGACAGGATGTAATTTCCTCACAACAGATTTAACAGGATTCTTCTCTTTCATCGAAGTTGGACATTTGCAAAAGAGCTTGTGAGTGTCGAGTTGCATGTGCAGCTCCAACCCGGCCTTCATCCTCAATGACTTGTAATTAATCTTGTCCATTAAATCACAGACCTGGGACTGATTTCCCCAGCATAATTTGTCATCATCATCTCCCTGATTTTCTTCATGTCTTTCGTCTGGCCGAGAACCCACATTAATTTCACGAGAGCGGTTTCAGGCGTCCAGTCTGCATAGTTGCCGATGACCCCTGTCTGCTCCAGGATTCTGCCTGCCTCGTAGATTTCCAAGTTCAACCTTCCGTGAATTGTCTGCGGTGCAATAACGACCGGAATTCCGGAATCAATCAAATTTTTCAAGCTAGGTATAAGGCTTTGCGTATATTTATCGCCGCCCGCATTTGTCGGCACATGGCCCAAGCCCGTGACTGCAACAACTACACCATCGTAAGACCGCAGAGAATCTATAAATCCAGGTTTGATTCCAGGATAAACATAAACGAGAGCTACATTTGAATTCAAATTTTCTTCCAGTTTTATCTTTTTGCCGTCTCTTTTCCGATAGTCGGTTCTAAGCAACTCTATTTTCTTGTCAGGATACGTTATCTTTGCCAATGGCTGGGCGTTTACGCTTTTGAAGGCATCTCTGCTTGAAGTGTGCAATTTTCTTACTTTGGTTCCCTGATGGAGATAGCAGAATTCGTCGCTGGCGCTGCCGTGCATGCATACAGTCACTTCGGCTATGTCCGACTTGGCTGCCGCCAAAGTAGCACAGACAAGATTTACTAGATTGTCGCTGCTTCCCCTGTCGCTGCTTCTCTGGGCGCCGACCAAGACAACAGGAACCGGCAAATCTTTCAACATGAAACTCAATGCCGCAGATGTGTAGTGCAAAGTATCGGTGCCGTGCATAAGGACAATTCCGTCAACTCCGGAGTTTATTTCCTTTACAACTTCGGCTGCAATTATTCTCCAATGCTCAGGCGTCATGTTCTCTGAGAACAGGTCGAACAATTTTCGTCCTTTGATGTTGGCTATGGCTTTCAGTTCTGGGAATGACTGTAACAAGTCGCCGGGCGAGAAAGCCGGTGAGACAGCGCCGGTTCTGTACTCAATTCTTGATGCTATAGTCCCGCCGCAACCCAGGATGGAAACCGTAGGCTTGGACGGATCTTTTCTTATGGTAACTTCGGATGGCTTGAACCTAACTGGCCTGCCCTTTTCCACAAGCTTTACCTTGACATCCTTTTCGTATTTTATCCCTATGTTGTAGCCATTTGCTAATTTTATCACCAAGGAAGAAGTATCGCCCAGGCCTATCCTTGGCATGAGTATACCCGTGTACCGGGATTTTCCTTTCTCGACAGAAACTTTATCTCCAATCTTTATCTTCTTGCTCTTAAGCAACGACTCTATTTCTTGAGAGTACAAAGTATCAGATTATATATATTGCATTGATTAATAAAAGTTTGTGTTTTAGACCACAATCTCGACTAATTTTAAAATCCTGAAATCGCATCAGTGTCTGTATTTATCTGCATTCTCAAACGCTTGTAAATTATCCACTTGTTAATATTCTAAAATAACGTGATTGTTCGTAAGGTGATAACCTACCAGGATTTTCCGCTACTAGAATAGGTGCTCTCTCTTCACTTCTCATCATTTGGTCTACATCTATGTACCACCCTCCAGATTCACCAGTTCTTGGAGGTCGCTTTTCAAGTAACCGCTCTCCTAAATTTCCGACATGAATCTGACCATTAAAAACTCTACGAGTCAGCTCTTCCACAGATGTTGATCCCAAATTGTAAAAATCTCCACCAATCTTTAGAGTGTATGCCATACCTTTTACTAATTAGTAAACTATTTAAATCCCACGCAAATCTTCTATATCAGTTGTATAACCTAATGGAAACAATCCAACCGTATCTGTTCTAGAATCTATATTTCTTCCAGCATAGACATAAACATTCTGTCCGCCATCCAAAGCACTTAATCTGGCGAGACAATTATATCGTTGAGAAGTTTCACGTAGATTTTCTGGAATAGTGTCAAAGAACCTACTAGTCGGGATCCGAGGAGGAAGAGAATTTGATAGATAGATGATATTTCGTCTACCCCTAAAACTAGGTAAAGTTGGGATCTCTGCTGAAAATTCTTTTCCATAAATATTACCAAATAACATAACCATTCTACCATCATTTGCTAGCATATGAAACCTTTCATAGTTATCTCGCACAAATGCAACTACATCTATAGTATCATTCAATGGAAAAGCTTCAGACTCCTTGAAATAATCGTATGCGTCTTTAAAACATGCTTGTACTTTCACAACATCTGCTGGATTATAATCACCAAAACCGTCTCCTGTGCCTGATTTTTCTGCCATATACGTCAAAAAGCGAGCAAAACCTTCAAAGTTCCTATATCTTCTGAAAGCTTCTATAACTACCCTACCAAATGCTACTACGTGAGGACTTATATCAGCCATTACTATACCTTCAGGCAAAGTCCCGGCTGAAAATGTGTCTAACATAGTAAGGCAATTGCCGCATCCAACACCTACAATATATCCGTCTATTTGTTCTCTTTCTTGAATCTGCCTGAAAAACATAGGACGAGCACTTTCATTCGTTACAAGTATTGCAGGAGATTGCCAATATCCACGTTCTAAAACAGGAGGGTAAATACGTTCTTCTAACTCTTTCATTTTTAAGCTTATAACACTCTCTAACATCACCCAATCAACTTTAAAGAATAAATTAATACGAAGATTTAAATGTAGCTATTTCACGACACCAAACGTGGTAAATTAAACAAATACGTTAAAGGTTGTGATAAATCATTTTATTTTCAGTCGTTTCCAATATTTGTTGATGTTTGTTTTTTCCCACACTGCCCGGAATCTCCTCAAGCCTTGTCTTACTTTACGAAATCTTTGCTTTAGAATTACCATGATATCATTTATACGATACTTAATTTAAGCCTATGACGAGCAAGCCTTGACAAATCCCATAAACAGCGGGCTAGGAGTTAGAGGTCTTGACGTGAACTCACCGTGAGCCTGTGTCGCGACAAAAAACTTGTTCTTAGGTATCTCTATAAATTCCACCAGATTCCTCTTCTCGTAAATCCCAGACATAGACATGCCGTTCTTTTCCAGCGTTTCTCTGTAGTCATTGCTAATCTCCCATCTGTGGCGGTGCCGTTCACTCACAACATCTTTGCCATAAAGTTTTCTTACCAGAGAATTAGGCTTTAATTTGGCAGGATAAGAACCAAGCCTCATAGTACCTCCCATCTCAGATTTCTCAAGCTTGTCCTTCTGCTCAGGAATAATATCAATTACAGGGCATGTTGTATTCGGGTCTACCTCCGTCGTATGCGCTGTCTTCAATCCGCACACATTCCTTGCAAATTCAACAACCGCAAGCTGCATCCCATAGCACAGCCCAAGATACGGTATGTTATTTTTCCTAACATGTTCAATTGCTTTAATCTTGCCTTCAATGCCCCTTTTGCCGAATCCGCCAGGAACAATTACTCCGTCTACGCCTGACAATGCCTTTTCAGCAGAAATCTTTCCGTCTTCTATGTCAGTTGCCTCAATCCATTTTATCCTGACTTTGGCTCCATTGTAAGGCGTGGCATGCTCAAGAGATTTCAAGATGCTCAAATAAGAGTCGTGGACATTCGTGTATTTTCCGACTATCCCAATCACAATTTCCTTCTTCGCATTTTTAACTTTGCTGACAAACCCTTCCCAGTTTTTGAAATTAAGCGTCTTGTCCCCATTTTTTTTAGGCTTGACATTTAAAGCAGCGAAAATCTCCTTATCAAGACCAAGGTCACGAAGCATCAGAGGTATCTCATAGACATTTGAAAAGTCATATAGGTTGTAAACACGGTTTACAGGAACGTTGCCGAAAACGCTTATCTTTTCCCTGACTGAATCTGGCGTAGGTGTTTGCGACCTGGCTATTATCACATCGGGCTGCACTCCAAGCCCCATCAGTTGCCTCAAGCCCAGCTGCGCCGCCTTGCTCTTGTACTCGTTAAGCGAGCCCGGCTCTATGACATAAGTGACATTCACGAACATTACATTTTCCTTGCCTTCTTCATATCGCAACTCGCGCATTGCCTCGACAAAGTAGGCATTCTCCAAGTCTCCTACAGTCCCGCCGACCTCAACAAGAACGACATCTGCATTTGTTTTCATCGCAAGTTGCCTGAGAAAGTTTTTAATTTCGCCGGTTACATGCGGGATGAACTGAACGTCGCGTCCAAGGTATTTTCCCGCTCTCTCCTTGTCAATTATAATTTTGAAAATCTTTCCTCCAGTCAAATAATTGTCTTTCGTCATGTCTCTGTGCAAAGCCCTTTCATAAGAGCCCAAGTCAAGATCGCATTCTGTTCCGTCGTCCAAGACAAAAACTTCGCCATGCCTGAAAGGGTTCATGGTGCCGCTGTCATAATTCAGATAGCCATCGAACTTTACCGGAGACACATTCAAGCCGTGACAGCTTAGCAAAGTTGCCAAAGCACCTGAAAAGGTTCCCTTGCCTACGCCAGACATCACGCTGCCTGTAATTATGACGAACTTGGATTTGCCATATTTGTAGCCGTCTGGAGAAGAAGAAAAATGCTCGTGTTCCATTGCGCCTTCGGCCAATGATTTCTCTTTGGTAGGAGACACAACAGAGTAGTGTTCTGAGATTTATAAAGCTTATTTTGTCTCATGAAATTGAGTTTCTTATCTAACGGATTTAAAATTGATGTTTCTATTAATTAACATGAGATTGGGAGAAGCCATGAAAATTGATGTCGGGAATATAGTCTATTTAACTAACGTTTATTTTGATACTATGAAAAGAGCAATTGTGGGGGTGGAATTACCAAAGGTATTTACAAAAGGCAAAGCATATGAAATTGAACGTATCTCGGAACTCGGAACTAGACCACCAATATTTCATTTTTACCTAACAGACGACAGAGGAGAACAAAGAATGATGCATTATAGGTGGCTAAAAACTAGAGCGTAATCTAAGGAGATTTTAGGCGAACATAGAGAATTCTTGCAAGAAGGCGGTTATGCTGGGAAAATAACATATAAGCCAGCGAAATCTTCTGAATTCTTAACAGCTAAAACTTTATCGTTTGCTTCAATAAATCTTTGAAAAAGATTTTGCCCATTGTTTAAATTATTGCAAATAAAATATATAAACTACCTACCGAAAACTATCGAGACTACATCCCTATGCTTTAATTTATGGTCGGCGGCCAGCCGCATTTTTGTCCTTGTATCAATGCCTGTAACAAATTTTTCTCCCAGCTGTGTGTGGACTTTGAATGCAAATTCCTTGACTGTAGCTCCATTAGGTACAAGGAATGCATCGGGCAAAACATTTCCATCCTTATCAGTCAACTTGTTGGCATCGGCCACAGGATAAACTGCAATATAGTTTAGAACATCGAAGACTGCCTTATTCAAGCATTCCTGCACTCCAGTTGAACCAAATCTGTCCAACACTTCCCTTTGTATGAATTCCAGCGCTTTTTTCCTTCCTTCGTCCAAGTCGCCAATTACGTGGAAATCGTTACCATGATAATACACCAATTTCTTTTCGTGCGCCTTCTTTAATGCAACTTCCGATTCTGCACTTGTTGGAATTACTAGCTTGTGAGGTTGTTTCAACTTTTCCAAGTTTTCTTGAGCTGGAGGCAAATCAATTTTGTTAGCCGCAATGATTATGGGCTTGGACAGTTCCCTTAAGATTTTGGAGAATTTCTCTATGTCATTCAACGAACTTCTTTCAAGTGTTTGGGAAATTTGCTCTTTCGTAACTTCCAATCCGCTCAACTTTTCATGAAGCAAGTTGATTAAATCTGCTTTGGAAGACGGCAGCTTTAGTTTCTCAAGATTTCTCTTAACCACATACTCAAACCAATAATTTATCTCATCTTCAAGAAATTCTATCTCCTTTCTAGGATCAAAATTTTCTGTAGGCTTTCCCTCTGCGTCCGTAAGCCCGGAAGCGTCGACAATTTGAATTAAGACTGATGCTTGTCTAATTTCATCAAGAAATTTATTTCCTAGTCCCCTCCCAGCATGTGAACCCGGAATTAATCCGCCTACATCAACAAGCTTAACAGGAACGAATCTTTTCCCATCTTTGCAATGCCCATGCTTAGGCTTGCATGTTAAATTGAAATCTTTGCAAACGCAATCGATTGTCGCATAACCTATTCCTGCGTTGGGTTCTATGGTTGTGAATGGCACTGGTGAAGTTTTTACATCTATCATCGTCGCGGCTTTGAAGAAACTTGATTTCCCTGAACTAGGCTTGCCTACCAATCCAATTATCATAAATAAACTAAGGTGTTAAAGAATTAACTTTTAGCTATCATGTAGATTTCCCTTAGCATCCTTTCCATGTTCTGTATCCTCTGGTCCAACGCCTGATATTCGAGCTTTATGCTCTCCACCTGAGCCATCATCATGTCTATCTTCGCCTTTAGGTTCTCCATCGAAGTATCAATCGCTTTCGGCTGCATGGCTTGTGCCGGCAAAGTTTCCTGTGGCAATTGCTCTTCCTTTTCCTTGCGCCTTCCGAAAATCAGCCTGAATGGAAAAACTATTATGTTTCCTACGATGCCTAATATGCCCATTAAATCACCTTGCCACTACCTCTGGCGATATTCCCAACGCCTTTCGTATCTCCCCTGACAAATCTCCTGCTTTAATCCTGCATTCCTGCAGTAAGTTCCGCCTTACATCATTGTACAAAGTCCTGAAATAAAGCCAGCGCAGGGACTTGTAAATCCCGCTTTTCTGGATTATTGTGTTGCTTGGGGACTCTGTCCTTAGAATGCCTCTGATGATAATCGAGACTTCCCCTTCCTTGTTCGGATCCGTCGGCTGCTTGCCCTGCATTATCAGCTCGGAATAGATCTTTGACCAGTTGTCGTAAGTTTTCCTTATGACAAACCTGGAAAAAAACGGTATAGGTTCGGATGTTATGTCCCATCTGAATTCCCTTTCCCACACGTCCTTTCCTCTGATGTCCCATATGGCCCTAAGCAGCTGAGGCACCACGCTGTAAAGCCTGAAAGGGTTGGGGCCTCTGTAGTCTATTCTTATCTGCCTGTCCGGCACCAGGCAATCGTCCTCTAAAATCCAACTGGCCATTAAATCACGTTTGCGGTAGGAGATTGAAGAACTGCTTCAGCTCGTCGCCGAATTGCAGCAGAAGCCCCCTGCATTCTTCAACATACTTTTTCCTTATGCCCTGATAAATCAGCTTGTGGTACATTGTCCGGAACATCTCGTATAGCAGGCTTCTCTGCCAGACAGTATCTTGAGGGTACTCTGTCCTTATCTTCCCTTCAAAGCTGATCTTTACCGAGCCTTCCTTGCCGAACTCCTTGCTCGGGTGCGCGGTGCCGTCAATAATTACTGTGATGTCCTGGAAAGTGAACGTGTCCAAGTCCTTGATTGTCTCGAACCTGACATGGAAGCTTTCCCCCCCAGCCACCCTGTCCCATCTGAATTCCCTTTCCTGGATTTCCTTTTCTGTTATGCCGAACAAGGTTGTGAATATCTTGCGGATGTATTCGTAGGTACGCTGCGGATTCGGGCCTGTGTACTCTAGAGTGGCCACCGGCCTTGGTATCAGGCAATAGTCATGAATCAATATTCTTGCTCTGGCGAATACTGGCAAACAATCACTAATAAGATATGTAAATTTAAAAGTATAAAGTATATTATGGTGCTTTCGGAGCTTGCCGGCTGGGGTCTTATTGTCTTGGGTCTGTTCTTCATAATAGCGTTTCCCGGCATCCAGTCAGGCTTTGGGAGGGGCTACATGCCAGACGAGTTTGCGAATATGATAATTCTGATTGGCTTGATTCTCCTTGGTGTGGGAATCTTCTTGGTAGTTAAAACTTAATCTGGAGAAAAACGAAATAGTATTATGTCGAATGTTGTCAAAACGGAGATTTACAACGAAGAGCCGGGCATGGGCTTGAACGCCAACCCGTTCGAAGGCGAGATGTATATTGATCTTACAGGCCCTATGGGCTCTATGAGCGGCTTGTACTACGGGCTTATTTTCCAGCTGCGTAAAGTCGGCTTTGAGACTCTTAAGATAGAAGAATGGATACAAGTTCCTCCGGTATTCAAGCAGTACTACGATTTGACCATACACCAGAAGGAGCAGCTTGAAGCGCAGATAAAGGCCGGCCTAGGGCAGATTGCCACAGCCATTCATGACTATGACCTGATTTCGCACGACCTGAGAAAGTACAGGGAATACATGGATTACTTTACAAAAATCGAGAAGGGAAAGAAGATGATGATGTCTAAAAAGAAGCTGGAGAAGGACGAGGGAGAGCAGATGGCCAAGGAGGGTACGCAACTGCTGAGATCGGTTTTTGTCGACCAAGTTGACGCGCATACCGGAGAAGGCATTGCCATCAGGACAATCACTCCCAGATGGCCCACAATAATTGTCGACTTTATGAGGTTGGACGACAAGGATACAGACCCGAAGAAGATTGCACAAAGGCATGGTTTCACAGAAGCCGAGGGCGCTGTGCTTTCGACCAAGAACAAGCTTTTCATGGAATGGAGGGACAGGCTGTTCAAACCCACTCTGCAGGAAAGGTTCCAGAATGTCAGAAGGCTTGTGGAGATGAGAAGGGCTTCTGTAAGGCAGTATACGGAAATGATCAAACCTACGATAGCAAGGTATAGGATGATTGATGATGCGCTTCGAACTCCTAGTGCTAGAGGTTTTCATACAAGATTTCTTTTTCCGCCTGGCTCGCAGGCTTACTCACTTGACATGACGAGAATTTGGGCATTCCTTCCGTTCGCACCTGCAGAAAAATACAAGGTAACACGGGATTTTTTTGACACTGTGACCCTGTCTGAGGCAGGATTCAACAAAAGAGACATAGAGATTCTTGCAAAAAATGGCGTGGATGTCAAAGAAACTCTACCGGCTTTGCCGGTTGAAAGGTCTATAGACGATATTGTCAGAAGATATATGCCAAACGTGCAGAAAACTTATAATGTGGAAATATCGATACATGACGTGTACCTGGCTCGACAGCGGTTGTCGAACATCTACAGGACAAAGGCCATGCAAATGATTGGCGGTGTGCCGCGAAGGGAGAGTTTGCCAACAATGGCAGGTGGCTCCTGGCCGTTCAGCCCTTACTTCGTCTTCCTGGACATACCTTTCCTGAGAAATGTCATCAGGCTTCCTAACGGCACAGAACTGGAGGATATGATGGTTGACACCATAACAGTGCAGACAAGGAGCCAGAATGTCATGATCGTGACCATACTGGAAATGATTGCAAAGGAAAAGGAGCTGGAGAACTACATCAAACAGCTTTTAGGAGAGTTTGGGGGGCCGGATTTGAATCTGAAGAGCATCGAGGAACTTGTAAAGGAGGAGTATCCGGAAATGTTCGGCGGCGAGGAAAAAAAGGAGCGGAAAGAGGGGAAAGATTTGCTGGAGCCAGTTAAAAAAGTTCAACATGCTTTAGGCGACGTATTAAGCTCTTTAGGATTAAAGTTTGACGTTTTGCGGGCACGCGGACCCTACGAGTTTGCGATGGACGACAGGATTGCAGAGATGTTCCAAGTCGAGTCGATGGTTCAAGGCTATCTTTATGTTTTGCGGTATCTTCAGCAAGGCGTAAAAGTTCCTGGTATAAGGATTTAGTATGGTATATCATCTTACAGTTTCAAGCGGCTTGGGAAGCATAGGAAGGGATCCCAACTTGATGGGTCTTGGGAAGAAGATTCCGTCTATTCTTACTTACGGAGTTAATGTCGTGCAGGCGGACATGGAGACTTTTACATCCGCCGAATTGTTCGAGCCTGAGGTCGAGAACCTTGTGAAAAGGTTTGTAGATGATTTGGGCATTAAATGGGTTATGCACGGGGAGATAGGGCAGACTGTAGCTTTCGAAACAGCATTGCAGCAAGTTTGGAGGCAGGCACACAGGAGATTGCACCAGTACATGGACGCGATGTATGACAAGTTTGGCAAGCCGAAGAACATGAGCAAGTATCTGCCTGGTTATATTGACTTTCACATTTCAAACATGATGTCGATTGGATATTTTGCCGAGAGGTATCGATTGGCTGGAATTCCTATGCTGGATTTCAAGGGAAGAAATTCTTGGATAGATTTGTTAAATGAAACTCCAGAATTGAAAGACTGGTTTAGAAACGAAGGTATGTTATATTTGGTTTACGGTCGTGAGATACCTGTTGTAGTAACTAGCGTCGACCAAATCAGAAATAGGGCATCACAGGAAGTTTTGATGAGGAAAATTGAGGAGCTAAGTGCCAGGCCTGAAGTTCGCGAAAGAGTTGTAAGAGATTATATTCAAAGGTATGGTCGGCCGCCGGATGAAAGAAACATGAGGGATGCGATTGGTAATTTACCGGAAGCCCAACCGACAGACGAGGAAATAAAAACTCAAGTTTATGACGAATGGTCTGGAGCGACTGCAACTAGATACGTCAGAGGAGCGATTACTGACGAGGAAATCGCTTATGTGCTTATAGCAAAATATCTAGAGTTCAAAAAAAATGATCCTAAGGAGCCCCTGTGGAAGATGTACTTTCAGGATAGGTCAATGAAGGATCTGGAAGAAAAATGGGCGCCTAAAAAACTTGTGAATACTGTTACCGGTGAAATTTATCTTGATCCAGAAATTGTTGCTATGGTTGCAAGCAGATATGTGCTTGGGCATTTTGAAGCTGACCCGCTGAAGGAGTATACAGCTGAGATGATAAAGAAGAATCCGGGAAGGGAAGGAGATTCCTTCTATGAAAAGAGTGCGATTGACAAGCTGAAAATCATAAAGGTGCAGTTGGTTTTCGAAAACCCTGAATTAAGCGAAGGGCAGATAGAAGGCCTGCAGAGAATCATACGTGCGGAGCACATGTATTATTTTGCCAAGGCGGCTGAACAAGTATTCAAAACAGACCTGCTAAAGATTCTGATAGATCTCAATCACTGGCTGCATAATGCGATAGATCCGGCAAAAGAATTTGAGCAGATGAAGAAAGGAGGGCATGATTTTGGAAAGTATGTGAGGGCCGTTCACATTTACGAGCCGTTGCCCATACACCACCATAACCCGTTTGAGATCCCTTCAGACCAGCAGTTCAAGATATACAAATGGCTTTTTCAACTCAGAGGACTGGGGTTCAAAGAAGGCTATCTTGTTTTCGAACGCGGCGGCGGCCAGAATCCTTTTGAAATAACCAGGACCGCCGTGCTTGCATTAAGGCAGATAATCGAGAACTTGGATAAAGGAATTGACCCACAGAAGCTGCCGATATCTTTCTACGGCATCTCGCCAGAAGGAATCCTGTCCGAGCAGAGGCAGAGGGTTATTATGGTCGAGCATGCAAGGGATCCTTTGCAGGGGCTGATTATCGCACCTGAAGAGCAACATACTGCACTGGGCAAGGAAGCCCTGGCAAAGCCGGGTATGACGCCTGAAAAGTGGAAGAAGGAAGAGCTGAGATGATCTGACCCTATTCTATCTCGTACTTCTCAAACAGCCTGTCTATAAGTTCTGTGATTGTATCCTGTAAAGCCGTTTTATCAAATCCTATGATAAGCGTATAATTATAAAAGATTTCTATAGTTTACCACTTCCAAGTGACAGTAACCTTTATATACAACCAAGTTAAGAGATATTTATGTCTTTCGACAGGTTGGAACAGGAGCTGGAAGACGTGGAGCTTGCCAAAAAGCAGGCGCAGCAAAAACCTCACCCGGCGTTGGCGGACCAAAAGGAAGTTATAGAAAAGGTTGTCAATTACACGAACGCCATCAGGAAGCAGTACGGGGAATTGATCAAGTCTGTTCTTATTTTCGGCTCTGTCGTCAAGGGCACGACGGTTAAAGGCTCTGATGTTGACGTCTGGATAATAGTAGATGACACGGCAACAAAAGCCAGTGACGACCTCAACAGGGTTATAGACCATCTTTATTTGATAGCAAGCGAAACAAAGGACCTGCACATACAAGTGCACACTCTGACAGAATTCTGGCAGTCGATTAGAATTGGTTCACCCGAGTTTTCCAACTTTTTGAGATACGGGCTGACAATTTACGACACAGGCTTTATGAAGCCCATACAGAGAATGCTTCAGATGGGGTTGATTCCTCCCAGCGACGAGACGGTGAGCTTGAAGACACGTGCAGCAAGCACTAGGTACAAGAAGATAAAGCTTGACATCAAAGCGATGGTTTTCGAGCTGAGATACACTGCTTTGGATATTGTCCAGGCGGTTGTCATGTACCACTACAAGGAAACCCCTGACTACAAGAAGGCTCCGGAATTTCTGGAAAGGATGGTCAAGGAAAAGAAGCTGGAGCCGGAATATGTCGACAAGTTTATAGAGCTTGACAAGCTCTGGAAGGACATAGACCATGGCGATATAAAGGAAGTTGCGACCCAGCACTTGGAGCATGCATTGCAACTGGCGAAAGCTATAATTGACAGGATGAAGAAGTTATTGCCAAGAGATTTTGTCGGCGAAGAGAGCATGTGAGTTCAATGGAAAGAGAAAAAGCTAGGCCAGAAGCTCCCAACGTCCAAATTCCGGACACGGCGCCGAAACTGGAGACAAAGGAACAGAGAATTGAGACTGTAAAGAAGTATGCAAAAAAAGTGCTGGAAAAGTACGGACAGTACATTAAGGCTATTGTAATGATGGGTTCTGTTGTAAGGGAAGAGTTCAAGCCGAAAAGCGATATTGACGTTTTCATTGTTGTTGACGACGCGACTTTCAACCTGACTAACGAGATGCTTGACAAGATGGATGCCGACCTGTTCAAGATGGTAAACGAGATACCGGAAGTTTGGATAGACGTGAAGAACGAGTTGGGCAAGGATGAGAAAATTTGCCTGCTCTCGATACAGCCTGTGTACACTCTGACAGAATTCTGGGATTATGCAAGAGTTGCTCATCCGATAATTTACAATTTCATCAAGGAAGGTGTCCCTGTTTATGACACAGGATTCTTCACGCCGATTAAAAGGCTGTTGGACATGGGGAAGATCCCTGCTACAAGGGAGGCTATAGAAAGCTACATGGAAGGCGCACCGAAGAAGTTGAACAGGGCAAAGACTGTAAAGCTGCTGATGCTTGCAGAAGATTGCTATTATGCAATGCTTAATGCCTCGCAAGCCGTGCTGATGTTTATGGGTTTGTCTCCGCCGGTTCCAAGCAAGGCATATGACGAACTAACAACGCATCTGGTAAAGCCTGGCATTCTAGACAAGCAGTATGCTGAATGGCTGAAGGAGATTATTGAGATTAGAAAGAAGATAGAGCACAAGGAATTGATGGACGTCTCTGGTGCTTTTGTCGACGAGTGGATAGACAAGGCTGAGAAATTTGTTGACAAGATGTTTGGCCTGTTGAATGCACTGGAGGTCAGGAAGAAGGAGAAGGTTCTTGAGAGGACGCATGAAGTGATGTACAAGGCCGCAATTACTGCATTGAAGAGCTTGAAGAAGATGCCAGAGAACACAAGGGAGGAGGAAGTTTTGAGATCTGTCGGAGATTTGACGAAAGCTTTCAGGAAAGAATTTATTGACTCCAAGCTATTGGAAACCTATTATGCCGACGTGTGGGATAGAATTGAGAAAATGAAGGCACTGCACGACGAGAAGAAGATAATGGAGATTCCAGACAGGGATGTTTATGAGATGAGGGAGCATGTGAGGAAGCTCATCAGGGACTTGGCTAAAGTTTTGAAAGACAAGGGCTTTGCACAAGAAGACAAGATGGAATAAATTTAATAACAACAATTACGGAATAGATAACTTATGCCAATCAAGTTCGGTTTGCTTACGAATCCTCAGATAAACATAATTCAGGAAATAAAGACGATAAAGGACATTGGAGTTGACTACGTCGAGGTTGGTATAGAATGGCCAGGAGGTTCTACTGATTTCATCATCGAAAACAAGGACATTATCATTAATCTTCTTGGGCAGTTCAAGCATCCTCCTGTAGGGCACACCGCATGGTGGATTGACCTGGGAAATATTTACGAAATTGTAAGGAAAAGCTGGGTTGAGGAGGCAAAAAGGGCTGTGGATGCCGCAAAAGCACTCAAGCTAACGACTGTGAACTTCCATTTCTATTCTTCCAGGATAACCGAGACCTACAAAGACTATCACAAGGAAATGCTGGACAACATAGTAAAGAGCTTGAAGGAAGTAGTGACTTACGCGAAGAAATACAAGATAACTGTGATGTATGAGAATGCGCCTTTGAAAAAGGAGGTTGTGGGCATAAAGGAATACAAGTATGTTATCGACAAGGTTCCTGGCTTGAAGGTCCATCTTGACATCGGGCATGCTTTTGTGGAGAATGGAATGAAGGGCATCAAATCCTATTTAGCCACCTTTGGAAGCAAATTGCACCACATCCATATTCATGACAATAGCGGTGAAGGCGATGAGCATCTGCCGCTGGGTGACGGTGGCATTAACTTCAGGCAAGTGGCAAGGTGGCTGAAAGAAATCAAGTACGACAGAACTCTAACGTTTGAAGTCTTTACAAGCAAGCAAGATGCAAAAGAGTCTATACTGCGCTTCAAGGAATTGCTACCTAAATAGGTACACGACACCTTTCTGGGCCAGGAAAATTATTGAGACCATGTTTAATATAGAATTAGAAAACATTCCTGTTACTGGAAAAATAAGATATATGCCAGATATTGCATCCAGAATGCTAAGAGGATTTCTTTTGAACAATGCAAAGGAAATGCCTTTAATTACGAAATACGCAACAGCAAACAAAGAGGCTGAACTCGGCAACAAACTAAAATACAAATGAAGAATAATAATCGAAACTGCAATCAGCTGCGCTATTCCTGTTATTTTGTGTTCGACGCCCATGTTCATCTAGATATCCATTCTTTTTCTTTTACATTCTCGGATTTATTTGCATGTCTGGCGAGGGTGAACAATAAATCAGACAACCTGTTAACATAAGGAATTATATTTTCGTCTAGTTGTTTTTGTTTTGACAACGAAACTATGCTGCGCTCCGCCCTTCTGCAGATTGTCCTTGCAACTTGAAGCAATGAAGCAGTCTGGCTTCCGCCAGGCAAAATGAAATGCCTTAATTCTTGCAAATCTTTTTCAAATTTCTGAATATTTTCTTCGAGGAATTTTATATTATCTTTTGTTAACTGTGGTAATCTTGAATTCTCGGTAGAAGCTAATTGCGAGCCAAGAACAAACAAGTCTTCTTGGATTTTTTCCAAAAGTGAATCAATTTCTTCGTGTTTGTTAACTGCGCGGATTAATCCGACATAAGAGTTAAGTTCGTCCACATCTCCATAAGCTTGGACTTGGCATTCATCTTTACTGACTTTCTTGCCGCCGAATAAGGAAGTTTCGCCTTTGTCGCCTTGGCCTATGTTTGGCTTCATAAAAATGAATGTTATTGTTAAAATAATAAGGTTAAGAAGGTTCTGTATTTAAAATTAACTTTGAGATTAATATTTTGAATTGTAAGTAAAATATATTTAATCTTCTTTGGCTTTCTTTTCTAACTCGTCTTCAAGGCCCAATTTCTTCACCAATTCAGTGTAGCGGTTACGGATGGTCACTTCCGTGATATTGGTAGTGTCGGCAACTTCCCTCTGCGTCCTCTTCTCGCCAATCAAAACGCATGCAATGTAAATAGATGCAGCCGCAACGCCAGTCGGTCCTTTGCCTGAAGTTATCTCATGCTTCTTGGCTTTCTTCAAAATCTCTATGGCCTTTGCCTGGACCCTGTCGCTCAAACCGAGCATTGAACAGAATCTCGGAACATATGTTACTGGATCTGCAGGCAATATCCTGATGTTCAATTCCCTTGAAATATAACGATAAGTCCTTCCTATTTCCCTCTTCTCCTCTCCAGACGATTCTGCAATCTCGTCCAAGGTTCTCGGGCTGCCGAACTCCCTTGATACTGCATACGTCAAAGCCGCAATAACAGATTCTATGCTCCTTCCCCTGACAAGGCCTTTGTTGACAGCCTGCTCGTAATAACGGGCTATTCTTTCGTGGACGCTTCTTGAAAGGTTCAAAAATGAGACGATTCTCTGCAGTTCAGACAAGGCAAAAGAAAGATTTCTGTCCTTGGACTTTATCAGTCTCTTGTGCCACTTGGTCAATCTGTAATACTGTGCCCTTTTCTTCGTCGGAACCTTGTAAAGCTCCCCGACACCCTTGCCTATCTCAGTTGTCATTCCCTTGTCATGCTTGGTGAATGTCAACGGAGCACCTGTTCTCGCCCTTCTTGACATCTGCTCCGTGTCGAAAGCCCTCCATTCCTGGCCTGTGTCGATCATTTCCTCTTCCATCACAAGACCGCACTTGTTGCACACAAGCTCGCCTCTTGTCAGGTCTTCCACAAAACTAGTGCTACCGCATTCCGGGCATGCTTTTCCTGCTCTTGCGGGTTTTGTCTTTTGCATTATTTATCACTTTTAAGTGAAGTCAAATGAGCTATCTTATCTATTAATAGCAAACTATTTAAATCTTTTGGTTTTCGATTAATTTGGACTTTTCTGGGCTTAAATATATGCTTTCCTTTGGCCTTCTTGCCAGCTTCCCGCCGCAGTTAGGACAAGTATTTTTGCTGTCGGCAAATTTCCTGCAGTTATTGCAGTAGCTTGCCCACTTGACGGATTTGGTTATCTTGTTGACGACGGAGAGATAAGCCACCCCCAGCTTTTGCGCCACATTCTGTATATTATAATCGTCGGAGACCACCACAAGGTTGTACTCTTTTGCAAGCGCAAGAACCTTGAAGTCTGTACCGGACATTTTCTCCGCATCCCCAGTATTGGCTGCGGCCTCCTTGACCTGCTTTACAGCCTCTTTCCCGGGCTCGAGCACGCTCAATTTGATTCCCGCCAGCTTTGCAACACTTATCCTGTCCTTCACCTCTTCTACGACTTCGCTGACCGTGAATATCTCCTCGAACATCCGGAAATCATTTAGGTAAATTATCGCGCTTGTGTCCAGAACAGCTTTCATGCAAAACACTTGGAATTTATATTAATTTAACTCCAAATAGTGGATATGGTTAAGGACTTTCCCCTGCTCCCGCTGGAGAAGATAGCGCGAGAGGCAGGAGCCGAAAGGGTTTCCCGTTCTGCATTGCTTACGCTGAAGGAAGTGTTGCTGGAAGAATCCGAGGACATCTCCAGAAAGGCCGTAAAGTTCACAGAGCATGCAAAGAGGACGACTGTCAAAAGAGAGGACATAATTCTGGCCAGCAGAAGGTAAGACAAGGATGAGGCCGTCGCTTTCTTTAATCCTCAACATTCTGTTGCGTTTGCTTATAGTCTATTTCCTTGTCGAGGTAATGCTATTTCCTGAAGACCCGAGATTTGCCGGTAAGGCCATACCGCTGAGGAACCTCATAATCGTCGGAGGCCTGAGCCTGCTGTTTCCGCTGCTTTATTTCCTGGGCAAGAAAAGAAAGAGCTATCCTTATTTGGCTGATTTTATCTACCTCTCGATTTACATCTTCGATATGGCCGGCAACTCTTTAAACCTTTATGACACTGTCTGGTACTATGACATAATCGCCCATTTCTACGGCACAGGAGCCTTTGCCGCAGTAGCTTACCTTGTTATATTGGGGCGGCAAAAGTTTGGTGCAATCAAGCTTTCTGGATTCGAAATTCTGCTGTTTGCCGTAGGTATTGCAACAATTATCCACGTCGGACTTGAGCTGCAGGAATATTATACTGATGTCTTCTTCGGAACTCACAATGTTGTTGGCAAGACCAATGACGTCCAAGGAATGGCAGACACTGGGCATGACCTTGTCGCCGGATTTCTGGGTTCATTTGTTTACATCTGGGCTGTAAACCTGCTTTTTGCACTAAACTCGCGCTACAAGAATGAAACTTTGGAATCGCTTGGAACAATTTTCACGCGCGGTTAACTATAAATAAAAACAAGTGGAAATAAGTTAAAATGGCTGAGACAAGTAGGGCTGCATTGAAGGATTTGAAGCCGGGAAGTTTTGTAGTTATAGACGATGCACCTTGCAGGGTGGAGAAAGTGCAGGTAAGTACAAGTGGCAAGCACGGCGCAAGCAAGGTCAGGATAGAAGCAATCGGTCTTATGGACAACAGGAGAAGGAGCATGCTTGGTCCTTCTAGCGACGAAATTGTTGTCCCGATAATTCTAAGGAAGCAGGCGCAGGTGCTTGCCGTTACTGGCGGCAAGGCGCAGCTGATGGATATGGAGAATTATGAAACGCTTGAGCTGGATATACCTGAAGAGGTTAAGGACAAGGTAGTTCCAGGGACGGATATCATATATTATGACGTGCTAGGAATTAAAACGCTGAAGCAATTGAAATAGAGTTTCTGATAACTGGAGATTTTTGCATAAAACTGCAAATAATTGTTTGAAATAAAATAGTTTCCACTATCCACAGGATCAGGCTGTTTATCAAAGTCCGTCAATCTTAGGCGATTAGTAAGAGCCGGCTGAACACCTCGGTCGAAACCTTGGTGCTTACACCGCTCTCCTATCAAAGCCATCGTCTATGGCAGCCTTCGTCCAACCACCGGCATTGCTGCCAGCAGTCGGATCGGTTGTCTATTTTTCCGGATGGTTTCCTCCTTAGATGCCTTCAGGAGTTATCCATGTATGGCTTAGCTGCCCGGCAATGCTGTTAACAACCGGTACACCAGAGGCCACGGAAGGATGTTCCTTTTACGTGCGTTCACGCCGAAAGAAAATTAACTTTCTTGTTAAATTTTATTGAATTAGAAGGTTCTATTGTTTTCCAGAATTTTTCGACATTTCTTTTTGTAAAGATTATTAATCGGAATATGTAACTTTTATCATTTTTGTATGGACCGTAAATTTTTGATTTTATTTCTAGTTTATCTAGAACTTCTTTGACATTCTCAAGGACTTTAGAATCCTTTTGATGCATTATTACTCTAAAGTCTTGTTTTTTGTTTTTGCTTATATACAATTGACCTTCTGCCTCGAAGAAACCCCTAACGAAAGATATACTACTATCCCCATTTTCGAACTTTACTTCGTTTAATGGTTGTAATAGTATTTCTAAAGTTTCTTTTGGAATTTCATTTTTTCTAACATAAATCCAAAGCATGTATATTCCGTCACTCGTTTGAATGATTTTAGGTTCTTTATTTGTTATCTGCTTGATTACAGGTGCAATAAATCTCCTTAACCAAACGTCATCTTTTTGCCTTACGACAATTCTAATTGTTCCCTTTCCATCGTATACATGTCCATCTGCTAGAACTCCTTTAAGGTAAGCTATATTGTTCATACCTTACCTATTGTTAATTTTCGACGTAAATACATTTCGTACTTAACCTTCCTTCCGGTCAGACACCCAACACCTCCTGTAGATTGCGACCGAACTGTCTCACAACGTTCTGAACCCAGCTAGCGTCCCCCTTTAACTAGTGGACACCTATACCCTTGGCTGCTGCTGCACAGCCAGGAGGGGGGGAGCCGACAACGACGCACCAACACGCCAGGTCAATTTACTCGCAATTAGAGTGAGCAAACGTCGACCTTGAATGCAGTGAGCTTTCACTGGCTACGAGCCCATTATCCCCGAGGTAGCTTTTCTCATACCACCGGCACCCATTAATGGACACCGATGTATCGTTAACCCACGCTTTCGCGTTTGGATTCCCTGCTTTGCGGAATCCAATCAGGCTTCCTTTTGCGTTTATACTCTATTCCGGATAACCAGTCAGAGTAATTTACCTACATCCGATTTCTGTCGGGTAATGCGAACTGATTAAATTTGCGGCTCATCAGCTACCTCGCTTATCATGAAATCAAAACCGAAGTTTACAATCACCGCCGCACAAATGCAGTGCGCATTATGACCCGGATGAGGAAACCTTAGGAGGCCCTTGATCCTTTATCAAGGGCGTACCGCCCCAGCCGAACTGCCCATCTGATGGTGTCCTCTTACGAGTAAGCAGTACAGTTTTGAAAGGGTAGTGTTACATTTTCCTCTCAGCCTTGCCCAGAAGCAAGGCCTAATGACGAGTCCTACCTACGCTCTGCAACCAAAACCGTACCGCAGCATCAGACTGCAGTAAAGCTCACCGCTGGGGTAAGGAAAATTAAAGATTTATTCTCTTTCTCTCCTTGTAATATCTCCTAGTCCATGCATATGAGTATCCCCTACAAATACATCTGGATCTTGACCATGCCCACGATAAGAACGTGGAGCTAATGCACCTTTGCTTCCAAGGTATACCTCATAAATCTGCTGCCCAGTCTCACGTAAATTTTCTGCTATTCTTGGATGTCTTTCACTTTTTGAAGGTGGCGTATTTAACCAAAGAATATAACGCCTTATAACACTTCGCTCTTCTGAGCTAAAGTCATACTTTTTTAGTTCTCTCTTAATGTACCATTCTATAGGGCGATGCATATGCACTTTAGAGCAATTGGTGTTTAAATATATTTTCTTTTCCTTAACCCCATCTACGGGGTCTACGTCTTGGGTTATCAAAATAGATAAATCTACTTACGATAAATTCCCACAGGAGGTCTCAGGCCTATTCACCTGAATAGCAATTTCGCTGGGTACCAGTCCAAGACAGTGGAGAAGTCGTTAAGCCATTCAGACGGGTCGTCAATTAAACGACAAGGGAATGCGCTATGAGAAGTTCCTATTCTTGCTAGAACAGAAAAATTCTCTTTCATTCCTTAACGTCTTTCTCCAAAGTTTACAGCCGCTAAAGTTCGCATACATTTTCCAGTGGTTTCTGACTATCGCACCGTCTATAGCATGTAGCATATTTCAAGAAACTTCCCATATTTACGCTACTTTACGACGGTCAGAGTTACCGCCACCGTTTACCGGGGCTTAGTCCCCTTGGAAGGGGCTTTGACACACCGGCACTGGGTAGGCATCAGAGACTGTACTAACCCTTTCGGGCTTGCAGTCTCAGGCGTTTTTGTTAAACAGTCGCCTCTCCCTTGCTAGTGACACCTGCAGTTCCCCTTTCGGAAAACCACAGGCACTGCTTCTTGCGAACTTACGCAGCTAATTTGCCGAGTTCCTTAGACTGGGTTGTCCCAACACACCTTCGTCTTCTCAACGAGTCTACCTGTGACGGTTCTCGGTACGGGCATGAAGGATCCTTCCAAGTTCGATTTTCATGGGCTCAAGGAATCGACAAAACTCTGCATACGCAAAGCTATTCCTGCATTCACCTCCTTCTCCTCATTATAAGACTCCAGAGGCTTCAACAGTTAACTTACGTTTGCCTATCCCAAAGCGTCTCGAACCTGGCTTGCGTTGCCGCGCGTACCTCCATGGTATCGGAATATTAACCGATTTCCCTGTCGCGTGCTTAGATTAGCGGCACACTTAGGACCGACTAACTGCCAGCTGACGAACATGGCTGACAAACCCTTAGACTTCAGGTGGCTAAGATTCTCACTTAGCTATGTTGCTACTGTCAGCAGGATCTTTATTCCTCCACGGTCCACTCCTGCTCACGCAGAAGCTTCTGCCCATGAAGGACACCCCTCTACCCTCTTTTGCAAGAGCTTAGGTATCGGTAACTGACTTAGTCCCGTCCATTTTCAGCGCATAAATCCTCGGTAGGTAATCTGTTACGAACTTCTTGGCGGATGGCTGATTCTAAGCCTACCGTCCTACTGTCTGAGGATTTACACTGCCTTCTACATTTAGTCAGTATTTAAGGACCTTAACCTAAGTCTGGGTTCTTGCCCTCTCGGATACCGAGCTTACCCCAGCACCCTAACTCCGGCCTTCTACGGCTGCAGGAGATTCGGAGTTTGGCAGAAAAACTGGACCTTTCGATCCTTGGCTTTCCAATCAGTAACTCTACCCTCCTGCAAGCCTCCAGCCAGGCTGCACCAAGATGCATTTCGAGGGGAACCAGCTATCACTGGGTTCGTTAGGCTTTTGGTGTTCAGAAAGAAGTTATTTAGGTTGTTTAACTAATTCTCTATCTAGCATAGGATCCCAAAGAGCATGCGCAACTAATCTTCCAGGCATTCCTAGCCAATATCTAAAGTTTCGTTCTGTTGTATCTGCTGCTGTATACGGAAAACCTGGAATATCTCTCCACCTTAACGCGTTACTAGCAATTTGATACGCTCTTATGTTTTCGTAGACTGCAACTGCCGTTGAGGCTATCGCAGCAACTTTAGCCGTATTTCGCAACAAACTTCTGTAATTCATACCTTTATGTTTTGGTAGAATACTATTTAAGCTTCTTTCTAAATTTCACCCCTAACCCCGGATCACCCGAAGGAATTGCAACTCACAACCGGTAGCAGACTTCCACCTACCTTTCGATAGGCTTCATCTTATCCAGGGTTAGATCACCCAGTTTCAGGTCATACCCCAGTAACTTTAGGCGCTTTCACACCATGCCCCACACTGCTTGCGCAGCTACGGGCATATCGCTTTCGCTTAGGCTTCCCGGCTTAGCCGGTTAACCTCGCTACTGAGGCATACTCCCTGCTCCGTTTTTCGAAACGGACGGCATGATCCTGTAATCTGTTCTTCGTACTAGCATGAGCGTTCCTTCAGAACAGAACCTTTCGGACCATGCCTGACTATGGCCATTTGGTTTCAAGCTCTTTTCACCGAGCTTTCGCTCTACTTTTCAGCTTTATCTCACGATACTACTTTGCTATCGGACTTCAATAGTGTTTAGGGTTGCCGGTTAATGACCGGCAGATTCCTGCTCCATATCCGAGGAGCAGTACTTAGGATACTTGGAATCTTCTTTCTCTCCTTCTCTTACGTGACTATCACACTTTGACGTGGGGCTTTCCAGCCCACTTCAGATCAGAAAGTTAAGAAGTGCCCAAGTCCTGCAACTCCACATCCATCCCTGCTTTCGCAGGGTGTTCGGTTTACCCTGTTCTGCTTTCACTCGCCGTTACTGACAGAATCTCGATTGATTTCTTTTCCTGCGGCTACTAAGATGCTTCAATTCACCGCGTTCCTCTCCCTTTCGGGATTGCCCTTAACGGGCTGCGAATCGCATTAGGTGACTCTGGGGTCGAATCCTCCCTGCGGATAACCCAGAATTTGTGCAGCTTGGCACAACCTTCGTCAGCTATTGAAACCTAGCTATCCACCAAATGGCGTAGCATTGACAGACCTTATTGACCAACCTGATCCTATGAATAGTGTCATCTTTACGGCCTCTTTTGACAGTTCGCTCTTCATCCTTTTTTCAGAGAATAAACTCTAATCACTGGCCTTCACCCTTTCCCCCTTAACAGCAGATAAGGAGGTGCACAAACGTAGATTGCCCCTTGTTAAGTTTTTTTTAGAAGATAACGTAAGAAGCACGTGTAAGTAAAACACTCCTATGCGCTTATTGAGCTGACATAGTATCGCCGAATCTTGTAAGATTTCTTATGGGATTAGACTTTATATAGTTTTTGATTTTAATGGCGTCTGACTATACGTCTCTATCCAAAAAGTAATTGTCTATAAAGATTTCATCATCACTCACAGGGGAACCACCTGTTAAAATCACAACTTTATTTATTTCCTTGATTTCATTCGTCAATCGTGTTGACAGTCGAGCTAAAGTAGAGTTGTAAGGACGCCTTTTACGTTTACTAGTTTCTTGCACTAGCAAAACAAATCCATATGTCCTGTAATCACCTTGCACACCAATAGTTTTTGTTGGCATCAACCTTGCGTTCAAGTTATATTTTCTAAGAACTCTATTGGCTTGTTCTTCGACTCTTTCTCTAATCGCCAAATAATGAAATGCTTTTTGAAGATGCTCAATTATGTCATGCCTGTATACCAAAGAAGGAACTAGACCTGCCATATGATAATATGATTTGGAAAGAATTAAAGTTAGTGGACTGGACGGGACTCGAACCCGTGGCCTCATGCTATTCTGATATATGTGCAAAGCACGCGATCTACCAACTGATCTACCAGCCCATTACAAGATATTAACTTGTACTTTATAAGAATAGGAAAACTAATTCAATAAATATGTCCCTACATCATTTTTCTATATCCTTTTTAATGTTCTTCTTATTGTTTTCGTCTTTTGCATTTGCACAAGAAGAGGAAAGCTTTGGAACAGAAGCGATTCTACAAGTAATTATATATGTTTTAAGTTTCGTTGCAATAGTCTATGCATTTAACACAATCGGGATTATTGGTAGTGTTTTAGTTTATATTATATTTGCAATAGTGTTCTTTTCAACCATTTATATTTTGCATCTCGCTATTAATTTCTTTGGTATAGAACTTGGCGAATTTACACTTGATGTTTGGGCGCATCTTCTGTTTTACAGTGGTATGCTCTTGTTTGCAGGCGCTTCAAGAAAAATAAGTAAATATAATACCGACCCCATGTTATCCCCCCGAGATATAACAATACTAGGTATTTCAGCTGCATGGTGGGTTGCTCTCATAGCTCTTATAATTCCTCTAAATCCTTTTGTCAATCTTTATGCTGGAACTTTAATTGATACCAGCGGTGCAATACACTTTATAGCATTTGGCATTGCGCTATATGCAGCCGTACAAGTTAATAATATGAAAAAAATCGTTGGAAAACTAATTTCGAATTCTATAATTTATTTCTTGATATCAATAGTTTTTCTGGGTTTAATTCATCTATGGGAACTTCTAACAGAAAGTTGGAAAGTAATTTCACTACCTGATACTGTAATAGAATCTACAGAACTTGTACTCTTCACGATTGCTATGATTTCATTTATTTTAGCATTTAGATCGATTAAAAAGGCGTACCACAATGAGTAATCATATGCCTTCTGCTAACCTAATGAATGAAGTACGCCAATCGCAAATTATGATTGCAGTTGTTTCTAGGGAATCGTACAATCAGCAAACTCTTGATTTAGCAAAAATGGTTGCGGACAGATTTACGAAAATTTGCTATGTTACAATAAATAGGTCGTATTCCAATTTAGTTAAAGAATTTCAAAATTCGAAAATTGATGTTGATAAATTTGTTTTTATTGACGCGACACCTGGTGATGGAAAGAAGACTGCACCGAAGGATAAATGCATTTTTATACGTGCCCCTAACGATATACTTCAACTAAGCATAGGCTTTGCACAACAGTTAGATAAAGTTGGATTTGAGTGCGCTATTTTTGATTCGTTAGATGCCATTGAAATTTATGCGAATCCCAAAAACATAATAAAACTAGTTCATACGATGATAAACAAAGTTCGAGGAACAGACATCAAAATGATTTTTATAACAAGTGAAAAAGATTCTGAAATAATGAAAGAGTTGTATATGTTTATCGATAAGATTGTAGCTTTAACTTAGTGAATGCATTAATATCAACTTTTAAATCAAAACTCTATTATAGCCGGGGATACACAGCAAAAACAACTAATAAAGCTCTTTCAATATCGAAACTACAGAAGTCACACACAACAACCATCACTTCACTAAATCTACAATAAGATTCTGATAAGATAAAGTCATTGGAGGTTCAATTCCTTAGACACTTAGAAAAAGTTCTGTTAACAGGTAAAGTCAATCTTTTGATGCCTCGAGGGTTAGACTCGCTCTTGCACAACTTGGATCTTTAGGAGGTGATCCAGCCGCACGTTCCCGATACCGGATCGAATTGAGCATGTTGATTTTGGATGGCTATAATCAATTCACCTCCAACTCATCACAACTCAGAGTCAAGCCTTGTTTTCATACTATAGCCGATTAGGTTTCAATTTCTAATCGCTCTTTCGATCTTACGGCTACCTTGTGGCGACTTAGCCCCTCTCGCGAACCCTCAACTCGACCTACCCTTGCGGGCGGGCCTCGATGAGAACTCACTCGATTGGCTTGACGGGCGGTTTACACTTGACTAGTAGAATTTCTTCCCTATATCAATGTGTGCAAGGAGCAGGGACCTATTCGGCGAACGAATTCACGACAGAAAGATGGTTCTTCAGGTGTCCAACCCTCAAAATCATCAGCACCTTCCTATCTTGGTGACGTTCGCCTACTAGCGATTCCGGCTTCATGCGGATGAGTTACAATCCGCAATTCGAACTGAGCATGCTTTTAGGGGATTTGCTTCTCCTTTCGGAGTTGCATCCCATTGTGGCATGCATTGTAGGTCGCGTGTAGCCCAGGAGGTCCGCGCCATACAGACCTACCGTCGCCCATTCCTTCCTCTGGTTTATCACCAGCGGTCTCGTATAAGTGCTTGCTTTCCGGAGAAAGCAGTGGCAACATACGATATGGGTCTCGCTCGGTAGTTATGAGGAAATTGAGTTTACAACTTACCCCATTTTAACCGACTTAACGGCACGTCTTTACCGCTGTGCATATCGCATCATGACATAACACAGTCACGATACGAGCTTTATCGTTCGATCAATTCCCTAAGTAAAAATACTTTTTGTTGTTTTTTCTCATCTTTGAGAAATAACTTGCTAAGAATTTTAACAGCAGAATTAAATGATATTTTAAGATCGTATGCATTTCTGTTCTTATAAGTTGATATCCATCCGCTAATGTTGAATTTCTTCAATAATGAAAAATCTTTTCTTGCTTCTTCAAGACTACCGTAGGTTATTTTTATTGGACTTGTCCTATATTTAACTGCGTACAACATTAATGTTCCATCGGCATCTATACGACCAGAAAGATACGCAAGTAACTCATTTTCTCTTTGAATTAAGGTTTCTCGATCCTGTTCTAAATTTTCTAGAATTCTTCGAATTAAACCTGAATTTATTTTAACTCTTGATGCATCACCATTGTTAATGGAAACTTTCTTCAACATCTTTCTTTCTTTTACGATTCGCTCAAGGAACTTCATAAATTCATCCAACAGTTTTTCATTTGTGTTTGTGATGCCAACTGAATTTCCAAACCAATATTTATCACCACACCAAAGCCCAAGGTTATAGAAGAATTTTTCATCAATTTGTAAGAATCTTGTCACATTAACCGAATTTTCGAACTGATTCCTAACATTTGATTTTAGTGAATTTTTCTCAACTGAGACGTACTTATTAATGTACTCCTTCGGTAATACTAGTTTTAAATCCAATTTTTGGACTGTGCTTTCGATTTCCATTTTCACTCACTTGTTAACTGAAATAATGTGAAGCTGGGTATATCTGGTTTTAGTCTTGTGATATGAAATAGAAATCAAGATATACCCAACTATTTAGAAACTGAGTCGAATGACGATGGCCATGCAGCAGCTCTCGGCTTGTTAGGTAAGACCTTCAGCCTGACCTTCATCCTGCCGTCGCCCCTGGTGAGATGCCCGGCGTTGAATCCAATTGAACCGCAACCTCCACCGCTTGTGTGCTCCCCCGCTTGAACTAGAGCCAGAACTAACTGAACCCTATCAATTCCCTTAAGTAAAGTGTGGGTAACACACGATACCAATCCTGCTAACCCATTTCACCCTTGCGAGTATACTCCCCAGGTGGCCCACTTAACACCTACGCTCCGGCACCGCAATCTCCCAAGAAGATTGCAGCACCAAGTGGGCATCGTTTACTGCTAGGACTAACGGGGTATCTAATCCCGGTCGCTCCCCTAGCCTTCGTCCCTCACCGTCAGACAAGTTCCAGACAGACGCCTTCGCCACCGGTGGTCCCTCTAGGATTAACGGATTTAACCCCTACCCTAGAAGTACCTCTGTCCTCTCCCTCTCTCAAGCCTGCCAGTATTCCCCGCAAGCCTGACAGTTTACTGCCAGATTTCACAGGGAACTTAACAAGCCGGCTACGGACGCTTTAGACCCAATAATAGTGACCATCACTTGAGCCTCGGGTATTACCGTGTACCGTGCTACCTTTGCGTATAGCATGGCGGCTGGCACCCGTATTGCCCGGCCCTTATTCTCCGTCCTGTTTTCAGACGGCAAAAGTTTCTGCAATGCAGAAACACTCCAAGTCCCCTTTTCGCCCGTTAAGGCATTGAAAAGTTTTCTCTCCTGCTGCGTTCCGTAGAACCTGGATTCATGTCTCAGAATCCATCTTAGGGCTCCTACTTCCATAGCCCTCACTCGTTATAGGTTTGATAGTTCGTTACACTATCAACAGCCTGATGAGCCGCAGTCCCATCCTTAGCCGCAAAAGCTTTCGTTCTAGCCACATTCCAGTAAGCTAGAACTATGGCGTATTAGCCGCACTTTCGCACGTTTATTCGCCCGCTAAGGGCAGGTTGACTACGTGTTATGAAGCAATTCAGGTCGGGTCTTACCCGATCCCTTCGCATGGATTAGTAGAACTCGGATAGCAATGGTCTCTGGCGGGATCAGCCAGAATTGGCGGTCTAACCCTCTAAGGTTTCATCATAATTGACCTTACCTGCAACGCTACTGCAGAATAGCTGTTGAACCACGAACTAGAATTAACTTTTTCATTCATTGTCAGTCGACGTAGTCAAAGTTAAACGCCTTTAGCTCGTGAGACTAAACAGATTATATGACAAGGAGGTATTTAAAGATTTTCTGGGTCAAGAGAAAGAGCATATTCTCTACCCTCTTCTGTAAGGGAATAGCGGGAGGTGTATGAATGCTTTAAAGTTTCAGCAGTGACTAAACCTGCCTCATTAAGCTCTTTAAAATAAGAAGAAAGAGAAGTACCTGGAAGGAATCTTCCCTTGAATACGTTTTCTACTATTATACTAAGATTTCTATGTGTTCCTTCCTCTGGTTCACTGTTTCTCAGCAATGTGTACAAAATAACATTTTTGGCTTTTTGTGCAACTGCCGGACTTTTCCAAAATTCGTACAAGTCTGTTGTCATACTTTTAATAGAGGAGGGTAAAACATTTAAAGTTTTAATGACGCGGGAAATAAAAGGTAGGTCCAGGTGCGGGAATCGAACCCGCGCCCCGAGGACCACAACCTCGTACTCTACCATTAAGCCAACCCGGACATTCTGATGCTGGTGGAGGGAATTGAACCCTCGACCTCTGCGAATCATGTCATCTTTTCATCAAAGCTCATTTGACTTTATGAGCACAGCATAGGCTCTTTCGATGTTCTAACCACTGAACTACACCAGCTTCATTAATTAAATAAGCATTTCGAATTAATTTAAATGGAAGTGTATTTATGCACTTGATAATTTTCGGCCCGCACGGCTCTGGCAAAGGCACGCAGGCGGAGAAGATATCCCAGCACTATGGTATAGTACGTGTCACCACCGGCGACATATTCAGGGAGAATATAGGAAAAGGCACCCTGCTTGGGAAACGAGCAAAGAAGTACATGGAATCGAACGTTTACGTCCCGGACCAGGTAACTAATGGCATGGTTAAAGAGAGGCTTCAGAGAGCTGATTGTAAAAATGGATTCATATTGGACGGCTATCCACGAACTCTTAACCAGGTAAAGTTTCTTGATAAACTTCTCGGAAAATTGAAAGTTAAATTAGATGCTGTTGTCAATTTGCAAGTTGGTGAAGATGAAG
The DNA here is from genome assembly GCA_016181005.1 of Candidatus Aenigmatarchaeota archaeon. Classification (GTDB taxonomy): domain Archaea; phylum Aenigmatarchaeota; class Aenigmatarchaeia; order CG10238-14; family SCSR01; genus JACOWB01. Next base: position 177,038 of record JACPAE010000002.1, read on the forward strand.
TTGTGAAGAGATTGTTGAAGAGGGCAAGGAACACTGACGATACCGAAGAAGGAATTAGAAAGCGTGCTAAGGAGTATGAGATAAAGGCAAAGCCAGTTTTAAACTATTACAAGAAAAAAAGCAAGGTGGTTGATGTGAACGGTGGGCAAACTATAGATAAAGTTTTTCAAGACATTAAAACAATATTAGACAAGGTGCAAAAGATAGAAAGAACGCTTGTTATTGTAAAGCCGGATGGTGTGAAAAGGAAACTTACTGACGAGATTGTTAGAAGGTACGAAGCCGCTGGCTTGAAGGTTGTGGCGATGAAGAAGGTAGAGGCATCCTCTTCAATGTTAAGCTTGCACTATTCAGCACATGTAAAAAAGCCTTTTTACAAGGGGCTTGTAAAGTTCATGACGGAAGGGCCAGTTGCGGCGATGATAGTTGAAGGTGAAAATGCAGTTGCACGAGTAAGGGAGATTACAGGGGTCACTGACCCAAGTAGGGCGCAGAAAGGAACCATACGCGGGGATCTTGGAGACGACTCTACAGAAAGGGCGGACAAGGAAGGCAGGGCAATAAGGAATCTGGTGCATGCGTCGGGGAGTAAAGAGGAAGCCGAAAAAGAAATCAAACTTTGGTTTGGATAGGAATATGTATCAACCTGTTATAAGAGCTGCGAGAATTTCTGAGGTCGATTTACTACACGAACTAATAAGAAGTGAAAGCTTTAGACCTGTAGGAGACGATTGGAAAGGATTTTTATTATACATACCCAAACCGCAACTGAAGAGCTATGTGGAAGGCGGCAGATTCTTGGTTTTAGACCAAGATAACGAAGCTGTTGGGTGTGTTTTTCCTGATGAATATGATGACATCATGGAGCTCAGGTCTCTTGTGGTCATACCAAAATACAGAAACAATGGTTTTGCGGAATATCTTATAGATGCTGTAAAGCAAATCGCAAGAGACAAGGGTTATTCTGAAGTGTATACCCTTACGAGAACTCCGCGTGTTTTTGAGAAGTATGGATTTGTTCTGGCAGAAGACAGACCTCTGCAAAAGGTTGTGAAGGACTGTTTGTCCTGCCCAAGATATGAGAACTGTGACGAAATAACAATGATGGCTAGATTAAAGTAAATAATTGACAAATACAAAAGAATTGATATGTTCGAGAGGGAAATTTTAAAGCTTTTGAAAACTGCAGGTGTGCATGCAACAGAAGATGTTTTAGAAACGTCGCCGAAAGATGAATTTGGAGATTTGTCGTTTCCATGCTTCAATCTCGCCAAAGAGCGAAAAATGAATCCTGCGGAAATCGCAAAAGATATTGCATCCAAAATTAAAATTCCTGGAAATTACAACATAGAGAAAGTGGAAGTTGTAGGAGCCTACGTAAACTTTTTTTACAATTATTCAAAGTTGTCTAAATTGGTTTTGACGGATGTTCTAAAGAAGAAAGCCGAGTTCGGGAAAAGTGGGAATAGGAAGGGAAAGATATTAGTGGAATTTGCGCATCCGAACACTCATAAACTGTTTCACATAGGGCATTTGAGAAACATCACGACTGGAGAATCCTTATCAAGAATTATGGAGTTTAACGGGTTCGATGTCATAAGGGCAAACTACCAGGGAGATGTCGGGCTTCACATTGCAAAATGTCTGTGGGGAATAAAAAAAACTGGCATTAAGAAGTTTGCATCCCTTGGTGAGAAAATAACCTTCTTGGGCAAGGCTTATGCAACAGGAAGCAAGGCATTCGAGGAAGATGCTACGGCTAAGAACGAAATTGTTGAATTAAACAAGCAAATATACAAAGGAGACCGAACTGTACTGAAACTTTGGAAAGAAACCAGAAAATGGAGTTTGGATTATTTCGACGGAATATACAAAAGAGTAAATACAAGGTTCGACAGGCTTTATTTCGAGTCGGAAGTTGCGGCAAAGGGATTGGCGATTGCCAAAAAGGCTTTGAAGAAAGGCATACTGACAAAAAGCGAAGGCGCTATCATTTTTGATGGCGAGAAACATGGGCTTGATAAGAGGGTGTTTATAAACCAAATAGGGTTTCCGACTTACGAGGCGAAGGAACTAGGGCTTGCTGAGCTGGAGTTCTCGGAGTTTGGGAATATCAGAAAGGCCATACACGTTGTCGGACCTGAGCAGTCCAGCTTCTTTAAAGTGATGTTCAAGGTAGAGGAATTGCTGAACCCAAAGAAGTTCAAGGGCAAGCAGCAGCATCTCGCATACGGCTGGGTAAGATTGAAAGAAGGGAAGATGTCGTCCAGGCTAGGAAATGTCGTAGAAGGCGAGCACCTATTGAATGAATTGAAAAGAATCGTGTTGGAAAATTATCTTAACAAGCAGGATTATCCAAGCGGGAAAAAGATGAGGATAGCAGAAAAGATAGCTGTTGGTGCCGCCAAATATTTCTTCTTGAGATTTGACATACCGTCAGAAATATCTTTTGATCTGAGCCAAGCGGCGTCGATAGAAGGGAACACAGGTCCTTACATACAATATGCTTATACCAGATGCGCGAGCATTGTCAGGAAAGCTGGGAAATGGAAGCCAAACCATGGCAATGATGAGATGGAGCTGGAGGAAAAAAGAATAGTAAAGCTATTATCAGGTTTTCCAAGAATTGCCAGCCAAGCAGCAGATGATATGAAACCAAATTATATTTGCAATTATGTATACGAGCTGGCAACTGCCTTGAACAACTTTTATGAAAAACATAGAGTCATAGACGTGAAAAATATCAACCTGAGAAATTTCAGGCTGACTTTAATCAAATCTGCCCAGACGGTATTGGGAAACTGTTTGGAACTGTTGGGAATAGAAACTGTTGAAAGAATGTGAATTACTCTTTTACGAAATGCTTTAGACTTTTCGAGACTTTCTTTTCTTTCTGGTTCAGTGAATGTATCGCCATCCCGTACGCGTCCATGACAGCCTCTCTGAATGCCTCTACAAGTGTAGGATGGGGATGAAGAGTGTTTATAACATCGTCCGCTTTCAAGTATTTCAACGCAAGTATCGCCTCGCCTATCATATCTGAAGCGCGCTCATTGATCATGTGAACCCCCAGAAACTTTTTGGTCTTCTTGTCTATTATGACCTTTACCAAACCGTACGAATCCCCAAGTGTCATCGCACGGCCGCTGGCCTTGAAGTAGAATTTGCCAACCTTAACATCATGCTTCTTCCTCGCGTCGTCCTCTGTCATGCCTATTCGCGCTATTTCGGGTATCGCATAAATGCAGTAGGGCACCAGCCGACCTTTCATGGAGGAATTAAATCCCATTGTGTTCTCTGCCGCAACAATTCCGTTTTCAATAGCCTCATGTGCAACTCTCCCGCCGGCAACATCTCCAACAGCATAAACGCCCTTAACAGAGGTCTCCATCTTGTCATTTACCATAACCTTACCGAACTCGTCAGTCTTGACGCCTACAGTTTCAAGCCCAATATTTTGGGTGTTCGGCCTTCTGCCGGTTGAAACAAGGACCTTGCTGCTTTCGATAGTCTTGCCGTTAGAAAGCTTTACCCTGACTTTGCCTTCGTCGCTTATTTCAGCCACTTTTGCATTAGTCAATATTTTGACCCCCTTATCTTTCAATATTTTTTCTACTCTTGATGAAATGTCCCTGTCTTCAAAAGACAACAGCCTGTCAAGCATCTCAACAATCGTCACATCAGCGCCGAATTGGGAAAATATGCATGCGAACTCTACACCCTCCGGCCCGCCGCCGACAATCAAAATATCCTTCGGTATTTCTGCGGTCGAGAGAAATTCTTCGCTAGTGAAAATATTCTTGCTTCCCGAAAAAATTTTCGGCTTGGTGCCAGTGCTGCCGGTCGCAATGATTATATTCTTGCACTTTAACGTTTCTTCGAACTTGTCTCCCTTGTAAACAGAAACCTCGTGCCTTGACTTTATCCTGCCCACACCACTAAAAATTTTGACCCCATTCGATTTCAATAGTGTTTCCACCCCTTTCATCAGCTTGTTCAGAAGCATGTTTCTGCTTTCCATCATCTGCTTCTGATCAACTCCTTCGCTTGTCATCCTTATTCCGAACTGTCTTGCTAACGGGATGTTCGACTGTATCTCCGCAAGTTTTATCATCGTCTTGCTAGGGATGCAGCCATAGTTATTGCATATGCCGCCCAACCTGTCCCTTTCAATCAATGCAACTTTTCCGCCTAACTGCGCAGCCCGAATAGCGGCAACGTATCCCCCTGGGCCTCCTCCTATGACTACGACATTGAACTCTTCCGTCATTTGCTAATTGCCTCTTTTACGAAACTAATTTCTCCTGCAAGATTAGAATCGAATTTTGATTCACTTAAAAATTTACTTCCGTCCAAGGTCAACGGTTTGACGTTTTCTTTTGCGACAAACCCAGGCGATGTCCAAGAGAACGGTCCCATCATAATTCCAGGGTATATCGATGTCTTGATTCCTGTTTTTGTATAGTCTCCCATAACAACTCCAAACTTTCTCCTGCCTGTGTCAACCATTTGGCCTTTTACATTCAGTCTTATTGACTTGTTGTCGTGCCTTAAATTTGCGATTATGGTGCCTGCTGCAAGGTTGCAGTTGTCGCCGATTACAGAATCGCCCACGTATGATAGATGTTCTATTTTCGTGTTGTCCCCTATAATAGTGTTCTTTACCTCAACCGCATTTCCTATCCTGCATCCATTGCCTATGACAGAATTAACCCTTATGAAACAATTCGGCCCTATTGTGCAGTTGCTGCCAATTATGACAGGGCCTTCTATATAGGCACCAGACTTGATAATGGTGTTTTTACCCACACTGACAGAACCTTTCATCATGACATTTTTTTCGGCAGCTGGGACGTTTGAGACGATTTCTTTCATCAGCATTTCATTAGCGATTAGGAGATCCCATGGATAACCTATTGGCACCCACTTGCCAGCAATCACACATTTCACAGGATGCTTCCCGCACATCTTAAAGACCGCATCAGTGACCTCGAACTCATCCCGCGGGGATTTCTTCACATCTTCCAAAAAGTTGAAAATATCTTTGTTCATTACATAAAGTCCAGTGTTAGTTAACTTTGAATCGGGATTTTTAGGTTTTTCAATTATATTTTTTACAAATCCTTTCTCAACTTCAACTGAAGCAAAATTTTCCGGATTTTCCTTTTCATTTGCCAATAGACAGAGGCCACTCTTTAAACACTTCTTGATGTCGTCGCTATGGTAAATGTCATCTCCGCACATTACAAGGAATGTTTCGTCCTTTATCATGTCCTTCGCTTGCAGTAACGCATGACCCGTGCCCATTCGCTGCTCCTGCGAGACGAATTTTAAATTCATTCCAAATGAATTGTTCTTGAGGAAATTTTTTATCTTGTCCTGCAAATAACCTACAACCAGTATCACGTCTCTAATTCCACTCTTTTTTAATTGTTCAAGATTATGCTGCAATATTGTTTTGCCGGCAACTTGCAACAGAGGTTTTGGCTTTGTATAAGTCAATGGGCGCATTCGAGTACTATCGCCCGCCAATAGCATTACAGCTTTCATTCGATTCACCTGATGAGCTTCATTAATGAAGCCGCAAGCTTTTCAGAGTCGTGAGTCAGCAAACCCAATTCTCCCCACTTGAATTCTTTCCTTTCATTCAGGAAGTTGCCCTCGATTAATCCAATGGAATTTAATTTTTCTTTATCAACCTGTACCATGCTTGCACCTAATTTCGTAAAATGTTCCAAAACTGTTTCATCTGGATGAGCTGTATTTACTATGACATAATTAAGAACATGTCCCTTAAGATATTTTTCCAGCGCGTCAACGTGTTTTGAAACAGTAAAATCATCTGTCACATAAGGTTGCGTCATCACGTTGCAGATAAAAACCTTCTTTGCCATGCTTTGCTTGATAGCCTCAGGCACCCCAGCGACAAGAAGATTAGGTATCACGCTTGTATACAAGCCTCCTGGACCAAAAACAATCACGTCTGCATTCTCTATCTCCTCCACAGCCTCCGGCAAAGCCTTTACACCTTCAGACGGTTTCAGGAAAACTTCGGCTATAGGTGATTTGACTTTGTTCTCGTTCCTTATCTGTGCCTCGCCCTGAATTACAATGCCGTTCTCGTATTTTGCACATATGTCTGTGTTGACGCCTGTGACTGGGAACACCTTGCCCCTTATCTTCAGTATTTTACCGGCCTGTTTAATCGCCTCTTCGAAAGAATTGAATAATTTAGTAAACGACAGCAGCAAAAGATTTCCGATGCTTGTGCCTTCAAGATACCCGTCCAAAAATCTGTAATCGAACGCGTTCTTCAGAGTTTCGTCCGCATTCGACAAAGCAACCAAGCAATTTCTTATATCGCCGGGCGGCAGAATCCCATAATCCTTCCTCAGCATCCCAGAGTTTCTCCCGTTGTCCATCACAGTTACTATGGCAGTGATGTTAACATCATATTTCCTTAATCCTTTTATCAGGATGGGGAGACCTGTGCCTCCCCCAATCAAAACAACATTTGGCCATGCGTTCACGCTGAGGTTCAATAGCTCCCTCTTGCACTGTGCAAGACTCTCGAAAGTTATTACATGAAAGCCCAGCTTTGAAGCGGCTTCCGTGTTCCTAATCTTGTCGTCTATTAACAGAGAGTTTTCTGGAGGTATGCTGAAGTGCTTTATAACTTCAAGATATGATTCGTGCCACGGCTTTTTGATGCCGCGCTCGAACGACCAGAAGGTAGCGTCGAATAACTTGTCAAGCTCGTATTTCTGTATCAGATAGTCGGCCCACTCCTTGGTAAAGTTGGAAAGTATTGCAAGCTTGTATCTGGGCCTTAGGCTCTTAACAATTTCCAGCATGCCGGGGATTGGCACGAGCTCCTCCCTTACAAGGGATTTCAGTTGCTCTACAGAATATTTCGTGCCGGTTCTCTTTATGAATTCCTCGAAGAGTTTTTCCTCAGAGATTTTACCCAGCTGCAAGTCTTTTCTCAAGTCGGAATGGTCTACACTTCTGAACTCCTGCTCGTCTATGTCCAATCGCTTGGACACGCCGTGCCACGAGTTTACTAGCACGTCTTCAAGATCGAATATTATAAGCTTGATAGACATCATTTCACCGTTACGCTCTTCGCGAGATTCCTTGGATGATCCGGATCCAAACCTCTCAACACAGCTAATTGGTATGCGAGTATTTGAATGGGAATTATCTGGACTATAGGATTTTCGTTATTTGCCTCGGGCACTTTCAACCAAAAGTCGAATACTTCGTTGTTCGTTGGTGAAACTCCTATTATGTAACCGCCACGGCTCTTGATTTCGTTCGCGTTTGAAAGAATCTCTTTCTCTGTCTCCTCCGAAACAAACACGATGCACGGCGTCCCGTCCTCCACAAGAGCTATTGGGCCATGCTTCAATTCTCCGCCCGCAAAAGCTTCTGCATGTATGTAGGATACTTCCTTGATTTTAAGCGCAGCCTCCAATGCAGTCGTATACTCGAGGCCTCTGCCAATAAGGAAAATGTGTTCCTTGTTTTTCAGCTTTTCAGCGAGCTCCTTTATCTTTTCCTTGACAGTTGCCGAAGTCAAATGGTAAATCACATTCCACAAATAATTCAGCCTTTTCTTCCCTTCTTCCAATTTTCCCGAAAGTGCGTATGCCAACAGCGTGAAAAGAGCAAGCTGTGATGTGTAGCTCTTTGTCGCAAGCACGCATATCTCCGGCCCCGCATTCAAATTCAAGAACGAGTCTGAAGTCCTGGTGAGAGACGAACCTACGACGTTTACAATTGACAGTATCTTGCAGCCTCTCGCCTTGGCATATTTTACAGCCTCCAAGACATCGGCGGTCTCGCCGCTTTGGGATACTGCAACAACCAATGTTTTTGGCGTGAGGAAATGCTCGTAGTGTGGGAACTCGGACGCCAATACAACGTTGACATGCATTTTGTTCAGCTTGGATAAAATGTAGCTTGCTGCAAGGCATGCATGATAGGAAGTTCCTGACGCTATGAGGAATATCCCGTGCGCATTCCTGATGCTGTGCACAACTCCGTCTACAACTTCTTTGGTCTGTTGGACTGCCTTCTGCACTGTCTCCACCTGCTCGGAGATTTCCTTGAGCATGAAATGATTGAACTCTCCCTTCTCGGCTTGCCTGATGTCCCAATCTACAGTGTCGACCTTCCTGTTAACATCACCGCCTTCCAAGAGGCTGAAAACTTTCATGCCGGTGTCGGTTAACAATGCCACATCGCTGTCATGCATGTAGACAACATTTTTGGTGTGCTCAAGAAATGCCGGAATGTCACTTGCTGCAAAATAGCTCCCATCAGCTACGCCTATGACAAGAGGCGATCCCTTGCGTGCTGCTACTATCTTTCTTTCATTCTTGTGGAGTGCTAGGATAGCGTAACTGCCTTCAAGCGACCTTAGCGCAGAAAGTGTTGAGTCATGGAAATTCTTCCCCCTTTTCATTATCTCCTCTATCAGATGCGGTATCACTTCCGTATCCGTCTGGCTTTTGAACTTGTGGCCGTTGCTCACAAGATTCTTCTTCAGCTCCTGGTAGTTTTCTATAATGCCATTATGAACAACTGCTATCTTTCCTTCGCAGTCTGTGTGCGGATGCGCATTCTCTTTTGTAACGCCGCCGTGTGTGGCCCATCTTGTATGCGCAATGCCTAATGTTCCAGGCAGGTCGGAGAAGTTGAGCCGTGTATTAATCTCGTCCACTTTTCCTACATCCTTCTTCATATGGAACTCCTTGTCCAGAGTGACAATACCAGCGGAATCATACCCTCTATATTCAAGCCTTTTCAGCCCGTTGAACAAGATTGGGGTTGCATTCTTTGTTCCTATATAGCCAATTATCCCGCACATGGAAAAACCAACACATCGCTCTTAATCACTTGCACAAACAAATTTTAAATACGTGGGGGACAGGGAATGTGAAAATGCGAGGAACCATTCACCCATTGGACATTCCCTCATCCTAAGAAAATAATTCTCATGAGGCCATATAAATCGAGCCTAAAAACATTGTTTACAAATGGTGCTCGCGGCTGCAAAAAAAGGTTTAAAAGGCCTTAACCACTAAAGAAAGATTTATAAAGGTAAAAATATGGTTATAGATATGTCGTACGTTGTAGAGGAGCATCCGGAAGGCCAGATGATTCGCAGAACTACCATCATGAAGCCAGCTACCTTTAACGCATTGAACAGCGAGCTTGCTGTGAAAATTCTCGAGGAGCTTGGAAAGAAGTCACAGTGCGCCATGGACATTGCAAGGAAGTTGAAGCAGCACGAGCAGAAGATTTACTATCACATCAGGAGGCTGGAGAAGGCCAACATTGTGAAGCTTCTCAGGCGCGAGGAGCGCGTAGGCGGGCTGGCAAAGATTTACGAGGTAACGCATCCCTACATATCGATGAAGCTTTACGAGGGCGAGCATATTGCTGATGTAAAGAGCAGACCGAAGGAGATCGAATTTTTCAAGTCCTTCATAAAGAACGGCAAGTTCGACGGGTTGATTGTTGTAGGTTCGCCAGACCCGCATGGAAAGTATGGCGCTCAGGCTTCTGACGGTAGCGCTGCCATAGACTTGGCCTTGCTTCTGGGCAGTTTCCTGCAGAAAGTCTCGCCTAATTACAAACTCGACACCGAAGTCAGGGAGAACGACTTGAGGAACAACCTGATTATTGTAGGCGGGCCAAAAGCGAACATTCTGATAGACAGGATAAACATAAATTTGCCGATTTATTTCGATACAAAGAATGAGTTTAATATTGTTTCCAGTTTCACCAAGTCTGTATACAGCGAGGACAACGTCGGGATTATTGTAAAGATGAAGAGCCCGTTCGCAAAGGACAAGGAGATTATTCTTCTTTCTGGAAAAAGGTTCAAGGGTACCAAGTCTGCCATTTTAGGACTGATGAAGTATTTGAAAAGGATAGAGGACGGGAACAGGTTTGATGAAGGAATAGCAAGGGTTGTTCACGGCATTGACATAGATTCTGACGGAACTATTGACGATGTGGAGTTTCTGGAATAGATTCCTGATAATACGGCTTATAGTAACCAAAGGCGAGCAACGTAAGAATCACTGAGGTTTGGAAATTCTTTTCCTCAAAAATATTAAAATGACAGCTATAACTATCACCACTAATATAACCAATATCCAAGAGCTGTTTTGCGGCAGAATTTCGGCAATGCCGGAAGGTTTTTCTTCTGTCGTCTGTTCTGTTGTCGGCTGTTCAACCTCACCAGACTTAACCTCGCCACTTATTGCAAAAATTGAGAGCCCTGAAAACTCGGCTTCATAATAAACATTCTCACTGTCGCTACTGCTTCTAGTTGTTGACAGTTTTTCCCATCTGTCAGTAGAGTCCAAATATCTCTGCAGTGTTATCATCGCCTCGTCAATATGATTTTCCTCAATCCACGATTTTTCCACCTTAAAATTGATCTTGGTTTTGTTTATATCAGCATTTGTGATGTTCGCTTTGGTTATTTCAACATAATGGTAGACCTTGCCGGAAGCTTCGTTTACAACTGAGGCAGGCACAGCATTCAGTTTCGACACAATGATCTGTATATTATTCACAGAATTTTTAACAGTTATCTCAACTCTGCCAATTGCGATGTCCTGTGTTTTGTTTATGGTGACATTGGCCATCTTCCCTGCGGCTATCGATGGGATTGTTATTGTTGCCTTTCCACGCTCTACAGTCACTGTTGTTTTATCTGTTGTAGATGCACCTCCACCACCGCTTCCAGCACTCCCACCAGTTCCGCCGGTGCCGCTAGTGCCTGTTACAGTAATTGCCTTTGACGGTGAAGCAGTACCGCCGACATCAGAAACTACGTTAACCGTTACAGTGCATGTTCCAGACGAGGAGGACGCTGTTAATTTCCAGTTGGTGGGGGATTTACTGGTACCCTTTGTAACATTTCCCAGACTTTGCTGTGCCGGCACTGTACTTGTATCTATTTCACATTGTCCAGACCTGCTGATTGTAGCCCTTGCATTTACCACATCATTACCAGACGGTGCTGTTACGGTCGTGCCGACATAAAAGGTTGCGCTTGTCGATACAGAAGAATCCGCGGTTATAGAAGCTGTCAAAGATGAACTTTGGGACGCCACATTGATGCCAGATGCCGACCCGGATCCTGAAGTGCCCCCTTGTGATGTTGAGGTGGCCGTCAAGCTCAAATCACTCCCTGTGGAAGTCGGTTTGATTATGCACGTTGAAGCCTGGGAAGCCCCAGCCCCCAAACTTGGTAATGAAGTGCATGCCGTAACTACAGAAAACCAGGATGGGCTGCTTGAAAGTTCTGTGACTATATTGGTTTCCGTGGAGCTTCCCGCTGTATTGGTGACAGTTACCGTCACTGTTGCCTGCTCATTTTCGGTTAATGATTTGGATACATCGACACTGGCTGTAAGTGCAGCGAAAGATATATTTATCAGATAAACAAAAAACACGATCCCGGATAATATCATCATTTTTGATTTCATGCATTCACCCAGAATCCAAACTGCCTGTTAAGCACAGCTGTTTCGTCCGTGGTCTCCAAACGTGCAGTTACTACATACCAACCACTCGCCCAACCACCGGTTCTTGTTATGTTCAAGTGTGCTGCTCCATCAGACTTGCTTGTAGCAATAGGAGCTGTCCATCCAGTGACACTAGAATAGCTACATGGATAGCTGTCGCATGACTGCTTTTCAATCGAGGTCGCTGTCACATTAACGCTCGACACATTATCATAGGCCCACCAATCAGTTTTGCTGGAGTTATACTTGAAAGTGGAGACAAGCAAACTTATCTCTTCAGAACTGGTATTGTATTTATAATAGATGCTAGTACCAGGCAATACCGGCTGTGCGTAAGCAAGAAGCACACTCCTTATATCAAACCATATCCATGCTGTCTGCACAATTGCCGAATTGTTGGAATCTATCACTTTTATCTGTCCAGAGTACCCTCCGCTAGAACTCCAGTTACCGCTTGCATTCAAATTGATGGTGGCACTGCCCTTGAATGACTGTCCTGTAGCATTGCTTGACAACTGCTCGCCTATCCTATATAGGATGTTAGTATTATTTTCATAATTGTAAAATGTTATGTTGATGTCACTAATGTTGAAATATTGGTTAGCACCCGAACTGATCTTAAATACGACACTCTCGTTTTTGAGGTATGAATACTTGGGTTGGCTTACTGTCAGGTCGAATGCTTTCATGTCGAAACTAATCCAAACCTGCTGGGATTCTCCACCACTAGTGACGGTGACATACCCACTGCAGTAGCCCGACGTCCACCTGTTGCTTCCTGATGGGGAAATCATAATCAAGTTGTCTCCCGAGCTAAGAGATGTTGAGTTTGCGGACAATGATCCGCCAGATATGCTGTAATAAGTCGGACTTGGCCAATAGCCACATGTCATAGTGACATCGCTCAGAGTGGCGGAAGTGCTGGTACCTATTCTCAATGTCACATTCTCGCTCATGGTGTACTGCCATTTCGGTACTTTGACAGACAGTTTGAATGACGATATCCTGAACCATACGTTGGTAGTTACGCTTACGGTCGAGGTGTTCGCTGTCAGTTCAGCTGTGTAATAGCCTCCGGAAAGCGTGCTGGCGGGGTCGATGGTCACTATGCCCTTGCCACTGTTTGATGTAGTTAGCGTTGATGCATTGGCACTCCACCCGCCGACTGCACTGTAGGGCCAGGAGTCGCTTTTCAACAGTTTCGTGACAGTAGCTGTCACATCAGACCCGCCATAGCTATTGGAGTCGAAGTTGCACCACCATGTCTCGCTGTCGCAGACTGCTACGTTAAATGATATATTTTCAGAATTGCTGAACTCCCATTGCCAGTTCTTTGTTCTCGCCGCAAAAGTAAAGTCCTTTATCTGGAAGGATGTCCATCCTGTCTGGTTGTTGCCATTGGCGTCTGTTAGGGTTGTTTCAAGGCTGTACCAGATGCCCGACGTCAAGGTTCCCAACGGCGTCACATTCACGGTAGTCACGCTTGATATGGTTGGATTAGGGTTTGTAGTCGAATTAGGTGACCACACGATTGGAATGGATTTAGTTAGATATGTTGCAGGGTCCCAATAGCCGAGCTTCATGCTTGTGATGTTGACTGGCACAAATGTCAAGGACACGTTGTAGGAAGAAGAACTCAACCAGTTGGGCCTGTTAGTTGCACTCACATTTATTGAAATATTCTGGCCGGAGGAGTAGGTGTATGTGGTCTGTCTCGTATTATTTGCTTTAACTGTTTGTATGTTGGCAAAAAAGCTTCTGACCTCAAACCAGTAAGATCCCGTTTCTTTTCCTTGGGGACCATCAACGCTTATTGAGGCGGCATAATATCCGGTCTCCCAGCTATTGTTGCTACTGCCTCCTCGTGGAACAAGGGTTAGGTTAACGTGTCCAACTGTTGCATTTATGTACATTGTAGACGTATTCTGGCCATTTGCACTATTGTTCGACATGACTATGGCGTATTTGCTTGTAGCATATTCCTTTTGATTCCGATCGTACTTTAGAAGCTTTACAGATACGTTTATCGTTTCATTAACCCTTTCATTTGAGGGGCACGCCTGCCAGGAGCATGCCCATTTGGTGGAATTCGTGTAAGTTACATCCACATCGATGCTGACATTATCCGTCGATCCACGATACCAAGAATCGTAATAGTTGCTGGAAAGAGACCGCACATAAACATTGTATGCCTTTATGTTAAACCATCCCTCGCCCACATCGCCCACTCCGGATGTGGTATTGACTTTTACCCTAATCATATAATAACCTGTGTCGAATGATGCGGAGGGCGTGATGTTGAGAGTGAATCTGCCATTTGCAGGCGCAGTGCTGTTTTTGCAGCTCCATGAATATTTATCAGTACTCACAGTTTTTGGCGGCCAGAACCACTCGGCGCCGTTTCCCTGATAGAACACGCCCACAACTGTACAATTGTCGCCCGTTCCCTGGTTCTGCCCGTAGTAATACCATGTACCTGTTGAATTGTATGCGCTGACGTCGAAGCTCATGTTCTCGTTTGGAGAGAAATACCATTTCCACTGGTTGTTCACCTGTTTCGGCCATATATTTACCCATAGGCTCTTGACTTGGAATATGCCAAAACCTTTGTCAGTGTTGTTGTTTTTGTCTCTAAGCTCCAATTCAACTATATAAGTCCCGCCGTCCCAACCCCCAGAAGGCTTTACAAGCCTGAGCACCACTTTCCCGTCGGAATCAGTGTTATTTGTAGGCAAGTTTCCTACCTTATTTGTCAAATCTTCCCCGCTTAGAGAATTCAATATCTTTTTCACTGTTACTGCGATATTTGCAGTGTTGTTTCCTGATGTGGATTCGCCGCTTGCTGTGGTCTTGTATTCGGCATAACAGTCGTGAAGCCCATACATGTTGGAAAAACTGCCACTGCCATTCCCGGCTGCATTTGTGTCATCTGTTGTATTGCCTGCGAGAGAATCTATAATTCCAATGTCCTTCGCCTCAGTTACCCTCACCGTCAGGTTTGCGTCATCGTTTGAGCTGACAAACCACCTATAATTTTCTAATTGGGCGCATGCAGAATACAATTTCACTAAAAATTGTGTTTCGGCCGCAAATTCGTTGTTCGCCAGTGTCTTGATGAAATACAAACCTGCACTTCCCGGTGAAGAGAATTCCACCAGACCAGCTTTGTTTCCCTTGTAATCAATGAGGGATGAGTTGAAGGTAATCGATGATGTTATATCAACACCAGCACCCGTTTTAACCGAAGCTACAGTTATGTTGCTGACGTTTACAGGTAATGTTGAATTTGACAGGGTAGTTATGATTCGTACTGTCTGCTTGTTTCCAACAAAGGCATTTTTGAAGTTGTAATTCTGGTCTACGGGAGTCGAAGTCGCCAGAGTATTTATAACCTTCATGTCAAGAATGATCTGAGACTGGTTCAGTCCTACCTTTACGTAATACAGCTTTGTAGTGTTTTTGGCATTGAAAGTAAATGTCCTCACACCGGTTGTAGTATCAACTACTGTTGAATTGCTTAGGCTGCTGATATTTCTAAAAGACGAATCCAGAAGTGTAAGTTCGAATACCTCGTCAAGGTTAGTTGTCTTGATTACCTCCCCAGTACTGACATTCAACACCTTGACCCTGACATTTACAACCTCGTTTGGGAAAAATGTATTTGTCAACGTGGTATTTCTTTCCAAGGAACCCACCAGCTCATATTTGCCGACCTCAACAGGAAGAGTAACGGATTTGGATGATGACGTAACCGTAACCTTCACGTTATGCACGCCTATTGAGGTAGTTAGGAAAGACGTGTTTATTTTATTTCCGGAAAAAGTGTAAGATGTGCTATTCTGCGTCCCATCGGGGTATGTGATCTGGACTGAAATTGCCTCACTGCCGGTATATCGAGTTTTGTTGCTGTCAAAAAGGTCCATATAAACAAAGACAGTATCGCCTGTAGAAAATCTCGACTTTATATTGCCATTCAAGTCACCTGTATATGTAACCAGGTCAAAACTGCTGACGTCGATGATTTTTGTTGCAACCCAATCGTTTACTACAATCCTGTAACTACCCAATGCTGATGGAGCCGTGAAAGTTCCCTGATACTCGCCTGCTGAATTTGTCACACTAGAACTCGAGCTTACAACTGTGTCATTAGACGAATGTAAAAATTTGACTGTCACATTTTCGTTTGCCGTCCCTATATTGTTGATGTCCGTCGCTCTAACCGTGAAGTTTATTTTCTCGCCTGGAGAATAGCTTGGTTTGTCTGTACTTATGACAATACTGTTAGCCTTCAAGATTTTCACGATAGATGTGCTCTCATAATATGTGTTGTTGAATGTAAAGTTTGCTTTAACCAAATACTCTCCACTGCTCGGAACTGTTGCGTTCAATTGAACTGTAACGTTGGTAGAATTGGGTGTGATGGATGTGTAGTTGAAAAGATAGCCGGTAGAATTAACCAAGTAGACTGTGACATTCGAGGTAAGATTTTGGTCTGCGGCTAGCGTGTAGTTTATTGTTTCATTGATTGTATATTTGAATTCATCGGATGTGCCTGACGATGAAAACGCGTAAACATTCTGGGCTACCAGAATCAATGCGAATAGTGAAAATAAAACAGCTTTGAAGTCCCCCACCGATATCTTTATAAGATTTAGATTTCCCGCTATAAATAACTTGCTAGACTTGGCTTTGCACCTAAAATAGTTATTATCTCCTAGCTTTGCAGATTTCGGACTTTTTTGGAAACAAATATAAATGAAAATCCTAATGTTAATTGCGTGCGAACATGAGAAATAAATTTCCAGAACATTATGCTGAAACATTTGATTTTGAATGGAGAAAGTTCCAAAAACTGCAAATAGATTCGTATAAACAATTAGGGTCGATCAGTGAAAGGCAGATGAAATCAAATCTGGGGTTGACTGAAAGCGACATTAAAGGGAAAAAAGTTCTCGATGTCGGATGCGGGACGGGAAGGTTAATTGAAATATGCTTGAAATGGGGGGCAAAGGAAGTGGTAGGCGTGGATATGATTGACCCGACATTTGCCAAACGGCATTTTAAAGATAATAAAAATGTCAGGATATATCAAGCAGATTTGAATCACCTGCCGTTCAAAGAGAAGTTTGATGTCATATTCAGCTTGGGTGTCTTGCACCATACACCCGATACCAAGAAATCCTTTGAGAATTTGCTGCCTTATCTAGACGGGGGGGGGATTATTTCTATATGGCTGTATGAAAAAAGAGCAATCAGATACCTGTTCAGCGAGATGTGGAGAAAACTGACGACAAGATTGCCGGAAGAGACAGTATACAAAATAGCACTTGCGACTGATCCTATATTATATCCAATTTACAGGATACCGCTACTAGGCATATTTTTGAGATGGGTGTTTCCAAAGAACATGAATAAGGTCAAAGACCAAAGAATATGGGGTTTTCTTGATTGGTATACGCCAAAATACCAGTGGAAGCACAGCCGAGATGAGGTAAGGGGATGGTTTCAAGAAAATAATTTGAAGGTTGTATGGATTGCTGATAAAATTCCAGTAGGGGTTAAAGGGATAAAAGAGATTTGAACATGTTAGAAGAGCTTTTATAAAATTACAAAACCAATTTCCACAATTATTCAAAGTTTAAAATTCGCCAGGATGCTCCTTAACCCAGCTCTCTATAGCTTTCTTAATTTCAACTGATGCATGCTCCCCGCTAGGAAGCTTTCTTTTGATCGTCATGGGGATTACATTTTCCTTGAACTCAATCCTGGCTATTTTCGATGCTTCGGTATTCTCTGCTTTTACTAGAACTGGCGCTCCCAGTGAAACTTGCAACGAACGCGCGCCCAGTAATCGAGCAACCTCAAACCTAGTCAATCTATCCTTCGGCCAGATCAAAAATTCACCTTTTAGCAGAATAGTTATTGAATATTCGAGTTTAAGATTCTTACGGTTTGAACGCGCTGACTTCCTTCAGCAAGTCTACGTGGCCAAGGAACAGCTGCCTGCAGCAATAGCGCTTCAACCCCAACTGGTCCATAACATTGCCTGCGTCTTCGCCTGCTGTAGTTCTTTTCTTATAGTCTTCCCATAGGTGGCCGACAGGCTTGTTGCATGTGAAACAACGGACAGGTATTATAATTTTTATCACCGAACTTAATTGATTACGAATTTGGGGTATTTAAAACTTTAAGCAGATGTGGTGTATCTTGATTTAGTGCTTTTAAAATCTTTCTGAAAGTTTCATATTCAACACATTTATTTATATACATTACAGTATTAGAATATTATAAACATTTCTAAAACAGAAAGTATATATTCTGAAATATATTTAACGCTTACTGCGTTGTTTGTGCCTACGAGAACCACGTTTGCTTGCTCCTCTTCCGCTCGAATGGTGTGGCTCGTTCCTTCTTGGATCGTAAACAAGCAAGTTCCTGTCATAATGAAGATATTTTTCCCGCAGACCTTTGCTTCGGGAATAATCAACCAGACCTTTTGCGATAGCCATTCTTACGGCTTCCGCCTGGCCGACAATACCGCCGCTCTTTACATTAACATCGATGTCGACATCCTTTGACACGCTGTCCGCCAGTACAAGCGGCTCCTTTATCCACAGCCTCAGGACCTCGTTCCCCCATAGGCTCAAAGGCTTTGAATTAATTCTGACTATGCCTTTGCCCGATTTTACCACGGCTCTTGCAACCGCAAGTCTTCTTTTGCCGATGCTTTGGGCGGATTTCTCCTTCTTTGCTACCATCTTTTCTTAGCACCTATGTTGGTTGACAAATCGCCAAGAGTTATATAAGTTGTCCTCAGTTTGCTCGCGTCCGCTGCCTGTATCTTCTCCCTGGGATTTTCCTTAAATTCTTCAGGCACGCTTATATAAACTTTCAGATTCTTGAACGCGTTCCTTCCCCTTGCCTGATGCCACGGCAACATCCCTCGCACAACCCTCCTGAAAATCTCGTTCGGATATTTTGGAAAGAAAGGACCGTGGAACGGATCTCCTCTCTTTACCCTTTCATCATAATGACTGATCTTCTGCTTCGGCCTTCCGGACATGACAGCCTTTTCCGCATTCACGACTATCACTTGCTCGCCCTTCAGCAGCTCCTTGGCTATCCTTGACGACATCCTTCCAACTATCTGGTTTTCCGCATCGTAGACTTTCATAATATCACGAAATAATCTTCACATTAGAGCCCTTTGGATTCTTTTCCGCCAAGCTGTTTATCGTCATGCACTCCCCGCCGTTCTTGCTTATCTTTTCCTTGGCCGCCGAGGAAAACTTCCATGCGGCCACGTTCACCTTTTTGGACAGATTGCCAGCTGACAGTACGACCCCTGGAACAAGTATCGTGTCGCCGTTGCTCACGTGCAAGTCTATGTCCCTAACGTTCACTTGTATCCTTTTTCTTGTGGGCTTGTCCAAAGCTTCGGCAACATCTCTCCAGATTGGAGCCTTGTTCTCCAATGATTTTTTCTTCAGAGTTTGGATTAATTGCTTTAGATAAGGGTTGGTAGGACCTGTTCTTTTGGCCATAAATATCGGAAATTAGTTAGTGATTATAGTTTTTTAAGGTTTAAGGAAAATGAAGATGATGGGCCTAGCCCATCTTGCACATCTTGTCGTGCCACAAGCCGGCTATCAGGAATGTTAGAACTCCTGTTGCCACCCAGTTCCATCCGCCCCATGCTGGATAGAACTCTTGAAGCAAGCCGTAAACGACCATGGCTGTTCCTACAGTCAGCGGTACGACGTGCTTGTGATGGCCCATTCCTCCTTTCATTTCTGCCAAATTACCACCTGTAACTAATTGGGGTTTTTAAAAGATAACTGTGCGCCAAGCGGGATTTGAACCCGCATACCAAGCTAATTCCTAGATTTGGGAAGCCTCTACCCATTTTGGTTTGTATCTTAACCAGGTTGGATCATTGGCGCATAATATAATTATGGCTTTCTAACAACTACTAGATTTTCACGGGGTGTTATTCCACGGTAATAGTGTACAATCTCGAATCCAAGTTTTCTCAAAGCTTCACGACTAATGGGCATTGATTCCAGGGTAAAGTAGTTTATGTAAATTCCTCTTGGCTTGAGAATGCGAACTGCTTCGGCATAAGTTTGATTCTGCAAACTGTTGACATAGGAAAGGTTTCTGCCCGAATCAGTTAATGTAGGGTCGCTCCAAAGTTCCGTGGTTAATACACCGTTGAAACTATCAGCTTCAAACAAGCCTGGCAACTCCTCGACACCTTTTTTATGCGCTTCGAACTCTTCTTTTTCCGGGTCGATGGTTGGGTCGAACCCAACAGCTTCCACCCCATAATTTTTTGCCAGCCTCAAAAATCTCGGAGGATAGGTATTAAAAATCTGGTAATTCCCGCCACAACCTATGTCAAGGATTCTTTTCCCATTTAAGCCTCCAAGTATGTGTGAGAACATGGCTAACCAATAACCGTGATAGTCAGGGTCGTCTCTTATATCCAACTTTCTATATTCTTTTTGTGTGAGGCGCCTAAGTTCCTCTTGGCCAAGTTCTTGCTCCATAAGATACCAATGCACGGAAGACTTTTAAATGGAATAGTGCGCTGGGGAAGGGATTTGAACCCTCATGAGCTTGCGCCCGCCAGTTTTCGAGACTGGAGCTCCACCAGATTGAGCGACCCCAGCATATCTAGAATTAAATCAGCAAGTTAGAAATAGCTTTACTTTGACCCTAGTTTGGCATCCTCGATTTCCAAGTACCCGCTTGACGTCTTAGTGTCCCACACTTGCCTTGATTTTACAATTTCTATCTTCTTCTTGAATATCGGACCATCGACTACGAGCGTGTTGTAATAACCGCCTTCTCCTAAAACATCAAAACCAAATTTCTTGCTCAGCTTCTTGAATTCGTCCGCGTTGCTTTTGTTTAGCTTCTTTCCAAGCCACTCTACACCCAGCCCGTCAGTTGCCACATCTGTCAGCATTATGTCAAAACCTGAACTGACTGTCCTGTCGAACAATTCTTCAGAGGTATAGTTCTGATAAGGAACGACTATGCTTATTCCGAATTTAGCTGCAACACGCTTGAGCTCTCTTATCTGAGTTTCCTGCAGGCCAACACCGCCCATCAAGATTGCATCGACTTTCAAGTTCCTGAAAGTGTCCTCCAGCTCGTCCGCTTCATCCTTCGCGCCTATCTTCTCAGACTTGATGTGAATCGCGGGTATTCCTAATGCCTCTGAGGAAAGCCTAGTCCATTCAACCGTGGCGTACTGGTACAAGAACGATTCCGTGCTCTTTGGTTTGACGGAAATCAATGCCTGCACTTCCCAGCCCTGCTCAAATGCGTAGTTCAATGCCATTGTAGAGTCTTTACCGCCCGAGTACATCACCGCAACTTTCATGACCATGCTTTTAACTTACAAGGTTTTAAATCTAACTATGAAAACCTACCAGAAGACAATTGAACTGAAAACAAAGAAGCTACATGATTTTGTCAACATAACAAAGGACGTGGCAGAAGTCGTGAATGAAACAGGAATTTCAAACGGCATGGTCTTTGTGAATGCCCCGCATACAACTGTTGGACTGATTCTGCAGGAAAATGACGAAACCATATTTCATGACATGAAGAAGATGTTCGAAAGGATTCTTCCGCCAGATTCTAATTACAAGCATTCCTCTGAAGGCAAGGATAATGCAATTGCTCACATCACATCAAACCTGCTGGGAACTAGCTTGGCAATGCCGGTAACCAAAAGGCAGATAGAGCTCGGAAACTGGCAGAATATTTTCCTTGTGGAGCTATTTGAAGGGAGGGTTAGAAAAGTAGTTGTTACGGTAATTGGTGAGTGATTGGTAGAATTAAAGACAGACGTGGAGCCACGTGAATACCAGAAATCTATTGCAGAAACTGCCAAAGTCGAGAATACTTTGGTTGTATTGCCGACAGGAATGGGTAAGACATTGATTTCACTTTTGGTTGCAGTTGACAGGCTGACAAAATACCCTGAGACCAAGATAATGATTCTCTCACCTACAAGGCCGTTGTCTATCCAGCACAAAAAAACTTTTGAGAATTTTACAGATATTCCAAATGAAGAAATAGTGCTTTTAACAGGCAAAATAAATCCAGAAGACAGGACCACACTATACAAGAATGCAAGAATCGTAATCGCAACTCCGCAGACAATTGAAAACGATTTGAAGAATGAGAGGGTGAGACTAGACAATTTTTCCCTGATAGTATTTGACGAATCGCATCGCGCAGTCAAGGACTACGCCTACACTTATGTTGCAAAGGCTTTCAGAATCCAGTCGCATCACTCTTTGATATTGGGGCTTACTGCATCTCCTGGTGCGAGCAGGGAAAAAATTCGGACGATTTGCGGCAACTTGTTCATAAACAAAGTTGAGATTAGGAGCGAGTATGACAAGGATGTGGAAAGGCATGTACAGCCGGTCGAAAAGGAGCAAATTTACGTAGAGCTACCGGAAAAATTCAAAAAAATAAAGGTTCTGATGGAGGAGGTTTTGAAGGACGACCTTTACTGGCTGAAGGAACATCACTATATCCCAATTTATAAACCTGTGAAAAAATTGCTTCTTGATGCTCAGAGGAGAATAATGGCGCGCTATACTGCTGGCTCGAAAAATTTTGGCGCGTTCTGGGCGGCCATCAGGCTTGCAAGCGCGATAAAGGTCTTGCATGCGATAGAACTCTTGGAGACTCAGGGAGTTGCATTCTTTTATGATTTCCTGAAAAAGCTTGAAGGGAGCAGGAAAAAAACGGATGTAAGACTGACGAAGGATCCAAGGTTAAGGGAATCAATGAGGCTTGCCGAGGAATTGAACAATGAGGGAGTTGAGCATCCTAAGATCGGGAAAATTATAAGCATTGTCAAAGGCTTGTTGGAGGAGAAGCCGGAATCAAAAATAATTATATTCGCGAACTTCAGGTCGACAGTCAACAGGCTGCATAAACTGCTGAAGGAGAATGGGACAGCGTCGGAAATCTTGATTGGACAAGCCATTAAGGAAGGTAAAGGACTGACGCAGCAGCAGCAGGAGAAAATATTGGAGAGGTTCAGGGAAGGAGAATTTCCCGTGCTGCTGGGAACGCAAGTGATAGAAGAGGGCATCGACGTGCCGTACATCAACTATGCGATTTTCTACGAGACCGTGCCGAGCGAGATAAGGTCGATACAGAGAAGGGGAAGAGTCGGCAGGCAAGCTGTTGGCAAAGTCATATTCCTGATAACAAAGGGCACAAGGGACGAGGCATACTACTATACAGCACTTAGAAAAGAAAGGGCGATGAAGAATACATTATACGGAATGAGGGGGAAGCAAATCAAGAGGAAGCAAAACCTGCTGGACTGGGTGTAGAGATGGAGACGCAGAGAATCCTAAAGCCGGCAAACAAGATAGTAATCCTTGCTGATTACCGGGAAAGGGAAGTTGCTGAGCAGTTGAAAAAGTTGGGCGCTGTTGTGAACGAGCTTAACCTAAAGGTGGGGGATTTTGTTTGCTCAGACAAAAGGATAGTCGTGGAAAGGAAAACGCACGGCGACTTTGTCTCGTCGATAGTTGACGGGAGGATTTTTGAGCAGATGAGAAACATGAAGGAGAATTATGACAAGCCGATTGTAATCATTGAAGGACGGTCAAGTAGGGAAATCAGCGACAACGCCTTGAATGCAACAATAGCGTCCCTGATAACTAAATTCAACGCGTCATTTATTAGCACCAAAAGCCTTCAAGACACTGCTGCGATGATTTACTGGATTGCCAAGAAGGAGCAGGAAGATGGCACTTATAGTCTGGGATTCAAGCAAGGCAAGAAACCGAAGGACATTAGGAAGCTTCAAGAATTTATTTTATCCGGCATGCATGGAGTTTCGAATATTTTAGCAAAAAGGTTGCTCGCGCATTTTGGCAACATCGAAAATGTAGTCAACGCTCCTGAGAATGAACTCGTGAAGGTGAAGGGTGTGGGGAGGAAACTTGCTAACAACATTAAAAAACTTCTAACGACAAACTATAGTTAGTGGTGTTTGCCTGAGAACTCCAGTTATCATAGGAATCGACCCGGGGGTGACGGCTGCAATAGCTGTTCTTGATGTCAACGGCAATGTTCTGAACCTTTACAGCCAAAGGGACATGAAGAGATCGGAGATGATAAGGCACATACTAAAGTTCGGCTCTCCCATAATAGTCTCCACTGATGTAATCACGGCTCCAAAGTCTGTGGAGAAAATCGCTGCCAGATTTGGATGCATACTATTTTCGCCGGAAAGCCAGCTTAGCTTTGAAAAAAAGAAAAGTCTTGTGAAGGATTACCATGGCTTGACCAACAATCATCATGAAATGGACGCGCTGTCCGCCAGCGTAAAGGCGTGGAAACACTACAGGCATTTGTTCGAAAAGATAGACTTGACTCTGAGGAAATTCGAAAGGGGGGAGCTTTTTATGGACATTATTTCAAAATTGATAAAGGAGAAGAGAGCGAACATAGAAGAAGCTGTAAGGGAGGTAGTGAATGAAGGCTAGAAATAGGAGAAAGAAAGTCGAACCTTGGAAAAAAGTCCTGCAGTTTCTTATAGCTTTCAATGCGCTCGCAATACCGCTGTATATTGCGATGTACACAGGCTTTGAATTCCAGCCCCTGCAGGAATTCAACTCGCAGATGCTTTACTATACCCTGCAGGCATTAGGCTACAATGTTCAGCTGGACGGCTCTAGCATACACCTTATTGCAGGGCTCGAGGCGCACAAGATTGATGTCTCGTGGGATTCGACAGGGTGGAAAAGCATGTATGCGGTGGCAGCCTTGATTATAGCCACGCCCATATCTACAATGGAGAAAAAAGGCAAATTCATCTTGGCAGGGATTGCCGCGATGTTTGTTTTGAACTATTTGAGGATAACCACCACTATTATAATTTCTGCGACTTACGGGTTCGGATTTTTTGACGTTGTTCATACGGTGCTGTGGAGGGAGGGACTGATACTGGCCGTTGTTGGCTACTGGTTCTTCTGGCTCAGAAGAGAAAACTATAAGATAGGGGAAAGATAAAGTAAACTTAGGGAATAAATGCCTGAGAATCAAGATCCTGAGAAGAGTCCTGCAAGCGAAGATGTTCTTTACGGGAAAAATGTAGTCGAAGATGACGATCCTGAGGCCGAGGTCGATCCTCCGAAGAGAAATAAAAAGGTCAAGGCACCCAGAGTGGACACAACAATGAAGCGTGATATCGCATTTTTGCAGAAAAAGGTTGCCGATATCGAGATTGGAATTTCCGAGATACAGGACAAGGCACAGAAACTTGACGCCACCGAGCTTGACGGATTGAAGCAGAGACTCGAAGATGTCGAGGACCTGACGATGGTCGAGAATGCTGGTATAATTGAACTGAAGAAGATGCTCGAGGCTTCGCAACAGCCAGTTGAAACGAAGGTGCCTGAGGAGCTTACTGCACGCTTGAGTGCCATAGAAGAGAAAATCTCGGCGGCGCCCCAGATGGACACCACGCAAATCGACGCGGTCAAGGCTGACTTGGAAAAGTTGAAGGCGGATGTCGAAGGCAAATTATCAGAAGTAAAATCATACGTCCCGAACCTGGACCTGATAACGAACGAGATAAGGCGGGAAGTTAGCAAGTCTTCCGATTGGATGAGAAGCGAATTAAACTCCCAGATAGAGGAGAAGACGCTTTCTCTTGAAAAGCAGATTGCCAAGATGAACGAAAAACTTTCCACCCTGCCTTCGCCAGGCGAGATGCATGCTACCATGGAAAGCATTTCAAACTCCTTCAAATCGTTCAAATCGCTTATAGAGACAAAGTTCCAAACGGAGCAAAACAAGATGGAAAGAAGGCTGGCAGTTATCGAAGACAATGTTTCGACTTCAACTGATTTGATAAAGTCTATGGAAGAGTTCAAGACCGAAATCGACATGAAAAAGGAATCCATCAAGTTTATGGTTGATTCTCTTGAGGAGAAGCTAAAGGGGCCGCTGCCCGAAAAGGCCTTGGAAAAGCTGATGAAAACCAGAAGCGATTGGAACATTAATGCGGCGAGATTGGATTCGCTGGAAGCCATGGTCAAGACATACACCAAGCAAGTCGAAAGCATGGAGCCTACTCTTAAGAAGCTGGAGTCGTTTGACAAGGTTGTTGATTTAAGAAACGAAATTGCGCAAAAGTTCGACGAGGTTAGGAAAATGCACGGGTCGGTGGAAAAGCTTGCAAAAGAACTGAACTCCATGAATGTCCGGAAGGAGCGGGCCACGTTTGAAAGCAAGATTAACGTCGTGAACACAGCCCTTGCTGAAATGGACGAAAGGATGCAAGTCAACGACAACGACATGTCGGTCTTTCAGGGAAATCTGATGACTTTTGAAAAGAATTTGAAGGACTTGAGGGAATTGGTTGGGAAGAGCGAATCTATGCACGGCGCCGAGAATGAGACACCGAAGAGGATAAACGACCTGGAGATTGCTGTCGAAGCCATGAAAACTCCCGGAGCGATTAACGACCAGATTGGTGAATTGATAAGTAGGCTGGTATTTTTAGAATCGAGACTCGGAGCCATGGAGACTATGATTAGAAGCGGACACGGCTACTCTGCTATAATTATTGAATAAGAGTTTTTGCGACAAATTAGTTTCATGTCCTATACGCTGATAATAGCGGAAAAGCCTGATGCGGCAAGAAGGATCGCAGAGTCGATTGCGGACAAGACTCCTAAAGCTGTAGAAAGGAACGGTGTGAAATATTACGAGTTCACTGCCAATGGCAAGCTGCACGTTTGCGTGCCTGCAGCTGGGCACTTGTTTGTTCTGGACGTGAAAAAGAATTCCGTAAAGGGGTGGGGCTATCCTGCGTTTGAGTACGAGTGGGTGCCTACGTTCAAGAGAAAGGGCACGGAATGGACGGGAAAATATTTCAGGAACATACA
This sequence comes from Candidatus Aenigmatarchaeota archaeon, assembly GCA_016181005.1. Taxonomy (GTDB): domain Archaea; phylum Aenigmatarchaeota; class Aenigmatarchaeia; order CG10238-14; family SCSR01; genus JACOWB01. The sequence continues at coordinate 203,544 of JACPAE010000002.1, forward strand.
GGCGCTTGTGAAGAATGCAAACGAATTCATTGGCGCCACTGACTTTGACAACGAAGGCGAGGTCCTATTATACAACATCCTGCGTTTCATATGCAACGTTAACGATGCAAAGAGGATGAAGTTCTCCACGCTCACGAAAGATGAACTTGCCGAGTCTTACAAGAATGCCGAAGGCCATTTGATGCTGCCGACGGTGGAGGCTGGGCTTACGAGGCATTATCTTGACGCGCTTTGGGGCTTCAACCTTACACGAGCACTCACGCTTTCGTTAAAGGCAGGCGGCCTAAAGGGGTTTGCAGTTCTTTCGACAGGCCGAGTGCAGGGACCTGCATTGGCGATTCTTTTTGAAAAGGAACTCGAAATTAGGAATTTCAAACCTGCGCCATTCTGGGAAATCCAGCTGCATGTTGATGCAGACGGCCAGAATGTGATTGCATTCCATGAGAAGGAAAAAATTTGGGAGGTAGAAGAGGCTAAGAGGATATTCGAAGCTGTGGAAGGAAATGACGCGGTTGTAAAGGGCATGAAGAAAAGGGAATTCAAGCAGATGCCGCCACCTCCTTTCAACACAACAGAATTGCAGGCCGAGTCCTACGCGCAGTTCGGCTATTCCCCAAGGCAGTCACTGGATATTGCGGAGAGTCTTTATCAGGCGGGCTACATTTCCTATCCCCGATCGTCGTCGCAGAAACTTCCGCCAGGTGTCGGCTATGAAAAAATAGTGAAGGCCCTTGGAAAGTTGGCGGCGTACAAAAAATTCGCTGGCATGTTGCTGAAGAAAGGCGGGCTGAAACCTGTAGAGGGCAAGATGGACGACCCTGCACATCCTTCTGTTTATGCAACGCACGAGGTTCCTGACACGAAAAAGCTTAATGCTCACCAAAAAAGAATTTACGACTTGGTTGCAAGGAGGACTCTGGCGGCATTCGGCGAGCTGGCCACGCGCGAAACTAGCACAGTAGAGCTGGATGTCAATGGCAACAAGTTTTTCATTGTAGGCAAAAGAACTGTGGAGCCTGGATGGACTGATATTTACTCGCCTTACATTTCAAGGGACGAGCTGATTCTGCCTGAACTGAAGGTTGGGAAGGCGCTGAAGGTAAACAAGGCTGAATTGCTTTCGAAGGAGACTCAACCCCCTGGAAGATATTCGCAGGGATCGCTAGTGAAGGAGCTTGAGAAGAGGAGCCTCGGTACAAAGGCGACAAGGGCGGAGATACTGCAGACACTTTATGACCGGGGGTACGTGACAGGCAAGAGCATGCAGGTTACAAAATTGGGCGAGGCTGTTGTAGAAGCATTGGAGGAGCACTCGCCTGAAATTGTGAGCGAGGGATTAACAAGGCACTTTGAGGAGGAGATGGAACAGGTTCATGATGGAAGGAAGGAAAGGGAGAAGGTTGTCGGGGATGCAAGGGAAGTGCTTGGGAAGGTCTTGGAAGGATTCAGGAAAAACGAGGAGTTTATCGGTAAAAAGCTTGCCGAAGGCCTGGTTGAGGCAAGGAAGGAGGCTGCGAAAGTGGGCAGGTGCCCCAAGTGCAGGAATTATTTGAAAATTATCAGGGCGAAGACAGGGAACTTTTTTGTCGGGTGCAGCGGCTATCCTGGCTGCAGGAACATGTATCCTCTGCCGCGCAATTCGAAAATCCAAGCTGTCGACAAGAATTGCGAGACTTGCGGCACGCCGATGGTTCTGGTAATAAGAAGGTGGAGGAGGCCGTTCAGGATGTGCCTTGATCCCAGCTGCCCCACGAAAGCATCGTGGAAAAAGGGCTAGTTTATTTATCCCCTTCATCAATATCAATTATGGCAAAAGCCAGGAAGCAGAGCTACAAGCATTTGATTTTGTCGCTGTTTGTAATTGCAGCAGCTCTGGTATTTGCCCTGATATTTACGATAGTCCTCATACCTGCGATTCTGGCAAGGTTCGGCTATGGGCCTGTGATAATTTTCATCGTGGGCGTGATGGCGACAGTCTCCTCTATGATGGCTATACTGTTCTATCTCATCCTGAAAGGGGAAATAAAAATCTAGCATTTAAATGTATCAAACCATCACTTTTATAAGGAACTTTTATATGGCAAAGATTCTGAACTTTGACGAAAAAGCCAAGTTTGCGACAAACGTCACGATAAACTCGATGACGACGCAGAAAGGAACAGAGCTTGTGACTCTGGAGTTTAATTTTCAAATCCCGTCGCCGCATCCGCTGATTCCGCAGGACAAGGAGCAGACGTTTGTTGTCGTTAGCAGGGTGGCGGTGCCGAAGGAAGTCTATGACGAGCACGTCAGGAACTATCTTGCGATAAGGAAGGCTGAGATGGAAAGGGCTCAATAGTGCCCCAAAGCGTACATTACAAGCCTTGTGAATCCTAATGCAAGAAGGATTCCTCCGAGCCACGGCACATTCAATGGACCTGGCAAGAGACCATAGCCGTGCAGGAGCCAGATGAATCCCATCGACATAAGAATTATCGGGCCTGCCCATTTCAGCTCGTGATTTGTTCTTTTCAGCGTTACAGCGGCTCTGGTTCTAGCTTCTTTTGTCGCCATATCTGCAAGCTTCCTGGCCTCCTTTGCAGCCTTTTGGCCGGTCTTTGTTATCCTTTTCACAATTCACCGTTTCAAGAAATAAATTGAAGGTCAAGCCTAATTAAGCTTTTGCGGCACTGCAAAGCAATAAAAAGCATGCATTTCAAATAATTTGAGTGGTAAAAGGGGTGAAAAAGTAAATGGCATTCGGAAGAGACTTCGGGTCAAGGGAAATGCACAAGGCAACTTGCGCAGACTGCGGCGCTGAAACTACAGTACCGTTCAAGCCCGTTGAAGGAAGACCTGTCTATTGCAGGGACTGCTATCAAAAGCACAGGAAATATTAGAGCATTACTTTGTTTCTAGTGTTGCTTATGGCTAGTGTTATTGCTATTCTGGCAAACCTTCATCGCTTAAATAAGTTCAAAAATATATTAATTAATGTGAGAAAGATAAAATGGCTAATTTAAAATTTAATTTTTCAAAATTATTTGAAAGCAAATCTTTAGGATTTCTCTTTCTAGGTATCGTCCTTTATTTGGGGTCATCTTATCTCAATGTATTGAAAGGACATTCAGCTAACTTTGGAGTTTATCTTTCAATTTTTATAATACTGATTGCATCGATTTCACAAATTGTGAATTGGTTTCGCTATTGGCAAAGAAATAAGATTTGAGATATGCCATCGATAAAATGCGACAAAAATCAAAATTCAATCAAATCAATAAAGTTTATTGACAGAACCAGGCAAACAAACATTTATCTACTTAGATAATATAATTCAAGATTGTTTGAAATAAAATGATAATTAGCTCAGTATTACCCCGATTTCTCAAGGCCATACTGAGGACTTTATAAAATAATATTGTCCATAGCGTATTTAAAGCTTTTTGGATTTTAACAACCGTTTAGGCGACAAAACCTAAGTTTGAGATTTTAGAATTATTACCCGATTATGGATAATCAATACAAGATTCTGTGTTATCGTTAGTACATCTTTTAATTCTGTTATACGTCAGTAACCACCCTTTGAAAACCCCGTGTTTTTCTAGTGATTTTATAGCATAATTTGAACATGATGGGTAGAATCTGCAAATAATCTTATGCTTTTTATTGTATTTTCTACCGAAGTTCCCATGCCAAATCCTTCTGATAGCTAAAATGGATATACCAACAAATAGGTCATTTCTTCTCATAAATAATGATTTCTTCTGCATAGTTTCTAGAGCCACAACTCGGACATTTTCTGAGTTTATCTAACAATTCTTGCTGGGATTCTACATTTCTTTTTGATTGAGTTGCCGCACCTAGATTTCCACCGCACGCAGTACTTGCTTGTACACATGCGTTAAGTTTTACATTTCCTCCAATTTCTTTCTCTCTAGATACTAGAGAATGCCAAACTTTCTTACATTCTCTACATTTTCTTTTGTATTCTTGAACATATTTTTTTGAGTCAAGTTTAGCCGATTTTGGAGACATAACAGATAATTCATTATAGGTAAATTGCCTTTAAATCAGTCTTTATCCGAACAGAATATCTAATAGGTCTCATCATACGACATTCGTGTAAAAGTCTCTTCATTGCGACAACACCCCCGCACCGGTTCTGGTAAGTTGTTGAGTGGTGTTTATAAGGGGTTTTGAATGTTAAATTTTAATTGGTTTATATAAAGAAAATATATCAAATACGAAATGTTAAAATTTGATTGGTGTTTTAATGGAAGATATACCAAAGGTTATTTTTCATTCAAATATAGCTCCTAAATCGCCGAATTTTGGTAAATTATCTGATTTTCTCGCTACACGTACAACAAAATCAATATTTAATATAGACCAAGAATTTCTAAGAATGGTTCATGGGTTTTCTGGTCTTAAACATATTATGGCGCGTGAGAATTTTTTACAACTTGAAAAAGATTATAGAAGATACTTTAGAAACGCTAAATTTTTACCAGCTAAAAAGACGTCAGATAATAAAGGTCGTTTGACATTCGACACGCGTACTCTTATACCACTGGTAAAATCATTGGATAATTTCGTTAATGAACTATATGGCTATTTAGATTTCTTTTCGCGAGAACTAGACATAATTTTCAATCTCAATATAGGTATAAAAAGCGATTTCGAGAAAATCTATAAAGAAATAAACAAGATTCATAATAAAGATCAATTAACTAAAGATATAATAAAATTCCATAATTCTAATGAATACAAATATCTACACGGTCTTCGGATCAGGCTAATACATTGGTATCCATTAACTTTTAGATCGCATAAAAAACATCTTTTACTTCCCGATAATCCATGGGAACCAATAAATCTTCCAAAATCTGATAACAAAGTACGATTTATTCCTAGATCAAAAGAACTTCTTTTTTACACCCTAAACTCAATAGACCACATATGTTATTTAATTGGTAGAAAACTTTTCATTGGTTGGGGTAAAGAACTAAAACGATAATTTATAGATTTTTAATTAACTTTATTTGTAGGTTCTCCTTTCAGGAAGTTTTCAATATTCCCAACAAAAATTTCCTGCTTTAATGCAGTAGCTTCTACAGTCTGGTATCCAATTGGCGGGTAAGGTATGAAGTCTTTATATTGCGAAAGTTGCTTTATTTGTTCTGGTGTCATTTCATCTGTATGATCCGCTATGTAAATTAAATCTCCTTTCGCCAAACGTTTCTCCAAAGCGTTAAAATCAACTAACTCGTTAGGAGATAAATTGAGCAAAATTGCACCAGATTTCATTTTATTGATAAATGTTTCATTCATAAATCCTTCGGTATCTTTGTTAAGTGCAAGGTGCAATGAAACAAAGTCGCATTCAGAAATAATTTTTTCAACTTCTTGGTATATTACGCCTTTAGCTTCAAGTTCAGGTTTTTTGTTTATGGACCAATAAAATACCTCTGCACCTAAGGCTAGAGAAATTTCGGCAACTCTAGATCCTATCCTTCCTGTACCTATTATGCCAAGCTTCTTTGCTTTAATCTCATAAACGGGAACTCTTGGCACATCGGAATAATTACCTTTTCTTGCAAGTTGCTTTGCGTACTCTATATCTCTAGTATACTCCAATAGTATTGCAATTGCTAATTCAGCAACAGACTCGGTGGCATATCCTGGTATATTACAAACAGTGATATCTTTTGTCGCGGCATATTCATGGTCAACTACACCAAACCCTGTAGCAAGAACTCCTATGAACTTTAGGCTAGGTGCAACATCGATAAGTTCTTTGTTCACCTTAAATACAAAAGGGTTTATTAGCAAACAGTCAGCGTTAGATATTTGGATTTTTATTTCAGGACTATCTTGTGAGAGCATAACTCGTTGTTCTGTTAATTTATCAAGTCTTTCCCAGTATTTTGGTTCTAGTTTGTTTTCTGCAATTCCGATAGATAAAATTTTTTGGAATTTCATAGTCTAGATTAAGTTATTGTAGTTTTTAAAATTATCAGCTCTAATTAACTTTTCATTCAACTTCATCAGACCTCATCTGTCTCTTAATGGAATGACTCCTGCAGAGGCTTCCAGAATTAACATTCATTTGAATGGCGGTAATAGGTGGCTAGAACTGGTAAAGATAGCAATGGAGTCAAAGCTCGATGGTAACCAAAACAATGGACATACAACTACATCAGAACCTGAGAAGGATGTAATCTACAAAGTAAGGATATTTGACGAACATGGAAATGAGTTCATAGATCCGAAAAGAGAGCTTGGTATGAGAACTAACTTTGAGTTTAGAGAAAAGGCTGAGAAATGGGTGGAATTTTATAAGCTATTCCATTCAAAATACAAATTTGTTATCGAAAGAACAATTACATTGTAATACAATACACTACAATTCATCGAATATTTAAATACTTTGTAATACATTGTAGTCGTATGAAGAAAGAAAAAGTAATCTCAATTCGGTTGAATGAGGAAGAATTAAGCAAGTTATCCGAAATATCTAAGAATGAAGGCGTTAAAAGAAGTAACATAATACAGCGAGCTTTGAAAAACTATATTCAAAGTTATGGAAAAAAACAACCCGAAACAGGAGAACTTTCTTTGAAAATGGAAGATTTGGAAAGAAAATTCAACAATCTGTTTAACAGAGTTAACATTCTTACTAACCAAATGGACCGTCTTGTTATAGAAAAGAAACAAAGGTAAGATAGATGGATACAAATGGTACAGAAAACCTTTTAGAAATTGTCAAAAGTCAGAACCCTTGGCATAATGTAGAAAATAAAGACTGGTTTTTGACGGACGGTTCATTAAGGGAAGTTATGGAAGCGGAAAGAAATGGCCTTTTTGAGCCTCCGAAAGTCCTTTTTTACTTAGAAAAAGCCTTTTTCGATCCACTGTTTTCAGACACGTCAAAATGGGGAGCCGTTATAATGCTGGGTCCTAGAAGAATAGGGAAAACTTCTACATTGAAGTATATTGTCAAAAGGTACATAGACGAGGGTATGGACAGAACTACATTCATTTACGTAACACTTGACCAAGACGAACTTTTAATAGAATTGGATAAAAAGAGAGTACTTCGCGAATTCCTTAGTACAGTTATTGACACATATAAAAAACCTAACAAACCGTTATTCATTATTCTTGATGAAGTTACCTTCTATCGTGGATGGGCTAGAGCTATTAAAAACCTTGTAGATTCAGGTAAGCTAGGACCAGGTATAGGATTAATTGCAACGGGAAGTTATTCTCTAGATCTAAGCAGTGCAAAAAGAGAACTTGCAGGCAGATTCGGACCTCTTGGTGAGAGATTAAAAGGAGAAGTTTACTTTTATCCAAGACGTTTTATAGAAGTAGCTGAATCGTTATTAGGCTCTGATTTTAGAAATTTCGTCAAAAATAATTTTGGATCTTTCGGAAAACGTGCAGGTTTAATAGAGTATCTTGCTGGTCATCAGAAGGAAGTTAATGCCAATAAATATGGTTACCATAACATTCTACAGAGTTTATTCAGCAAGTACTACGATGATTTGCATAGTCTGTTTGAGAACATTTATCTTAAAACAGGTGGATACCCACGTGCAATATACGAGGCTGTAATTAATCAGAGAACGGGTCAAGTTAGTGTTTCCGATGCTAGATATCGAGACGACATTTTTACATTGTTTGTGACAGATTCTAAAAAATTCGATTTATCAGAAGAAACGTTAAAGAACATTCTATCAAAAATAAATTTACCTTCAATGCGAATATCTTCTGATTATTCAACTTTAAGCTCATTGAGAAAAGAAGAAACACAAAAATATATTGAATATTTGAAAACTTCAGGATTCACAAATTTTCTTCCCAACATAACTTCTTCAAATGAGATAGATACTAAATCACTTTTAGTAACACCACGTGGCAATATTTTAAAGATGGTTATTAATGATCCTGCATCATTTCTATCGATTTATTTAGGTTCAAGAGGTGTAGAAACATCTGTATTTAACCAAATAGAAAAGATTCTCGCAGATAAGTCCATAAAAGAGCATCTTTATGAAGCAATAATTCTTTCACATTTACAACATATACCACCAATACAAGTATCTGCGAAAAATATCGGTTACATTTTAGTAGAAGAGAAAAATAATGCAGAATTAGCTGATGGATTCTGCTGGTATATAAATTTTAAAAGTGAGTTAGTTTTGATAGCTGTCGAATCTAAGCATGCTGATAAACAAATTGATATTAAAAGTATAGAGGAGAAGGCACTAAGACTAAAAGAATTATTTGATGTTAATAAATTAATTGTCGTGACAAACCTTAAACAATTAGAGATAAAAGAAAATTATGTGATTATGCCAATAGAAATTTTTCTTGCATTAATGTAGCTTAATTATTTATGAGATAAATTTAACATCTGTTAATGTGCTGAACAATCTTTGGAGTGAGTTCAACCATTCTTTAACGTCTTCAGATGTAGTCCATTTATAAACAGTATTTTGCAAGTCTTTCACTATTTTGTCTATTTCTTGCGGATTATTTTTTATGAAGTGATATAACTGCTTGTTATTTTTGAAATTGGTTTTCTTCCTCCATATATTCTCAGATTCTGAACTTCTGTTCAGATTTTCTTCATTGACGTTGGTTATATCACCAAAAGAACAAAGTTCGCATTCTAAAAGTATTCTCTTAAAAGTTTCTTCATTTACAGTAGTAATTATATCAGAACGGAAAATTTTTGATATATTGTTTTCGTTAGATACAAACGAGACATCTGGAGATAAATAAAATGGTAAAACCAAAAATCGATATTTGTTATTTATGATTTTTTCAAGTTTTCTTATTACTTCATTAGTTAAGTTGCTTCTGAATTTTACAAACGTTTTTCCACCAAATATATTCTTTTCTGATAATTTTTTATCAGCTATTTTTTCTTTCAATAGTATGTCATCAATATCTTGAATCTTTTCAGTCCTTTTTCTTAATAGAATTATGTAACCAATACTATCTCCAAATAGTCTTTTAACCTTACTTTTAAATCTCAACGTGTTGTGAAATAGATTAGATAATAATATCTCAATGTTCTTTGATTTTTCTATATTTTCACTCTTATTTTGTAACTCCTTGCTTAAAGAGTTAATCAATCCTAAATAACTTTCGTCTGATTGTTTCTGAACATATTTTTCAAAATGTTTTCTAAATAATTCAACTTTATCTGACTCTGGAGCAATTCGTAAATAAATATCAACAAATATTTTTAATATCTTTTTAAGAAGTTTTTCTGTAACCCATTCTAATAACTTACTTGGAACAAATGACATTTATTATCATTTTAGTGTAGTGCGTTAAAACTTAAAAAGAAAATTTGTTCTAACCACCAAATTTTAGCAGATTTTTAATCTACTGCGAAAATAGAGTACGACCATCGGATCTTAACAAATATACTTGTACACTAAAGAACCATCAAAGATTTAACAGTGTCCCCCGCACCAAATCTTTAAATACTTTATGTTACATTAAATACTAAATTAGGATACAGTAAAACATAAAAGTGTGGGAAAATGCCGGATAAAAAGGGAATATTGATAACATTCACGATCAAGAGCCAAAAGTTCAAGCCGTCAGAGAAGACATTCTTCTTCAGGAAGCTTTACGGCTGGAAGCAGGTTGTCCCCAACGAGAACAAGGTATACGAATATGAAAGGTCTGGCATCCTCGACGAGATGCCGCACAGGAGAGTTGACCAATCGTCCTTCATTGTGCCGGAGGACAATTTCGACGAGATAATGGACTTTTTCGAGGAATGGCACAGCAAGGTCATGCTGAAGACATTCAAAGTTTTATTAGACGAGGAAACCAAAGATATGTTCGACGACTGGCTTGAGGATGATGAATAATGGCTGAGACAATCCATGAAGTGAGATTGAAAGTAGGGGAATTGACCGCAAGGGAAGAGGCAGGCAGGGGAATTGTCAGGATCGACTCTACGACAATGGGCAAGCTCAACATCAAGGAAGGGGAAGTAATCGAGATAGAAGGCACAAGATTGACTGCGGCAATAGCTGTTCGTTCTTATCCTGCAGACGTAGGCCTGAACATCGTAAGGATGGACGGCATAACAAGGAGAAATGCCGGGAGCGGTGTAGGCGAATATGTCAAATTGAGGAAGGCTGAAGTAAAGGAAGCTAAAAGCGTGACATTGGCACCTGCACAAAAGGGAATGATGATCCACATTTCGCCGAACCTAGTAAAGCAGAACATCTTCATGAGGCCTATGGTAAAGGGAGACATAATCATTCCTGCGCCCGCAGGCAGGAGGAGAAGTTCTGGCTTGTTCGAGGAATTTTTCGGTTTTGATTTCGAGGATTTCTTTTTCACGCCTTTCCCGGGAGAGACGAGGTTTGTAGTAATCAGCACCAATCCTGGCGGTGTTGTTAGAATCGGCGAGATTACAGATTTGGAAATTATGCCGCAATTGCCCGAGTCCATGCGGCTAGAAGACAGGGCAATTCCTACTGTGACTTATGAAGACGTCGGGGGCATCAAGGAGATTATCCACAAGGTAAGGGAAATGATAGAGTTGCCGTTGAGGCATCCGGAATTATTTGAGAGGCTGGGGATTGAAGCGCCCAAAGGCGTTCTCTTGTACGGCCCGCCTGGAACCGGGAAGACATTGCTGGCGAAAGCAGTGGCGAACGAGGCCGGAGCCAATTTCATTTCTGTGAGCGGACCGGAATTCTTTTCAAAGTGGTACGGAGAAACAGAGAGCAACCTGAGGCGCATTTTTGAAGAGGCCGAAAAGAATTCCCCAAGCATTGTTTTCCTTGACGAGATAGATGCTGTAGCCCCTAAAAGAGAAGAAGTTACTGGTGAAGTGGAAAGGAGGACAGTCTCGCAGCTGCTGACATTGATGGACGGTTTGAAGACAAGAGGCAAAGTCATAGTGATTGCTGCCACTAACAGGCCGAATAGCCTGGACCCGGCGTTAAGAAGAGCCGGAAGGTTCGACAGAGAAATTGAGTTCCCTGTTCCTGATAGAGAGGGCAGATTGGAGATTTTCAAGATACATACGCGAAACATGCCGCTTGCAAAGGACGTTGACTTGGACAATCTCGCTGATATAACTTACGGTTTTGTTGGCGCTGACATATGGGCGCTGGGGAAGGAGGCGGCAATGTCTGCATTGAGAAGGGTCCTTCCGGACGTCAAGTGGAAGGAGGAGGAGGAGCTGCCGAAGGAAGTTATGGAAAAGCTGGTCGTGACCAAGGAGGATTTTGACAATGCTCTGAGAGTTGTAGAGCCGTCTGCAATGAGGGAAGTCATGGTTGAGATACCGAAGGTAAAGTGGAGCGACATCGGGGGCTTGGAGGATGTAAAGCAGCAGCTGAAGGAGATGGTCGAGTGGCCGTTGAAATATCCGGACAGCTTTAAGAAAATGGGGATAACTCCGCCGCATGGAATCTTTTTGTACGGCCCGCCGGGCACGGGCAAGACGTTGCTGGCGAAAGCAGTGGCGAGCGAGACAGGGGCCAACTTCATCTCGATTAAAGGTCCGGAAATTTTCAGCAAGTGGGTGGGCGAGTCTGAAAAAGCCATTAGAGATGTTTTCAGGAGGGCGAGGCAGGTTGCGCCGGCGGTTGTTTTCCTTGATGAGATAGATGCTGTAGCCCCAAGAAGGGGCGCGTATTCAGGAAGCTCTGTCACCGAGACTGTGGTTGCGCAATTGCTTGCCGAGATATCAGGATTGGAAGAGTTGAAGGGTGTTATTGTTATGGCCGCGACGAACAGGCCGGACATGGTAGACTCGGCATTGCTTAGGCCGGGAAGGTTCGACAGGCTTGTGTTGGTTCCCGCGCCTGACTACAAGGCAAGAGTTGAGATTCTCAAGGTGCACAC
>JACPAE010000003.1 GCA_016181005.1 Candidatus Aenigmatarchaeota archaeon
GCCTAAACCTAGGTACACCAAAACTGCCCCGATGCCTATCCCTATTATGCTAAGAACTACAAACCATCCGCTCGTCATCAAATCACCAATTCATAATTACCCAACTGCACCTGTCATCTCCAATTGTATCAGCCTGTTGAACTCGACCGCATACTCGAGAGGCAGTTCTTTCACAAAAGTTTCAAAGAACCCGTTGACTATCATTGCTACTGCCTCGTCTTCACTTAGCCCGCGGGACATTAAGTAGAACAACTGGTCTTCACCGACTTTGCCAACAGTCGCCTCATGGCCGACATTCACCCTGTTTTCATCAATGTCAAGCTGCGGTATTGTCCCTGAATTAGACTTTTCATCAAGAATAAGAGCATCGCACCTTGTATGTGATTTGGAATTGATTGCGCCTGGAAATATTTTTACAAATCCCCTGAAGTTAGTTCTGCCGCCATCTTTGCTGACTGATTTGTTAACTATCTTTGATGAAGTGTCTGGTGCCATGTGAATAGCTTTTGCACCAGCATCTAGATTCTGTCCTTTACCAGCAAAGGCAATCGATAAAATTTCTGCTCTTGATCCTCTACCTACAAGATATATAGACGGATATTTCATCGTTGCCTTGCTCCCGATATTTGCATCAAGCCATTCGACAAAAGCATTTTCATATGCTCGTGCTCTTTTTGTAACAAGATTGTAGACGTTTGTTGACCAGTTCTGGAGTGTTGTGTATCTAACATGCGATCCTGGTAGAGCAACTATTTCAACTACAGCTGCATGCAGAGCATCTGCTTGATAAGTTGCGGCAGTGCAACCTTCGATATAATGACATTTGGAATTCGGTTCCGCAATTATCAGAGTCCGCTCAAACTGTCCCATGTTTTCTGAATTAATTCTGAAATAAGCTTGCAACGGAGTTTTAACTTCAACACCTTCGGGTATGTAAACAAAACTTCCCCCACTCCACACGCATGAATTCAGTGCGGCGAACTTGTTGTCATTTGGTGGTATAATTGTTCCGAAATATTTTTTGACAATTTCAGGATATTCTCTCATGCCTGTATCCATGTCAGTAAAGATAACACCTTGTTTTTCTAGATCCTCTTTCAGTTTGTGATACACCACCTCCGAGTCATATTGTGAACCTACGCCAGCCAAGAATTTCCTTTCAGCTTCAGGTATCCCCAATTTTTCAAAGGTTCTCCTTATACCTTCTGGCAAATCTTCCCATGACTTTGCCTGTTTTTCTGTGGGTTTTATGTAGTAAACAATCTCATCAAAATTCAAACTAGACAAATCAGGACCCCATGTAGGTAAAGGTCTTTTCTGGAAGAATTCCAAGGCCTTTAGTCTAAAATCCAGCATCCATTTCGGCTCGTTCTTTATCTTGGATATTTCCTCGACAATTTCCCTCGACAATCCTTTCTTAGTCCTGTAGACAGACTCGTCCGGCTCCCTAAAGCCGTATCTTGAATAGTCTTTTTCACTAACCAAAGGTTGTGCATTAGCCATTTACAATTCCCTCGTATCCTTTTTCTTCGATCTCTTTCGCCAGCCTGTAATCACCGCTCTTGACAACTTTTCCGTCAATTAAGATGTGAACGAATTCAGGTTTGACGTAATTTAGAATCCTCTGATAATGTGTGATCAAGAATATCCCAATACCTTCTCTAGCAAGCTTGTTTATACCGCTAGAAACTATCTTTAAAGAATCCACATCAAGGCCAGAGTCTGTCTCATCCATTATTGCAATCTTTGGTTTCAGTACAGACAGTTGCAGAACCTCTGCACGTTTTTTTTCACCGCCAGAAAATCCTTCATTCAAATAGCGTGTGATGAAACTTTTATCCATTTTCAACACTTCCAACTTCTCGCTCAGCATTTCGTTAAAATCTACAAAAGAAGAATTACCATTATTCAGAGTCTTATAAGTTCTCCATAGGAAATTCTTTAACGTGACTCCAGGAACTTCGACGGGATATTGAAAACCTAAAAACAAACCGAGCTTTGCTCTTTTGTCAGCCGTTAGTCCAATTATGTTCTCTCCGTCAACTAAAATTTCCCCCTGCTCGACGACATATTTTGGATGCCCCATAAGAACGTAGGACAAAGTGCTTTTGCCGGAACCGTTCGGTCCCATTAATGCGTGCAATTCACCCTGCCTGATTTTCAGATTAACTCCCTTCAGAATTTTTTTTCCATTAACAGACGCATGCAAATTTCTTATTTCCAATTCTGTCATTTATCTCCCCTCAAGTTGTAAATTTCCAGCAGACAAACCAAAGGCCCGAGTTCCTTCTGCTTTAACTCCTTTCTAGTCTCAGAACAAAGATCACATTCAGCATCACCTAATCTCAAGTTGCCAGATGCTATCTCCGCTGTCAGTTTCTTAATCCACTCTGTCAATTGCTGATTAGATAAAATGGCATTAGCTTTCTTCCCACGAACACCACTTAGGTATTGTGACACAGCCGGCTGTGTTATTCCCAACCGTTCAGCAACTTGCTCTTGAGTGAATCCGTAGGTTTCTACCAACTCTTTTGTGATTATCGACTTTACTTCAGCTGGTATTGAACTATTGAAAAGCGTCTGGCAGAATGTTTTCATAGCATCTAGAAACTATTGACATCGAAACTTTATAAGTATAACGCAGTTATAGAAATTTAATCAAGCGATATGGCGCCGCCTGGAGTGGGTTCGGGTTTGGGGAAGTATGGTGTAGGGTCAACTTTTGGCTGTTGCGTAGGTGTGGCTCTTGGCTGTTGCGTGGGCTCCGCTTTACCGCCGTACGATAATGATGACCTAACTTCATGCGTTGGCCTAACCTCGTTTTGTTGGCAAGCCAAAAGTGTACCGATTAAGAGAGATGACATTAAATAATAACTTCCCCTCTCTTTCAAATCCCTAATTACACCCGAAACATAAGGTATGCGCATTATCAATATTCGTGGCAGTTAATTATTTAAGCTTTAGCTAGTCGGTTGCTAATTAAACGAAAAACTTCTTCTTCCTTGAAGAAATTAATTACTTGATTAAGAATATAAACATTAAACCAAAATTTTATTGCACATCGACGCAACCCTTTAAATTAGGATTGAGATGATCGTGGTAGCACCAGCTACCTTTCTGGAAGAATGCGAACGAATAATTTTCGCCTTGTTTCAATCCCTTGCATGCATCGAACTTGCTTCCTATACATCCACCTTTTTCTGGATAAACATTATGTGCTGGATGTATGTCGCTAGCTGGCCAATGCGACGATGCGTCTTTATTAACAAATACCACTGTATCACCGGCTTTGATGCTCGGTTGTTTTGGTGAAAATCCAGCTGAAGTCATATCAACCTGGTACTCTTTCCCAGTAGGGGTGCCGCTAGTTGAAGATTTAGAAGTGCATCCTGCAAGAACTACAAGAAAAATCAAAGGCAGTGTTGGGACCAGTTTATTCATAAACTTTAATTAGATAACCCATTTTATAAAGTTTAGGGTACTATTACCTGCATACTATCTTTAGCTACATTGCTAACAGGCCAATAAGAAGTTATCGCACATGTACTGAGAGCTGTAAACTGAACTTTAATGGAATCGCCTGGTTTGACACTAGGTGTGGATTGTCCGCATCCTCTGAAATCAAGACCTCCATAATACACTCCTTGTGAGCGCACTTGGTAGGTTATTGACACGAAATCGCCGCTACTGACAGAAATTGATGAGATGTCTTTGTTGTCAATGTAGAACCCAGAATCGTCGGCTTCTATTGTGAACTCTCTGATTGCTGGCGGGGCTGGTGTTTCCTCCTGCTGCACAACCTCTCCTTGCAAAGTTCCTTCTCCGACTGGCTGTGTTTCTAATGGAGTTTCCGGGGGCGCTTGTGCCTCCTGCAGCCCCTCCGCAGGCTGCATAGTTTCTTGCCCAGTGTCAACTTGCGCTGCACATCCAGCCAGAAAAATGGCGAGTATTATTGGCATGGTTTTCAACAATCGCATAACTATATCTGCTGCATTTAAATTTAAAAGTCAGATGTCATAGGATAAGTATGGAATTCCAAGTGTGGGCGGAAAAATACCGTCCGTCGAAATTGTCCGAAGTGATCAACCAAAGTCATGCCATTGAGAGGATAAAGGCGTTTGTCAAAGACAAGAACATTCCTCACATGCTGTTCTCTGGACATGCAGGAACTGGGAAAACTACAACTGCACTGGCTATAGCCAAGGAATTATACGGGGTTACCTGGAGACAGAATGTTCTGGAGTTAAATGCTTCGGATGAAAGGGGCATTGATGTTATACGCGGGAAGGTTAAAGATTTCGCACGAATGAAACCATTGGGGGATGTGCCGTGGAAAATAGTAATTCTGGACGAGGCAGATGCATTGACTCAGGAAGCCCAGCAGGCTCTAAGGAGGACTATGGAGAATTATACAAATGTCACAAGGTTTGTATTGCTTTGCAACTATTCATCTAAAATTATCGAGCCTGTCCAATCAAGGTGTGCGGTGTTCAGATTCAAAGTTTTGGACGACGCTGATATCAAAAAGTACGTGGAAAGAGTTGTTGAGGGGGAAAAATTGAAAATTGATGCCAAGGCTATTGATGCCGCTGTTTATTTGGCAGAAGGTGACTTGAGAAAAGTTGCGAACATTTTGCAGGCGTCTGCCGCAACGAAGGAGAAGATTACGGAAGACGTTGTTTATGATATCGCAAGCAAGGCCAAGCCTACGGACGTGAAGGATATGCTTTCATTGGCATTGAAGGGAAAGTTTATTGATGCAAGGAAGAAGCTGCAGGATTTGGTTTTGCGACAAGGCTTGTCGGGAAGCGATGTGATTTCTGAAATACATCGACAGATTTACTCATTAGATGGCATGAATGAAAGTGTTAAAGTCCAGTTGATAGAAAAATGTGGCGAATACGAATTTAGAATTAGTGAAGGTGGAAATGAATTGATTCAATTGGAAGCTCTCCTGGCAAGTTTCTTGCAGCACTCGAAGAAATGATTCCATGTGGGTTCAAAAATACAAGCCGAAAAACTTGGAAGAATATGTAGGCCAGAAGCAATCTGTAGAAAAGTTTCTTAGATGGATAAAGGAGTGGAAGCAGAGTAAATCTCTTTTGTTCCACGGACCACCCGGAACCGGAAAGACTTCTCTGGTAGAAACATTCGCGAAGGTCAACAATTATGAATTTATAGAAATGAACGCGTCGGACTTTCGTGGCGGGAAACAGATAGACGAAATTCTTGGGCAGTCCATGAAGCAAGCCTCTCTCTTCGGAAGGAAAAAAATATTTTTGATTGATGAGATTGACGGTTTGGCCGGCAGGGCGGACATGGGAGGCGTTGGCGCGATAATAAAAATAATCAAAGGATCCAAATTCCCCGTTGTGCTTACCTGCAACAATCCGTACGACCGGAAACTACGAACGTTGCGGGAATATTGCGAGCTTGTTGAATTCAGAAAATTCACAGTCTTTGATATTGAGAGGCGGTTAAAGCAGATACTTGAAACTGAAGAAATTAAAATGAGCAAGGAAATTCTTAGGCAAATGTCAAAAAGGTCAGAAGGCGATTTGCGATCTGCGATAATGGATTCCGAATTAATTGCGCATGGCAAAAAGGAAGTTAAACAGGAAGATATTGATACTATTGGTCATCGCGATAGGGAGCAAAATATTTTCAATGCACTCATGATGCTTTTCAAGACAAAATCTGCGCTTGCGGCAAAGCTTTCGATTAATAATGTTGATAAAGACCCGGAGGAAATTTTCTGGTGGATAGAGAACAATATAACGAACGAGTACGAGACTCCGGAAGAGATTGCAAAGGCATACGAAATGCTCAGCAGGGCCGATATGTTCAGGCAGAGGATCAAGTCGAGGCAGAACTGGAAGTTTCTTGCATATATGATTGACTTGATGACGGCCGGGGTGTCTGCAAGCAAGAAGGAAACCTACAAAAAATTCACTCGCTATCAATACCCGAGCAATTTGATTGTACTGGGTGGGAGCAAGTTTGAAAGGAAGGATGAAAAGGAGAAATTGTTAAAGCTGACGAAGGAACTTCATTGCTCAACGAGGAAAATCAGGAAAGAATTCCTACCGTTCTTCAAGCTGATTTAGTTTTTCTTTTTGAAAAAGTCTTGTATTGCTTCTCTTGCTGCTTGCGTTGTATCTTGCCATATATCTGTAGCTCTTTCCGCACCCTTTTTAAGTGCTTCACTTCCACTTCTTTCAGCCTCCTGCCGCAATCTCTCAGCCTCTTTTTGCCACTCTTTTGATGCGTCTTGGGCAGCATCTCTGGTTTTTTGTCCAGCTTCCTTCGTCCCTTGCTGAATAGTTTCATTTACTTTTTGTCGCAATGTTTGTTTTACATCTTCTGGTTTGGACTCTCTTACCCTGACGGTAGCACTCTCCGCGCCACTTTTACCGTAATAATACAAATCGTAAACTATTTCAAAAACGCCTTCTCTAGTGGCTTCATCTCTAGCTGTTGCAAAAGCGTAGCGCTGTGCGGTCAACGGATCCTGATGAACGGCTCTGGCACCAAAGACTGCCGTATAAACAATTAGCGCCTTCAATCTCGGATCAATATTAGCCTGCTCTTTAGTGCCAAAACTTGTTTCTTTTTTAAACTCCCTGTAGCTGTCAACAGCATCTCTGAATTCCACCATTTCCTTCTCTTCTACACTAAACAGGTATGTTTTGTCATAAATCAAATCCAGTGCAGCAGATAATTCGGCAGGGTTGTTTGTTCCCATTATACGGTGCAATTCTTCTATTGTGTAGGGATTTCCCTGCAGACTTCTTGAAAGAATGTCGTCCTTCTTAAGCTCTGTCGATTCGAACAAGTTTACAGCTCTGACACCGACATCGTTGCCGTACAACTGCGCTACCGCTTCTTCCCCAGACAGCTTTGGCTGTCTAACTTGTGTTTGTGAATACACGACAAAGTCGTTATCGGCTATTGTCGTTATGGTTTCTCCTTCCCGGTAACCAGTGACAGGATAGTTAATAGTGCTTCTACCTTTGACGCCTTCAGGATAACGTCGTGTCTCGCCTGATTTTGGTTTTGTGACTTGCAATGAATTACCAGCTTTCAATTGTCTTTCTATATGTGAACGGTCTTGGGCGGTGAAGAATAGAATCGCTAAATCATACGTTTTTGTTTCATCGTAGACTGTTACACGAACCCTGTCGTTATCAACTCTTATCGAGTTGTGGTATATCCCCAAGTCTTGGGCGTAAGGTGTCATCTGCATAGCTGGAGTAGCTTGAGCGAGCGTTGTTTGCTTTGCTCTTTGCAGGTATCTAAAAGCTTCTATAGTTTTCGCGTCAGATTCAGTCATCCTATAACTCATGTAATCGTTCACCGACGATTCTTGCATTCTCACTGTGGGAGTTGGATTAGATTGTGAAATTGTATATGGTGTTGGAGATGGTGCGGTTGTAGGAGACTGCTGACCATTACAAGCTACAGCAAAAAGCATAGCTGCCAATAAATTTAATGTATTTCCCGCTTTTTTCATAAATAATAATTTAAATGCTTAAATAAATGTTCAGACATCCATTCATTATGGACTATCGCGGGATAACTAGAAACTACAAGAATTTTGGTTTGGGTATATTGGCATTGTTTTTGGGTCTGGCCTGCTCTTCTTCTCCACAGGCAAACTTGGAGGCGACTATTCAGGCACGAGTGCAGGCAACCGTTTCCGCACAAAAGACGTCCTCCCCAACGCCGACGAACACACCTGTAGCCATGAATACACCTACTCAAACCCCTGTGCCGCGGTTCACACCGACATCTACACTCCAGTTCACGAATGTATTCTCATACTGCCGAGATGTCAAAACCATAGATGAGCCGGCTGCAGACAAAAGATGGGCAGGTCCAAGGGTCCCGTACGAAGTGGAAGCACGAATGCGCCAGATATACGGTAGAGAATACATAGATATTGGCACTGTTTGGAGATGCTCTGGAGGGGATGTATTTGCATGCAATATTGGAAGCAATCCTGATTCTTGTGACAAAAAGCCGGTGGTAAGCAAGCAGACTATTGATAATATAGTAGCATACTGCAACCGTAATCCGAATGCCGGAATTGTCCCGAGGTCGGTAACCGGAAACGTTCCTTACACATGGGATTGCAATCAAGGTATGATAGTCGGCGGTCCAAGGGGTCTAGATGCTGATGGCTATGTTATAGCTAGTTGGTTAGTCGTATCTCCAAGGTAATTTAGAGAATTGGCGAATCTTTTAGGAATTTCTGCTTCAAAACATCTATAATTTTCTCAATTTCTTTTCTATTCTCTTTTACAGAATCCGCATCAATCGATTTCCCATAATAGTTTACATGTTTAAATAACTGGGCGACTATCTCTAGATTAATGGCATTGAACTTTTTGCAGAAAGCATTGTATGGAATTTCTCCGTTTTTTGTAGCATCCATGTTATATGGATGTGCATCTTCACCACCTGTTAACCCTACACCAACAGCCACTCCGCACCCGCTTGTAAATAAAGTTCAGTGCTACCGAGACGGAAAACCTCAAAGGCTGAGTATTGATGAGATAAATCCTGCCCGTTGTACAATGGATGGTAAGGATGTCCTAATTTTCGATATGCCACGCGATGCTAGAATAGGCGATACTGTTAACTTTCGGGTTTATGTTGACAGCAGCGTGTACAATGGAAGTAGTGTGAAAGTGAACTACACCAAGGAAAAGATTGTGCGAGAGCCTGACCGATATGACGAGACAGTGAATACGGAAATGTTGACATTGGCTGAAGTTCCGTTAAATAGGGAAGTTACGTTGAAATTCAATCCAAGTGGCTCAGGATCTTACAAATTCTTTTTGCCAGGGGTTACATTTTTTGAGCCTGATGTTAGATGGCCTAAAGCTACAACTTCTTCTGCATATGAAAATGAAGGGCTTATCGGCAGTGTTTGTTTTGGCCGCCCTGCACAGGTATCTGTCAAGTCTGATGTAAGAGAGACAATGGTAGATTCCACTGTATTGCTTTCGGTAGATGTGTCACCCGCAGCAGGTGAGTATGGACAGTTAAGAGTGAAAATTAGCAGGGAAGGTAGTATAGTTGACGAGTTTGTAAACAGCAGTAAAACTTCGAGATATTTGGTGAATTGGATACCAGCCCAACCCGGTGTATATGATATCGTTGCAAAAAGCGATTATTCTTGCCTTTTCGACGGGTATATACCGACTACTTCAAACTCTATAAAGGTCTCTGTCAGGGCAAAATAATCATATTCCTACCACTAGTAAATTATAGAAATGCTTATACCAATTCTAGTCCTTCTATACTCTCAAAATGCTTCTTATTGCGTGTAAAAAGTTTAAAAGAGTTAGTTAAGCATATTGATCCTATAAACAGATCTCTCAATGCCAGTGGCTTACCTCTCTTTTCCAAATCAGAAAGAATTTTTGCCGCTATCTCCATAGAATCCTCGTCCGCACTAGAGAGAAAAAGCGTATTTAACAGCCCTTTGACGTCCGCCAGTTCTTTTTCTTGCTTTTTGCTTTTGTAAGCGCCTAAATAAAGTTCAAAAGCATTAATATCAGTAGTTCCTAATTCGTTATCTTCCTCAAGCTCCTTTATTTTCTCTGTAGCCTGAGGTACACTCTTTAGGAAATCTATCAAAACATCGGAATCTATGATTATCTTTCCCATTTTTTCCACACTTCTCTAATTTCTTTTTTTAGTTTCTTAATTTCTGCATCACTTTTATATGACCAAGTGCCTGCAAATGACAAAATACTAGGCTTGTCTTCCCTTTTCAAAAGATCAGAAATAGCGTCGTTCATTGACACGGGTTTTCTTTCCTTAACTCTAAGCATGCCAACATATTTATTTAATCTGTTGTAAATCTCTTCCTTAATTTTAATTGTTTTTTCCACTTTCTCCACCTAGTAGTATTTGTATACTTCTGTATTTAAAGGTTTGGAATTATTACAAACTTTCTTATAACATCGGTCACCATATAGTGGCAACAGAATAGAAAAGCTTATATTTAATATCCTTTAGTTAAATATTCTAATAACAGGTGTGAATATGCAAGAATACCAAATGCAGCGTGTTAAAATCGACAAGGAGACTGTCAAGAGTGTGGCCGACGTATTGGCAACCGAAATCGCAAACAGAATGTATAACAAGTTGCTGATGCTGAAATTTCTGCCTGAGATAAAGGCTGTCGAAAAGGGGAAAATCAAGGCCTTAAAAGGTGCTGAAATACATAATTTCCTTAATCCACGCTAAGTAAATATTTTCTCAAGTCCAGCTCTAACAGCTATGGAAAGCTTGAATCTTAATTCTTCGATAGCTTTTTCCTGCTTATCTTTGTGCTCCCAATCGGCTACATAGTATTTGTTGTTCTGCTGGTCCAATATCACATAAAGCCTATAGGGAGGTTTCATTACTTTCATTTCACACAGCAGATAATGGCCCTCGACATCTAGAATTTTCAATGCATCCCTACCCATCTCTTCTATCTTCTTAATGAGTCTAGATACTATTTTCAAATGCGAACTGTATTTAACGTCTTTCAATTTCTCTTGCAGAGACTGTAGAAGTATAATATCATTCATGCTAATAGATTATTTCTGATGATAATAAAATTTGGCATGCGCACCGCTGGCACTGCCCACACTTAATTTACATGGTGTGATGGAAAGTTTTCTTATTCCTACCATATAGTGACAACAGAATAGAAAAGCTTTTAAGATAAGCTGATAAAGTTTGAATATGCCACTAAGAGGAATAACGACGATGTTGCATGAAGTAAGACATGTGCCTAATGCTGCTCCGCCTCCTTTACTGGCTGGTCTGCTAGAAGCCGGGAACTCTGTTTATAAACTAGTGCAAGGCGATCCTAGAGTAACAGATACCGATCTGATTGTTCCTGTGGCAAGAGATTCTGGGAATGATTTTGACTATCCCTGGGCGTGGCAACGTAGACGCGGCATTTATCTTCCGGAAAGTCATAGAACGCCTGTACCTGTACGAATAGAGAAGAGAAAAGCGCCGGGTTATTTGCAACCTGTATCCAGACTCGCAGCCGCTTCATTGATAGGCACCCTATTTACGTTAAACTCGGGCGGCATTTCAAGTGCTTCTGCCGTACACCAAGATAATGCCGTTGCTAGTGAGAATCTCCAAGCCGGCAAACCTGTCTTAAAGGGGCCTTTGAACAATACCCGTTTGCCTGGTCTCGGCACCGAACTTAGTTTCACGCTCCCGTCTGGATCTGTATGGTATCATGCTCAAGTAATGCCGTACAACAATGACGGCCCTGGGATAAATCTCATTATTGGTGACGAGAAGCTGGTGGGGGCCGGTTCTTATACTGTCCAGCAGCCTGTGCTTGGAGAAGGGAATTACGTAATGCTTCCTGGCATGAACTATAGGTGGAGAATAAGGGCCAGCAGCAAGGCTGCATTTCCTGCAGAAGATGATCCGTCATGGGGGCAATGGTCAGACGAATGGTCATTTGGAACTGCAAATGCAACAAGCGCTACGATAAAGCCCTTATTCCCAAAGCCTGTGGCTACAGATGCAGTATTGGATTTGCCGGAGCCTACTGTTTACTGGTTCGATGAAAATCCAAACATTTTTTACTATGAAGTCCAGGTGAGCACTGATCCTGATTTTGGGGAAAGAGGCGCAATAGCGCCTGTATGGCACAATCTAATTCATGGCGGCGTTACGGAAGCATTGAACAGCTATAGGTTGCCGAAGAATCTGCTGCGGACGGGAGAGCAGTATCACTGGCGGGTCAGGCCGAGAATACAAGGGGACGGCATACCGGTAGCATGGTCTCCCGCATGGAGTTTTCGCTATTCTCCGCCTTCGGGTGCAAGCGTTACCATTTACAACATGGCCAAGGATGCCCTGGAGCCTGGGATAGCAGAGGCGTTCAGAAATGTCCAGAATAACGTGAATGCACAGAGCGCTGTTGAAATATTGATTAACATGAGCAAAACCAGTAGGATGGTGTACGACAAGAGGACGGACTTGCTGCTTGTGCATACGAACGACGGGTTGATTAGCAATGAGGAGATTAGTAAATTGCTGGACGTGGATGGCGATGGGATTCCTAACAGAATTGAAAGGCTGCAGGGGACGAGTAGCTGGGATCCGTTGGATTATGATCCTAGGAATATATCAAAGAAGTATATTTGGATTGTAAATGGATCTCGACTTTCATCCAATCCCAGAAGTCAAGAAGCTCTTATTGAATCCGATCCTTTAGAGTTTTATCATACACTTAAGGAATTAGGGTATACAGAGGATCAGATTTATTTATTCTCACAGCATTCATTTCCAGGTATTGTTGCAAAATATGTTTGTGTTTTTGAAAGACAACTTTGCAACGAAAGAGACGTTACTAGAGGGAATGAAGCAAAATTTAGATCACTCCTAGATGTTGCCGGCTTGGTTGATGATAAAGTTGGATCTGATGTATGGCTAAATTGGTGGAGAAATGGCGAGGTAGGTCTTAGTGATAATTTATTGACAGCTTATGGAACAGTTCAACTGGATTATGAAAATAATGCTGTCACCTGGGAAAATCTTAGCAGATCTTTGATGTCTACACAAACAAAACCGAATGATGAGATTTATATTGTGTTAGTTGATCATGGGGGCTTTGACGAATTTGGACGAGGTTACTTTGCACTAAATCCTAATGAAGCACTACGGCATTATCAACTAAACCAAATATTAAGAAATAAACAATTTGGTAGGGCTGTAATAATTCAAGATAGTTCTTATGCGGCATCGCTACTTCAAGATTTGGATAAAGATCAAAACTTACAACTAGCACCACTTCAAAATGTAATTACAATAGGTTCTACATGGCAAGACAATAAAACTGGTGCTGCCTATCCAACCAAATGGTCATCTTATTTACTTGAAAAAAATCCGTATCTTTCAGTAGGACAATCACTACAACTATTACAAGAATTTCCTTCTGACGGTTCAAGAGGTCCCCACCCTGTGTACATTCAACCTTTTGGTATGAACATAGAAACGGCAAGGAATGGATTCTTCTTTAATCCTTCTTTTAGATAGCTAAGTAACATAATATATATCAAGGCAAAAACAATTAATTATTGTAAAAGATGCGAGTATACAATCAATACAGTAGAGGTGCTGGGAAAACTTCTGAAAGAAAAAATCGATTAGTCGAGATATCAGGCGGATTATTGTTGCTTTTTTTAATTTTTATTGCAGGGCTTTTTATCGGAGGTATATTTGCTAGCGGCGGCCCATACAAAAATCTTTTTCTTGTCGACCCATTCAACGTGAATGTGAAAGGCTATTTTCTTACGCAAGAATTTGTCGGTATTATCGAAAGCGTCGGCGCTGATCAATTGGCGGTAAAGGTGGGTGATGAAACAGTTGTAGTGAGCATAAATCAGCCGATAACATTGCTTGACTGCGGTGGAAATTTTGAAGAATTGAATTGTGAATATAGCCCAAGCACCACTCTAGACGATCTCCAAAATAAACAAGTTCTGATACGGGCTACCAGAACGGCGAATGGTTATGAGATTACAGGAATTTGGTATTGATTCAAGCGGTCATAAGGTATTGTTTGCGATTTCGCTGGCAGCCTTTTTGCTTGCTGTTTTAGGTTTTGGGTATTCCCACGCATTTTACCCTCCCCAAGGCCCTATCGGATCCTGCACTGCCGGAGGCACTACAGAATGCAACAATGCTTATCCAAGCTATGCGGATGCGTACTGCTTTGATTGCGGTGGGGGTTCTGGATGCTACGAGGTATGTGAAGCGACAGCCGCAGGACATGGGTCGGCATGCGATACCGGGGGCGGCACCAAGAGGCGATGCTACGATGAGTGCAGCTCAATTGGCGTAGCTCAAGATGACAACAAATGCTCTGGCTATTGTAAGCCCTACTCCACAACTACAAGCCAGAGTGATCTTACTGCATGCAATGACAAGGCGCCTGGAACAATTATCAATGACGGCAGAGTTTATACAGAAGGCGATGATGGTGTTATATGGTGCAACAATAACTGTCAATACGACACGGCTGAATGCGCTAATGACGGATGGTACACTGTAGGACAGCCGAAATGGGTAAGTACAGGTGCTTGTACTCAAAAGGAGCAGGTGCAAAAAGAAAAAAGAAACTATTATGTGACCACGACATGCCAAGTTGAGGTACTCGACACCCAATGGTTTGATACAGGGAAGACAGGAACTAAAACAGACGGGACAACATGCACAACAGCTGATGGTAAAAGCGGTGCGTGCAAATCTGGAAGCTGTGTAGAGCCGGCTGTAGAGTGTTCTTCTTACGCAACTAGCACAAAGTGTGGGCAAAAAAGTTACGACACGTGCACAGCAAGATGCACATCCGATGGCAGAAGATATTATGACTGCTATGCATCGCAAAAAACTAATTGTGTGGGACAGATATTTTGTGCACAGGAGGATAGCCAGTGTAAGGTATGTTCTTCGTACGCAACACAGACTAGCTGCATTAGTCAACAGACATGTTGCTGGGATCAGCCTACCAGTGGATGTAACCTAGCTACTGTAGGACCGTGTAGAGGATGTGCGTCACCACCACCGGCCGAAGGTCAACAATGTAACCCTGAAGGTTGTCCATTAAGATGCTCTACTGACTTAACCTGCGACACATCCACCAACAAATGCGTTAAAACTGGTCTTCAACCCTGCGCCACCAACGGCTGCTCAACCCAAGGAACCACCCGCTGCACCAACGACGTGGAACAAAAATGCGACAACTACGGCAAAAACTGCCTTGAATGGGATGCCGACAAATCCTGCAATTACGGCTGCTCAGGAAGCACCTGCAAGGCAGGACCCGGAAACACTTGCTTTTCAGGATGCGGAAGCTATTGCCTTCCTTTCTCAGAAAACCCAGTCAGGCTATACTCCGGCACATGCCGTTGGTACGGGCCTTATGATTTAAGATGCTCCTACAGCACGGAGACGTGCAACGACTTCAACGAGTGCACAACAAATAGCTGCACGCCAGGCAGCTGCGCCTATACAAACAAAACTGACGGCACGCCGTGCTCACTTACCTACCAGCAAAAGGTTTCTGACAACAACATACTTGGCGGAAGTGAAGACAGTTCTGTAACAACTGATAGCGGTGTTGCTGCATTTGCCTGGAAAAAAACCAGCAACTCAGCTGACATTTACATAACAATCGCCCAGCCAAACGGCGCTTCGCAAGACATTCTTGTTGAGAGGAGCGTGGCAGAGAAGTCTGGCTCTTATTACCAATGGGATAGTGCCACTATTTACGGTCCTACTGTTTCTTATTCGGCAACTGACGATTCTTTCCTTGTTGTATGGACAACAGTCGCAAAATATACGACTGTGGAAGAGGTTACTAGACGATATGATTACAACGGACAACCCCGGACAAGCAACGAGACCATATACTGGTACAACTATTCCATATATGCCGCAAGCGTGAAAAATGGCGTGGCCGGCGCCAAACAAGTAGCTGCCAGTGGTAGCATAAAACTCTTCAATAAAGATTCTGCTTCAACTCTTTTTTACAAGCCTGTTGTAGCCTACTCTTCTGCTGACAACAAGTTCATAATAGCATGGATAAATTTGAATCAAACAGAACAGCTGTGCTACTATAGAGGTGTTAGTTACAATTGTGGTCAGTATTCTAATTACGTCGATCTACAAGGGGCTATAACTGATGCGAATGGTAAAGTTCTCAACAAGGTGTATTTTGGAACACATGGGCTAAGTTATTCTCTGTATGGATCGATTGTTTCTCCAGACATCCAGCTTAAAAATTCCCCTCTTATAGCTGCATCAGACGACGGCCGCTTCCTGGTTCTTTGGACGCTGGACAGCTACCAGTATACGGGAGACGAAGATAGAGAAGAGTTGACACTAACCGAACATAGAACAGTCGGCTATGCTGTGAACTCTTCCACCGGGAAATTCTCAACTCCATACAGCGCAGGCTACAGAAACATAGTGTACGACACAAGAGGTAGGGCCACAACTGACAACCCATATAGGCCATATCATGCACTGAGCTACTCCCCTGCCGACAAAGAGTTTGTAGTGGGTGTTGTTGAATACAAACGGCTGGAATACGACACTAGCTCAGGCAGGTTCCGCAATCCCCTTTACGACACCGTAGTTAAATTCATTGGCAATAACAACGTCAGGTCGTTTGTTGTCAACCACGTGGACGGAGGCTACTACCAGACTAATCCTAATAGCATAAAATTGTTCCGCACGAACGACAATAAATTCATTGTTCTCTGGAAAGATTATTGGAACTCTGTAACAAACGAGTTCAATGTAAGGCCTACGTTTGCAATCCTGGGCAAGCCGCCTGTTGTCAGCAACGGCTCTCCAAGTGGGACGGTAACTACCGGAAACGTCGCCATGTCTGTCCAGACAGACAATCCATCCATATGCAGATATTCAACAACATACGGCAAGGACTTTGGCTCAATGGCACAGGTTTTCTCGTCGACAGGCGGGACATCACATTCCGAACCTTTGGCAGGGCTGAAGAACGGACAATATAACTTTTATGTGAGATGTGCGAACAGCGGGGTTGAAAACATTGAAGACTATGTAATTACTTTCGCAGTGTCAAATGCAGATCCTATTGTAATTAGCAAAGGCTCTCCAAGTGGGACAGTAAATTCACCGACGACAACAATTTCCGTTCAGACAAACAAGTCGTCCACATGCAAATACAGCACTTATTCAGGTGTCGCATATGACTTGATGACAACTGCGTTCTCGTCGACAGGCGGGGCTAATCATTCACAGACATTAAGCGGCTTGACAAATGGCATAAAGAATTATTATGTTAAATGTGCGGATGCTGCAGGGAATAAAAATATATATGATTATTCTATAACATTTTCTGTCGCAGTCCCGGCATGGTATATGTTTGCAACCAGCACCACCTACAATGGTAACATGCAAGAACAGGTGTGTGGTGACGAAGATTGTTATTACACCCAGGGCCTGCAGGGAGCTGATAGCAAGTGCCAATCCCGAGCCAGTTCTGCAAGGCTTGGCGGTACTTGGAAAGCTTGGTTGAGTGACGATAGAACCTCCGCAGCCTCCCGCTTTAGCAAGGGAACTGGACCGTACAAGTTAGTAAATGAAGTTGCAATAGCTTCCAACTGGAGCGACTTGACAGATGGCACGCTTCTTGTTAACAACATTGGTGTGGATGAGTTTGGAGGAAGTGTGTCGGGAAACGTTTGGACAAATACAAAAAGTAATGGAACTGCATATGGCGCATCGTGCAGTAACTGGGAATCTTCTTCTTCAAGTGAGGTGCGGTGTGTGGAGTATAATACAGCCGAGGATGAGGACGGCAACACTTATACTTATTGTGTAAGGTACGGGAATGTTCCAACAGCCGGAGCATATGGGAATACAGGTTCTGGTTTATCTGCTCTTGCAAATGCTACTTGCGGCAATACATTTCGATTATACTGCGTTGAACAATCTGGCCAGATCCGTAGTGCTAGTCCCTCTCCGGCCATAAGTAACGGTCAGCCGAGCGGGACGATAACCACATCCTCCCCTACTCTTTCGGTTCAGACAGATGTACCAGCAATTTGCAAATACAGCACTACATCAGGGGTTGCATATGATTCCATGACAACTAACTTTACATCCACCGGCGGGGCGTCCCATAGCACAAGAGTAAGCGGAGGTGGCACATATTATGTAAAGTGTGCGTTGCTTACACAAACAAACGAATGTATAAGGTATGGTTATGACGATGAAGGGAACTCTGTATGCCAAGGGTATAGAAAAATCATTGGTAGCAAAAATACAGAAGATTATGCAATTAATTTCGCAGTTAACACGGCGGCTCCTGGAAAGAAGTTGACTGCCTTTTTCACCCAGTATGGTGGGAATTCGAAAATAGTTTATTCGCCGCAGCAGAACAAGCTTGGCATTTTATGGCAATATAGTGAAAGCAGTTCAGAACAAAACCCGTATTACAGTTACTCTGTTCCCCAAAAGAAACTTATACTGCATTCGCTTGACACAGGATCTAGTGCAACATATAATGTTCCAGGCGCCGGTGATTTGATAATGGGCGGGAATTACACACGGGTCCTCTATCAGGGAGCTAGCACTTACTCTTCAGACTTCCAGGAAGGAGCAACTTGCTATTCAGGAAAATGCGGCGGCGCGGCGCCTGTACCTGTATACGGTCCTTTGCAATTCACGTCGTTTGACTACGGCGGAACTGTTGCAAGCTTGAACCTTGGGTGGACGCTTAGAGGCGATCCAAAGCCGATAAATGTCACGTGCTACCTGAACTGCGATCCTGACAAGGAATCCTGCCTGTCAGCCCAGACCTGCAACGCACTGCAGCTGCCTGGAAAAGGTTCGTGCTCAATTGCAGGTCCGAGATATGTGCAGAGCAATCTGGTAAAATGCCTAGCGTATTATCAGGACGAGCCGGACGTCAAAGATTCTGTAAACGGCACATTTGAAAAAGTGAAATTCAGGGTTTTGGCGCCCAGCAGCATAACAACCACTGTCGGCAGCCCTGCCGATATAAAGATAGTGGTGTCGAACGAAGGCGCTATTTCGGACATTTATAATGTCACCATTGAGTTGCTAAAGCCGCAGTCGGCGACTGTCTCTAAAGCAGTAGAATTGCCCAAAACTGGAAGCGCGGAAGCCGGACAGCTCATAACCGGCAGGGCTGTGGAAATCGGGGGTTCTGCCGGAGAAATAAAAACTGGTGAAATTGCAACCGAGGAGGCTGCTGTTGTAGCGTCTGAACTTACTGTAACCGTTGATGAGCCGAACGTGCTTAGAGTTACAATTGTATCGAATGTAGATCCTGCTGTAAAAACAACTATAGATATTCCGGTGAATCCTGCGGCGGTTGTATTGCCTGAGTACTACCTGGCCGGCTTCGTCCAGATAATGGTGGTCGCGGCAGTGGTGTACTTCCTTTACACAAACAGGGATTCGTTGGGCAGCATATTCAAATCACGCAAGAGAGGCAAAAGAAGAAAATAGCGGAAATCAATGAATTAATTATGGGTGTGAAGCTGTTTTCCTTTATCGCAGTCCTGGTTGCTCTAGTACCGGTTGTTGATGCGGATGCGACAGGAACTAATTTTGCAGTGGTGGCGCCGCAGACTATAACCACCACTGTTGGAGAGCTTACTGAGGCCAGGATAAGCATTTACAACAAGGGCTCTGTAGAGGAGGCGTACACTATTTCGTATGCTGCGAGCTCCCCGAACTTCATCGACATAACAAAGAGTGCTATTGTGACCCAAGCTGTGGGCCCGAAGCAGACAATTCAGGTGTCGACAACAATAAGAACTTTGACCGATGACAACAACGTGCTTGCCATAACTGTCAGGTCAAGCGCAACTGCAGAGACTCTGAATGCAAACATTCCTGTCAGGTCCGGCAAGTACAGCCTGCCTGAGTTTGGGTTTCCCGGCTTCGTCCAGATAGTTTTCATCGCTTCAATTTTGTATTTCTTGCACAGCCGGAGAATCTTTTAGGGCCACTGAATGGAGAAATTGCTTTTCGCGTTGACCTTTTCGGAGACCAGTGTAAGATTCACCCTGGCTATGGCAGAGGACGAGCAGGGCTCTATGGAATAGACGAAGCCGATTTGGTAGTTCTTTTCACGTGCAAAGTCGTTCAAAAAATTCTTATACTCCTGCAAATTGTAATCCAGCTCTTCGCAGCTCTCGCTACCCTTTACAACTGCCGTTGCCTTTTCCTTTACGTTGTCGAATGTGAACAGCTCCTCTGTCAAAGCAATGCTGGATGTGTCCGGAACTGTTGAAGGCTCCAGCCATCTGCCGATAAAAAACAGGATTATGACAATTGACACTGCGGAAACGATGAAGAATTGTCCTTTACTCGAGCTTGGCAAACTGCGCATGAGGTGTGCCATCAATATTGATAATATTTTCCTTTGTTATAAACCCGTTCTTTCTTGCGAGTGCGACCACGCCTTTGCCGATGAGGTTCCCTATCGTCGCCGACTTGAGCAATTTCAAGGCAGCCCTTTCATCCACAAGCCTGCCGCCGTAGAAGTGCCTGCTTACTTTGACACTGACCCCTCTTTTCTTGAACTCTATGCTCCTATCCAGCAAATCTTCGTCGCATATCGCAACAATTATCTCGGTCCTGGTCGTGAAAAGATTGGTCCAGTACATCTTAATCAAAAGTGCTTGTAGGTCGACCTTCCGCCGCATGCATCGCAATGAATATAAGTTATCCTGCCTTCTTTCGCAAACCTTGTGTCGGGCTCCCCGCACACCTTGCAGTAGACATATTCGCTCACATAGCTTTCAATCTTCTTCTGCACCACGTTTTGCTGCAGCTTTGTCTGAAGAATTAGTGCGCTGCCTTGGATTGTGCCGGGAGTTGCAAGCTCCTTGAACAGATATTTGGCAATGTGGCTTGGCTCTCGCCTCAAGATGTTTGCGATGTCTATAAAATTTCTTATAAGCGTCTTGTTGCCCTGGATCTCGGTTATCGCCTGCGGGATTTGGAACCTGTCCTTGTCGTGAGTCTTCTTGGGCATTTTTTCAATCGCAACTTCCAGCAAACTGTTATAGTCTTCCATACAATCACTTTCTAATTGCGCTTTTTAAACTTTCTTGAGGTGCCCAATTTTTGGCTCGTAGATGCTTCCATCATTCAGAAGCTGGTCAATGGTTTTCTCGACAATGTTGTCAGGCAGATTGAGAACGTCGAACAGCTTTACCGCTTCTATTCCATTCCCTTCGTCAAGCTTTTCTATGATTTCCAAGACCTTCGGCCTATAGTCGACCTCCTTCTTTTTGGCCTCCAGAACGGCTCCAAGGGTCTCGCCGTCCATCCCGTAAGTATCCTTCGCGTAATTCTTCAGCTCCTCTTCGTCCATTTGGCCGGACGCCGCCCTTACATCGTCGATGACCTTTTTCTGCTTCGCCAGCTCGTGAAGCACGTCCAGCCTGCCCAGGAGCTCTGCATTCATCTTTTCTTTACTGGCGATTTCAAAAGCGATATAAAGCTCTCCGTTGTACTCCTTCAGCTTTCCTATAACTCTGACAATGTCCCCGGCCTCAAGGCTCTCCAACCCCCTTTCAAACGATTTCACTTTTATGGCTCCTGTGCCGTCGTCCAAAGTCACGGACGAATAGCTCCCTTCCTCGTTTGTGAACTTCTCAGTGACAGTTCCCACAATGCTGACGCGCGACACCTTGCCTCCGTAAGGTGTTATCACGTAGCTGGGCTTCATCTCCTCCTTGCTTCCGTAGAAGAATTTTCCACTCACCAAATCCGATATCCTAACCTTTCTCGCTGTCATTCTCTTGATTTCCATATCACACCTTGCTCACTATGCCGTGCCGCGGGCGGAACAGCCACCCCTCTCTTATCATTTTTTCAATTATTTCGTCCGAAGCCTCCACGCCCTGATCCTTGGCTCTTCTCAGGACTTCTTCCAGGGGTATGTCCTTGTTGAAAGTTCTTTCCAGATCGTCTATAATGTCGCGCATGATTCTCATCTTGCTTCTTTGGGCAGCAGTTGCTTTAGCTCCCTCCATCCTGTCGATGTCTATCTCCCCTGTCTCAGGCTCGAAGCCGAACTGCCTCAGCGATGTTTTCATCAGCTCTATCGATCGCAGGGCATCCTCCTCTGTCACCTCCTCTCGAAGCTGAATCTTTGCAGACGCCTCCGCCATCCTTATCAAGGCCTCGTACTGCCTTGGAGTGATCGATATCGGCGAGTCCTCGCCAGATTTGCCGCGCAGACCAAGATAAAAGTTCTTTATGGTTTCCCCCGCCTCCTTGGTCAGTTTCGGGCGGCAGTTTTTCCTTGCATATGCAATATACTTTTTAAGGAATCCTGGATCTATCGCTGGCTTGATCTCTTCTTCGCCATAGTGGCGGGCCTGAAGTATGTGGTCGACTATTTTAGTGTCCAGCTCCGGATTGGGTATGTCGCGGAGCGCGAACTTGAGGTCGAACCTTGTCAGCAAAGTCTCTGGTATGTCGACCTGCTCTTTAATTGGGAGGTAAGGATCGAACCTGCCTAATTTCGGATTGCCTCCTCCGAGAATTGCGGTATTTGCCGGAAGTGTCGCGACAATGTTCGCCTTTGCAATGCTTATCGTCTGAAGTTCCATGGCCTCGTGCAGCGCAACTTGGTCGGTTTTTTCTATCTTCTCAAACTCGTCTATGCTGATCATCGATCTGTTGCATAGGACCAATGCACCTGCCTCAAGGACCCATCCGCCTAGAAATTCTTCGTCGCGTATAACAGAAGCTGTCAGTCCTGCCTGCGTAACGCCTTTGCCCGATACGTACCTTCCGCGCGGAATCAGAGTCGAGACTGTTTTCATCATGGCGCTTTTTGCCACTGCCGGATCACCGATCAGTAGAATGTGTATATCCCCCCTTACTCGCGACCGATCTTTTTGCACATGCACCTGCCCGCCGAAAAGTTGGAAGGCCACTGCCATTTTTATCGGCTCGTTACCGAAAATTGAAGGCGCGATGGAACCCACAAGCTTTTCATAAATCTGCGGGTCTTTTGCCAATTCTATGATTTTCTGCTCGTCTTCCTTAGTTATCTCGAGCTCCTCCCATTCTACCTCGACAGTCTCAACATGATTGGCGTCCAGATAAATTTCCATTTGCCTTGATTTAGTCCCCTTCATTCTTCTCGGCAGCTCTTTCAGTATTCCGACTACTTTAATTCTGTTTCCGGGATCTGTCTTGTTCTGCATTTGCGGTGCCGTCAGGTCTTCCTTGAGGTATATCATCATGTTGGAAGGACGTTCGCCTGTGACGATTTCAAACGGCTCTTCGACTACGCACCAGCGCGCGTCATAAAGTTTCTGCTGCACAGGCTTGAAAGCCTTTGTGTTCCTGCAGGCGGGATTCTCGCAATCTGTGGGAGATCTCAGTATCCGCTCTGTTTGTATTATAGTGACATTGCTTCCGCACTCCAGACACTGGAAAATGGCTTCGCTTACTTCAGGCCTTACCTCGCTCGACCGCCTTACCATACCCTCCACTATAATCATCTTGGCAATGTGCTCTGCACGAATGTTCCTGATCCTTATGTTCTTGGTCTCCGGCAAGTTGAAGAACCTAAGACGGAAGTTTTCCGCCAAAGGGCCTGCGTCGATCTGCCTGACAGCCTTCTGCGCAAGCTCGATAGTCTCTGCGGGATTTTCGAGAAGATAATCGGCGACGCCGACGTCGAATTTTTCAAGCAGGGAAAAGTCGACACTAATAGCCCTCTTGCCTTCTATCGCGGACTTGATCAATTCGTCTTTGTAAAACTCGTTGAAAAAATCTGCGAATTTTTCCAGAATATCGAAGCTTTCCATGAATAGCAATATTCTCTGGAATATAAATTTATAGAGTAATTTTGAAATGTTTCAGAATTGAGTTTGTTACTCCTTTATCAGGGCCCCTTTCAATTGCCTGAGCCTTTTGTTGAGCTTGTCCACCGCTATTCTCACATCATTCACGCTTCTGCCGCCTGTGCAAACGACTTTACCTGAGCCGAACAGCAGGAATGCGACCTTTGGGGATTCCATCCTATAGACGAGACCTGGGAACTGCTCGGGCTCGTATTCTGAATTCTCGAGGTCAAAAGCGATTTTGTCCAGATTTAGTTTGCCGTCCAGTTTGGCGCTGGCTACAATGTTCTCAACCTGCATCTTGTAGACCTTTGGCACTTTGACTCTGACTGCCTCTACAATTTTGACCACTTTCTTGAAGACGATTTTCACATCTGTGATGCTCCTTGCGCCCGTGCAGACAATCTTGCCGGAGCCGAATATCAATGCCGCTGCTTTAGGTTTGTCCATCCTGTATACCAGCCCTGGGAACTGCTCGGGCTCGTACTCCATCCCTTCGAGCTTTGACACGATTTTCTCCAAAGGAATAACGACGTTCAATGACGCAGAAGCAACAATGTTCTCGATTCTTATCTTAAAATCAGTCACCATTAGACCACGAATTAAACAATATTATACCGAAAAGTATTTAAACCTATTTATAAAGGTTTCGAAAAGGTTAAAATTGACTCCACTTTATAGTGGGAACTGGTCCGATTTATGTTGCTTAAATAATTTTGGAGATATTAGTAATTCATGAACCTGTTTAGACGTTTTGGACAAAAACAACCCTCGGATCGCTTGACTGAACCAATGATAAAAGTTCTCGAACCATATTTGGAAAAACGCGGCGTGCAATGCAATATTGGAGATCTTCGCTACAGAGAAAGAAATCCTACAAGTAAGTTTATAGCTGGAAGTTATGATGTATATCAACAGGGAAATCCAGACGTGGTAGTTGTAACACTTGACCAAATTCGAGCTGGCGAGTACAGAATACATGAAGCATAATTAACCAGCTTTTTTTGGACCGTTACAAACGGCATTGTTATATCGAATGCAAATCGTTTATAAACGTGTTCAATTTCCAAATGGGCACTACAAAAATTTCATTTTCTTTTATTAAATTCTCGTCGTGAAGCGTGACTAACAATGGATGAGTCGAATATCCTGAGCCAATCTTAAGGAGTTTTTGCGCTATTGGATTTTTCTTTAGATAATTTTTGAACTCTTTTGCACGTTCTTGTTGTAATTTTGCGGCATTCTTCAGACCAGATTTTTTGTACCTTCCGCTTCCCCACCACTTGCAGTCAACGCAAAATATTTGGCTGTTTTTAACAGCTATGATGTCTATTTCATATCTCCGCTTTGTTTTGAAGCGGAAGTTTTGCTTAATGCCAAATCCGTTTGTTTTGAACATTTCGGCAACTGTTTTTTCAAAAACCTTCCAGTCGTATCTTTCAAGTATATCCTCGAACGACTTGCCGTGGCTTAACTCTTCCGCAAGATGCTCCAAATCCAGCATAAATTAGTTAAGTTAATTAAATTAAAAGAGTAAAAGGAATTAGGGGTGTTTGTTAATTCAGTTTGTTACAGGCATTGATGAAGCTGGGAGAGGCGCTGTTTTAGGTCCGCTAGTTGTAGCCGGCGTTACCATAGAAAAGAATTCTGAGAAGAAGCTTAAAGCACTTGGCGTGAAAGATTCCAAGGAACTGACTCCGAAGAAGCGTGAGGAACTTTTTCAGTATATAGAAAGCACTGCAAAAGATACGTTTGTTTTGAAAGTAGCTCCATGTAGGATTGACACTTACAGGAAGAACGGCGTGAATTTGGACAAGATTGAGGCCATGAAAATGGCAGAGATAATCGACTTCAGCAGCAACAGCATAATATACGTGGATTCTTTAACTCATAACCCAGGAAAATTCAAGGCTTTAATTAAGAGTTTTGTGAAAAATAAAAATGCTGAAATGGTTGTTGAGAATTACATGGACGAATCTGTAATTGCCGTATCAGCCGCGTCTATAGTCGCAAAAGTTCACAGGGATAGAGAAATAGAAGAGTTAAAACGGCAGGTTGGTTTTGATTTTGGCGTCGGCTATCCACATGACGCGCTTACCATACAATTTATAGAAAAGCTTATACAGGACTCGAAAGGCAAGGAGCTGCCGGATTTCGTGAGAAAGTCCTGGGTTACGACAGAGATGCTTCAGGAAAGGTCTTGGCAGAAGAAGCTCAAGGAGTTTGTGTTCGGCGGGAACAAGACGGAGATGGATGAAATTGAATACTGAAAGAAAGCTTGCGCTCATTTATCTGGTCCTGGCGGTTGCAATGGGTCTGGCTTCAAGATACTTGGATACAGGCGCGGCGGTCTTGTCCGCAGTTGTGCTTTATTCTCTGTCGATGCCTTTGATTAGGAAGCTGCTCAAGGAACGGGTAAAGACGGCATGGTATGTCGCGAACACGCTGATAACTTACATACTTGTGTGGCTCATCGTCTGGATACTTGCATTCAACTTTTGGTGATTGGAATCAAGAGGACTTACACAAGGGAATTGAAAGCGTCAAGCAAGGAGGTTGTTGTTAAAGGCTGGGTGCACGACGTGAGGCTGATGGGCGGCATAAGTTTTGTTCTGCTTCGGGACATGGACGGGATTGTACAGGTGACTGCTCACAAGAAGAATGCCGAACCTGAGCTGCTGAAGCAGATAGCAGGTTTGCACAATGAGGATGTGATTGCTGTCAAGGGAGTTGTGCAAAAAACATCGAAGACAAAAAGCGGCATCGAAATTGCACCTAAAGAAATTGTCAAGCTTAATCCGTCAGAACCTGTATTGCCGCTGGACCCGAGGAAGGTTACAAAAGCTCATTTAGATACAAGACTGGACTGGAGAGTTTTAGACTTGCGGTCGCCCGAGAACATGGCGGTCTTCAAGATACAATCGATGCTTATGCTTGCGATGGAGGAGTTTCTGTCAAAGAACAAGTTCCTGAAAGTTTTCACGCCCTCGCTGATCGGAGGCATATCAGAGGGGGGCTCTGAGGTCTTCCCGGTCGTTTACTTCAACAAGCAGGTTTTCCTGAGGCAGGATCCGCAACTGCACAGGGAGCTTTTGATTGCGGCCGGGTTTGAAAGAATCTTTGAGACCGGACCTAGCTGGAGGGCTGAGAAGAGCCATACCGTAAGGCACATGACAGAGCACAGGACAATAGCGGCCGAAATTGCGTTCATCGATGACGAACATGACGTGATAAGTGTCGAGGAGAATATGGTTGTTTATGCGCTGGACAAGGTGAGTAAGGACTGCAAGGAGCAGCTTGACTTGCTGGGAAAAACTATCACAATTCCCAAGCCGCCTTTTCCCGAACTGCAGTTCCCGAAAGTTTACGACATACTTGAAGAGCTTGGCAAACCCATCCAGAAAGGCGAGGATCTTAACAGGGAGGCGGAGGAAGCCCTTGGAGAATATGTCAAGGATAAGTTCAAGAGCGAGTTCTTCTTCGTAAACAGGTTTCCGTCTGAAGTAAAGCCGTTCTATGTCATGAGGGTCGACAGCGAGCCGAAATGGGCCAGGAGCATTGACCTGATGTTCAAAGGCATGGAGCTTTCGTCTGGCGGGCAGAGAGAACACAGATACGAAAAGCTAGTCTCCCAAGCAAAAGAGAAGGAACTGGACCTAGAATCGGTAAAGTGGTTCACCGAGGTTTTCAAGTACGGTGTTCCTAGTATGGGCGGTTTTTCTCTTGGAATAGAGAGATTCACAATGAAGCTGCTGGACATGGAAAATGTCCGCGAGGCGACCTTGTTCCCGCGGGATCCGGAAAGGATTCTGCCGTGAAATTCCAGGAAAAACTATTTATGTTCTAGAACTAAAATAGTCTATAAATAACTCACGGAGGTGCTACAATTGGCTAGAAGACGACGACGGGCCGCTGCGGCAGCTGCTAGATAAGCTTAGTTTTCTTTGAAATGCATGCAAGTATATGCGAGCATCTTTTTTGATGCAATGAACTGAATTTGCAGTCACACTTCCATTCCCCTTTTCCTTTTTCAAAAATTACCGAATGCGTCTCAGACTCCCCTTCCACGGTGAAGTGAATTCTCTTGTCTGTCTCGACATCTTTCCTGACTTTGCCCCTTTCAACAAGCAGGTTTGCCTTTTGGATAACTTCATTAGACGGTTTTTCCATAATTATAAATGGTAAGATGAGGTTAACTTTGCTTCTGATTCTGGTGAACGTGGCTGTATTTGTTTACGGCTACCAGAACTTGGGTACATTTATTCAAGAGTATGGATTCAGCGCGCAGGCCTTCAGCGAAGGCAGGTACTGGACTCTCTTGACCGCGCTGTTCATCCACGGCAGCATACTTCATTTGGCCGGCAACATGGTTGTGCTTCTTTTCATGGGCGAGGTTGTGGAGGGATATGTGAGCAAACTGTCGTACCTTCTTGTATATTTCCTCAGCGGCATTGCGGCTAATCTAGGAGTTCTGTTGCTGTCATTAGTCGGCATTAATCCTGTGGCGGTGGGAGCTTCCGCGGCGATATCAGGCCTGATAGGCTATGGGGCGTTCAAGTATTCCGGCAAGTGGGTTCTGTCGCCGATAAGGTTCATCCCAGTCCCGATGCCGTTCATGGTGGCGGGTGCGTTGTACCTTGTTATGAACAGTGTTGGACTGTTTGTTTTGAACCTCTCACTTGCGTCAGGCGGACATTTGATCGGCGGGGTTGTAGGCGCGTTATTTGCATTGAGGGACGAGGAGCACAAGTTAAGGAAATTGATAGTGTTCTCTGCCGCAGTAGTGCTAATCAGCCTTGTGCCTTACGGGATAAAGTATCTACTTGGAATGCTCTAAGTTCAGCTTCTTCAGCTTTGGCAGTATCACAAGCCTGCAGTAGGGGGCATTTTTATTCTTGTTGTAATAGTTCTGGTGGTAGCTTTCTGCTTTGTAGAATTTCTTCATGGGCTTTATTTCCGTGACTATTGGCTTGCCGTATTTCTTTGCGACCTGCGCCTTTGATTTCTCCGCGGCTTTCTTCTGCTTGTCGTCATGGTAGAAAATTACTGAGCGGTATTGCTTGCCTACATCTCCTTCCTGCCTGTCCATTGACGTAGGGTCGTGGTTGCTCGTAAGTTATCACATTCGGGTCGTATTCTGCCTGCACCACTTCTATATGGCCTGTTGTGCCAGAGCAGACGTCTTCATAGGTTGGATTATGTGAAGTTCCGCCGGCATAGCCGGAAACAACCGATTTAATGCCCTCTAGTCTTTGGAATATCGCTTCGATGCACCAGAAGCACCCTCCGCCGAAGGTTGCTTTATCCAATTTTACCATTATTATCTTCCATAAACCCTGTCGTGATGGTCATATTCCTCAACTACAACTATTTTCCTATTCTCGTCTATAGAATAGACTAAAACAAAGCTCTTGTCTATATGAACCCTTCTCATGCCAGTAAGGGGAGAATGCAAAAGCTTGAACCTATGAGGATTCTGGCGGATTTGTTGGATTTTTTTATTTATTATTTCTAGTTGCTTTGGGCTTCTCTTGGCTAATTTGGAAAAAACTTCCTCTACGGATTTTCTGACTTCTAAACTGTACATATTACTTTAATCCGTAATACTTGGCAAAATCTTTTATTCTAATTGTCTTTTCTTTCTGCCTTTTAAGCATTTTCCTTATGAATTCTGGCCTCAACTTAGGTTCTATGCTCACGTATGTCTTGTAGTCTTTAGCCATCTTGTTTATTGCCTCGGACTTGTCTCTTAGTCCGTATTGCGCTTTCAAGACATTCAGCACCTTATTGGCTTCTTTGTTTATGTCTACGATCGCCTTTACCATATTAATATGATGTTAATGTCTGTATTTAAGGGTTCTAGATGCACATCGATTATGTTCTCGTTGAACTATTATTTTAAATAACTCTCAATTTGAATATTAATGTTGATTTAATGGACTTGAATGGCGTAATCGGGAAATTGAAAAAATTAAAGGCTAAAAGGGTCTTTATACAATTCCCTGAAGGTTTGAAGAACCAAAAAATACAGAATATTGCGAAAGAGTTGGAAAAATCTGGATTTGAGCCTGTGCTTTGTATGGAAGCCACTTACGGTGCTTGTGACATTAGGGATACAGAAGCAAGGAGATTGGAGTGTGATGTTATACTTCATGTAGGGCATGTTGATTTTGGCGTTAAATCAGAGGTGCCGGTGGTTTATTGGGAGTATTTCTTAGAGTCAGATCCTATACCAATTTTAGAGAAAGAATTTAACAAGTTGGACAATTATAAGAATATCGGACTTGTAGGCTCTCTGCAGTACATGGATAAAGTTCCTGCAATTAAGAAGTATCTGGAAGAGAAAGGGAAGAAAGTTTTTGTTGCTGAAGTTGAAGGCGTGAAATATCCTGGACAGATTCTTGGCTGTAGATTAAAGTCCGGTAAAGAAGTTGAGGACAAGGTTGATGCCTTCCTTTGCGTATCAGCTGCTAAATTCTATGGCCTTGGTTTAATTCTTAACACAGAGAAGCCTATGCTCACTTTGGATGTTGAAAGGAAGGAGATAACCGATATAGAACATGAGAAGAAAAGGATTCAAAAAATTATAGCATGGAACAAGTCAGCATTCAAAGATGCTAAAAAAGTTGGGATATTGGTTTCATTCAAGAAGGGCCAGTTGGTTATGCCGTATGCTATAAAGAATTATCTGGAGAAGAAGCTGAAGAAGGAGGCGTACATTCTTGCAGGCGACGAGATAACGCAGGAGAAAATAATGGGGCTGAAACTGGATTTTCTTGTGTCAACTCTTTGCCCTAGAGTAGGAACTGATGACACCGATAGGTATGAAATACCTATGTTAAACTTCGATCAAGTAGCAAAGATTAAATAATTTGGCATTAAATGATAGTTATGGGAGACCCGTATAAATTAAGGCAAGATTATAATAGGCTGGCTGACCGTTCTAGGGCTCACTATATGTCACGGGAAGTTAGAGCAGACCCTATAAATTCTTTATATTCGGGCACAGGAGATATCGGCGCTTCCTATGACGAGGTTAGAGCCAAAGCTAGAGAAAGATTTTCGTATATGTAAGATTTTATGAACAAGAAGCAACTAGAAATAATTATTTCGAAGCTGAAACCTATACAAACTCCCAAGCCTTCATTGGAGCAGTACACGATACCGTCAGACCTTGCAGCTGAAATTCTGAACTTGGCTCATCTTAGAAATGACATAGAAGACAAGGTTGTGTTTGATTTTGGCTGCGGAACCGGCAGGCTGGCTTTAGGTGCCCTGCTGCTGGGCGCGAAGGAGGTTGTTGCTGTTGACACTGATGACACTGTTCTGGAAACCGCCGAGGAAAACTTCCATTCGTTGGTTACTGGCATGAAAGGCATTTCTTTTAACGGCTCGATAAAGTTTGTCTGCTCTGACATAGGAGAGTTTGAAGGCAAATGTGACACTGTTGTTCAGAACCCGCCTTTCGGAATCCAAGGTTCTCATCATGCTGACAGCGTATTTCTGGAAAAAGCACTGGAATGCGGCAGAAGCATTTACTCTTTGCACAAGAACGGCTATGAGAAAACGCAGGAATTTCTGACTAGGCTTGTTGAGAGTAAAGGAGGTAAAGTTGAGCAAATAGTGCCGTACACATTCTCAATTCCCCACATGTTCAAGTTCCATGACAAGCCGAAGAAAGAGATCAGCGTGGACTTGTATGTCATAAGAAAGTAAGCGCCCCGAGAGAGACTCGAACTCTCGACCTCCACGTTAACAGCATCAACCTTCTTTCGAAGAGTGTTGCTCTACCTGCTGAGCTTACCCGATGCGAATTACCGGGGCAGTTCGGGGCATGTAAAAGAATTAGTAAACTGCTCATTTAATAAGTTTTTTGATTAACTCTCTTATCTTGTTCGGATCTCCGGAAGCTTTAGTTTTTCTAAGCACTTGCCCTATCAAGAATTGAACAGCCTTTTCATTACCTTTCTTATAGTCTTCAACTGCTTTCTTATTCTCTTTAACAACTTCTTTAACCACATTTTCCAAATCAATTTTTGCAGGCACCATTTTGCCTCTCATCAGCTCTTTAACCGATTTTCCTGTGGGCACCAACTCCTTAATTAGCTCTTTTCCTAATCGTTCTGTTACCTCTCCTTCATCCATAGCCTTAAGAAATTCTGTGAACAATTTCGGTGTTAAATTAGATTTTTTAATCGTCAAATCATTCCAATTAAGAACCTTGAGTAAATCTGTGACAATCCACCGCGAAACAAAATCGGGCTTCTTGAACAACTTTACACATTCTTCAAAAAAGTCTGCTAGAGCTTTATCAGTATAAACAATTATCTGCGCCTGCTTCTCAGGTATCTTGTATGATTTAACGAATCTCTGCACTCTTGCATCCGGCAGTTCTGGCATCTGCCTTTCAATTGCCTTTACCGCCTTTTCAAAAATGTTGAACTGCGGCAAATCAGGCTCGAATATGTAACCATAATCCTCCTCAGTCTCCTTCTTCCTCAGCATGACAGTCATCCTTGTGTTCTCGTCGAAATGTCTCGTCTCCATTGCCACCTTCTGCCCCATCCTCATCAAATTCTCCTGCCTGACAATCTCGTAGCTCAGCGCTTTTTCCACGCTTGCAAACCCCGTTATGTTCTTTACTTCGACTCTCGACCCGCCCTCGACTGAAATATTTGCATCCACCCTCAGCGACGCTTCCTTTGCCGGGTCATAGACTTCCAGGTGCTCCAAAATCGACTGGAGCTTCGACAAGAACTCCCTCACTTGCTTGACATCCTTAAAGTCCGGCTCAGTTACAATCTCAACAAGAGGTATACCTGCCCTGTTGTAATCGACAAGCACGTATTTGGCATTGGTTATGCTTCCGCCGACGTGCACCAGCTTTCCGGGATCCTCCTCTATCTGTATCCTCCTTATCCTGATTTTCATATCGCCTATGTTCAGGTGACCGTTGGTTGCAATCGGAATTTCGTACTGCGTTATCTGGAAATTTTTCGGCATGTCCGGATAAAAGTAAGATTTTCTGGAGAAGAACATCGTCGGCGACACTTGGCAGT
Organism: Candidatus Aenigmatarchaeota archaeon; assembly: GCA_016181005.1. Classification (GTDB taxonomy): domain Archaea; phylum Aenigmatarchaeota; class Aenigmatarchaeia; order CG10238-14; family SCSR01; genus JACOWB01. The sequence continues at coordinate 32,498 of JACPAE010000003.1, forward strand.
TCAGTGCCTTTGCTACCATCATTGCAGAATCTACGATTTTTTTGTTTACGACCGGCTTTGATCCAGGAAGTCCAAGGCATGTTGGACAGGTATTCTCATTCGGTTCCTTGCCTTCGTAGTCTGCAGGCGAACTGCAGAATAATTTGCTTTTGCTAAGAAGGTGAACGTGTACCTCCAATCCTATCTTTGCCATCAAATACCACTTACAGTTTTCAACACTTTAAAATGCTTCATCGGAATCTTTCCGGCGGACTCGGTCGATTTGACCGCAAGTTTTAATTCCTTCGAGTATTGCATATCATCACAATTTTTTCTTGAACAAATTAATTACTTTGTCGTGCAATCTTCCATTAGTTGCAATGCTGTGTCCTGAATAAATAGTGTTTTCGCCTTCAAAATCTGTCAACTTTCCTCCCGCTTCTTCCACAATTATTTTTGCAGCGGCAATATCCCATGCCGAGGGCGTGTCTATCATTATGTCAGCGTGACCTTGCGCCAGGAGGATATACCCTATAGTGTCTCCATATCCTCTTTTCCCATCGCACCTTTTCAGCAATTCAAAAAATTGGTTTCCATAACCGGCTTCATAGTAGCTATCTACATCGCCGAACACAACGAAAGACTTTTCAATAGCATTGATAGTCGAAACGCTGACTCTCCTATTATTCACAAATGCTCCATTGCCTTTGCTTGCGAACGCCAACAAGTTCATTGCAGGCATGTTAATCACACCGACAACTATTTCTCCGTTTATTTCCAAGCCAATGCAACTGCCGAAAAACGGCATGCCTCTGACAAAGTTTTTTGTGCCGTCAATGGGATCTATTATCCACGTGTACTTGGAATGAGTTTTCTTGTAAGAGAATTCTTCGCCAAGAAAATTATGTTCAGGGAAAACTTGCTTTATGACAGAAACTATTTTTCTTTCAGATTGCTTGTCTACGATTGTCACAGGTGTCTTGTCGGATTTTCTATATGTTTTGAAACTGCCTCTGAAGTATTTGCTTTGTATTTTGCCTGCTTCTTTTGCAGCATTGATTGCAACCTTGAGTTCTTTGGAATAGTTGGACATAAGATTATTTGTAAATTTGGATTTAAACATAAGGAAATGAACCCTAGTTAACTATTTCTGAGATGAGAGCTTTTATTAAAGTATGATAACGGGCAAGGCTGCTTACCTCAACCGGCTATATGCAAAGATGCAGATCAGGTCTGTGGAGGTTGGGAAAAGCATTTCCGGCGCAAGCCCGCCTTCAGTTTTTGTGGGAAAGTGGAACTATCCTAAGGTCTTTGTCGGCCCTATGACGCCGCAATTGCACGGCGACACGCAGGCCATGGATCTGCCGGAGGAATGGATCAAAAGCGGCAGGACTATACAGGACGTGATTAATTTCCGGTTGAATCTTGTTCGGGGGAAGGAGCTTGTGAATGTGAAAGACGTCAATGCCAAGCCCGTCCGGTCATTGCAGGAAGTTGCCTTGGCCAAAAACTCGTTGGAGATGGATGTGGAATTCAAGAAGAAACCTCGTGGCGTGTTTTTCCACGAGGACGTCCAGCCTTTCGGGCCAAGCGCGTTAATGAAGGAGTTCAGGTTGAACGAGAATGCCAAGTGGGATGTGAATTTGGAAAAGGCTCACTATGACACCGACTTGAAGGCAAGGGACGCGATTATAGAGCTTTATGGAAAGGGTGTTGTGGTATCTGCGATACAGAAGGCGCTGAGCATAGGAGCGTTTGGTCTGGAGGGAAACAGGAAACTGGTGCCGACAAGATGGAGCATTACAGCGGCAGACGACACTTTATCCCTGCATCTTCTGGAAAAGGTGAAGGAGTATCCTGCCCTAGACCACTACAAGCTTTTCGAGGTAAAGACTTTCAACAACTACTTTGCAATTCTGTTCACTCCCACGCCATGGCAGTATGAGTTCCTTGAAGCTTTCATCAGTGTACTGGGCAACGAGCAGATGCTTTTCTCAGACTGGGAGTCTTACAATGGCAGGAAAGAATATGCCGGCATAGGCGGCTGCTATTATTCGACAAGGTTGGCTGTTTTGGAAAAACTGGAGGAGCTTGGACGGCAGGCAGGTGTGATTGTCTTCAGGGAGAGCTACCCAGGTTATATTCCTACGGGCGTCTGGCTGGTAAGGGAATCCGTGCGGGAGTCGTTCCGCAAAAAGCCTTTGGAGTTCTGGGACATGCAGTCAGCTTTAAAGTACGTCTCCCGCAAGCTTTGGTTGCCAATTTTGAGGTATAAGGAAAAAAGTGTGTTGTTAAGACAATCTTCTTTAACTAGATTTTTTGGATAAACTCCCTCTCGTTAATTGGGTTTTATTATTGCTGACGTGAGTGATGTCTTTAAATCACTTGAGAGCAACCAGTTTTTTGTGGTATAATGCGGGAAATAGACCGAGCTGCAGGCGACCTTTTGACAAACTTGTACAACATTAGAGCAATGGCGATTTCTCTTGGCAGGACTGACGTACAAGAATTGATAGACAGCCGTATCGATGTTGCTGGCGATGTCCCCTATTCTAAGAAATTAGCACCAAAACAATTTGCGGCATATGCTGATTTCGCAAAAGTTGCTGTTTTAGTTTTGTCTGAGATTTACCACAATCAATTAAGAAGCGAGAGACAGGATGGACCACAGCTTTTCAGAGGTTACAAGCCGGTAGGGGGTGATATACCTAATGCAGAATTTGTCGCATTTAAAGAAAATATAGAACCTGGAATTTTATCAGAGGCTTACCGATAACCGGACAAGAATTTTACTGTGCATACGAATTAGCAGCTTGCAGAATCTTCCCTTCCTGCAAATGGTCTGCCATCAAGTGCAGCCCGACAGGCATCTTATCTACTGTACCAGCAGGTACAGAAATCATGGGTATACCCGCCAAATTGGGCGCCACAGTCAGGATGTCCATCATGTAAACCTCTATGGGCGACAGCTTGCTTATCTCGTCAAACTTTGGAGCAACTAGGGGCATTGTGGGCGCTGCCAGAACATCAAACTTCCTGAACGCCTGCTTGAAATCTTCTATCACCTTCGTCCTTACCTTCAATGCCTTTAGATAATAGGCGTCCCTGTAGCCTGCCATCCTTGCAAAAGTCCCGAGAATAATTCTTCTCTTCGCCTCCTCGCCAAAGCCGTTTGTCCTTACCGAAGAAAAGTATTCGTCAAAGTTTCCCTTCAGCTCCTTGTGCAACCCATACCTCATTCCGGCGTATTTCGCCAAGTTGGTCGACGCTTCCGCCATGGCTATAATGTAATATGCAGGGAGGGCGTACTTTGTATGCGGCAGTGATATTTCAGTTAATGCCGCGCCCATGCTTTCCAGCTTGCCAACTGCCCCCCAAACAGCTTTCGACACCCTTTCGTCCACGCCTTCAAAGTATTCCTTCGGAACTCCGATTCTCATTCCCTTGACGCTTACTTTCAGATGCTTTGTGTAATCCTGCTTGCCTACTTGCAATGAAGTGGAGTCTTTGGGGTCATGGCCTGCAATAACTGACAGCAATTTCGCAACATCCTTGACCGTCTTTCCCATGCAACCAATTTTGTCCAGGCTGTTGGCATAGTCTATCAAACCCCATCTGGAAACAAGCCCGTAAGTAGGTGTTAGGCCTACTGTGCCCGTGAATGCCGCCGGGCATGAGATTGACCCTCCTGTGCTTTCAGCAAGCGCGACATGGGGAAAATCCGCGGTCGCTGCAACGCATGCCGCACCGCCAGAAGAACCTCCGCAGCTTCTTTCAGGATCAAGAGGGTTCTTTGGAATTCCATAAGCGCAATTTACTGAGAAAGTGCCAAAACCAAACTCGTCCATAGCTGTCTTTCCAAGAATAGTTCCGCCTGCCTCAAGAACCCGGTCTATGCATGTTGCATTGAAAGGTGGTATGTATCCCTCCAAGATTTTGCTGCCGGCTGTTGTCTGCATCCCTTTTGTTTTTGTGCAGATGTTGTCTTTGACCGAGACCATGATGCCAGACAAGGGTCCTTTCCTTGTGTTACTTACAAGCTTATTGGGCAAAGTTATGAAAGGAGAGAATTTTTTCTGAATTGATCGCGAAGAATCCAATATTTTTTCCGAATTCATAAACTAAGCTCCTGTTTTGGGTTGTTTGGAAATTTCACTTCGTCGAACAGAATTATCTTTGACGGCTTTACCTTGTAGAGCCTCTGCTCTGTCATGTTTTTGGCAATGTCTCCAACTGACTTTAGGTAATTCTTGGTTTTAGGGAAGCGCTTTGTGAAGACACTGAAAGCTTTAGGCAGGTTGATTAAAGAAACTTCCGAAGCTTTTCCTTCAAATTGCAACCCTCTCACTTTATCTCCCAATGTCCTGTGATGAGTGACAATAGCTCCTGCAACACTTGGGTTATCCTTGATTTCAAGCGAATGCCGCCTAGTTTTGCGAGAGATGAAATAAAAATTCAAGTCCTTGTCGTATGCAAACCAGACTGTTGCGACCCACGGCCTGTTGCCATTTGCTGTGGCTACCTGCATCAATCTGGCTTTATTCAAGTAATCAGCAACAAGCTTCTTAATCTCAGCCGACATGGTAACCACCGTCCACAAGTATAACAGAGCCGTTAACAAAACTGGCTTCGTCTGAAGCTAAGAATGCAACGACATTTGCAATTTCTTCCGGTTCTCCAAGACGCTTAAGCGGCACGGCTTCCACGACTTGTTTTACTAAAGCTTCTGGAAGTGTTTCATATTGCCCGCTTCTTGTAGGTCCTGGTGCGACAGCATTAATTCGTATTTTCTTATCCGCCAGCTCCAAGGCCAAACCCTGCGTAAGACTAGCTAACCCAGCTTTGGAAGCTGCATATGTCGCTGTTGTTGCACGATGCTTTACTATTCGAGCTGCGCTGATGTTTATTATGCTCCCGTTTTGCATGTGTTTCGAAGCATATTGTATGAGAAAGAAAGGTCCCTTAAGGTTGGTATCGATAGTGATATCCCAATCTTTTTCTGTAAAATCCTGCAATTGCTTTCTTATTACGATCCCTGCATTGTTAACCAAAATGTCTACTTTTCCAAATTTCTTAATTGTCTCATCTACAAGGTCTTTGCACTCGCTCACCTTGCTAACATCAGCTTTTATTGCAAATGAGTCTTTCCCACACAGCTCCTTTGTTTCTTCGGCTGCCTTCAAATCTTCATGATAGTTTATCACAACCTTGCATCCCTCTTTTGCCAATCTAACAGCTATTGCTCTTCCTATACCTCTGCTTGACCCGGTTACAATTGCGACTTTATCCCTAAGTCTCATAAAATCTTCGGCCCCTTGAAGTTCTTGCCTTCCTTGTGCTTGGTGTTTGCCAGCGGATCCCAGTCGAACTTTTCAGCCTTGTCTTCCCGGTAGACGTCGGAAATCTCCTGCGGATGGAAGGACGGCTTTACCTTCTCCGTGTTGACCTCGTCCAGGCTCTTGAAAGCCTTAAGAACTTCCTTCAGCTGACTGGTAAAGCTTTCCAGCTCTTCGTCAGACAAATTCAACCTAGCGTTGCTGGAAACTCTCTTCACAAGCTCTCTATCGATATTCCAATAATCTGCCATGCTAACAAATTTTAACTTTACTTATTTATATTGCCTGGCTATATGCTCTATTACACCAAAAACTTCAGGGTGATGGCCAACCATATAGTGCTCGTCTAGAAAACAGTAGGAACGTGCATATGCTTCTGGTGTCGAGGCAAAAGACCTGGATCTGAATTTTCTATCTAGACTTGTTTCATCAATAGCCAGATAAGCATGCTCCCTGCTTCTAGCAACTTGAAGGTAGCTGCAATGGGCATATGCACTAACTAAGTAGTTAAGAAAAGGCTGTGTTCTCTTATATAAAATATCTTCCATTATTTGGGAGATTTCTGGCGTTACGCCGGTTTTTGCTATATCAGGCATGCCCTCCATATCAAAAACTGTGAGAGGAAGTCTTCTTATTTGTCCGTCCTGCAGAGGCATACCAGTTATAGAATCGCCCACATGCAGGCCAACATCAACACTATGACCAAATAATTTAACTCTTGCACAAGTCAAATAGCCCAACTTTTTTTGCGGAATACTAAACAACTTTGAGAACGGCTCTCTTAAAAATGCCAAACCTTCCCAATTTTGGTTTTTTAGTTCACTTGTTGGTACAGGATATTCTGTATTATCATAATCCATAACAGATACAAGTCCTTCACTGTAATGCATAGAAGAACATGGATTTGCAATGTCGCTGTCGTAAGTGAAGACATAGCAGTGATGGCCACGTTGAGCCATAAGCCTAGTGCTCCTGCCTAAAAAGGCTTTGGGCGCTGTCTTTGACCACAGCTCCTCGCTTGTCGTCCTTTCGCGAGGAGCTACCACGCCCTCTGGTATTTCGTTTATTATTTTCTCTGGGTTGGTTGCCCGAAATAAAGTTAATGAGTGATATTTTGGCAGGCCTTCCTCGTCAACGGTCTTTTCCCTGCAAAACCTTTCGTATTCACTTATCACTGAATTTGGGATAATCTCGGTATAGCCGCCGTCAGAGTCTAGCATCTGGTCTAGATTGTTTAAAGCTGCAAATGTGCCTAGATCGTGGCGTCCGTAATTAACAAGGAACGATGTATCGTAAACTATCAAATTTCGAGTTGGGTATTGCAACTCTGTAACCATACAAGATTAATTGAATGCAAAATATTTAAACCGATTACCATTATCTCCCATAGTTTTGTGGCAGCCACCTCTATACAATAAATCATTGGCTAGACCCTTGAGCGCTTTATCCTCTTCAAGTCCTTTTCCAATTTTTTAAGCTCCCTGTTTGTGATAGCCGTGCCGCTTTCGACCAGGTCAGTCAGCCTGTCTATCTGCTCTTCGGTAAGCTTCTCCAGGCTGATTCCACTAGCGGCTAGTTTCTCTATATACTTCTTTTCTATGTACGCTATGAAGACAAGCACAATATAGACTATAAACGTGGTTATGACTGCTGCCTGATAATGCCCATAGCCGACAGCCATCCCTATCGCGGCCGCTATCCATAGCAATGACGCCGTGGTCAAGCCGCGCACCCTATCGTTTGAGCGGAAAATGGCGCCGGCACCCAGAAAACCAACGCCCGTTATGACTCCTGCAGCTATTGCAGAATTGACGGAAATTGACATCATCGTAAACAGAGCCGCCCCTAGAGCGACGATTGAGAAGGTTTTTATTCCGACATGGCTGAATTTCAGCTCCCTTTCAAGGCCTATTAGGGCTCCCAAACCCATCGCCGCAAAAAGTTTTAGCAGAACTTCTGTCTCGTTGAAAGGAATTACTTCCAGTGCCACAAACTAAAATTGATTTTCCTCGGCTTAAGCTTTTTGGCTGGTATTGTCAAGATTAAAATTTTTAAAGCATGTTCGGGGAAATATAGGATGGAAATTACGATAAGTATTTATAAACAGAAAGAAAATAACTTTTACTCATTACGATCTCGTTGCTTACCTGTTAAGTTGCGACCTTAACTTGTAAGATTTTAGTCACAGTTATTACTGCAATCTCGTTCTCGTAAAAAGATATTTGGAAACCGTTTATAAAGGGTTTTCGATGATGTGAAATATATTTCACAAAAGTTAGGGGGGAATTAACATGGAGTCAATAGTGAAGAACGCCCTGGGGAAATCTTGGAAAGATGAACCTCTACAAAATAGGTTCAAGCTTGAATCGACATCCGGAGCGACTTTTAGCAATATAGACTATTACAAACTGGCCGAACAAGAGTTCGGTTTCGCAATAAAGAGAGCAAAAGTGACTGTAATCGGATGCGGTGGTGCAGGACAAAACGCCGTGACCAGATTGACAGAAATGGGAGTTGAAGGTGCGCAAACAATTTCCATCAACACCGACGCCAAGCATCTCGCCGTAGGCAAGGCCGACAAAAAAATCTTGATTGGTCGCGAGCTTACGCGAGGGTTGGGTGCGGGCGGCATTCCGGAAGTTGGCAAGAAGGCTGCCGAAGAATCGAGGAATGAAATCAAGGAATGCCTTGAAGGCAGCGACCTGGTCTTCGCCGTTGCAGGTCTCGGAAAGGGAACCGGTTCCGGTTCTGTTCCTGTAGCTTGTGAGTTGGGCAAACAGATGGGAGCAATCGTCATTGGCGTGGTCACAATGCCCTTCAAGCTGGAAGGCGCTAGGGTGAGCAAGGCCGAGGAAGCTTTGGCTTCCGTGAGGCAGGTCTGCGATACGGCGATTGTCATAGAGAACGACAAGTTGCTCAAGTATGCGGGCAATATGTCAGTCCAAAGCGCGTTTGCCGTTGCTGACGAGCTGATAGCAAGCATGGTCAAGGGAATTACCGAGACTATAACACTGCCAAGCTTGGTCAACCTGGACTATGCTGACGTTAAGAGTGTCATGCACTCAGGAGGAGTTGCATCCATCGGCGTAGGCGAGAGCAATTCCAGCAACAGGGCAGAAGACGCAATCACCAAGGCTTTAACGAATCCGTTGCTTGAGGTGGACTATACAGGAGCAAGCGGTGCCCTGGTTCACATTACAGGCGGTCCGGATCTAAAGCTGGACGAGGTAAACGCGATGGGTGAGGCAGTCTCAAGGCAACTTGACCCTCAAGCCCAAGTGTTCTGGGGAGCTAGAATTCTTCCGGAATATGAAGGCAAGGTTCAGGTAATCGCTATAGTCACAGGAGTTCGCTCGCCTTACATAGTAGGGCCAGTGACAAGAGAAACTCCGGTCGTGAGGGAAATCAGCCACGCACTGGGCATCGACGTAATAAGATGAAGGCCAACGCCTTCTCTTCTTTACTTTCAAAAAATGAAAGGAGGATAAAAATGGACGACGACATATGGGACCCGTTTGAAGACGCAGAACAGGAAGAAATGGACATGTTTGAGAACTGAGATTCTTTAATTTTTTCTTCTTTCTCTTTTTCTTACTCGTTTTAATAGACTTAATTTTACCTTATAAGAAATGTCACGGATGACTGCTTTAGAAGCATTCTAGTAAGATTCTATCTTTACCGAAGGGGTCTCTGAAGCTGCCCTCTTTGCGGCATAGGACTCATTGCGCCTTTCGTAGCCTGCGCCTTTGGCTCCTCTACCGGCTCCTCTTCAGCTAAAGATTCTGTTATGTGCTTGATTATCACAACATCGCCGACAGATTGGACCATAGGATAAGGAATAACAACGCCTCTCTTTCCGCCGACAGCCTTGCCCAGCAGCGAATTCTTTGCAGCCTCTACAACCAGTGAACGAACCTTGTATCTTGCCAAATCAAACTCGATGTCAGAAACCTTGCCGCAATAAAATCCCTTGTTGGTGAAAACGTCCTTGGCGAACATGTCTGAGATATCCTTTGTCGAAACTGGCATAGGTATTATTTGTAAAATCAAATATAAATATCTATGGTGGAAGCTTTTCAGTAAACGTCCATGGTGTACGACAAGTTCTTAATCAGGCCTTCGTGCTCTCCCCGCTTTTTCGCCACCTCCATCAGGGCTTCGACTTCGCCCTTGTCCAGCCAGATGCCGTGGCTCTCGCAGACATCCACCTTCACGTCCTCTATAGTCTTGACTTGCATCCTTTGCTTGCATACTGGACATTCCATGAAATCGCTATTTATTAATTATGTTCTCAATTAAACTATAAGTATGCTGAGGTCGCCTAACCCGGTATGGCACAAAACTTTAAAGTGTGTAAGGTTGCTAAATCTCGCGAAGACCTTGCGGGCGCAAGTCCGTTGTGGGTTCAAATCCCACCCTCAGCGCTTAATTTTAAATGTAAAGGGTGCGTAATTAAATCATGAAGCTTACGATAAAGATCTGGAAAGGAGAGAAATATTACATAGCAAGAGTGCCTGAATTGGGTGTGACTACTCAAGGCAAAACTGTGCTGGAAGCCAAAAAGAACTTGCAGGAAGCAGTTAGAGTCCATCTGGAGTCCATGGTGGATTACATGATAAAGAAAGGCGGGGTAAGGATAGAAAAAGGCCATATTGTCCATGTTTGAAGATGGGATTGAATGCCTAGGCTTCCTATTATTTCCGGATATGATCTCATTAAAATACTGTCCAAGAATTTCGGCTTCAGACCAATAAGACAAAAAGGGAGTCATATTACGCTTACGAACGACATGGTTTTCATCACTATCCCATTGCATGATGAGCTGGACAAAGGCACATTAAACGCAATTTTAAAAGATGCAGGAGTTAAGCGGAAGGACTTTGTTGATTATCTGTAACCTGTTTCTCGCGGAACCAGTTTCTCAGAAGAACCGGAGCTATCACGGTCGTCAGTATGCTCATCAAAACAATCGAGATGTAAATGTCCTGGCCGATAATGCTCTGATTCAGCGCGACCAAGCCTACAATCATGGCAACCTCTCCCCTAGGAACCATTGAAATGCCTATTATAACCGAGTCTTTGGGATTCATGCCCAGCAGCCTTGCGCTGGAGCCACAAGCAACAATTTTTGTAACAACCGCTATGATCGTGAGCGCTATCACGAATGTTATTATGTTGAAATTCAACGTGTGCAAATCGGCTATTATGCCGAGCGAGACGAAGAACAATGACGCAAAGATTATATGGAGATACTCCACTCCCTCCCGGAAGTTCTTGCCGTGCTTCGAGTGGACACCCTCTAGAGATATGCCGGCTATAAATGCGCCCAAGATTGCGGAAAGGCCGAACAGCTCAGCTGACATTGCGTACAGGAAGGCGAACAGTATAGTGAAGATGAAGACGAGCTCGGGAAATTTCTTTGCCATATCAGCGTGGTCCATCCTCCTTACAAGCCTGTTTACGCCGAAGTAGCCGATGACCGTGCCGGCGACAAGGAATCCCACTGCTTTCAGCATGACTAATCCCAACATCGCTGGGGAGACAGTGCCGAGGACTATCTGCTGGGAAAAGGATAAAGCGAGAAGGTCCAGGACATCGTCTATGACTGCGGCGCCTATGATTGCCTTTGCGGCGTCTGTCTCAAGCTTTCCCATCTCCTTCAGCACATGCGCTGTGATTGCGATACTGGTGGCGGTAAGAGCGGTTCCTACCATTATTGCGGATGCAAAGTCAAACCCGAAAAGCACGGCAGTGAGGTAGCCTCCTATCCATGGGACGATGGCACCTATAATGGCAATTGTAAAGTATTTCGGATTCAGGATGTGCTTCAACTGGAACTCCAGGCCGACGACGAACAGGAGTATTACTGCACCCAGATGCGCTATGCCCTTCACGAATTCTGTGTACGTGATTAGTCCGAGAAGGCTGGGACCGATTAGCAGACCCAGCAACAATTCTGCAACAATAACGGACTGGTTTACCCTGGATGCGACCAGGTATCCGGCAAAGGCCACGAACAGCAGAAGGCTCATCTGGAATTCCGGCGAGGATGCAATTGTAAAGTCTGCGAACGACATGTAAGCTTTTGTATATGGAGATAAAAATAAGAACTTATGGAGCTCTACTGGCTGTCATTGGTTCCGATACCGTTCTTTACCTGGCTGCTGATAGAATTGGTCAGGGACGAGGCAATACCGATACCTCTGCCGAAAGACACAATAAGACAGATGCTGAAGCTTGCTAAGGTTAGTAAGAAAGACGTTGTTTATGATCTTGGTTCCGGTGACGGCAGGATTGTCAGAATAGCTGCGAAAGAATTTGGCGCTAAAGCGGTTGGCGTAGAGAAAAATAGGTTGCTTGTTTGGCTGTCTAGAAAGATGGTCGGAAATAAAGGAAGGATAGTGCATGGTGATATTTTCGAGGAAAATTTGAATAAAGCCGATGTTATTGTGATGTACCTGTCACACAAATTAGTCCAACAATTGAAGCCGAAGTTGGAAAAGGAATTAAAGAAAGGGGCTGGAATAGTTTCTGCAAGCCATCCTATTGAAGGGTGGAAGGAAGTTGAAAGAATAAGGACAGGTCATTTCTATTCTTACTTGTACAAGATTTCTTAGATTAATTGCCGTGGCTCAGCGACTTATTTTTTTAAATAAAGAATGTATTAGTTATGATACGGGTTCATAGTCTAGTGGTAAAGCAAATTCACCTGAGGACGCAACCTTGACGAGCTAAGACTCAGAATGGTTGAGACCGCGGTTCAATTCCGCGTGGACCCACTAAATTTAAATAAGATTAAAACAGTAGTTCCGAATGTAAATAACTACCAATAAATGTCATAGAATGAATCTGTTTGGCTAGTATCCTCATTTTACGCAATATTGATAATTCAAAATTCGTTTATCGTAAACCCAGTTTCTACCAATGATGCAAACTGGATTAAACCAGCCTGAGAAATAGACTGTTATGCGAAAACCAAATTTCGATTATGCGAAAGCAAAACGGGAATTAAGGAAACTAGTTAAAATGGGCGTGTCCAAAAGAGAAGCATCGGTCATAGTCGGCGTCCCCTATCCTACTGCATTGCTCTGGACTCCAGACATTTATATGGACGCCGACAGCAGGATATCTGGGATAACGCTAAAAATTCTAAAAGAACTAGTATCAACTGGGTATTACTTTCCAAACAGGAACCTCAGGGCAACTTTCGCCTACAGATTGCTGAAAAGAAGTTTCCCTGTTAAAAGGGTAAGGTCGCACGGCCTGGTTGTGTATATGATGAAGGGAAGCGAGAGGACAGCAATGGAGGAGTTGCTTAAGAAACTAAATCTGAAATCAGTAACATACGGTAAGCTCGGCTATATAAGAGACACTTTCGGAATAAAAATTAATCCTAGGCGGGAGAAGATGATAATATGAAATCTGGTAAAATGAGAGGAAAACCAATGTGCAAGATGTGTGGTCATAAGTTCAGGAATGTAAGGGATTATTTCAAGCACACTTGCGATGTTGATCAAAAATATGTTTATGGGTGAATTTATGAAAAAACTGAATGTTCTTGATTTGTTTGCTGGATGTGGGGGATTGAGTAAGGGATTCGAAAAGGCAGGGTTTAATATCCTTGCGGCTAATGAGATTTGGCATCCTGCAGCAGAGACTCACAGAATGAATCATCCGAATACTTTTATGGTCGAAGGTGACATAACCAATCAAAAAATCAAGCAAATGTTAATCAAAATCTGTAAAGACAAGGTGGACGTAATAATAGGTGGTCCACCTTGTCAGGCATATTCTGTGGCTGGTAGAAGGGATCCAACTGATCCAAGAGGAAAACTATTTGAGGATTATGTGGACATTGTAAAATCCCTCAAGCCATCATTCTTTGTTATGGAGAACGTGAAGGGAATACTTAGTATGATGCACGACAGGGAGGATCTTGCAGACGATAAAATCAATAAAGTCCAAGAGATGAGGGAACAGGTTGATGAAATTAGTTCAATCTTGAAGCACAACAAGCTAAATGAAAATGAAGTGAAATTCTACAAGGAAAGGTTGCTACACCTAAAGAAGGACATCAAGCAGTATCAAGAAAAGGTCACCGATATGATTGCCAAAAGATTTAAGAGAATAGGTTACGATATGGGATTCCAAGTTCTCAATGCGGCCGATTATGGCGTGCCACAGAAACGAGAGAGGGTGATTTTCATAGGAACAAACACAAAAAAGAAGATAACCTTTCCCACACCGACCCACTCAATGAATCCTCAAATAAAGTTGGATGGGAAAAAACTGGACAAGTGGAATACTGTCGCCAAGGCCATAGGTGACTTGGAAAACAAGGAGGAAGACACAAAATTGCACCACATACTTCCTAGTCACAGTGTGGAATTTCTTAAAAAAATTCAAAATACTCCAATAGGGAAAAGCGTTTTTAGGAATTACACTGATGCATTCTACAGGTGCAATCCCAATGAACCATCAAGGACTGTCAAGGAAAATCACAACGGCGTTTTTCTTCATTACTCTAAGGATAGGGTTATGACACCACGAGAATTGGCAAGACTACAAGATTTCGATGACGATTTCATTTTTTTCGGTGGCAAGAGTTCAGTATTGGTACAAATCGGAAATGCGGTTCCAGTGGGATTGGCCAAAGCGATAGCCAGTCACGTAAAGGGACTAATCAACATAAAGTAGTTGGCACGTTATTGATAGGTCTTCTTCAGATACTCTTATTGGATTTCCGAGATTACTCGTATTGCGCTTGATTTTTTCCAATACATCCTCGGGTTTTTTGAGCCAGTCATCAGTATCCTTTAGGATCACGTAGAATCTGTTGAGTCCCCAATTGTTTATGGAATTGTTAGCCTGTTTCCTGAGCCTCTCAACATCCGCACCACCAATTAACGAACTCGCAAACTCGGCAGGGCTGTCTTTTGCTTCGGAAAAGGACCAGCCATTGGGAACGCCACTATTCTTCAAATCATACGGTATTCCCTTGAAGACAAAATCGGATACGCCTTTCTGTGCGATTGACGGTATCACGTCATCCACAGATTTGATAATAGTAGTTTCGGACAAGTCGTGTGTTGCCACAATGAAATATTCCTGTTTCATAACATCCTCGCCTACCTTCAAAAGCTCCTTTAATTTTTTCCCCTGACTTATCCATTCCCTGACTTTATTCTGAAATGAGAGATGCAAAAAGGATGGCATACTCCCGTGCCAGTTATGCCCTTCCAGCAAACCTGATTTAAGGTTGATCAAATGATATCCAATATCGGTGCCTACCCATTTTTTCCTAACAAAATTCCTGATTTGATCTATGCTTATTATGAAGGAGCCTGATGCCCTCAATTCTTTGGCTGTCTTTTCATAGCTAGTAACACGAATACGAATCCCATTAGCTTTAAGAAATTCTTCTATGGCACCCTTATTCATCATAAACCGAAAGCAGTACTCACCCAGATCTTCATATCCCTCTTCAAACATATCTCACAGCCTTTATTATCTTGGTTATTATATTCTTTGGATTGTTTTTAAGTTGATGCTCCCAGACTCGTATTACAGTCCATCCAAGCCTCCTAAGTTTCTTTCTGACTCTCTGGTCCCTTTTCATATTGTTCGATATTTTGTTCACCCAAAAAACATTCTTTAATTTGGGTTTCAGATTATCCCAATTATATCCGTGCCAGAAATCACCATCCACAAATATTGCAATTTTTTGCCTAGGAAGTACTATGTCAGGATTTCCTGGCAGTGATTTGCGATGCAACCTATATCTAATTTTATCTTTCCATAACGCTTTTCGTAAAATCAGTTCAATCTTGGTATTTTTCGACCTTATGCTGGACATTATTTTGCTTCTGGTATCTTTGGAGAGCGTGTCTTTTCCCATAGAAATCACTATGCACGGTTTAACCCTGATTGTCTATAAGACACTTCATTTACTTCACATTGATGCCTGTAAAATTTCTCAACTTCAGTGAAACGAACACCACAAAACCTACATCTACGAACATACTTGCGTGGCTTGCCTCTTTTCATATTATTGTCTGTCACTTTTAACATAAATTAAGCTAATCCAATATTCACTTTATGATAAATTACTGGATTTTCGTCATCGGTAATAGAAGAGATGGGCACGAACTTTTTGAAAACAAAACAAAATTCAACAAAGTGATGAAAAGGAATATGGTGTGGGGTTTAGGGTGGAGAACACCTAATGTAAGAAGAATAACGAATGGTGATAAAGGTTTATTTTACCTCTCGGGAAATGGGTGGCAATGCATCATAGGTCAATTTGAAATCAGCTCAGAAGCCATAAAAATCGAAACTGACAATAAACAAAATACCAGCCCCATCTTATTGTACGGTGCAGGTTACTTTGTTAGACTGAAAAAATTCAGATCTTTCAAAAGATATGTGAAAATCGCAAATATTAAAAACCAGCTCGAATTGACAAAGAAATCGGCTTTTTGGGGCACAGTTCTTCAGGGTGGCACCAGAAAAATATCCGAAAAAGATTTCAATTATATTTTGAATATTTCCCGATGAAATTAGTTTGTTCTTATTTTTGTACCAGTGTCTAATTCGAAAGCTTCAACTATTTTAGATGCAGATTTCTTAATTTCTTCTGGGGACTGGTTTTTCATTCCTTCAATGAGCCAATAAAGTTTTTCCCAATTATTATCTTTAGCTAATTCAGACAGTGTATTAATAGCCACTTTCTCATCTTTAACATCCTCTAATGGTAAAAAGACTCCAATTACCCTTATTGCTTTTAGAACATCCTCATTAAATTTTTTCTGTGACATTTTCATATCCTTTTGCTCAGGTTTCACAACTTCTAGATTAGGATTTATTTTTTGCACATACTCAAATCCTTCAATGTACCTGTTTGCCACTATGCCAGGGCTTACTTTTATTTTTTTCTTTTTAAGGAAAGCTATTACGGAACCTAGACTAGGTCTAGATGGATAAGCCGCTTTAATTTCATTATGAATATCTGGAGTTAGGAAAGATTGTGCAATAGCGTCTTTATCATCAGAAGCAACTTTCTTGCCCAATTCCGTTATTTGCCATCCCAATGTCCCAGTCTTAGCAACCAAACCATACATCTTTAATGAGGCCATATAACGAGACCTAGAACCACCTTTTATTCCCATATGCCTGCATATTTCTTCAAATGTTAATATTTCATCTCCCCCCCTTTCATAACCCTTCTTTATCAGTTGTATTGCTTCGTCTATTCCAATTGCAGGAGATTCCATTTCAAGTTCTCTGCTCCGCGTCTTACCCTTGTCATCAAGTTTTTTAGACACATATAACACTAAAACTAATTTAGATTACTTATTTATAAACCTTTTTTTGGTAATCATTCATCCAGGTTCTCCCAATTTTGGTAATTAATGGTAATTTTTGGTAAATAGTAAAGCTTTAATACCAAGTATTACCATATTTTATGAATAAAAGAAAGCCCCTAGGATGGTCCAGATACAACAACATCAGAGTCCAATGATGCATCACGCACTGTGTTGTTGTATCTCCAAGTTCAATTCTTGGTAGAGGCATAGCAGATTAAATCCAGAGGAAAGCTTTGAGGGCAGTCCCTCTGGGTGGAGCTGAGTCCCGTGAAGAACGCAACCACCACGAATAGAATAATAGAGAGAGAAATATATAAAGCATTTATCAGACGCGGGTCTCAAAATACGGAACTGGCCGACCTGTTAGGCGATATACCCCTCGGCTTTTCTTTCAATCCAAGATTTGAATTCTCAGCAGCGTCTATGGTGAAGTCGCTAATCCTGATGAAATTGAAGGGAATAAAATCGCAGTCAAAGCTCGCTCTTTATCTTAGGACATATGAAAAGGATTCGATTAGACTAGGATTTTTCAATGATAGAGATAATAAATTAAGAACCCCAGACCAGAGGACATTGAGCTATTTTATCAAGAAACATCTGGACTTTGAGAAGAAGCAATTGATAGAATTTGTATCTAAGAAAATAGAAGAGGTATCAGAAAAATTCAACATTGTTCTGGATTTGGAGATACTACACAAAAATACAGTAAAGGAAAGCAAAAATGAGAAGACCTTTTACAATCGCAGAAGCGAGAAGCTGTCGGAACTCTGCAGGCTGGTAAGGAAGAAAATCTATCCGAAAATAAACCTTGGCATAAAGGCAAATTCCATTTTCAAGAAGAACAACTTTCTCGACATACTCGTCCACATAGCATTGACTGAAGATTTTGCAGAGAACGGCTCCAGGACATTTTCGCATATCTTGAATAAGAGGACACCAACATCTGACACATTGTTATACCACATTAAGAAATTTGAGGACGTTGAAGTCCTGCAGAAAATGTTCATCGGAATATTCGACCTTGTTCACAAAATGTCCAAAAGAAGCAATCTGTTCGGCGGAAGAAAAGTTGATGTAGCGATAGATTTCACGGACTGGTTCTACTACGGAAAGGACAGGAGCTTTATGGTTTTGGGAAAGAAGCCAGAAAGGGGAACTTCAAAATGCTTCAGGTTTGCCACGATAAATGTCGTGGAGCACGGAGAGAGATTCACGCTTCTTGCGCTTCCAGTATCGCCGTTTGATACGAAAGAAAAGATTATTGAGAAGCTCGTTTCATTCGCAAGAGAAAGAGTGCCGATAAGAAAATTGTATGTCGACAGGGGTTTCTTTTCCTCTGGCGTGATAAATCTCCTGAAGAGAATGGAAATAACTTTTCTCATGCCCGCTATCATGAACGACAGGGTGATTGATTACGCAAACTCGGTAAGCCCGCCTTCCATAATAAAAGGATATCCGATGAAGGACTGCAAGTTCAACCTTGTAGTGGTTGAGAAGGACGAGAGAAGATACGCATTCGCGACAAATATGAATCTCAATTCCAATGATATTCTGCTTTCCGAGAAATTGTTCACTCCTTACTCGAAGAGGTGGGGAATTGAGACAAGCTACAGAGTGAAAAAGAACTTCAGGGGAAAGACAACTTCAAGGAATTACATAATCAGGCAGTTTTATTTTATGATGTCTGTTGTCCTTTATGATTTGTGGATACTGATAAATCTGCTGTTGTCAATGTTTTTGTTTGGAAAAATCTCAAAGAAGGTTGCAGTTACGGCTAAATTATTCGGAACTGTTTTGTACACTATTGTCGATCCTGGTGGAACTTAACTATAAAGACCAACAATAAAATATTATGGCATACATTGAGTTAGCGTCCATAGTATTCGCATTTATCATAGTCATTTTGGAAGGTAGCATCCTAGGAAAAATCATACTAAAACAACCGTTCAAAGTTGCCTTGAAAGAGTCCTTTATCGAGCATTTGGAAGCATTGCCTAGTGTGTTTGATATATTTCATAGGAACGATTGACAATCTTGATTTACATTCGGAACTACTGTAAAAGCCATAATATTAATATGAAAACGACATATCTCACCGTCTTAAGTTTAGTAGCAATAATTTTCATATCAGCAACGATTGCATTAGCGGCTTCTGCACAAAGCAATGGAAACAATAAAGTTAGGGTTATTGCTCATACAGACAAAGAGGTGTCGGACGCATTGGCAAAGGGTTGTAATGTAGTAAGGGAAACCAGAACTTTAAAAGCGTTGATTTGTTCTGAAAGTGTTGCTTCGTCTTTAGGCCTTCAAGAAGATATTAAAGTATTTGCAATGGACTCTGGAGCCAATACACAGATAAGGGCGGACTTGGTGCAATCATCTGGAAATAATGGTGATGGAAGAAAAGTTGTTGTTATAGACACGGGATACAACTATGATCACCAAGAATTAAGTTCTAGTTATTTAGGAGGAAAGGATTTTGTTAATGATGACAATGACCCATTCGATGACAATGGTCATGGCTCGCATGTTGCTGGAATTATAACTGCAGACGGAGTTGATGCTAAAGCAAAGGGAGTTGCACCATTAACAGGCATAATTGCAGGAAAGGTTCTCGATTCTTCTGGTTCAGGCTACTTTAGCGATGTTGTTGCCGCAATCTACTGGGCAGTAGATGGTGAGGATGGGGTTGCGGGCGATGTCTGCATCACAGACAATTCAACAGGCGAAACTACTTGTACTAATGATGACTTTAATGCAGATGCAATAAGCATGAGCTTAGGAACTTCACAACCTTATACTTACAAAGGATTTTGCGATAGTGTTTTGCCAGATTTAACAAATGCAATTAAATACTCAAGGGATAGGAATGTAATCGTTGTTGTGGCGGCAGGCAACAGCGGAGGCGCAGGAGTTTCAATTCCAGGGTGCATAAGCTATTCCACAACTGTTGGTGCAGTTGATAGCGCTGATAAAATAGCTAGGTTTTCAGGTAAAGGGAATGCAGTCGATATTTCAGCTCCGGGTGTAAATATATTTTCATCTTGGTTGAATAATGAGTATAAAACGGCTAGTGGGACGAGTATGGCTACTCCTATGGTTAGTGGCACAGTAGCATTAGTCAAATTTGCTCATCCAGAATATACAGTAGATCAAATAGAAAGTGCATTATTCAATACAGCAAAAGATTTAGGAAAGAGCGGCAAAGATACAAGTTATGGCTGGGGTAGAGTAGATGCTTATGGGGCAGTAAATTTTGCATCTTAAATTTCATTTACAACTAATTCTATATCTATCAAAAAACTACGGCAACAAAAAATTTTCGGCGCCTCGCGACTTTGAGTTCTTGGGCTTCGCCCAACGTTGCACTAAAATCCAACCTCTAACGAGGGAAACTAACAGGAATTTAACGGTTATTCCGATTATGGTGAAACTAAGAAGAGAACTCTTGAGGCGCAGGACATAAACGGTTTGCACAGGCTATATCCTGCCTAAGCCATTAATTTAGTTTCTGGCAATTCTACTTGTCGCTATTTTCTGGATAGAAATTATGACATCCTACCCAGGCTAAAGCACCGCGGTTTCCTTTTTATTAACCTGGTTTCCAGCTTGTCTGCGATTCATCCGGCGGACTGAAATTGCAGATTTCTCATGTGTTTAAATAGTTATTCTCCGGTAATGAATAACGATGATTATGGAGGGGGACTTGAACGATTTGATTGCAGATATCAAGCAGGCAGGTATAGATGTTTATGAAAAAGTGGGTAATGGTGGGGATGAATACCATTTAGATATCGGCCAGTATAGATTGGCTTCTATGGTGGCTAGAAACGGCGGAGAGCCGGACATTACTGCCTATCAAGGAACTTCCTATGGACTGCATGCGCATCTTGGACATTTGTTGGCTTTGCATTATATCGCCATGAGAAGAAATGTACCCTTCAAGGTTGTTGATAATCACAAAAACCGCGTTTTTCCCAGAACCTAACGCTTACTAACGCTTAAATACAAGCACTGTAACTATTCTTTAGGCGAGCTGCACAGGTAGTTTCGGTTTCACGTCAAAGTGAAATTGAGGAAGTTCCCTCCACCCGTCAAGGTGCTGCGGAAGCAGTTGGCTGAGAAGCCAGAAACGGAATCAGAAACGAATCCCTGCCGGCAGTATGATGAGCTGAAGTGAAGTGCTGGCAAAGGAATGAAACGAACCGGTATAACCTTGGGTGCAAGCATTGGCGCTTAGATAAATGCTACCTAAACAGAAGAGGGGCTATGAGCAGCACGCCGCTTTTTTATAATTAGACTTCACTCCCGCATCTGTTGAAGATATTGCATTAAGGTCGCCAAACTATCTCTTTTGTAAGGCAGTTTACTACCAGTTCGTTCTTTTGGAGATGTATGAATTATATCGAAAACGTAGAGTATAGCTGCTTTCAAATCTTCCTTATCATGCTGTCCTATGTGACCATTTACTACTAAAGAACCATCATACTTTTGAAACCCCTTATCTCTTGTTAAAACAATTCCGCCAAAATATTCGGCAATCTTCCTTATTTTTTCGTCATGTAATGCATAAAAAGTCGGTGCTCTGGCACTTCTAACACCCAAAGCCTCCAAATCTTCCGCCAAATCATCAGGTCCGAAGCTCTGGTCAAATATCACAGTTGGTCCATTTCGACGATGGGAGAAATCACCACGAATAGTCCAGTCTCTTAATTGTCCTGAGACATTGGCTGACATTGAATTATTATTGGCTTTCAAGGATTTATTTTTGAAATGTAAAAGTTTTAAGAACTCTGCGGTTAATTAATTTTATGGCCAAGAAAGACAGCAAGGTCTACATGCCCGCAGGCGTTGGAGGGCTTGTGAGGTACCCGGAGGAGGAGAAGGAAGCCCTGAAGATCAAGCCGCAGTATGTCGTCTTTGTTTCTGTTGCTATTGCCGTCTTCGAAATTGCTCTGCACTTTTTGCTCTAGCTTAATTTCTCTTTTGATACCCTAACTCTAAAATCAACTTTTCGTATTCATCAAAGAGTCTTCTAAGAGGATCGATTACCTCTTTTTCATGAACCGCTTTTATTTCCCTTGTTCTTTCTTCTGCTTCCTTTAACTGTGCCCTATAACTTTCAACTTGTTGGACTGTCCGTTCTAAAGACTCGAATTTTATCGGTTCTATTGTTGGAAAATGAGTAACCGGGGGTGAAGGTTCAGCAAGAGTGATTAGTATTTGGCTGAATAGAACCTCTCTCCTATTTATCGGAAATCCTAGAAATTTTCTGGCTATTGGCTTACTATAATATCTAATTTGTATATGCGGGCCACTCGTCGGCACAGCCAAATCTATACTGCTTTTTTGTAATCGTAATTTTAGGCCATCGCTCGAAGCTTGAAGGTATTGTTCAAGGTTTTCTAATTCAAGCTCTGTAGCTGCTCGACCATCAATAGGAATGTAAAAGCTTCTAGTGGATATATGAGAATAACTTGGACCCCGACTATAAGTAGTATGCGTGTCGACAAAGCTGATTTGTGGATTGTATGTGCCTAATTTAGCAAGAACCGGCAGAATTGCTTCTTCTAAATCTCCTATAGGCTTGACGTATGTACCTATCATAATCTCTATCTGAATGAAAAGATATTTAAACTTAATTGAACGTCACCAAAATATCTCTGACATTTTGTATTTTAATCAAAGTATTTAGTAAGTAGTGATTTGTTACTTTCCAGCCAAAAAGTCTTTCTTCTTACCCTTTCAAGAGACTTTTCTATCGTCATCCTGTACTTGACTGGATGCGACCTGAAAAATTTGATAATGTCCTTCTCATAGTCCTTGCCCACGCAGGAACTAACAACAGACTCCACTATGCTTATGAAAATCTTCCCGCTTCCCTTAAACTTTTCCACCTTGCGCCAATTCTTCTTAACCCAATTCCACAGAATTCTTCGCGAATAGGGATTGGATGCGACAGAAGAAATTGCTATCGGCAAATCCTGCACCCTGACCTTTTCTGTGAACGCAAACTCAAGGAACTTTTCCAATAGATTGGAATTTCTGAACTGTCCCAAAGACTGCAGGCATATGATTCTTTCCTCCGGGCTTTTCGTCTTCTGGTATAGGTTAACCAGCTGTTTGTACACGCTTTCGTTGTCTGACAATGTTGCGATGTAAAATACAGGCGAACGCAAATCTGGGTGCAATTCTGCCTTGCCGCCAACATAATCCTCAAACTTTTTCATCCCGACATCCAGAACTTCCGGCTCTTCGATGAACGCCAGATACCTTATGGCAAGACTTCTCAGCAGGGAATGGGACTGTCTCTCGCCTTCTTTAGGATCCCAGCCGAGATTGGACAATGCTCTTTTGAATGCCCGCATAAAATGGCTCCTGAATTTCGGCCAAATGTCAAGCCAGAACTTTTCCTGGGAGAACACGGAATGAATGCTCCGCATGTTGGATGCAATTCCGGCAAGGACAAGATAATTATTTTCATCGTTATAGCACTTGACAAATTCTAGATAGTCCGTCATGCGCTTGTCATCGTTTATAGACATCTGGAACATGTCGTCCTGGATGCTCCATCTGTTTAGAACAGGCAGGTTTGCGATGCTTTCTCCGAGTTTTGGAACGAGATCTTCCGGATATTTCACCCGGTAGAATCCGCTTTGGTTGTAGTTGAGAATTGGCATGGCGCTTGACTTGAACGGAAGTTTATGCTCCTTCTTATCCACTATGTACGCATAATTTCCAGAGTTTAATCTTGCAACAAGAGGTATCAGCCACTTGGTGGTTTCGTCCTTTTTGTTGAACATGAACTTTCTCTGCGTCAGGATCAATTCCGAACCAGGCATGCTGGCATCAACTATGGGATAGCCCGCCTGCCTTATCCAGCTCGACATTATCTTGTCTACAGGCTTTCCCGAAGTCTTGGACAAGGATTTCCACAAATCTTCGGAAGTCGCGTTTCCGTATTTGTACTTGGAAAGATAGATCCCGATGCCTTTCCTGAATGCCTCCTCGCCAAGATAATTGTCAAGCATCCTTAGAATGCTTCCTCCCTTTGAATAGCTTATGGCATCGAATATCTCCTCGATTATGTGAGGGTCTTCAACTTTGACCTCAATCGGGTGCGTAGTCTTCAATGAATCATCGCTGAAAGCCTTGTCCATCTCGTCCCGGACAAATTCCTCCCACATGTCCCATTCGGGGTAAAGCGAATCCACAGCCTTGTACGCCATGTAGGTTGCAAAGCTCTCGTTGAGCCAGAGGTCGTTCCACCATTTCATGGTCACTAGGTTGCCTGACCACTGGTGCCAGAGCTCGTGCGCGATTATCATCGCTATCCTCTTCTTCACCGGCGTCGACGTCAGCTTTGGGTCGAACAGCAGGTAGATTTCTCTGAAAGTTATGGCGCCCCAGTTTTCCATTGCTCCTGCAGCAAAGTCCGGCAATGCTATCATGTCCAGCTTCGGCAACGCATACCTTATGCCTGAATATTTCTCGAAATAATTGAGGAACTTTTTCGTCATGTCCAGAGCAAATCCTGCCTGCCCTTTCTTGCCTAGAGTTGTGATTATCCTTATGGGAATCCTGCCCCTCTTGTCCTCAAGGAATTCAAACTCGCCAACCCCGATGTAAAGGAGGTACGTTGACATCCTGGGCGTCCTGCCGAATTTCACAACCTTCTTGCCGCCGTCCGCACTCTGGGTTTTGATCGGCATGTTGGAAATAGCCTGCAGCTTTTTGTCGACCTTCACAGTCACGTCAAACGTCGCCTTGTGATTCGGCTCGTCAAAGCATGGGAATGCCATCCTGGCGTAGGGTGCTTCGAATTGGGTGGTCGCCAGATATTTTGTCCTGCCGTTTTCGGTGTACTTGCTTCTGTAAAGCCCGATGAGGTCGTCGTTTAGCACGCCGTCGAATTCTACAACAAGCTTTACAAGACCCTTGATTTTCGAACCGAATTTAAAAGAGACAATCTCCTTCTTGTTCTCCAGTTTTATCTTCGGTACAAGTGCATCTCCTTTCTGCATCGCCGCTGCATTCTTTATGTTCAGGTCCCTTGCATTGAGAACAATTTTATCCGTCGGTTTTGAAATCTCCAAGTCTATTGTCTCCTTCCCGCGGAACTTGAACTTTTCCAGGTCTATCTCGAAAAATAACTTGTAATTTGTTGGGGCAACACCTTTTGGCAATTGGAAGCTGGACGACATCTCTAATTATTAGGGAATTTGAAAATAAAAAGTATAAAATTGAATTATAACTATTATGAAAATGAGCAGGATCAAATGGGTTGCCCTCATTGCTGTCGTCCTTCTTGTAGGATTCGCGTACGTGGAGGGCGCCACATTAATAAAATCCATAAGGATATTGAATGGGATGTTCTCCAATGCTGAAAGCAGTTATTTTCAAGTTAGCACGCCCGAAGTGATTGTGCTGGACAATCAGACCAAGCTCTACATATTCAAGCCTGCGTCCAACGAGAAGCATCCTGCGATGATTTTTTCATTGGGTTTGTGGGAGAACGGCACTGACCCTAGATTGCAAAAGCCGGTCGAAACTCTGGTGAACAACGGTTTTGTTGTGGAGCTTGTCGAATCAAACGACACTGCAAGCGGCTATCTGACAAACAACAGCGTGAACAGTCTGGTTAAGGGATTTACTTACATGGAAAATCAGGATTATGTGCAGAAGGACAAGATTGGATTTTTCGGCATATCAGTCGGCGCGTCAGTAGCTTACGTTGCATCCGCGAATCCTGGAATAAGGGATGATGTTCTGTTTATCTTTTGGCTGGGAGGATATTATGACGGTATGGAGTATGTGACGGATGTGTTTTCAGATTCCACAGTGCATAACGGAAAAATCATAGAATACCATGCTGACCAGAAAGTTAAGAATGCGTTGCTGACGATGGGAATCATAGACGAGGAGACTGCTGGAAGGCTGGCACCAACTAAAGACCGTGAGGAAATAAGAGCTTTATTGGAAAGTTCGTCTGCAATTAAGGAACGTATTAGCGCAATTTCGCCCAGCAATTATGAAGTCGAAGTGAAAATATTTGCGGTCCATGACGTCAATGACAGCTATGTCCCGTTCACGCAGTCCATCCGCCTGGTTGAAGAAAGGGAAGTAGATGCGCATGTGCAGACTGAACTCGTCAGGCACGCCGTACCGAAGGTTGACGTGGAACTGTTTCAATTTTTGAAAGAGTACGTCAAACTAGTTTTCCTCACCAACGGGGTGCTGAAGCTGACTGAGAATTAGGGGTATTTATGAAAGCATTAATCCAACTTGCTGAGCTGAAGAAACTGAGCTCCGATATGAGGTTGGCTGCAGAGAAATGGAGCGAACCGTGGCAAACTTTGATTGCAACTATCTTGTCCGCAAGAACGAGGGACGAGAAGACTATTCCAGTCTCCCAACAATTATTCAAGAGGTATGCAAGTGTGAGATCTCTAGCAAATGCGGATTTAAAAGACGTCCAAAAGATAATAAGGCCGATTAATTTCTATAGAACTAAAGGCCGATTAATTTCTATAGAACTAAATCCAAAAGCATTGTAAATTGTGCTAGGATTCTAGTTGAAAATTATGAAGGTGTGCTGCCAAAAGATTTCGACAAACTAATCAAGTTGCCTGGTGTTGGAAGGAAGACTGCAAATGTTTTCCTCTCGGAAATGGGGAAAGATACTATAGGTGTCGATACGCATGTGGCTTACATATCAAGGAAATTAGGATGGACTAAAAGCAACAAGCCAGAAATAATTGAAGCAGATTTGAAGCGCCTTTTTCCAAGGAGTTACTGGAGGAGGATTAATAGGATTTTAGTAAGGTTTGGTAAAAGCTATATAAGTAAGAAGGGAAAAGGCAGAATTTTGCAACAGATTAAAAAAATAAAGTAAGGTTTTAAGTTGGTTTTAACCGCTAATCACTTGTACAAATATCTTCCTGAAAAGGTCTGATACAGCCTTATTATCTTTTCCCAAATGTCAAATATCTGCCGAATGCTTCTTTAAACTTTCCTTCCATGTCTTTCGGTATTGCATAAGCATGAGTCCCATCTTGGCCTACGTTCTTTCCACCCAAATGTGCATATTCATCACTTAATAAGAGTATTCCAATTTCATTTGCTTTACCTAGTATAGTCTTTCTCCAAGTATTTTTAGGAGCATAGGAACGGACTATATCTTCGATTAAGATATAACCATCTACTAAATTTTGTGGCGAGCTACCGAATTCTCCTTCTGTTAATCCTGCTTCTTCATAATTAGTATGGGCTAAAGCTGAAGGCGGCAACCTTTCTATCCACGGGACATTCGGAACCATATCTTTTCTAAATTCTTGCAGTCTGCCGTATTTTATATACATGCCTTTTAGAGTCATCGGGTCTCGTTCAATATATTCTCCCAGACCTAGTGCTATTCCTATAAGCGCTTGCACGTCGTCTTCTGACGAATCAAGCATAATGAAAGGGCTTAAGGCCATCCTGATAGGTAAATAAGGTAGATTTGGTATCATATTGTCACTAACCATTGCAATTGTGATTTTATCCTTCCAAGGTAACTTGGTAGCCAATTGCTTGCGAAATTCTTCCAAAGAAGAAAGCGGGACATAAGGTCTTTCGCGATAGTCCCTCGTATCAACAAGCCATTCTACATAACCAAGATTTCGTGCAATGTCATTTACGGTTCGTCGCACATCTTTATCTTCTGGATATAGCAACAAAGGCTCTATTGCCCTAAAAAGTGAAGTGTGTGTGCTCATATCTGCATATCTTACCGGGTTTGGAGATTGAGCAGGCGTAGGTGCTTCAGCGGGAGTGGGTAACTTTGCTACAGGCGAACTGCTACTTGTGCTGGACAGCGGAATAGAGGTGGGATAAAGTTGTGTTATTAAAGTTCGGGAGAAATCTGTAACTTGAAGAGTTGTGCCATCAAGTTTTACCATAATATCCAGTCCTGTGTTAGCTAGTTTTTGTTTAAGTTCCTCAAAGTTTTCTGGTGACAATTCCGGACTAGAATTTAATCCCCTTATAGCTAATTTCATAATTTCCAGCAAGCCTTCGTAAAGTTCATCGTCCATGAATTGCTTATACACAGTAAAATTTAAATATGAAAGGGGGATGAATGCGGCGAGCTTCAGAGCTGGCTAAAGGATTCCCAATGAAATACTGGGAGAAAATTAATCCTATCTTAGTTAGATTTGGCAAGACGTACACGAGCAGAAAGAAGAAGGACGAGCTACTGGAGAACATCAAGAACATTGATGGAAGTTAACTTATCTTTTAACCAGCCTTCTTGCATCAATCATATGAGCATACGCCGGGTACTCGTAAAACGGTAATCCGTCGTCAACATGGGATAAAACACTAGCTATTGTCATGCTTTTCACGAAACCGGCTTCTGTAACGCTGTGGATTACATACAAATGGTCACCGAACTCCACGACAGGCAATCTGTCTTTACTATTTTTAGGATAGGTTATGTAGCTTCCCCAGGCACTGCTTATGTTCAAATCTTTCTCTTCTAGCTGAGGGTAAAGTTCGACGACCTGCCTCTTAACTCTTTCGTTTTCTACTTCAGAGGGAACTCTTTCTGAACGAGACCGTGTAGCGCGGGATTCGCTGCCAACAATAAGACGATTCCCCACCCGCCTCAAATAAGTGTAAGAGCGATCGTAGCTTTCTACCCATCCAATTTTTAAACTCCCTACATTATTGCCTTGTTCCTCTGTCAGATCTATTGAGATTACATGGGCATAAGCAGATCTTACAAGATCGTCGCGCGGTAAAGTATCGATAGAATAAACAATGCCCCCGTATGCCTGAGTGGCTACAACCACTGTTCTTGCCTCAACGTATCCTTCGTTAGTGTAAATCCTGTAGGTGCCATTTAGTTCTCGTTCGATTTTTCGAACCTCGCTGTTTTCATAAACCACAGCGCCCTCTTTTTCCGCACCCCCAATCAGTCCTTCAACGAAATTAACAGGATCCACCACCCAAACTTCTTCTTCCGGATAAAAAATTGCAGTATCCAGGTTAGGACTGTATATAAGACCTGACTCTTTTACTTCCCCGGACGTCAAGATTCTTACTTGCGGCAATCCGTGCTTTTTTCTGATGCCGTCTTCATTCTTCATTTTTTCCCTTATCCAGTCTATGTCGGAATCGCCCGCAAACCCCATTCCCATTCCCCCTGTACGCTCGTATCTGATGCTCAACTTGTCGAAAATGGGGGGAAGTGAATCCATAGTTTCTTTGTTCGTTCTGTAAGCAAAAACCGCGTCCAACTCAGATATTTCTTCCTCTTCCGCAAGATCATAAATTCCTCCATTCTCGGGAATAAGTATGCCGACTCCGGCGGCGGAAGATCCTGAGGCAACACGCCCCTTTTCCAAAAGCGCAACTTTATGGCCTTTTCTGCTGAATTCGTAAGCGCAGGCAGAACCTGCAATACCACAACCTATCACGGCGACGTCCACAATTACCGGCCCTGCAAGAGAACCGTATGGAGGCAATGTACGATCTGGACTTACACCCTGCGTAGCCATATACGTATTATTGAAGGTAAATAATTTATTTATATGAAGAACTTCGAAATAGCTAAAATTCTTTACAATATAGCTCTTTACTTGGAGATGGAAGAGGAGCAGTTCAAACCAAGGGCTTATGAGAAAGCCGCCCGCTCAATCGAGGCTCTGACAGAAGATGTTTCTGGAATTTACAAACGGGGCGGAATAAAGGCGTTAATGGAAATTCCTGGAGTCGGTGAAAGCATCGCCGAGAAAATTGAGGAAATGCTACTGACCGGGAAGCTGAAGTACTATGAAAGGCTAAAAAAGAGAATTCCAGTCGACATCGAAGGATTGACATCGATAGAAGGCGTTGGCCCTAAGACGATTAAGATACTCTACAAGAAGCTGAAGATAAGGACTGTAGGACAGCTGGAGAAGGTTGCAAAACAGGGAAGGATAAGTAAGTTGGAAGGTTTTGGGAATAAGAGTGAGCAGGATATCTTGCGTGGAATTGAATTTTTGAAGAGAGGGAAGGGAAGGTTCCTGCTTGGCTATGCAATGCCTCTTTTGAAGGAAATTGAAGGCAGGCTAGGTAAATTGCCCGAAGTTAAAAAGGTGGACATTGGGGGCAGCACAAGGAGGATGAAGGAGACCATAGGCGACGCGGACTTTCTCGTTGTTTCAAGCAAGCCGCAGAAGGTGATGGACTTTTTCACGACTATGCCTGAAATAGCGCATGTTTCCAGCAAGGGGCTGACCAAGTCAATGGTGAAGCTGAAGAACGGTTTGGATGCAGATATTCGTGTCGTACCAGAGGGAAGCTATGGCGCTGCGCTGCAATACTTCACCGGCAACAAGGACCATAACATTGCATTGAGAAAGATTGCCATTGAAAAGGGTTGGAAGTTGAGTGAGTATGGGATTTTTGACAAAAGTGATAGGCAAATAGCTGGAAAGAGTGAGGAAGAGGTGTATAAAAAATTAGGAATGGCGTGGATTCCGCCGGAGCTGAGGGAGAATACAGGTGAGATAGAAGCTGCTATGAAAAACAAACTGCCTAAGCTGATTGATTATGGGTCATTAAAAGGGGATTTGCAAATACAGACTAAATGGACGGACGGTACTAATTCCATAAAAGAAATGGCTGAAGAAGCTGAAAATTTGGGGTTGGAATATATAGCGATTACAGATCACACCAAAAGAAATGCGTTTGTTGGCGGTCTTGATGAAAAGCAAATATTGAAACAAAAAAAAGAGATTGAGAAGACGAATAAAGAACTCGATGGTTTAAGAATTTTATCCGGAACGGAAGTCGATATACTCAAAAACGGGGTATTAGACATATCCGACAAGGTTCTGTCACAATTGGATGTTGTGGGTGCGTCGGTGCACTCTAATTTTAACTTGTCAAAAGTGCAGCAAACTGAGAGAATAATAAAGGCTATGGAAAACGAGCATGTCGACATTTTGTTTCATCCAACTGGAAGGGTGATACAACAGCGGGAGCCTTATGATGTTGATATGGAAAGGATAATACAGACAGCAAAGGAGACGGGAACCATCCTTGAAATTAATGCTTTTCCCAGCAGGCTTGACTTGAAGGACGAGCACATAAAACTTGCGGTGAAGCATGGTGCCAAGTTGATAATAAATTCTGACGCTCACAACAAGAACCAGATTCGTTTTCTTGAGTTTGGGGTTGCGCAGGCGAGAAGAGGGTGGGCTGAAAGCAAGGATGTTGTCAATACGAGGAAGTTGAAGGATTTTTTGAAACTTTTGAAATGATCACGACAATTTTAGATAAATTTTATATAACCGCCGTTAAGTAAGTCACGAAGTGACCAAATTCCGAAAGAATTTGAGTTGTCATGCCAATATAAAGTCAGGGATTGGCGAGCGACGGAAGTATATACTACAGTATATGGGTTTATTTAACCTTTCTGAATAAAGAAATTTTATGGAATTTGATTATACCGACCACGCTGAAGAAAATATAAAAGAGAGAAAATTGAGCAAGAAGGTTATTGAAGATGTTATTATTAATCCCGAGAAAGTTATAGAAGGTAGATTTGACAGAAAAATAGCACAGAAAATTGTAGGCAACAAACTGCTAAGGGTTATTTATGAGCAAGAAGATAATATTTATGAGATTGTTACAGCATACTATACAAAGCGTGAAAGATACAAGTGAGATATATGAAAATAACGTATGATCCGAGAGCAGATGCGATGAACATCAAGTTCCAAGAAGGGAAGTACGATATAAGCAAAGAGGTAGCAGAAGGCATAATTATTGATTACACCAAAACTGGCAAGGTAATAAGAATAGAGATTTTGGATGTTTCTAAGAGGATGCCGAAGGAAAGCATAAAAGATGTAACTGTTGGGATGCCTGTTAGAGCTGAATAAAATCATTGTTGAGCAGGGATTTAACGGTAGTGGGGCGAGCCGAAGGCGAAGAGTATGACGCAGGCGCCAGCCCGTTTTCTATTAATTTCCCAAATCGCAGATTTGAACTATTGTTTAGCCCGAACCTCAAATTGCAACTAATCGCTGTTATACACCCGCGATAGTGGCTCGAATGAAGTGAGAGCAGAAGTATGATCAAGATAAAAAGTCCTATCGACAATCTATAATCTATGAAGGTTTTTCTCGGTCCAGCCGGTCTTCCCATGGCGTCTGAAGGAAATACAATCGATGGCATAAGAAAGGTAAAAGAGCTTGGGTTAAATGCGATGGAAATCGAATTCGTACGTCAGGTATACATGAATGAAAAAACTGCGGAAGAAGTTGGTGCAGTAGCCAGAGAAAACAATGTGAGATTATCTGTGCACGCACCTTATTACATTAACCTATGTTCGAAAGACGCGAAAGTGATAAAAGAATCCAAAGAAAGAATCATTAAAAGCCTGATGATGGGGGAAATTGCTGGAGCAGATGCAGTTGCTGTTCATGCAGCATATTATTCCGGTTTGACACCTGAACAGGCTTATGAAAAACTCAAGGAAAATGTCCTGGATATACTGGATAAAGCTGGATCAAATGGCATAAAGCACATCAAACTTGGACTGGAAACCATGGGAAGACCAAGTCAGTTCGGAAGTTTGGACGAGATAATAAATTTGTGCAACGACACTAAAAGTAAGCAACTAGTTCCTTATATCGACTGGGGACATTTGTTTGTTAGAGGAAAAGGTAAGATAAATTATGGAGAAGTTTTTGACAAGCTTAAAGTTCTAAAGCTTGATCATGTTAATTCACATTTTGAAGGCGTGGCCAAAAATAAAAAGGGAGAATTTGTCGATGTCCATGAGCCTATGGGCAGCCATCCGCCATTCGAACCTTTGGCGAAGGAGATTTTGAAACGGGAGGCTGATATTACTATAATTTGCGAGAGCCCTATTTTGGAAGTCGACAGCCTGAAAATGAGAAAGATATTTGAAAAAATAGGGCATAAATTCTGATTAGGATACAGAAGATAGTTAAACGTTTCTAATTTTTATGAACTTTCAGAAAAAGAGAAAGTTATGTATTTAAAGATGAGGAATAAATACGACTGTAGATTAAATGGTGTACAACCTGAATTTTAGAAGCAGGAAAGGTGCGATACTCAAGATTTCTTCGATTTTTGCGTTGCTCGCATTTGCAGTTTTTGTGGTTAAATTTGCCTTGCCTGTACTTGCAGTTCACACAGCATCTGTCTCGGTTGACCAAGAATTTGTTGCAAGTAGTTCTACTGATCCCTACGAATTCACGATAGCCAACAACGGTCCTGATTCTGTTTTTAAGATAACCATCAATGCCCCTGCCGGTTTTTCTATTAACACTTCTTCAATTGTGTGCCCGACAGACTGGGCAAAGGATCCTAGCTCAAGCTCGTCAAAGGCCGTGTGCCTTACAGACGTGTTCGGTCCGAGCGTATTGACTTCAGGAAACTCCAAACAGGTTGTTTTTGATGCGACATCTCCTTCGCCTGCGGGAGATACGGAATATTCATGGAGCGTTGTAACAAAGGACGCAAATGCTGGTGCCGAGTCGACTAGCACTGATGCTACGACGACGGTGGATGTAGAGGCGCCTGACAGCAGTGTTACATCGCCTGAGGGAAATGTCTGGCTAAATAGCAATTTTGAAACTACAATAACAGATGTTGACGCAAGCTCTGGAGTGGCTTCTTGCGAGTATAGAGTTTATAATGCAGGCGATGCGGTGCCTGGATTCTCTTCGAGAGATTGCAACACAGGACCGACCATAACAGTAGGTCCTGATGGGGTGTGTAATGTCGAGGGTGTCAACAAGTGCATATTGAACATAAGGGCTACAGACAATGTGGGCAAGATAGGCAGTGCGCTGCAAGGAAGAGAATTTGATATTGACTTTACGGCGCCGACGACAACAGACGATGCTCCTGGCGGATGGTCTGCTGGCGATGTTACTGTCGCACTTTCGTGCAATGATTCGGGGTCAGATTGTGATGACACTTTATTCTGCGTAGACGAGACAAATTCGTGTGTTCCAAGCTCTTCAGGTACTTCAGTTATTGTGACTGACGAAGGCACGAACTATGTAAGATACTTTTCTGTTGACAATGCTGGAAACACTGAAAGCACAAAATCTGTTTCTGTCATGATAGACGAAACAAACCCTGTTGTGGGCACAGTCATTGTAACTCCGAATTCGGCAGGCTTTACAGGACCCACTCCAACAGTTTCTGCAGAGATAACAGATGTACCGAGCGGTGTTTTTGATTGCCAGTACACGATTGACGGTGGCACAAACTGGTTAGACGCGGACTGGGATGCCGATACAGGTATTTGTTCAAAACAGCTAGGGCCATTTTCAGAGGGCACCACACTTACATTCAATATAATGGGCATTGATTTCGCGGGGAACACTGATACAGGCGATGCTGTGCAAGGGACTGTTGATGCGTTGGCGCCTACGGTAACTGTTGCTGACCTTATAGATTCTAATGGAGACAGTGTTGATGAGTGGTTTGGAAATGGTGTCCTTACTGCAACTGCTGACGTGGAAGACGACACTTCTGGAGTATCTTCTGTGGTATTCACTATCGTAAACGGAGAGAATTCTGCATCGTGTGATGGTCTTTTTGAACAGGGCGACGAATTTTTTGGCACATGGTCATGCGACATTGATACAATCGACAAAGCATTGCCAGACGGTAATTATGAATTTTTAGTAGGTGTGACAGACGATGCAGAGAATTCTCAGGAAAATTCAGTCTTTTTCTTCGACCTTGACAACACAGCACCAACAACAACAAAATCTATAGGGGCTCCATCTTATTGTACAGAATTTGACGAATTCGACGAGTGTGTGGGGAACAGCTATGTGACAACTGATACTACAGTAACTTTAAGCACATTTGATGATGGCATTGGTGATGAGGAGATGGTGGATGTATGTTACTCTATTTACTCTATTAATGGCGGTGAACCTGTTTGTCAGGGTGCATGGAGTGAAAGTTCTTTTGACATATTCTTTAACGAAGAGTCTGAGCATACGTTGGAGTTCTGGTCAGTTGACGCTTTAGGGAACGAAGAAGATCATCATGTACAAACTCACTTTGTTGATGATTCAGAACCTGTGACGACAAAGACATATGGAGAGCCTTATGTCTGCAGTGAATCAGATGGAGATGAATGCGTTGGAAGCGAGTACATAACCACTGCCACGGAAATTACACTTACTGCAGAGGATTGCGGAGATTCTACTACGCCTGAAAGTTGCGTAAACCATCCGGTCGGAGTTGACATGACTAATTATAGGGTTTATCTGTGTGATGATGTAGGAGGAGAGTTTTTGTCGTATGAAGGATCTTTCAAAATAAGCGAAGAATCCTGCCACATTATAGAATACTACAGCGTGGATAACCTTGGCAATGTAGAGGACGTAAATTGGCAACAGGTTTTTGTGGATGTTACGTCGCCTGTTGTTGCAAAAGCAATTGGGCAACCAAAGTTCGGGATACAGCTGACTACTTCGAATACAGATGGCACAAGCGAGTGGACAAATGAACTGTCACATAGCGGCGATTCATTGATCAAGATGACTACACCGACAACAACTGACCAGGGCAGAGGAATTCTGTCTTTTACTGGGACTTTGGATAATATAGAATCATTTTCTTACTGGAGTAACACTGCTAATGCAGGGATATATGACCAGTTATCAATTTGGACAGCTATTTATCTTGACGGGAATGACGATGGCGTATTTAATGTAGATGATGATTATTACTTGCAGTGTGAGCCTTACTACACTTATGGAAATCCAGAACTAAATGTGTGGGAACAATATGATGTCATGAATACTAAATGCGTAGGGATGGAAAGTCCAGATCTACCGCATGAAGCTCCAACTCTGGCGGATTACATATCCGGAGATGCAGTAAGTTTTGAGACAACTGGTCACGGCCTGCAAAGTTTTGCTTCAAGGGAATATGGGAGTCTTGAAGTGTTGCACATAGACATGAGAGCAGGTTACGGTAGCCCTTGGGCGGGATTTGTCGGCTATATTGACGACATAGAAATAAATGGCAATACGTTCCCGGATGATTCGATATACGTAACTCAAGATACTTTGATTGGATTGTCCTGTTCAGATCAGGATCCGCACCCGGTAGGCGACGAAACAATTTATTACAGGTACAATGTTGATGGAGGAGAATTTACTGAATGGGTGGAATACGAAAATTCGTTCAGCTTCCTAGAGGACTCTGCTCATGTCCTAGAATATTATTGCCTGGATGCGTTAGGCAACACGGGCGAAGTGCAATCAGAAACAGACATAGTCGAAACCGTAGCTCCGGTTACGACAAAGGCAGTCGGCCAACCTAGCTCTGCAGACGGATTCTGGGTGACCACTAACACTCCAATAACACTGACTGCAGAAGACCAGGATCCGCACCCGGTAGGAGTAGATTACATTAATTATGAGATATGGTGGGACGCTAATGGGGATGGTGTTATTGATGCTGAAGAACTAGACGAATTAGATAATGTCGTTGCATCGAATCCTATATCTACAAATACTGTTGACTATTCAACTGTCACGTTCTCCTTTGGTGAAGAGAGTTTGCATGAACTGAGGTGGTATGCAGTTGATTTGCTTGGAAGTCAGGAAGTAATGCAGACGCAGCAGCATAATGTCGACAATACATTACCTGAAGCATCCATAAACACGGTCGAAGAAACAGGAGCTGGCGTGACCTTTGACAGCTATTATTTCAGAGGAACTGTCAATGTCTTGGGAACTGCAGATGACAACAAGTGCTTTGTCGAATACACACTAGATGCAACTGAATTAGACTTGAACGAATATGTATTTGTTCAGCAAATAGTGTCAAGTGTCGATGAAGTTAATGATGATATCCTTGCAACATGGGATACGACGACAATCGATGACGGTCCATATACATTGGAATTGAATGCACAAGATTGTTCTTTGAATGATAATACAGCCTCCTCCTCTGAACTGTTCATAGACAACAGTGCCCCAACATCAACCATGACATCTGACGAAACTGTAGTAACGGGCGCAAACGATGTGCAGGCAGAATTTTCTGTGAGTTGGAGCAGTATTGACGAGGGTTCAGGTACAGCCAGTTATGCCTTGTATGTAAAGAATGGCGAAAACGCTTGGGTTGCATGGACACCGGATGAAGATCTGACTGTGGAAGGAAGCGCAAATTATCTTGGCACCATAGGTCATACCTACTGTTTCAAATCAATCGCAACTGACAATCTTGGAAGTGTGGAAGCTGACAAGGAAGTTGGAGACGATGGAGTTAGCTGCACTAACGTCGTAGCTTACAGTTTCAACCTTGCACTTATACAGGGATGGAACCTAGTCTCACTGCCCGTAGTTCCTATTGATAAGGATGCAGAGGATGTGGTAAGCGATATAAGTGACAACCTCAAGAGTGTCTGGACATACGATCCTACAGACCCAGACGCAATCGACGGCTGGCTGACTTATAACCCAGACGAGCCAGAAGCTAGCAACTTGGAAAAGATGAGTGCTGGTTCTGGATTTTGGATTGAAATGGATAATGTAGATGATCTGACTGTGGAAGGAAGCATTATGGCACCTGGAGTAACACCTCCGCAAAGGACACTAATACCAGGCTGGAACTTGATAGGATATTATGGAGTTGATGATGAGATAGAATACCCTGCATGCGATCCAGACGATCCACTCACTGTTAACAACCCTGTATGC
This sequence comes from Candidatus Aenigmatarchaeota archaeon, assembly GCA_016181005.1. GTDB lineage: Archaea > Aenigmatarchaeota > Aenigmatarchaeia > CG10238-14 > SCSR01 > JACOWB01. Next base: position 69,929 of record JACPAE010000003.1, read on the forward strand.
GGCTACGGTAAGGAAGCAAATTGCGCATTATATTCATTGAAGAACACGCAGACAGACCTGCCTAGATGGACTTCGTTATGGACATATTACGGCGGAAGTTTCCACCAAGTGTTCAATTTCGAAAGGCTGGACCCAGGAGCGGGCTACTGGTTAGCCATGGGCTCAGATTTGCCAGAAGTAATGTACACGATGAGTGATTGTCCAGTAACAGTAACTTAAGCTTTTAAATTCTCTTATTCTTATCTTTCAAATGGGGTAGTTTGGTGGCGAAAAAATCACAGTTCATCTATAGCTCGATTTTATTCTTATTTCTAGTCCAAATAGCATCTGCTCAAGTGTCGATACCGCATCAGCTTTATGGCAATGTCGACTTTTTGAACGGTCCTGCACCCGACGGCTTGCTGGTGGAGGCAAAGATTGACAATTCTGTTGTCGCCAGCACGACAACCCTAAACGGACGATATGGGTACATGCCAAAAGTATTCTTTGTGACAGACCCGAATAGCGACAGAGCCGGGCAAACTATCTCATTGTTCATCCAGGGGATAGACACGAACAAAACTGCCATTTTTGAAAATGGGGAACATACGCAAATAAATATTTCCCTGAACACCAATATAGGCAAAATACAAGCCGAGCCTAACGAAACTATAACAGATACTCCGGTGACAATTACCCCCGCGACGCCGGCTCTAGTCATCGTAGGCAACGACATGAACATAACGATATCATCCACAGGCACGACCAGTGCGACAATAGAAACCGTGGACAAGCTTGAATCCAACTTCTTCACAGGAGCATTCGCCATTCCAGGAGGCTTGCTGCTTTTGAACGCATATGAAATAAAGATAAGCGGGGATGTTGCCATCACCGTGACTATGGCATATAGTGATTTCGGGGTAGACGAATCGACAATCAAGCCCTACAAGTTCGATGGTATCAGCTGGGTTGCACTTCCAGACAGCAGCATCATAAGCAGAGACACAACTGCAAACACTGTCACGTTCACGATTTTACCAGAAACACCTTATGCTCTTTTCGGATCGCCACCACCAAGTGGAGGCGGTGGAGCGCCTGGTGCAGGAAGTGGGGTAGGATCTACAGGAGGCTCGACAGGACCTGTTATAACATCTGAATCAAGATCCTTATCGGTCACAATTGTCGGCAACGGCACGATGCGCGCGGGAAGCAGCAATTCCCTTGTGGTAAGGGTTTCCAATACAGGAAATTCACTTGAGACCAGTGTAGGGATTTCCTTAACCGGGGTGCCTAACGAGTGGGTAGCAATGACTCCTTTGGCCACAAATATCCAATCAGGATCGTCTCAGGATTATCTCGCAACCATCACAATTCCTGCAGGCGAGCAAGGCACAAGAACTTTACTTTTCACCGCCACATCACTGGAGAACACAGTAGGTTCAAGATCGGTTACTATTGAAATAAGTCCGCCCTCATCAATCACCGTCTGCGGCAATGGAATTTGTGAGGCAGGTGAAACGGCAGATAGCTGTCCTGCGGATTGTGAAATAGGTCCGGTTCCAACTACACCTTTCGCAGCTATAACCGGTTTCATAGCCGGCGTTGCGACAAATCCTCTATACGCTACTCTTATTACTCTGATTTTAATTGGTGCGGGTTTCCTCATTTACAGGTATAGAATTGAGCCAAAATCCAGAAGGCATAGACGAAAATAGCCAACTATATCCAAATTTTAATTGTCCCAATGTTGCAGGGCAAGATGAACTAATTCTCTAAAGCTTTCTTAATCTTGTCCAAAGAACTCGTAGCAGCCTGTCTTCCTACTTTAATCAGCTTCGCCCTCTGCTTCTTGCTGTCAGACTGCAAGATATCGCTCCTTTTTGTAGGATCCGAGAGCTCAAGCAAAAACGTCGGCGGATAGTTCTTCAATTTCTCTTTTTTTATCTTGTTGCCGATCAGCCGGAAAGCATCCCACACGCTATTTACCAGATAGTCCTTTTTGAACCACATGTAGAAATACATGTTCCTCGTGGACTCTACCAGTCGCTTCTGGAACCTGTTCATGCTTCTCCCCCTGAAGTCGATCTGCAAGGCGCTGCTGGCTTCTATGGCTATTGTCGTGCTGGCTCCCATGCTTAAGGCTACATCCACTGGCAGCGGGTTCAACAGCCCTCCGTCAACAAGGAATTTGCCGTCGAGTTCTACAGGAGGAAAGATGCCTGGTATGGACATTGTCGCCTGGACTGCCTTTAGCACAGGGCCTTTGTCCAGGACAACCTCGTCTCCTGTTATAACATCGACTGCAACCACAGCGAACTTTTTCGGAAGATCCTCAAAATTCTTCTCCCCGCCCAGAAATTTCTTGAGTTTGCTTATCGCGTAAGAAGGGTCGAACATTGCACCGTGTGAAATTGTTATTTTCTTGAAATCGCTTTCCTTCAGGCTCTGCGCTCTTTTAATTATATCCTTCACTGGGATTTCATTGGCCAATCCCAAACCAATCAGACCGCCGACGCTAACGCCTGTTATTATGTCGAAGCTTATTCCTTCTTCCTCCAAAACTTGCAATGCACCAAGTTGCATCCATCCTGCATATGCCCCACCGCTAAGAACTAGACCAACTTTCTTAGACTCGGGCATAGAAACCTATTAAATACTAGTTAAGCTGTTTAGATAAAGTTTACAAATTTTATTTGCTCTTTTTCGTCGGAACTATTTATCATCGTATGCTCGAATTATCATCCCATAAGGAACTCCGTTGGTTTTCTCACCGAAAAGTTTTATTGGAACAAAGTCGCCCTCTAATATCCCTCTAATATTTCCAGGGTAGGCATAAACAGTTGTCCCGTCGTCAACTGTTTTTACTATATAAGGTGCTCTATGGTTGCGAATTACACGTGCTATCACTTGTCCTTCCTCAGGTTTGTAAGTTGACCCCAAAGTAACTCTTAGTATTGTGTCTACATCACTCTCTCTGACATTTCCCTCACCAAAGAGAACCTTACTAGCTTCATTCAATTGGGTCCTGAATTGATTCATTTCTATTACCTTTTGGCCTACGACAATTGGTCAGTAAGATTTAAAAGCCTTGCTGTTAGACATCAAGAATGACTTCTGCCTTCCATCCAGATTTTGTTTTTAGAACTTTGAAATTATGCAGACTAACTGCCTTTACATCTACCAGCAGTTCATGCTTTCTCATGTCTAGTTTTTCACCACTTGCCTCTGATTTCAGCTTGTATATTCCTTTCATTTGAGTAATCTCGATTTTGAACTTGCTAAACAAAAGCAGCTTCGCGTCTTTCAAGAAAATCAGCTCCTGCAGGAAATTGAACAAGAGCATCTCGCTGCTGTCACCGTCCACAGCTATTTTCCTTTTGACTCTTGACTTGACCGACTTGAGGTCTTTTACTTGTGTGTTTGTTACTGCTAACGCTGAAGATTCGAACATTTCTTCCATGGTCTTGCCAGCGGCTTCAAAAGCCACGTCAGCTATTGCGACGTCTTCCAAGAATTTGTAGGGCATAATTATATTTGCACATGTGGTACTAAATAATCTTCAACGCCACTATACGAGTCTGTAAATAATCGTTGGTAACTTCTTTGGCCTTCTTGAGCATGTACCACAGATGAAAACTTCCACAACAACAACTCCCTTTCAGCTTCTTGCAGATTTCTTTCTTCAGGTTTGTAAGAGCCTTTAGGAAAGTAGAGCTTTATTACTTGATTTCTCAATCTGTCGTCAAAAGTTGCCAACATCCTACCTGGTATAAGAAATGGGCTGCGGACTATAGTATCTGAGGTTTCTAACCTAGACAATTCAACTGCTGTAAAAGCTGCAACCACGTGGTCGTCAGCGAAATAGCCTTCTGCTCGAAGTTTATATTCTCTATCTTCGCAAGCATGATGTGGCTCTATTCTATGCCAAGGTTCGCCAGAGCCTTGTGTGGATAAATTATTGAATCTTATTGTATACCTCTTTACTTCTTCCATTGACCGTGATGGTAATCTTACAACAGCTTCCGGGCCATAGTTCCGTACTTCTATCCTATCTCCTATACCAAGTTGAGGGAATAATTTTGTAACGGCATAGTATAGTCGACGTCCGTCTAATATAGCTGTCAAAGGAACATAGATGCGAGGAATATCTGCAGATTTCCAACTATATGCTCTTGTGTAATCGTCTGGTAAAATATATTGCATACGACTTCTGAAATTTGCTTGTGGATCTGTTGCCCTTGTATTTAGCGATATTATATTAGCATACCTCCAGAATTTTTTGAAATCTCTATCCAATCTTCTTCTACCAAATCGTGTAGTTATTTCGCCTGGGATTAAATCATGTTCTGGGGGAATGAAAAACAAATCTTCCTCAGTGGAAATAGCGATTCGCCGAGGCAAACCAGCATTAGTAAGTTCACTGCCAGATAAGACCACATGATTAGTATATGTTCTCTTCTTTTCTGCTGTAGATGGATTTTCGAATATTGATACTCTGATATTGGAATCGGCCATGTAAAGAAGTTATTATACAATTATTTAAAATCTAGCCCTTGACATTTCCTATAGGAACGAACTTGACAACCTTTTTGGAGATACCAGACATATGTGTCGCTTCAATGACATCGTCTATATCCTTATAAGCACCACCTGCTTCTTCGGCCAAGCCGGAAAATGAAACTGACTTGATGTAAATTCCTCTTTGCATCATTTCCTTCTGTAGCTTGTCGCCACTGTAAATATTCCTTGCTTTCGTCCTACTCATAGTCCTTCCACTGCCATGTGCCGTCGACATGAAGGTTTCGTGTGCTTTTTCGCCACCAACCAAAAGGTAAGAGCCGGTTTCCATACTACCGCCAATTATGACTGGACTTCCATCATCACGATATAATTTTGGAATTTCTACTCTTCCAGCAGGATAAGAGCCGGTTGAGCCTTTTCGATGCACGATCAACTTCTTTTTCTTTCCGTCAACTTCATGCTCCTCCAAGCTTGCACGGTTGTGGGAGACGTCGAAAACCATTTTCAATCCCAATGATTCTGCATCCTGCTTGAAAACATCTGAAAAAACTTCCCTTATGCGGTGAAGAATAACTTGACGGTTGGCAAAGCTCATGTTAACACCCCCAGCCATTGCCTTGAAGTAATCCTGTCCTTCAGGTGAATTGAAGGGTGCACACGCTAGTTCCTGGTCCAAAATTTTAATCCCATACTTCCTTTCCATCACTGACAGAAATAGCTGCAAGTAATCTGTGCCTATTTGATGGCCGAAACCGCGCGAGCCGCAATGAAACATTATTACAACTTGATTTGGAAACAGTCCCCATTTTTTAGCTAGTTCTTGGTCAAAAATATTCTCTGGCTTTACAACTTGTATCTCAAGATAATGATTGCCTGAACCTAAAGTGCCAATTTGCTTAAAGCCTCGCTCAATGGCTTTTGAGGAAACTTTTGAAACATCTGCCCAATCAGCTTTTCCATTCAGCTCAGTTCTTTCTAAATCTTCTTCCCATCCATAACCTTTCTTAATACACCATTCTGCACCCTCGACAACAACTTTTCTGAATTCATCCTTTGTCAATTTCACAAAACCAGTGGAGCCGACACCAGCAGGCACCCTGTCGAATAATTTATCGACCAAAGTCTTCAAATGAGGTTTAACATCATTATAAGTAAGGCTAGTTAAGACCAAACGCATACCGCAATTAAACGACTTGATTAAGAAATTACTTAACCAAAATATCGAATCCGATACCGCCTGGTGATATCACACCGTTCTCTTCCGGATCGAATGCTGCTACACCGCCTATCGGAAATCCGTACCCGGAATTGCCTCCTTCTAGGATTAACTAGAAAGGATATGACCGTCGGGCATGCAGAATGCAAATTTTTGGATTCCTGGCAAGTTGGCAACATTTGTTATCTGGTCGTATACCTGCAAGTCCATTTGATCTACAATTTTCTTTGAGGCATATATTCTAGACGGGACTCTCATTCCTTCTTTGAAGGATTTAGGTATTTCCCAGACTACGTCTGATATCTTCTTAATTTCTGGTTTCTTGAATATTTGATTACCGAATGGTATTTTCTTCACCTCCTTAAAGGTCTAAATTGATTCCTTCCAACAATCTATCAAAGTCTTCCCTCTCGCTCTTTTTCCTAGGCTCCATACCTAGCACATCAGCCATATTCTCTAGCAGTCCGATGTGCTCGGCACCTATATCTGGCATCAATCCGATTATTGCTTCGCTTCCGCTATATCCCCAAACTACAATAGGCAAGGACCTTGCATCCCGGTCTAGGAGGCCAACAGCTCCTCTTTCTTCATAACGCTTTTTGACTATTTTAAAATATCCTGTTATATCCCCTATCCTATAAACATCTGTTGCTTGATAATTTTCCGAGTTTAACCTTTCGACTAGACGCTGCATTGCTTCTTTACTATAAGAGCTCTTTCTCCCAAAAAACACTATGTTCAATCTGTCCGCGCCTAAGAACTCTTCGGTACCCGTGCCTACAAATCTATATCCATAGTCCGCTGCAATTCTGTCTAGTATGTCATGCCTGCCTCCAGCGTGTTCGTCCTCGATGTATAACTTGTATTTTCTCAACTCTTCCAGAACTTCTTGCATATTCTATTTCTGAAACCAAAGCTATTAAAAGTTACGCCAGCTGAGTGTTCACTTAAATTCATCCAGAAGCAGTACTTGCCCTTTAACGCCTGCGACGAACTTGTCCTCGGCCTCTTTGGCTTTTGAACCCAGCAGTCTTTTGTAGTGTATAGGGATGGTAGTTTTCGCCTGTATCGCATTCGCCGCGTCAATTGCCTCCTTCACGTCCATGACATAAGTGCCTCCAATCGGCAAGAGCGCTACATCTATATCTGTCAAGTTCCTCATCTCAGGAATAAAATCAGTGTCGCCCGCATGATAAATCTTCCTTCCATCAATAGTGAATACATATCCTACCCACTTGTTCTGCTTCGGATGGTAGCTCAGCCTTTCATGCTTGACATTATACGCAGGAACTGTCTTTACGTCGACGCCTGAAAGCTTCATCTCCTTGTTCGGCTCTGTTATGATGAACCTGTTTTTTGGAAAGCTTCTGGTGTCGCAGCCATTGACGGCAACTATCAATGTCTTGTCTGTGATAATCGTCCTTAAGTCGGTAGTGCTCCAGTGGTCATAGTGCGCATGCGTTATGAAGACAATGTCGGCCTTGTTCTTAGGCGTTGACTTTAAATCAAAAGGGTCGACAAAATAGAAATTCTGGTTGTTCCTTGTCGTGAGCAGGAAGCTGGAGTGACCGAACCAAACTAGATTGTCAAGACTGTCTGCCATAATCCTAATTTGGATATTTAGAATTTAAATCATATCTGCATAACGATTGTTAGATGCCTCACGAATGTGAGGCGAGCGATAACGAAGAGTATTTTTACTGAGTCAATATGAAAATACAGGGAGGTGGGCGCAGGTTTTTAGAAAGCTTAAATAATTTACTGTCAAGTAATAAATAAGGAGATTAGAAATGGTTCAAAGATACGAAAGAAGATTAGCTATAGCCGAATCTGAGTTAATACAATTCTGTCAAGATGGATTAAGAGCTTTAATAAGAAAAGATTATAGCAAGGAATTTTTAGTGGGTGGCGATGCAACTAGACAAAAAACTTATTATTTTAAGGATGGCGGGGTATACCTAATGGGTTCACAATACCCTGGAGACACTACTCCTGATGCGAGAGTTAAACCAAGCAGGGTACCATTCCATAGATTTAATGAGTTCAGAGAGGGAAGAACATACGAACATGAGCCCAGTCTGAAAGGAGTTGCAAGACGCATAGAAGATGCATTAAGGGATGCAAGTCTAGAACATACTCTCCCGTTCTCCATATACATATAAACTAAATGAGAAATAAAAAATCATGATTTAACAGTGTTGACAAGCGACGAAGTTCTGAAGAATAGATTCAAGGTTTATTACACTAACGTCATGACTTACGATGAGCTTAGGAGGATTTCTTAGCATATTTACTAAGGATTTTTCTTTGTATAGCTGTAGCTTCTTCTAATGTAATCGTCTTTTTAGGTGCTCTTACCTTTACATTATGACCATTAAGCCTGATTGTCTTTATTTCAAAATCTTTGTCATGTCTCATAAAGAGTATATTGTCGATGACGTATTTATAAGTATTATTAGGCGGAGTGATGAGTTTATATACTATAGATACCAATTGGTATCTATGAAACCTCAAATTAATCTGAGATTACCTGGCGAATTGAAAAGAGTTGCCGAGAGGTATGCAAGAATACATAAATACAGGAATCTGCAAGAACTAGCCACAGAAGCCATAAGAGAGAAGGTTATGGAAAAGGGTTACGACGAAAGTTTTACTGAGAAGGAGATTGAACTAATAGACAGATTAATAGATGCTAGTATAAAAAAGGGGGATTTGGTAAGTGAAAAAGAGTTGAGAAAGGCTTTGAGATGACCTATGAAATAGTAGCGAGTGGAACATTTCTCAAGCAGGTAGAAAATTTACTACCCAAATATAAAGAACAAATTGACAAGAAAATTGATTTGATAAAACAAAATCCGTTCAGATTCAAGGCACTACATGCCAAGCTATATTCAAGAGTATTTAGAGTAAGACTGGATATAGGAGGCAAGGGGACTAGATTAATTTATGTTGTATTAGGCTCGAAAATAATTTTGGCTTGTCTTCTTGATAGAAGTAAAGAGTATAAAGATTTGGAGAATTACTTGGTTAAGATTGAAGGTTAATTTGAGGCGGGCGGGTTTTCGAATTGAATATAATCAGTGGTTTTGCCACGAATACTTGGAGGAGTTGGATTTTAGCGCAACGTTCCGAAAGAAAAAATCAAAGTTAGCTCCCGAAATAGGTTTCTATTTTCCTTAATTTTTCTTCAAACCTGTCTCTCGTTGCAACTCGTATGTAAGCACGTCCGAGGAAATTATAAACTTTATAGAGTGGATATATCATTGCGCTAGAAGCTGTCAAACCAGCGAGAATCCATGACCAAGAAGTATCACCTAATGTCATCTTTTTAGCCGAAACCCTTCTCCGCATATTTTCAGCTGCTTCAAAGAAATTTTTAATTTCCTTCGCATATGTTCCTGGAGGTCTGCGAGAGTCACCGCCGTATAGATACGCATACCAATCAGCTGCACCTTTCGGCCATTCAGGTACAAATCCTTGAACATTTTCAATAGCCAGATTTAACTGGTCCTCAGGTAAAGTTTGTAAATAATCTTTTTCAGTTAAGATTTCCCTATGTTTGTCAAGAGCTTGTTTTGTCTCAATAAGACGTGCTAGAGCTTCTTCAGGTCTGTTTTCATAAAAACGTACATTGTGCTCATTACGAAACTTTTTCGGATCGTAATATAGATAGGCTAATTCTTCAAAAATAGGAGCGAATGGTGCATTAGCTTCAACTTGAACATTATGGGGTTTGACAAAACTTTCGTCTACATAATTCCGTACACCATAGCAACTACCTGCACCGACCATTAAAGTAATTCCTGCTCCATATAAAAGTCCCTGTCGTCGCAAATGATTTAATATTTTTTTAGCATACCTCATATTACCAATTCACCTTCGGCAGAAATTTTTACAAAAGAAGGAGTGATATTATTGTCGTTGAAATATGTGGATAGTGAGCCCATCTCACAAGCTACATGACCTTCTATAACAAACTCTTGATCGCCCCTTAATTTATATGGTTTACCACCATCTCTTTTAGCCACACCTTTTCTTGGTTTCAATTTAAACCTACCATCTAATTCCATGAGTTCTCCCGATATTCCACGTGAAGCATGAACAATTCCACTAAAATGCATGTGACACTCATAAAAATCGGTACGTACCTCATCAAAAGTTGGAGTCTGTCCTTTGTAGTCTAAGACTTTTTTTGCTTGAAATTCTCCACTAGCATCTAAGAAAATCACTGGCTCAAACTTGGAAGCATGAAGAACTAGAACATTATCTAAGAGTGTTATCTGCTCAGATTCTAAAAAGTTTATACGCACTTTATCAGAAAATTTGGTTTTATATAAACCAGCGTTTTTCGAAACAGTTCCAGATGTGCTAAAATACAAAGGTCCGAGTCCATGATCTTCTACCGATTCGCACCTAATACGGATTATATACCCAGTTGGTATTTGAATTGCGGAGCCGTCGTAATCACGATTATCGGCTCTACCAGAAACATGACCTTTAAATGAATAACCTTGCTTGTCAGTACCCAAATAATTAGTTATAGAAATTTTGTCCAAACGCGTTACTATAAAACTTTCTCCTACACCATCTAATTCAATTAAAGGCATATCTTTATAATATCGATAAAATTTTTAAGCTTGCATGTTGCCCACAAGATAGCCTCTGCCGTTATTGAAATCTAGCCTACCGCTGACTTTTCCACCATAAACGTGAGCTGTATGTTGTGGCAATGACCATCTACCTAACCCTTCTACAAAGAAATCGCCATCTACGGTGAAGAGGGGTGGTAAAAATAATATTTCTTCACCATAATGATTTGTTTCTATTCTTGGATTGTCTCCAGCAGAAAGTATTTTTCCATTATACTTGCGTACCTGAGCTCCAGTAGTTTCATCTACACGTCCGTCAGGAAAAACTAGCTTTACGTTAGGAGACATTGATGGTATGTAAACAATTCCTGATGATACGGGAGAACTTACTATATACCCAAGAAGAGCAGTTACACTAGCAGCAAGCCCTATAGCCATTCCTGGAATTACTAGATCCACAACTTTCCCCATTAGTCTGCCAACTCCAATCTTTCTCTCAGGTTTTTTATCGACAAGCTTACTTTTCAACAAAGCCATTTCTTCCTCCGAAATATATTCTGCCCATATAGAAAAAGTCGTAGGGGATATGGCATTTAAAATGGAACCATCCACCATCCCTTCAGCAGTATAACTATTAAAATCAACTTTCATATTTCGAACATTGTAACGAGGTTCAACAACACCGCTTAAGACTAAATTTTGTGGATGTTCTTCTACGCTCACGGATTCTATCGGTCTTTCACCAGGTCTGTAAAGTCTCACGCCCTCTCTGGGAAATGTTGCTTCATGGTCACCATAAACTCTCATTTCTTTAACATTCGAATAACTAAGTCCATTTACAGGAGTGGTAGCAATTACGCCTTTACGAATTATCAGTCTAGTAATTTTGTCTAATTCTCCAATAGCAAAATGCTCGCCTTGTTCAGATACTCCAGGATTAACTAGCAGTTCTTTTTCCAATTCCTGAACTGGCATAAAATATATTAACCATAAAAGTATTTAAAAGGCTTTAATTCTTTTTTTTAAATCTTTATTACATTACTTGTCCAACTTTATTTAGATAGCATGCCAATCAGCACAGCGCCGTACAAAAGGTCCTACAAGCACGGCATATCCAGGGGAAGGGAGGCGCTGGCTGTATGCGACGGCTGCGGCAGGCAGGTGCCGAGATACAAGACATTTCCGGTAAGGCGCGGCATGAGGATAAACGATCCCGTGATTATGCAGCAGATAGACAGAAGGATGATTCATATGATGTCAAGGGTCATGAGATACTGCCCAAGCTGCGCGAGATTCAGGAGAATTTCGCAGCCCGGCAAAAGCGTTAGGAAGAAGGGCATGAGGTAAGCCCATGTTGGACAAGATAAAGAACTTGAGGGGAATTTTCCACAGGCGCCTGTCGCAGGAAGAGAAACCGGAGGAGCCGCTGCCGGGCTTTAGAATCAACCTGTCGACAAGGATCGTCGAGCTGCCAAGCTTTCCCGACGTAACAAAGGCCAATGTCATCTACCCGATAATGGAGCCTTTCTCCTACGTGCAAATCAAGTGGGACGATGAGGGCAAGTCCCTGCTCTACAACCTGATCGAGCCTGTGCTGACTGAAAACGAGAAGAAGCTTTTGGACAAACTCTCCGAGGCGCTGATCCAGATGGTTGAAGTAGAAATGGGCTCCTTGAAAGAGCCTGACAAAGCTATCGCCTATCTCCAAAAGCAGATGAACAAGATTCTGAAGGATTTTGGCATGCAGCTAACGCCCAACGAGTATGTCAAGATGATGTATTTTGTCTACAGGAACTTTTTGGGATACAACGAGATAAATTCATTGATGCACGATGCCAATATAGAGGACATAAGCTGCGACGGCGTCGACACTCCTGTGTATGTCGTCCACAGAAAGTACGGCTCTGTCAGGACAAATATTGTTTTTGCGAATGTGGACAGGCTGAGGGAATTCGTAGTGAAGCTAGCTGAAAGGTCTGGGAGGTATGTAAGCTATGCCGAGCCCATACTTGACGGAACTTTGTCGGACGGCTCCAGAGTTTCGGCAACCTTGGCCGGCGACGTTGCCACAAGAGGGCCGACGTTTACAATAAGAAAGTTCGGTGACAAGCCACTCTCGCCCACCGAGCAGATTGCGCTGAACACTGCAACCCCGGAAATGTTTGCGTATTTTTGGTACTTGGTGGAGCACGGCGCGAACATGCTGCTTGTGGGCGGCACTGCAACCGGCAAGACGACCTTCCTGAACAGCATCTGCATGTTCATTCCGCCTGAGAAGAAGATAGTGAGCATAGAAGACACCAAGGAGATTCGGGTTCCGCACGAGCACTGGGTCTCGGGCTTGACAAGGACAGGATTTGGCATCCCATTGCCGACGGGTGAGAAGTATGGCGAGATTACGATGTACGACCTGCTAAAGGAGAGCTTCAGGCAGAACCCTGATTATGTCATTGTTGGGGAGACAAGGGGCAAGGAGGCCTATGTCATGTTCCAAGGAATGGCGTCCGGCCACACTTCTTTGAGCACATTCCACGCCGGCTCTGTCGACGCGGTCATCAAAAGGCTGACGTCACCTCCAATAGAGCTTTCGCCGATATTGGTAGAGAGTCTGAATGTGATTGCTATAATGTCGCACTCGAAGGAGAAGGGCGGCGATGCGAGAAGGGTAAGGGAAATTGTCGAGATTATTTCCGTAGATTCGAAGACTGAAGAGGTTAAGACCAACCTTGTTTTCCTGTGGAACCCAGCGACAGATACTTTTGAAAAAGTCAACGACAGCCAGATCATACCGAAGCTGCTGGAGGCCAGGGGAGGAAACATTGAGGAAGCGAAGAGAGAGCTGGAAAAAAGAAAGGTTGTTCTGGAATGGCTGCTTGATAGGGAAGTGAAGGACTATACAGAGCTTGTCAAGTACGTCAACATGTACTACAAGGAGCCTGAAAAACTTTTCCAGATGATAGGGAAGCTGGAGGAGTGGAAAAAGAAAGAACCCCCTGTGGAAAGGCCTGTTGAGAAAAAGGTGGAAATTAAGCAAGTCGAGGAGATGCCAAGGCGAGAATCTATCCTGTCTTTACTGGGATTCAAAGTAGTGAAAGAACGTGCACACTAATCTTTAGGTTAGGAAAACCAATATTATTTTAGGTAAAATGGTAAGCTACACCACTATAGCCACTGTCCTGTTCGGCGGGTTTGTTGACAGGTACGGGAGATACTTCGGCTTCCTGAGGGACAGCTTGCCGAGAGCCGACATCAAAATTCCGTTCAGGAGCTATGTCAGCTTCGCTGTTCTTACCGCTGTTATAATGTTCTTGGCTTCGCTTGTCGGTGTAACGATAGCGACTGCCTATCTCGACCTCCAAATGCTGAACAAGGCAGTACTGATAATCACGTTGCCAATTTCCATCTCCCTGATAATCTTTGTCTTATTGATTTTGTACCCTTACCAAAAAACCTCGGGCAGGAGGAAGGACATTGACATCAACCTGCCGTTTGCGTTGACCCACATGGGCGCCATAGCAGAGTCTGGTGTGCCACCCTACATGGTCTTCAAGCTTATCAGCGGTTTTGAGGAGTACGGGGAAATCGCAAGGGAGTCGAGAATTCTTGTCAGGAACATGGACGCCTTCGGCGTCGACCCGCTTACTGCAATAAGGGAGCTTGCAGAAAGGACTCCCAGCAACGAGTTCCGGCAGATTCTCCTTGGCATCATAAGCACTACGGAAAGCGGCGGGGATGTCAAGACCTACATCAAGAATGCGGGCGAGCAGGCGCTGTTCAACTGGAAGCTCAAAAGGGAAAAGTTCATGCAGCAACTGTCAGCGTACGCGGAATTCTACACAGGAATCTTGATTGCGGCTCCGCTTTTCATCATATCCCTTTTCGCTGTCATGAACATGATCCAGCCCAACATAGGAGGCTATGACATTCTGACACTGACCAAGCTCAGCATTTACGGCTTGGTGCCCATGCTTAACATCGGGTTCATCCTTTTCCTCAAAGGCGTGGAGGTTGAGATGTGATGGTTAGATTCAGGACGCTGATCTTTGTCGCGCTCTCGCTTTACATAGCATCGGCCTTGGTGAACTACTTTTACCTGACGAAAGTAACCGACTTTGCCTCGTCGCTCTACATAGCATTCGCTGTCGTAATTGCGTCGCCGCTTGTTGCGATAAAGTATTTTGAAAACAGGAAGATAAAGCAGATTGAGCAGAATTTCCCTGTATTTCTCCAGGATTTCGTGGAGACGATAAGAGGAGGCATGACCGTCCCCCAGGCGTTCAAGGCAATCTCAAACAACGAGTACGGCTCGCTGACTCCGCTGGTCAAGAAGATGAGCGCACAGCTAGACTGGGGCATACCAGTTGAGATAGTGCTGAGAAATTTCGCCAAAGCTACAAGCTCCAAAATAATTTCCAGGGTTGTGTCGACTGTAATGGAAAGCCACAAATTCGGCGGCAAGCTTACAGACACCTTCGAGGCGCTGAGCAAGACCGCGATAGAAGTGGAGAGGCTGAGGGCTGAGAGAAGGCTCTTCCTAAACTCGCAGATAGTGACCGGCTACATAATTTACTTTGTCTTCCTTGCTGTCATCATAGGCCTGGAGAAGTATCTTGTGCCCAGCTTGGGCCAGGTTCCGCAGACGACCTTGACTGCGGTTGGGAACACAGTAAACCAGGCGAACATTGCGCAAGAGTACAAGGAATTGTTTAGAAACTTGATTGTTATGCAGGGCCTTTTTGCAGGACTGACTGTCGGGAAGATGGCAGAAGGTGCTCTAGTGTCCGGTGTGAAGCACAGCATTTTCATGACAGTTGTCGGCATAACAGTTTTCTTGATACTTGGCTAGCATGCAGCGACGTCGGACGACTCTGCCTGGTCGGTTACTGCGCTGCAGTTTGAATATATCCAGATCTTGTCGTAATTGGTTCCACCAATGGTTTGGTTGAACGTACCTAGCTGGCTTGGCTTTAATACCAGATAATTGCCGCTTGTATCATTCAACGCGAAGGACACTTGGCTCGAATTCAGAAAAACGATTTGGACTGTGATGTTGCCTAGGGTTATTCTGCCGTTGTTTTTTATTATTCCGGAGATATTGTTGTTGCAGTATCTAAGGTTTGATATGTCCAAGGCCCCGTTGCTGCAGATGACTTGGTGCTCGCCTTCTTTTCTGACAATGCCTGTGGACGTCTGGGTAAAGCCGGATAGCCAGACGCTTATCAAGCCGCCTATGCCGACAGTGAATGCTATCAGCAGAACAGTTGCAACAAGGGGAGACAAACCTTTCATTTACCCACCGCAAACACTTGCCCTACTTAATTCAGGGCAGTTTGTCTTTATAAGCAATCTTGAAAAGTCCGATGACACGCCGGTTACTGTATAGCTTCTTATCGAGTTGCCAACCAGCGTGGTATTAAGAGGGTTTTCGGAAATTGTGCCGTTGCTGTATTCGACATAGGCTGTAATGTTCAGGGAAGCGCTTCGTATGTTGTTCAAGGAGAAGAGAAGGGTTCCCCCGGTTGAATTGAGCCTGCAGCTTAAAAATTCGAACTGCGCAACCCTGCAGTCGGCCGTCGTCCTGTTTTCAACAGGCAAGGATTTTTCCACGAACGTCGAACTCCAGTAGGCGAGGACGCCCGCAATGGTCATTGTTATAGCTATCAAGAGAACCGAAGCTACAATAGGGGAAATTCCTTTCATGGCTTTCTGAATAAACTTGTGATTCTGACCGTATAAATATTGTTTATCATCAGTTTTATTACCTCGGACTGCCAAAGAGATTTATGGCAAAGGCCAGGAAAAAAGATTCCGTCGTTGTTTACAAGATTGTCACTCTCATTGCGATCGGAGTTGCACTTGTTGCTCTTGCCCAGCTTTGGCTGAACCCTGGATTCATACCGACGTCTTTGTTGCCAATTTCTGAATTGTCGACGCAGGGCTACACCCAGGTTGCCGCTCAGGCGTCTGCAAGCGGAGATGTTGGACTGGTCACGATAACCGGAAACTGCTATGAGATTGTTGCCAACACTGAACCGGCGCAGGCAGAGTCTATAGCTAACGGATTGGAAGGTGTAGTTGGCGCAAGGCCGAACACGCACGACTTGATGAAGGATGAGCTTGACGCTCTCGGGATTGGGGTCGTGATGGTGAAGATAGTCGACATGAGAGACAATACTTTTATCGGCAGGCTGATTCTTAGGCAGGGCCAGAATATTGTCAGCCTTGACTCAAGGCCAAGCGACGGCATTGCCATTGCTGTCAGAGTTGGTGCGCCTATCTATATAGAGGACAATTTGCTTAAAGCACAGGGGAAGTATGTTTGCTGATCTTGTTGATATTCCCATCGACTCATTAATTTTAGCGCATCCTGAAGTAAGAAAGAATAAAGTAGGTAGATATGTAATGAGCTTTGTATCTCAGAAGAATATCGAACCCGTATCTGTAACAAAGTGCGTTACTAATGGAAATTACTATTTGACAGACGGTCATCATAGAGTAGTTGCAGCTTATTTCTTAGGAAATCGGCATATTAGAGCACAGACTTTGCCATGTACATATGATGTCCCGGAATGTAATGGAAAGTGTAGCGAAGGTGATGGAGCGTATTCTATACAGAATATTGTGCTTGTAGGGTGATTATTTTTTAGCGGCTTTAAATTTCTCCCCGAAATCTTCCGCCTCTTCAAGAAGCTTCTTCCCTGCCTTCTCCAGGGCAGTTCTAGGCGAGCCGCGTGAAGTTTCCACAAGCACCTTGGGCTTGGACAAATAAGGATGCTCTCTTATAGTTGCGGCCTCTTTCACGGACGAATCCTCCCATAATTTATCCTTGACCATGTTGGCAAAACCTATAGTCTCGTCCTCAAATTCAACAATCATTCTCTTGTCGCTTTCTTCAATTTTCTTTAGCTCCATGATGCCACCATTAAAGTTTGTATTGAAGAGTATTTAAAATCTAGGTATGCCGGTTCTGTCGCAGATACGGATGAGAGGGTAGAAATGTCGAATACGGGTGATAAAGTAATTGATCTAAATTATTGGTTCTTTGGGATCTAAACATGTTGTTTCTAGTTATAAGACATATTAAAAGACTAAAAATGCAAAACTGTTAGAGATTTAAAGTTTAACACCAAATATTTAAACTGATAGAATGAAGAAATTATTTACTGTTTTAACAGGTTTTCTAATGGTTCTTACAGCATTTTCAGTTATAGGCATTGCTCATATCAATCCACAAGGCAAACAAACACACCCAGTAGGAATTGAAACTGAGAGCTGTCAGGATGCATATGCAGGAGCAGAAGAGCAATTCCAAGACAGGGGTGAAGTGAATCTCCGTTTGCTCGCTAATATAGAAGACAAATGCGGATTTGAGTTTGATGAAAATTGCAACATTGAATTTGATGCAGCTAACGAACCTGTTTTAGTTTGTGAAGAAACACCACAATGCGTAGAAGTTTCCCCAGAGGAAATCCATTTTGGCGCGTGTACGGATCTTTCATTTATCCAAGAAACAAACCTTCCGCAGTGTTGCGCTCTTGAAGGGCAACCAAGCGGAGATATCCTGTGCGGAGCAGACCAAGAATGGGTAGTGGGTATTGCGGCTTTCCCTACTTGCTACATTTCAAATTCTTAAATCGCCACCCGAATGCGACAACCTAAAAAATCACCCTAATTTGTTGACAATGTCGGTATGCCGAATACCCAGATTGCTATTATGCTGTGCAGCGCTACTGAGATGAAGAAGAACCTCCACCACCAGCAGTGTGTCGTGTAGAATCTCTGGTACCACTGGCGCTTCCAGAGGAATTCTGTTATTTGTTTGCCCATAAGGCAGCGGCAGGAGAAGAATACCAAGAAAAGGAAGATTAAATTAGTTATACCTAGGACGAAGGTTATGTTTGGTCCGTAAGTTAAAAGAAATTCAGGCACTGCCATATAATTCTTATCTATTAAGGCTTAATATTAATTTGGCCCCGTGTGGAAATTGGATATCCGACGGCGCTTCGGACGCTGGGTTGAGGGTTCGAATCCCTTCGGGGCCACCTTTAAAGGGTAAAGCTTAAGACCACCGAAATTTAATAGAATATATGGAAAACGCCAGAGACATTTATGGAGATGACGGGAAAGCTAAAAGGTTGCTGGAAAGGATTATTGCAAGTTCGGAGATACATTCCAATAACAAGAAACTGTTGTCTGGCTTTATAGATAATTGCAAAGCCAGAGGACTAAAGCCTACATCGTTACGCAAGGACTTGCACGCATTGAAATTCATTCTGGAAGAACTTGGCGATAAAAACATAGACAATGCTAAGAGACAGGACTTTGAAAGGATATTAGCAAAACTTTCCAGTAAGGACTGGACAGAATGGACTAAGAGAAACCATAGGCTGGCTGTAAGGAAGTTTGTCAAATGGGTCAAAGGATATATCAAGCCGCATGTTTATCCTGAAGAAGTTGACTGGATACCAGTTGGAAAAGGCGAAGACAACAAACTGCTCCATAACGACTTGATAACTAAGGAAGAGTTCGACCGAATGATGACAATGTGTAACAACCCACGAGACAAGGCAATGCTTTCTATTTTATTCGAGACTGGCATGCGTATCGGGGAATTGCTGAGCATAAAGATTGGGGACATCTCTGCAAATGGAAATGGTAAGACTTTGGCCAGGATAACTGGCAAGACTGGCGTCCATGTCGTGCCTATTGTTGTAAGCAAGCCGGCATTACAAGATTGGTTGGATCAGCACCCATTGAAAGACAAGAGGGACGCATATTTGTTTGTCACAAGATTTAGCGCGTATCGTGAGAACCCGAATGAATTGTATGTACCAATAGAATACAATGGGATAAGGAAAACCTTGAAGACTCTTGTTAAAAGAGCCGGCTTGAACAAGCGAGTTTACTTCCATCTGTTCAGGCATTCATCGGCCAGCGACAAATCCAACTGGATGAGCGACAGGCAATTGATGAAGCTGCATGGCTGGAAAACTCCTAAGATGCTTGAAAGGTATTCGCACATGAATGTAGACGACTTGATACAAGTAATGGAGAAGCATTACAAGACAAAGGATACTGAAAGGAAAAGGAAACTGACGGGCGAGGCCACTGTAAGGTTATTGCAAGTGATGTACGATGTCATTAGGAATAATCCCAACATGCAAAACAAAGTGAGCAAGGCCTCGAAGGAAATAATCAAAGACTTGAAGATGGAAGACTTGGTGAAATAATGACATCACCACAGACAAAAAGCAGAGAAAACAAGGTCAGGATGTTTAAGGAAGCGATAACGGTTTTAGCTGACTTGCTGACCATGAACAAGTCGCAACTTGATAAAATAGACTCTAGGAACATCAAGAAGATTGTGGATGAGTTCAAATCTTGGAGAGTTGTGTAAATGGATATATATGAAAATACTTTGAAAGACTTTCCCAAGCTTGTATCTGGAGTTGAAAAAGGACATCAAAGTCTTTTAATTGTTGCGGAAAAACTGGCAGAATATAACAAAGTGGGGGCATCAAAAAAACTAGGAATGATACATATCATATATTCTGATATTGTAGAGACCATAGAATGTGCAACTATATTGTGCATGAGGGGACACTATGAGTGTGTAGCAAAACTATTAAGAAGTTGTTTTGAAGCCACTTATTTGATACTAAAATTCAACTCATATCCAGAGGAGTCTTTTAATGTTGATAACCAAATCTTAGACATATTCAATCAAAACAAAAATTATGGCGTGATTGAGAAAACTTACGAAGGAATGAAGTCACCTGAGAAGGAAAAGTTCGAATATAATCTATGGCTGGACTCTAACAATGAACTGAATAGCCACAAGGTACGGCTGGTAGGTAGGATTTTTAGTTCAACAAAACTTATAAGAGAATTCACGAAATTTGATATTCCTGAAAAATATAGAGAAGCTTACCACAAACTAAGCAAATTTGTCCACCCACGGTTTTATGGAATAATGTCTAGGTTACAATTAGGAGAAGGTAAAGTAAAGTTTCGGGGTGTATATAAAGCGGACTTTGCAGAAGCCGTTTTGAAAGACATTATAAAAGCGGTTGTTTTATGTACAGTTCCTCTCAAAGATTATATGGAAGGTTTAGACTTTACTCAGGAAGAAATTCAACTAGCAAAAGAAATAGATGAGATATATGAAAAGTTTGTCTAAATCTCAACAACCATCAAGAAAATCGTAGGTATTCTCAAGGAGTGGTCAAAACGGCCCTAGTTGGTTTTCATACTACTACATTTTTAATGGTTATTGCCATACCATCCCGTCTATTTGTTAAGTCGTTTGAAAAGAATCAACCAGAATAAAACCATTAAGAAAAGTGTAGTAGCTTTGCATACTTTAAATTTATCTTTTTTCTCTCAAGTTCTGCCCACGCCTTTATCCCTTTCTTTTTAAGTATAGTTTGGTTTCGTGCCATCCCTAAAAGTAATTCATGTTTATTGTTTGCTGTTTCTTCTTGCATTAGAAATGAAAGAAAGAATCTGTTATAGTCATCACTTGTAAGCGAATATCTGATGGCTTTAATAAAAGCAGTTGACTTTATTTTCGAATAGATTTCTCTACCGATTTTGACAGCATTGCTTCTATAAAATGGGTGATTCCAATTTAACCGAATTTCAAGGAGAGATAAATAAAGGTCATGAATGAAAAAGCAAGTTTGGATAATGTTTTCTAAAAATGCTTCTAGTCCATTTTCCTCAGAGTAAAGGCTGACAAAAGAGTTTCTTATTTTCTCGTCCTCAAACAGCCTTTTAAGCTCGCTCCTGCCTTTAGCTTTGAATTCTTCAGTCCACTTACTTTCTATTTTTCTTAAAAGCTTCTCTTTGGTTTTTGTGTGTCTGATAAGATATGTGGAATTCTTCTTTCTTTCAAGCCGATGAAGAATATACTCATAAACAATGTCTTCCAATCTTATCCTATACCTCATTAACGATTTCTTGTAAGAATCGATTCTCTTATTGGCATAAATGTTTGGGTAATTTTTAGCTATTTTCTTCTTATCTACAAATTGTTTAAAGAAATCACTTTTCCTAAATCTTACGATTGTTGGTTGATTCTGCCCACTTCTTTTGTATTTTTTATTGTATAATGCAGAAGCTTCTTTTATATTATTCCAATCCCTCAGAAAGAGGCCATGAACCTTATTTGCTGGTGTTATTGCCGTTATGTATTTCATGCAAACACTTAGGGTATCATTTTGATACTATATTATAAATACTCCTATTTAAATAGTTTTCTTATGCGAACGACTGTGACAATCAGCCTGGATGCAAAGACTATTGAAAGGCTTAGGAAAGATAAACAGAAAACTGGATTGCCGATTTCAATCCAGATTGAAAAGGCCTTAGAGGTTGTTGGACATGACTGACTACCACGATCGACTGCTTGAAATTTTAAAGCAAGTTTC
The DNA here is from genome assembly GCA_016181005.1 of Candidatus Aenigmatarchaeota archaeon. GTDB lineage: Archaea > Aenigmatarchaeota > Aenigmatarchaeia > CG10238-14 > SCSR01 > JACOWB01. The sequence goes on from JACPAE010000003.1 coordinate 91,666, forward strand.
AAAAGATGAACGAAAGGAAAAGGATGTGAACCTATATGGAAAATCTAAAGTTTAAGAAAATCTATGCAGTAATCCCTTTGGAACTTTGGATTCAATTAGCCAATTCTGGTAAATTCAATAATGATTTCGATAGCTGGATTGCTCAGCTTATTTCTGACGCTCTGGAGGATGAAAATGAAAATCGATGAAAATTATTTACCAATCCGTCCTGGCTTAGGTTTGAAGGTTAAAGTCATTCGTGGCACGCAGCCAGGATTGCAGTTGTGTTTTTGGCGAAGGATCGATGGAAAGTGGCAGCAGGGAATATGTCGATTTTTCGTGCCACGAGAGTTGGAGGGGCTGGTGAAAGCATGAACCCAAGATGCGACCAATGTGGGTCGAAGACGAAAGAAATTGAGAAAGGTGCCAATTTCATCATGTATGAATGCACCAACGAGAATTGCAAAGAGATTTTGCAGCAGGAAAGGACAAAAAGTAAGCGGGTAAAAGAGGAGGAGCCGAAGGGTATTGAGACGACATTCATTGAAGACAAGGACACGTTAGTACAGCAGGTATATTCCAATTCTCCGAAGTTTGTTATTTACAAAAATGGCAGTTATAGCTATGCGGATGAATACACTTCAGGCGATGGCCTTCTTTACATCCCGTTAAATCTCGTTGGCCTTATGCTGCGTGGCCGACCGATTGTGAACTTTGCTTCATATCCGATAAGCTACGAGTCGTTTGAAATGTTATCAAATAAAATCAATTCGTTCATTGACAAGTATTTTGACATAGGCCCTAGCGACAGAAAGCTATGCACGTATTTTATTATCTTTACATGGTTATACGACAAGGTAAGTGTCACACCCTATTTGAGATTCATTGCGGATTTTGGCTCTGGGAAGACACGGGGGCTGTTTACAATCGGCCATCTTTGTTACAACAGTTTCATGGCAGCGGGGTCAAGCACGGTCAGTGGGGCAATGCGACTGCAGAACAGGATACATGGCACACCTCTGTTCAATGAAAGCGATTTCAGGAATTCAGACGATACAGTGGCGTTTATCAAATGGACGAACAACGGCTTTGAGTCGGGACTGCCTGTCATAATGAGTAATAAGGAGAACCCGTCAACACAAGACGTATTTGATCCGTTCGGACCGAAGCTCTTTGTGATGAAGAGACCGTTTGTGGATACGGCGGCCGAGAGCAGACTGATATCGATAGCACCTAAAGAAACTCGAAGAAAAGATATACCAGTTCTATTGCCAGATGAGTTCTATGCCGAAGCATTGGAAATCAGAAACATGCTCCTTGATTATCGGATGAAAAACTGGCACAGCATTGATCAAAAACAATCGCTCAATATAGACGAGTTAAACATCGAAGCCAGACTCAAGCAGATATGCTACCCATTATCCTACATCATACCTGAAAATGCAATAGACGACTTTAAGAAATACATGGAATTGAGACAACAGGAGATAAAAAAACAAAGGGCGGACAGCTGGCAGGGCGTGATTTTCAATACACTGCTTTCAATTATCGAAGACGACGAAGAACGTAAATTGAAGTATGTAACTTCAAAGATGATAGCCGAAGAACTAAAGTCCTCACCTCAAAAAATAACAAGCACACTTAAGGAAATAGGCCTTCGAGTCACTATTTCTAGATTTTCAGACAAAACAGCACGCCACATAGTCGTTGATTCTTTGGAGGCGTGGGAACGAGTATGCAGTCGATACTTTGTCGATATAAATAGCAGTATGCCAGCCTGTCCAGATATTATCAAGTCGCCTGAGTTCGTAACGGGTGTAACAGGCGTAACACCTGTAACGATAGACGGCTTTGTTACGCCTGTTACGGATGTTACAGATGTTACGAGGACAGCATGCCATGACTGCAGCTCCACTTCCAACCTGACCTCTCTAGCCGACACTTACGATCCCAAAGCCACGCTATACTTGTGCAAGTCATGCATACAGAACAAGGAGGGCGGTCTGGCGTGAGATACTGTAAGACATGTAAGAAATGGTTGGAACATAAAAAATCAGATATCATTAGTGGAAACTCAAAAAAGGAATGGAGAATACGCTACCATGTCGAAAGAGGGCATGCAATAGACTGGAATAGAAAGGTGAAGGAATGAAACAAAACCGACAGCCGATACCAGAAATTGTTTATATATACCGACCTGTGCGAAGACGAAAGCGTAAGGGCATGGAAGAAGTCAAGGATTATTTTTATCAGCGATTGAGGATGCAGGTGAGAGTGGAGAAAGAAAACGCAAGAAACGTGAGGTATATCAGATGAAACTTATCAATTTAGGAGGGTAATAATGTCGAAAAAGGATGAAGAAAAACCACTATACATAAAGGATTGGGAGGAAGCTGAATATTTTTATTATTTAATTGGACCAAAAAACACCTCGAAAAATAAACGACTTGCAATGAAATTTATGGATTTATTAGACAAACTTGATAGGGAACATTTCTTTTCCCAACCGTTGGTTTGGAAGATTCGTTTTCACATGTCTAAGATTATTTCAAAAATGGTTGGTAACTCACTCAATATTCAGCAGAATAAGAAAAATTCCGAGAAACAGAGTTGATATAAATGGATAAAGATGATAGAGAAGAAGCCAAAGGTTTGCCCGAAGCAATTACGCACAAGCAGAAAATACTGAAATTTTACTATGATGCTATATCATGGTTAGAAAACTACCTTTTGGTATCTTCTCACATAAAGAAAACAAACTTCCGTCAAAATCCTATTGGAGAAAGAGACGCAAGAGCAATGAAAAACATCTCCTTTGACACGTTTCAATACATGATTCATGGGCTTTACATTTCATTATCAGTCTATAAATTGAAACAAAAAGAGATCGATTTCTTTCAGAAATTGGATGATGCGGTTATAAAAGAACAGAGCATGGATTTTCCATACCTATACGAAGCATTGAAAGTTCTGGGCGAGATCATAAGAAGGCTTGGAATAACAGATTTTCCGATAGTGCCTACACCTAGAGATAAAACATTTCTAGAGGAATGAAATGAAATTAAAACAAAAATTAGAATCATTAGAGCAATACAAAAAGTTTGGAAAATATCTGCAAGAAAACCTAGACGGCATAAAGAAGCTGATCAGAACCGACAGGGATTGGCTGATGCTTAATGTCGGTTATGAAGGCATGGGCAAATCGAATCTTGGAATGCAGATTTGCAAATATGTAGACCCTGATTTTGATGTTGACAGGATAGTTTTCACACCGGCAGAATTTAGGATATCATTGGAGAAAGTAAAGAGATATCAGGCTATCCTTGTTGACGAAGGCGTAGAAGCATTGTTCTCACGCAAGGCAATGTCCAGGGAATCTGTAGATATAACACAAATACTTACACAGATTCGACATAAGAACCTCTTTATAGTAATCAACACTCCCGACCCATTCTTGATTGACAAGTATATCCTAAGCCATCGTGCCAAATTCATGACTAGGATTATTAACAGAGGATTGTATGCGGTTTATTCTAAAAAGAAAATGATGTTGATAGATAAAAATCCTATAACCAAAGCTACCAAATACCCGCAAGCCAACTTCATGGAATCGTTTGACAAGATAGAAGGCACTAAATTATGGGAAGACTATCTGCAGAAGAAGACGGCTTTCATCAATGCCAACAGAAGCCACAAGGTCTGGAAACTCAGGCTTAAGCAAGAGGCCAAAATGAAGAAAAGCTACACGCTTCAGGACTTAGCCGTCATAAACAATACAAGTATGTCAACTGTCAAAAGATGGGTGTACGACCATAAGATATTTGCCAAGAGACATGCCTTTATTGACATATTTGGCCGTGTTAGGATAACAGAACAAGGCTATAGGACTGGCATGAAGAGGTTACAATCACTTAGAGAAAGACTAGCCAATGAAAAGCTCAAGGCCAGTAGAAGATACCATAAGAAGACTAAACGTACTAGGGGCAGACGTAGGAGACGATATAAGACGATGTGACATCACCTGTACGCACGTGTGTCTATAGTAGGAAAAATAGTAATGTACTATAACGGCATAGAAGTAAGGGAATTAAGGCCTGACCCTATTGAAAGACTGTTAGGAACAGTTGGGAACTCCTCTGGCCTATTAACATTTTTATGCAAGTCCTTTATATAACTTAGTATAAGTTCTATGAGTATTATTACTAAGCCAAGTAAGATACCCCATACAAGATTGGAGAAAATAGTGGACCCTGTATCTTCGACGTTGACATGGAAAAATATCCTATCGACTTGAACATCTTTATTATCGAGTGTCCTGCTCTCACCACCAATACTAGTTTCCGAACTCTCTAAACCCAATGGGTTTATCCAACTATATGGAGCATTTCTACATTCTATAACATAATTGCTTCTTTGCACGGATGTATGGACAAGGTTTGATATATCACAATCTCGATCACATGAATAACCAACTGTATTGAAGCGTTCTCTAAATGATACAAAATCGAACGTGTCATGTGGTATAGGATTAACATCTAAGGAAAAGAAGGTTTTAGGTTTGACTGTGTCTTTTAACTTAAAATACAATTCTAGCATATAATATCCAACGTCCAAATCTGTGTTATTAAAAAGTGAAATTCTTGTTGAATTCAATAAATTGCTCTCATTCTTTACTACAATTGTTTCTGACGGGTATGACCGATTAACTCTTAAATAATATGCCTCAATGCCATCAGGTAAATCCATCCCCATCCAAGATTTTATACTTTCGTTGTTTCTAAAATCCAATTTAATATGGCCTCTAGAGTAATCCCCACATACCTTACGAAAATCAAGTAAAACATCTGTATACCCCAAATCCTGAGTCTTATCCCAATTCCAGAGTGTGAACTGAAGAAAAGTTTTTTCTGGGACAGCTTGAACCGAAAAAACAAAGTATACAGCTATAAATCCAATTATAACATAAATTATTCCTAATCCAAACATTTTTTTACTAAAAAAGAAAAAGCCGAGAGCCAAGCTCAAACCAAAGAAAACATAAAGAAGGCTTGGCACATAAGCGGGTAAAATTATAAGCCAAATTATAGACAGTGTCATCAACCATGTAAAAAAGAGAATAAACAAAATTACACTTTCTAGTTTTGATAATGTATCCATTGTGGCTCTTCTCATGGTATTCAAATATAAGTGGCTCTAAATTAATACCAAAAATCAGTTCCCTTCGGGGCCACAACTTTATATTCCAAAACCGATAATTCTGGTTCTGTGGTTTAATGGACAATCATTTGAAGGGTTACATCTATGTCATCACGTCCTTGCTTCTGACCGGCGTGGCTTTCATCGCGATGACAGTTGCTCTAAGAACTGCTGAAATACAAACCGCTTTATTCTTCATGTTCGCCACTGGCTTTGTGCTGTCCAGCATCATGCTTGTCGCTACAAGGAAGATTGACGAGGCAAAGACCATAGCCAAAAAGTACTGGAAGCCTCTGCTTGTCATAGGAGCCTTAAATGCTGTAACGGCATTTCTCTGGCTGCTTTCATTAAATCTGGTCGGGCCTTCTGTGACTGCATTCGTCGGGAGGTTCGGCACGATATTCACGATTTTGATGAGCGTGATATTCCTGAAGGAGAGGTTCAACAGGCTGGAGCTTGTCGGGGCATTGATCATGATTGCCGGCGCATTTGTGCTCAGCTACAACGGCGGTAATTTCATCATCTTCGGCGTCCTTGTCGTTATCACAATGTCCTTTCTGTTCTCGAACTGGCAGTTCATGTCAAAGCGCTATATCAAGCACATAAGCCCTCTGGTTATGAACCACGCAAGATTTACAATCACTTTCGTCATAGTCGGAACGTACGTGCTGTTAACCGGCAACCTTTCTGTCCCTTCGTTAACTCCCATTGCTTTGATCATGCTGAGCTCTGTCTGCGGAGGCATCATTGGATTTATCCTTATCTATAAAGCTATGGAGATAGCCGACCTATCAAAGATTTCCACCATCCAGTCTCTGGAGCCGTTTGTTATTATGGTATATTCTGCGCTCATATTAGGTAGCATACCCACAGGCTATCAGCTGATGGGCGGCATTGTCATAGTTGGCGGTGCACTGTTGATGATACTGGCCAGATACAGGCCGAAGTTCATCGAAGCGATAGTTGGGTAACATGCTTGAAAAAGAAGCCAAGAAAGAGATAGAAAGGATTGAGAAGATAATGAAAAATCTTAAAGTTATGGATTCTAAAGCTGACGGGTTAGTGAAAGTTCTTAATTCCTACCATGAAGACGCCAATTCATTTTACAAGAAGAAGCAGTATCTGCAAGCTTTGGAAGCTACGTTCATTGTCTGGGCTTATGTAGATGCTGGATTGCATTTAGGCGTTTTCCAAGTTCCCGAAAGCTTGAGAAAAATGTTCACAGTTTAGGAAGTTTCACGAATTTTTAAATATATTCCGCACTATATGCTCTTATGAGAGAAGAAGTAAAATTCAGAGAGCCTGACTTGGAAAAGATATATCAGAGAATGTTACGTAGAATGAGAGTTACAGGTACTAGAATTCGTAAGGGGCTTTGATTTCAATACCGAATTCGTTTTCAAGTTGTTTGTTATGTAGCATATCGGCATCTAAAGTGACAAAAATCTATTTATTCTTGACTAAATCGCAAACGTAAATTAACTGAAATATAAAATAGTATATACTGAGCATTTTGATTGCCATGGCAGTGATAACAAAGCTTGCAATGCAGGGATTCAAGAGCTTCAACAGGCGTGTTGCCATCCCCTTCCTTGCAGGTGTGAATGCTATAGCCGGTCCGAATGGATCAGGAAAAAGCAATGTGCTTGATGCGATTGCGTTTGTTTTGGGAAGGACGTCTGCCAAATCCATGCGTGCTGATAGACTTCACGAGCTAATCTTTCACGGCGGTACAGGAAAGAACCCTGCCGACCTAGCTTCTGTCACCTTGACGTTCGACAATTCCAAGAAGGAGTTTCCGGTTGACAGCGACGAGCTGTCGATAAACAGGAAGGTGAACAGGAAGGGCGCGGTTGTCTACAAGATCAACGAAAGGACCGTGACAAGGGACAAGATTATCCAGACATTAGCCCCTGCTAGGATCCAGCCGGACGGGCACAACATTATACTGCAAGGCGACGTCACTGAGATTATAGAGATGAGTCCGGTTGAAAGAAGGGGGATTATAGACGAGATTTCCGGCATTGCCGAGTACAACGACAAGAGGGAGAAGGCGCAGAAGGATCTGGATGCGGTCGACCAGAAGCTAAAGGAGGCCGAGATAATCATCAGCCAGAGGTACAGCATCTTCAAGAAGATGGAGGATGAAAGGAATGCCGCGATAAAATACCAGAATCTCCAGCAGCAATCCAAAGTCCTCAAGGCGTCGGTCGCCAACAAGAAAGTGCAGACATTCCAAGAAGAGATTGCAAAGTTTGACGAGAAGCTTGCGGAGAAGAAGGAATTGAGCGGGAAGGTAAATGCCGAACTGGAAAAGGTCGAGGAAGACCTTGGCGCCAAGGAGAGCGGAATAAGGGAGGTCGCAAGCAAAATAATTGATTTGTCGAAGCGATTCCAGATAGAGAAAGAGATATCTGACTTGAGGTCCGAGCTGATTGTGAAGAGAAGCAAGATTGATTCAAACACGCGGGAGATTGAACGGCTGAATAGCCTGATAGAAAAATTGCAGGCGTTGGAGTCGAGGAAGGCTGAACTTGTGGGCGAGCTGCCTAGGTCTGTACAGAGCATTCTGAGGCTTAACCTTAGGGGAGTTCACGGCACTGTTGCGAGCCTGGTTTCCGTGCCTGAAAAGTACCAGATTGCAGTTGAGGTTGCGGCGGGTCCGCATTTCAATGACATTATAGTTTCTGACGAGGATGTTGCCGCGTATTGCATAGAATACCTGAGAAGAGAACGTATTGGGCGCGCGACTTTTCTTCCCCTGACAAAAATAAAGCCGAACCTGTTCCGGGAGAATGAACTGCTGCACAAGCACGGAGTTGTCGGCGTGGCCAGCAAGCTGATAAAGTACGACACAAGGTACATGACAGCTGTCGAGTTTGTCTTCGGCAATACTTTGATTATCGAGAACCTTGATGCGGGAAGGGCGATAGGAGTTGGAAGGGCAAGGATGGTCACGCTGGACGGCGACTTGCTCGAAAGGAGCGGAGCGATGATTGGCGGCCATTATATAAGATCCCACGCCAAATCGATCGAAGCGTCGACATCGAGGGACATTGACAGCTATATTGACCTGAGGAAACGGCTACGTGAGGAGGCTGGAAAATTGCAGGACCAGGTCGAGGAGCTTGAAAGCAGGTTGAAGAAGATGGCCGTCTCGGAGCAGACGAAACAGTTTATTGATCTGGAGAAGGTCAGAATCGCGTCCGAGCAGGATGTCGACAAACTCAGAGACAGGAGAAAGTCCCTGAACGAGAGGAAATTGAATCTTGAAATCGAACTCAACAGAATAAGCATAGAAAGGGCCAGGATGGAGACCGACCTGCAGAATGCAAAGGCAGAACTGCAACAATACGGCCAGATTGCGTTTGTCGACGAGAAACTGGCAAAGCTTGAAGACATGCTCATGAAGACAGACAAGGAGCTCGCGACGCTGGGGCCTGTGAATTTCAAGGCCATAGAAGAGTTTGAAAAACTGAAGACGGAATTCGAAGGATACAAGCAAAAGTACGAGAAGATATTGGGCGAGAAAAAGGCCGTATTGGACATGATTGCGCAGATTGAGGAAAGAAGGAAGGAAGTTTTCTACGGGACGCTGAACGAGATTAAGAAGGCGTTCAACAACATTTTTGTAAAGATGCTTAACGGGACTTCCAGCCTGGATTTGGAGGATCCGAACAACATAGAAAGCGGATTGCTGATAAAGGCGAGCCCAAGGGCGAAAACGCTCATTAACATAGATGCAATGTCTGGCGGCGAAAAATCCCTTACAGCACTTGCGTTTTTGTTTGCAATACAAAGCCACAAGCCCGCGCCTTTCTACATCCTCGACGAGATTGATGCCGCGCTGGACAAGGCCAACAGCAAAATAGTTGCGGACATGATAAAAGAATTTTCAAAGGGAGCGCAGTTCATAATCATTACCCACAATGATACTACGGTCAAGTCTGCAGACCATCTGTATGGTGTGAGCATGATTGAAGGGGAGAGCAAGATAGTGTCGGTGGAGATGCCGAAGCAGTGATTTAATGAAAGCCAAGCAAGTGGAGCAGCCGAAAGCGGAGGAGGACATCCTTAAGACGATCATAGAAAAGGAAAGCTGGGAGGACGTGATTTACTACATTGTAGGCTTGGAGCAGCTGAATCCTTGGGATGTGGATTTGACAAGGCTGACGGAAAGCTTCCTCAAGTTTGCCCAGAGTGTGAAGGATCTTGACTTTAGAATTCCCGCGAAGGTTGTTTTTGTGGCGGCAATACTGCTGAGGTTGAAGGCTGACTACCTCTCCATCTTCGAGGAGGAAGAGGATGACGAAGTCGAGAAGATGCTCAAGGAGGAAAAGCCTTTTGCGGAGCTGGGAATAGACCCGAATCTTGTTCAGCTCGGCTACCCGATGAGGAGGGTACCGAAGAGGCAGGTCACTTTGGAGGAGTTGATATCGGCGTTGAGGAGTGCGCTGGAAGTCAGGGAAAGGAAGGAGGAGAGGGTGAAGGTTTTGAGAGGGCAGTTGAATGTGAACTTGCCGCATGAGGAGGAGGATATGACAATTAGGACTGAGAAGATGCTCAAGGAGATTGACGGCCTGATGCAGAAGCTCCACCAGGACAAGATAGAATTTGGCCAGATAGTGAAGGAGTGGAAGAGGGACAAAGTCATAGAAAAGTTCATACCAATGCTACACTTGGAGCATGACGGGAAAATCTCTAGCGAGCAGGAAGACTTCTTCAAGAAGATATTGATAAGCAAGAAGACTTTGCAGTCTAAAAATTAATAACGGTGAAACACGAAATTAAGGTATGAACAAAAAGGCGCTTCTCGAGTCTGCATTGTTTGTTTCCGACAAGCCGTTGAGTCTTGCCAAACTTGCGGATATTACCGGATTGCCTCAGGACGAGATAAAACCATTATTGGAGAAAATCAAGGTTGAGCATGAGAAGGATGAGAAAGGAATGGATCTTGTTGAAACTCCTGAAGGCTATGAGTTCAGGATAAAGCCACAGTACCGCGACAAGATAGTCAAGCTCGCACCGATGGCAGACCTGAGTGAAGGCCTGTTGAGAACATTGGCATTGGCAGTTGCATTAAAGCCGCCTGTAAAGCAGTCATCAATTGTCCGCTACCAAGGGAACAAAGCTTACAGCTACATAGAGCAGTTGGAAAAGAAAGGGTTGATCAAAACGGAAAAATTTTCAAGAACCAAAGTCATCAAGCTCACAGAGGAATTTGAAAAGTATTTTGGAAAGAGTGTTGACGAACTGAAAAGGATACTGGAAGTGAAAGCGTAAAGAATTTAATTCCATAGTTCGAATTTCACTTTTATGTATAGAGCACAAAGAAGTAGAATAGTCCTACCCTTAGCAAGTGCAGTCACTCTGACAACTGGGATATTTGCATATCATGATGTTAATGGGTTGTTACAAAGAGATGAAATATTATCCCAGGTTTTTCATAATGCATATACTTCATTGACGCGAGTCGACATCAAAGACCCTTCGACCTATCGGGAGGTTGGCAACTCTATAGAATATTTGGAAGCTGCGGATAAATATAGGCCTGAAACTCTAGCAGGATCTTACATAAACAAACTCAAGTCATTCGAACGGCACCTTAATCATAATCCTTCAAGCCTTAGTTTAATCCGGGAACAAGATCTATTGAAAATTGGTCTGGCTGACCAAGCAAATGCTTATGACGGCAGCATGAATCCGCTGAGCTTGCTTCTGTTTGTTGGATGTTCTTTGTGGCTGTTTAGTCAGCTAAAGCCAAAGATAGCTGACTTGTATAATCGCTGGAAAAGAAGAACGAGGTATATACCACCGGACGACTATGGCCTATACACTTAAGCTCTTCACAACAATGCCCTTGTCGGTTATGTCGAAAGGATAAATCTTCTTCCCATGGTCCGTCCTTCTCATCTTAAGTATCTGCAGGTTCCTTGAGGCTCCCCCCACCATCATGTAATTCAGCAGGACAACGGAATCGGCCACGAACTCCTCGAACCCGAACTTGCTTATCGTCGGCCTTTCAGCCCTCTCGACCTCGGAAATTATCATGCTTGTCACGCCCAGCGATTTCAGCGTGTTCAGCATGTCGAATGCCTTCGACCTTATCTTGAAGCTTTCCTCCGGCCTTTCCTTCCAGCCCATTGATGCAATTGTCATGCTGTCGAGCGCGAACCTGACCGCCTTGATCCTTTTCACACTCTCGACTATTTTCGTGGTTATGGTTGTTATGTCGCTTGCAACCAGGCTTTCCATCCTGAACCTCCCGGCATCCTCGTACTTGGAAAAGTCCCAGCCGAATCTGGCGACGTCCGCAAGAATCTCGTCCGGCCTCTGCTCTAACGTGACATAAACTCCATTCTCACCCCTTTGAAGGCCGCTCCACAAGTAATGCATGCAGAATATCGTCTTTCCGGTTCCCGAATTTCCTGCTATCAAGTTCGTGGAGCCCTTGATAAACCCTCCTTCTATCAGCTTGTCGAAACCAGGTACGCCAGTTTCCACTCGTTCGGACGGCATGGAATCATTTCTTCATGAAGACTTTGTAGATGATGAAAATTACTATTGCTGCGACAATCAAGCCGATTATGTAAAGCGAACTAATTTCGGGTGCAGGGGTCGGGGCTGGCGCAGGTGCCTCAACTGCTTCGGCAACCGCTATCGTCTTTGTCTCCACGGTCTCAACCTTCTTAGGCAACTCATAAGAAAGATACCTCAGTTCCCCTTCTTTCATTGTCGGGAATATCCATTGCACGATTGGGTCGGCCTGTAGAACCTCTGGCTGCTCGCCCTTGAAAACAACCTGCACCACATTTGAAGCAAGCGATTTGGGAATAACTTCGACTATCTTAACATTCTTCGCATCCGACTTTGCCTCGACCGCCAGGGTGAACTTGGACACGAATGCTGTCTTGTTGGTCGTCTTTTCCTTTATTTCGAACACTTCCACATTCACATTGACAGCTATCGGGCTTGCTGCCCCCGTAGAAACAGACTGCTTTATCTCGGTCAGGACTTGCTGGGCAGTCGACTCGGTGGCTGTTGGCAGGACAGTGTCGATAGTGTTTGCTAAAATTGGTGCCTGCGTTGTGGTCGTCAACTCTGCTACTCCTATCTTTGTAACCTCGACGTTTTCAACCTTTATCTCTGTGACGTTCAATGCAGTTGGGCTGACCGATGTTATAACTTCTTGGATTGCTGCGGTTTCCGTAACAGGCTCTGATACCGTCGTGACATTTACAACCGTGACCGGTGTTGGTCCGGGCGTAGGCTCTGCAGGTGTTGTGGGTGTCGTCACGTTGGTGGTTGTGGTTGTGGCTGCAGAAGTGCCTCCTCCACCAGACGTTCCTCCGCCTCCGCTTGGAGCAGAGCTAGCACATGACCCAGAATTGCAAAAGCCGCCTGTACATTGTGCAGCTATATCGCACGTTTCGCCATTTGCCCTTAGTGTGGTATTATGTACAGCACTAGGCACGGTCGTGGTGTCTCCCCCGCTAGTGTCAATAGTGGTTGAGCTCTCGCCTAGTGGCGGAGCAATAGCGATCTGGGAAAAAAGAATAACAGATACCAAAATCGTTGGGAGAATTTTGTAGTCATTCACTACTTAACCCCCACTTAAGTCGGGTTACCACCCGTTAATGCAACACTCCAAGAGCCGAATGTGAATGTAGTCGAATAAGTGCCTACTGCTGTCGGCGGCAACTTGACGTATATTGTCACTGTACCGTTGATCGCGGCTGTCTGTTCATGCAAGTCTTGCAGTGGGTATATCGTATCTGTCGTGTTGTAATTATGGGAGACATAGTATGTCGCTGCAGTCCCGTTTGATATGGTATAGTTCATAATTGTGTTGTTCGCCGTAGGTATTGTTGCTGCACCGGGTCCGCCTATTTTTGTCCAGTTTGCTATCCTGACTGCTGTAGCATTCACGCCTGTGGCATTTGTAGTTGTACTACCCAAGGTAATGTTGAATGTGAACGACCAACCGTTTCCATAAGTATTGTCATTTGTCGCGTTGATGTCTGACGAATATAGAGTTGCTGTCACACCGTCAAGTGTATCAACACCGAACGCTCTTGTAATTGTAGTCGCATTATTTCCTGCATTGTCCTGTGCGGTTATCTGTATCGTTTGGTTGGCCTGGTCTGTCAACGCACTTGCGGTATATGAACAGCTAACATTTCTTGCATTGTACTGCGTGCAGTCTCTTGTAAAGTTGAAACCTGATATGTTTACAGTGATGCTGTTCACATCGATTCCGGCTCCTCCATCATTATCTATCAAAGTGAATGATATCGTTGGTGTTGTTGTGGTGACATTAGAGCCCGCTGTTGGTGACGTCAAATTCAATACCGGGATATTTGTATCGTCTGCATTGCTTCTGACCATCGTTGGGCTGACCGTCAACTGCGATGAATAGTTCAAGTTCATGCTTACGAATGTAAAGTCCACATAGTTTGCCTTGCTCAATTGCAACAATACATTTCCACCAGTAACACCTCCAACTACATTGGATTGGTTAAGTGCCCAATAAATAACACCGTCCGCGGTGGAATTCGTATCTGAGCTAGCGTTTCCGTCTATGGCTGCGAATGTCGAAGACCCAGATGTGACAATTGCCGTGACTGCTGTTACCGACCCTGTATTTACTTTAACCGAGAATGGCATGTTCAAAGTTACATTCGCCTGCAACGATGAATTAACTGGGAAGTTGGCAGATGTTGTGTTGATGTAACCGTCTTTCCTCACAGTCATGTTAGCTCCCCCATTCCAGCTAGTATTAAGTGTGGAAACGTTTGCATAAAATACATTGGAATTCAATGAGCTTCGGAATACAGAGTTGTTTTCAACAAGTATCGTTCCTGCGCCTGCGGAGAAGTTCCTTGCAACTGTAACCCCTGAGTTCATGTTGTTGCTTTGGCTAAGCTCGTCTAATACGTTTATCCTCACAGAATAATTAAGCCCGTATATCGTGCTGTTCCAGTTGACCGTTACTTGGTTGCCTCCGGGAGTCGGTGTTGTAGACTGTGTGGAATTGATGAATCCTACTGAATTTGCGACAAGATTTACTGCGCTTGTCCCTGGGACTGGTATGTATGCTATACCGCTACTATATCTTGTAGAGTTGACTGATGCGGATGCGGCAGTGCCTGAAACATTAACTGCGGCCGCGCCCACAAAATCTGTCGACCCATTCAACAAGAAGCATGTATAGTTCAATTGGTCACATATGCTCAATACTCTAATGGTGAAATTAAGCGCGGAACCGTTTACATTCGAAAGTGCGTCTGCCGGGTTTGTCACATTAAAGACAACGCTACCATTCCTTGTAGTGGCACTTACGCTGGCCGCAACCGAAGTGTTCGTATAACCTCGGGCCGAAATCGTGATAGTCGATCTTGTATCATTGGATGCTGGTATAAATGCCACACCGCCGCTGTAGTTGCTGGCAAGTCCCGACACTTCAGCCACAGCTGCACCATCTGTAAGCGGAGCAATTCCACTAATATTGAAGCATGTAAAGTTCTGCTCGCTGCACGCATAGAATACACGGATTGTGTAAAGCATGTTCTGTGTCGCCTGTGCCTGTGCTGAAGTGTTTATTGGAAATACAGAAGTGCCATTGTCAACATACCCTCTCTTCGAGACATTGACATAAGTCGTTCCAGATATTACAAGGCTTGGCGTTGGAAGCGCGAAATATGCGAATGTGGCATCTGATGCATTTTGTGAAAACCCACCCGTGGCGTTTACGCTGTAATTAATCGGAATAGCGCCCAATGCTACTCCTAATTCGTCATTGGCCTGCACTCTAAAGTTGAATGGCATCTGCAGAGTTATTTGCGACTGGTTGCTTGCGTTAATCGGGAAGTTTGCCGCAGAGCTAGTGTTGATGTAGCCATTCTTGGCTATCGTGACGTTAGTGCCGAAGAATGAAGCGTTTGTCAAGCTCGCGTTGGAGAAATAATAGACATTGTTGCTTTGCTTATCTGCTGTGACTAGGAATGCTGCGGCGAAAGTGTTGGCTCCAGGCGCGCCACCAGATGAGTTGAATCCGAATGTGACACCGCTGTTCATGTAGCTTGAATTGCCTATGCCCAATTCATCGGTGACATTGATTCTTATGGTATAGTTCAGTCCCTTTCCTGTCGCATAAGCACTGACTGCGTTGTCTGTAGTGTTAATTCCAGTACCGTTGAAAATTATTGTCCTTTGAGCGTCTGCGGTAGGAGTGACTGCTACTGTTCCGTTTACAAGGCTCAAGTTCCCTAGGAACGCGTTGACTGTAATCACAGATGTTCCTGTTGCATTTACATAAGCGTATGTGCTGTTGGTGTTGACCAAAAGTTCGTAAAAGACATTGTTGGCCTGTTCAAATACATCGACACCTACCATTGTGGTACCGGCTTGGTTGTAAGTCGCGGTATTGTTCAATGTAAAGTTCCTCGTTCCCAATTCATCGAATACAGACAAGACTCTGAGTGTAAATGGCAATGCATTGGCACGATCCGTAGCAACACCAGTTCCATCAGTAGTGTTGAACACTAGTCGAGTTTGAGCTGACTGATTTACAAATACTACCTTGGATATATTGACAAACCCGTCCTTCACAGCCGTTATAGTTATAGGCGTCGATGAGTTTGGATTAGTCGCATTGATATAACCGTCAGAGCTATAAGTGGTATTCACAGCCCCGCCTATAGCCAAGCCTGATATCTGCACTGTAGATGCTGTTCCGTCTATCAGATAGCAATGACCTGATGTCACCAATTCGTTGCATATGTCAGTGACCCTTACGGAAAAGTTCATTCCTGTGAATACAGCTGCCTGGGAAGTAGCGTTAATCAAGACCAAAGTGTTGTTCGTAGAATTGATATAACCAAGTTTTCCTACTGAAATGTTCGCAGACACGTTAGTCGTGTTGAAGTAATATGAGTTGGTCGACTGGGAACTGGCGGATGTTATCGTATTGTTTAGCATTATAGTCACGCCATTGTCGAATACCGCCCCTGAGTCCAATTCATCTTCTGCAGTTATTTTCAAGCGGAATAACAACTGTGGCTGCATTGTTGCCTGTGTTGTTGCATTCACCGGCATGTCGACTACTGTGTTGTTGACATAACCTGACTTGGCTGTAGTCAGATTAATGGCAGTCCATGTTGTCGGGATGCTGAAATAATAGAGACTTCCGGATGATTGGTTGGCTGTTGATGCAGTGCCGTTTATCGAAAATCCAACGCCGTTATCGAATTGTGCCGTTGCTAAAAGTTCATCCGAGACATTCACTCTCACTACGAATATCAACGCGTATGTCGAATTTCCTGTAACTTGTGCAAGCGACGTATTTCCGAATCTAGGACTGGTATCATTGTTGAATGTGGCATTGTTCAAGAAACCTGATCGTGACACCAAGATTGTAAAATTGTTCGAGCCTACAGCAACATCTGGGAGTGCATAGTACTGTATATTGAACGCTGTGGCATTTGGCGCTGCCGTTGACTGCGTGATCGGAGTCGTTGGCGCTGTAAAGTATGTTATGTTTACAGTTGCTCCCGTGAGTGTATTTCCCAGCTGATCCTGTACTGTGACTTTGATGCCATACGGCAATCCTCCTGCTAATTCATAGCCGTTACCAGACTGTCCTGACGGTGAGTTGGTATAACTGACGCTTGTTCTGTTTACATCTGTATACCCCAGCGATGTGACATTGTAAAGGAAAGTATCAGCCTGTTGATTGCTTATATTCCCGCTTTCGATAACAACCAGACCAGCGCTGTTATCCGAATCATTGAATATGTGATCTACAGCCAGAGGGAATGTTATCTGGCTGCCGTTGTAAGGGTTTACAAATACACGAGCGCCTGTGGTATTGCCCAGTTCATTCAATATGTCAAAAGCTATGTCGGCGCTATCAATCGCTGCTGTGTAAACGGTACTTTGTGCCGAAGAGTCTCCTGTACTGTTGGAAGTGTTGACTAGCCATGACCTTGCGCCGCTCACCCCGCCACTGGGCATCGTTACCGTGACGTTGATCAGCCTGTTGCTTCCTACAGGAATGCTGAACCCAGCGCCAGTGCAGTTGACGGCGGTTCTGAAAATTGTACATGCGTCGGTTGCATTTCCGGTTGCGTTTACTGCAGTTACTATGTATCCTGTGGCGTTAGATATGTTGACAAGCGATACGACACCATTATCAGAAGATGAACCAGGCTGGTTGGTTACATTGAATCTCCATATTATGCTGCCCACACCTGTCCTGTTGATTCTGTCGCTGTCTGAACTGTCGTCCACCGATACAACCACCGCAGCGAATGCAGTTGAAACCACCACCAAACTGACCAAAATAAAGCTGAATATGAATGCGAAACTCGAAAAGTTTATATTATTCTGTGAATTCGAGCTTTTTAGTCCTTTTACCATAGATTTATATAAATCAGGGTGAATGGTTCCTAAAGACATTTAAAAGTATTTGGGAAACCTTATATATAAACCTTTTTCCGGGAAAATTTTGCATAATTTTTATTTTTCCAAGCTTTTTCAAGCAGTTAATCTTATATACTGCGATTTACGGGGTATAATAATGCTGGTTGTAAGGCATCGTGTCAACAAAATTGCCGATTTGAGGCAGGTAGAGCCTAAATACGGCGTGGAAATCGACGTAAGGCACGACAACAGGACCGGAAGGCTTTATTTGAACCATGATCCGGGCACTGGTGACGACTTTGAGGATTATATGGAGGTTTTTGCAAGCCAGGGGAACAGGTTTGTTATATTTAACATCAAGGAGGCTGGTATTGAGGCCAGGGTTATAGAGGTCGCAAAGAGGCTTGGCATTGAGGATTACTTTCTTTTGGACGTGGAATTTCCGTTTATTTACCGTGCGGCTTTTGGTGATGGTGTTTCTGGACTTGATGGCAGGATTGCGATAAGATATTCCGAAGCAGAGCCGATAGAGCAGGCGCTGATGCTTGCCGGTAGATTAAAGTGGGTTTGGGTGGACACGAACACTAGATTGCCTTTAGATAAGGAAAACTACAGGAAATTAAAGGAGGCTGGTTTTAAACTTGCACTAGTCTGCCCTGAGAGATGGGGCAGGCCGCAGAACATACCGAAATTCATAGAGCAGATGAAGGGGGACGGGGTAATGGTTGATGCTGTTATGACTGCCAAGGATTATGTAAAGCAGTGGGAAGAGAGTGGTATCCTAACTAGCTCTGGTAATTAAAATGACAAACCTAGTCCCTATGGCAGGTGAAGGCAAGAGGTTCAAGGATGCAGGCTATACAATGCCCAAACCTCTAATTCCAGTCTCCAGCAAGCCTATGATAGTCCAGGCGATAAAAGGCATGCCACCATCAGACAAATGGATTTTTATCTGCAGGAAGGAGCATGTTGAAAATTATAAAGTCGACGAAATCCTAAGGAAAGAAATTCCTGATGCCCAGATAATCACGGTTGATAAAACTACAGAAGGGCAGGTATCCACATGCCTGCTCGCAAAGGATTTGATAGACAAGAATGAGCCTTTGTACATAGGCACATGCGATGCCACGAAAGTATGGGATCTGGAAAAATGGAGTGCATTAATTGCAGACAAGAGCGTCGATGGAATCATCTGGGCGTTCACAAGGCAATTCAATCTTGTAGCCAATCCTAAAGCATGGGGATGGGTAGATGTTGATGAAAGTAATGTTGTGAAAAGGATTTCTGTCAAAGTCCCCATAAGCGACAATCCTTACAACGACCAGGCAATCATCGGCGCGTTCTGGTTCAGGACAGGGCAGCTATTCATAGACATGGCCGAAGAATTAATCAAAAGAAACATTAGAGTCAATAACGAGTTCTATGTAGATTCGATTCCTAATGTTATGCTAGAGCACGGCATGAAGGTCAAGACTTTTGTCGTCGACAAGTACATCGGCTGGGGTACGCCTGTGGATTTGCAGACTTACGAGTACTGGGAAGACTACTTCAACAAGAATCCTGGCCATCCTTATAAGAAGCCAGCTGCCGAACAGGGTTAAATAGCTCGCCAAACAACACTTTAAAAAGCTAAATAAGTGAGTTCTTAGTGAGCAGGATGAGCAAGGTTCCGTCTGTATTCAGATCAAAGCTATTTGTCGGTATACTTATTTTGAAAGTAGTAGCCGCATTTATTTTCGGCTCCGACTTTATCGTGAATGGCTTTATTCCTTTTGTGAAATATTTTGTAGAATCGGGCTTTCAGGACCCTTACCAGCACTTTGCCGACATAGGAGAGACTAAAGCGTTTCCCTATCCGACAATAATGCTCCTGATGGTGACATTGCCGTACGCATTCCTTGCAAAGATTTCCACTTTATGGACTAGTGACGCTTTCCTGAATCTTTTCGTCCTTAGGCTGCCCATACTGGCTACGGACCTGTTCATCTTCTACGTCCTGATAAGATGGCTAAGAACACGTGAGGATAAAGTTCTGAAATACTACTGGGCATCTCCAATCCTTTTCTATATCAGCTACATCCACGGCCAGCTAGATGTCATACCAATAGCCATCCTTTTCATGTCCTTGGTTTTCCTTTTCAGGAACAAACTGGCGCTGTCGTCGCTTACTTTAGGTATGGGAATTGCAACCAAGACCAACATCCTCCTCACTCTGCCTTTCATGGCAGTCTACATCTGGAAGAACAGGTCATTCAATGATGCGGTAAGGTTTGCAGTGCTGTCTTCAGTAACTTATGCGATACTGATAGCTCCATTCCTCACATCGCAAGGATTTGTGCACATGGTCTTCGGCGCATCCGAGCAATTCCGCGTGCTAGATCTCGCGATTCCACTCGGCTACCAGAACATAGTCCTCCTTGCGGCGCCTGCGGCATACTTGCTGCTTCTGTTCAACTTTTCATCCTACGAGAAGCTGAACAAGGACGCGCTGATGATGATGCTTGCTCTAGTCTTCACAGTTGTCGTCACTTTGGTTCCGCCTGCGCAAGGATGGTATTACTGGGCTGTGCCATTCCTGATTTATTTTTTCGTCAAGCAGGAGAAGGTGCCGATGATAAGCTTCTGGGCGATCAACATTCTTTACCTTGGATATTTCCTGTTCAGCCAGAGCTCAGACATATTCCAAGTTTTCCAAGTAATATCGCCGCAGATAGCAAGCCTGCCAACCCCTTACCATATTGTGGAAGGCTACGGCGTAAATCCTTTGACAATCTCCAACATCCTTTTCACAGGGTTGGCCGCGTCAATGATAATGACTGCATTCTGGACATACACCATAGGAGTCAAGTCCAATCTCGAATACAAGCTCAGGGAAAGGCCCACAATTGTGGGAATAGGCGGCGATTCTGGGGCAGGAAAGAGCACCAACGCTGACTTGCTTTCAGGGATTTTCGGCGAGAATGGCTCTCTAATAGTGAACGGCGACGACATGCACAAATGGGAGAGAGGAAACGAGAACTGGCAGGTGTTCACGCACTTGAATCCTTTTGCAAGTCGGCTGCATGAAGACTTGGAGCAATCAGTCGCATTGACCGAAGGCAACAGAATCACCAGGGTGATGTACAACCACGAAACAGGCAAGTTCACGGAGCCTGTCGAGATAGAGCCTAACAAGTTCATAGTATTCGTCGGGCTGCATCCTTTCTATTTGAAAAAGATGAGGGATCTTTATGACGTGAAGGTTTACATGCATCCTTCCGAGGAATTGAAGCTGCACTGGAAACTGTTGCGCGACATGTCTGAAAGGGGGTATACTAAGAAGCAGGTTCTGCAACAGCTGAGGAAAAGGCAGAGGGACAGGGCAAAGTTCATAGATCCGCAGAAGCAGTTCGCGGACATTGTAGTGAGCTATTTATTGAAGAAGAAAATTGACAAGATCGGCTTGCCGAAAGCCAAGGTAGACATGATGCTGAAGATATGGCTGGACAACAGCATAAACATGGAGCCATTTGTGAAAGTCCTCTCCTCTGTAAAGGCGCTGAAGGCGAGCAATTACCAGAAGGACGACTTGAAGACACAGTGCTGCGAGTTTTACGGTACAGTAACAGAGAGGGAGCTTGAAGATTGTCTGTACAAGCTTGTGCCGAACTTCGAAGAATTAATTCACAACCAATCGCCGCAGTTTGAAGACGGGTACAACGGCATCTACCAGCTCTTCTTTATTTACTATCTGAGCGAGATATCTAAATTCAGAGGGAAATGACATGTATAGAATTTATTCCAGTGTTGTATTTAGGTGAATGTATGGAGCAAAGCGGACCAATTTATGTATTTGATGCTGACGGCGTCATTTTCGATGGCACTATGAAGATTATGGGAAATGTTTTTTCAGAATCTCTTGTAGCATATGGTATTCCACCAGAAGACGCATTGTCTTTTTACTTAAGCACCGCCGGCCAGCCGATAGAAAAGCAGTACGGAGACGCTTTATTGAGGTTTGGTGCCACGGTTGAAGATGGCCGAACTGTAAGAAAACTCACAGAGTATTTTCAATCTAATGCCTATAGAGAAATGCCACAGCTATATCCAGACGTAATACCTGCCGTGGAAGCTCTAAGAAATCGTAGAATGGTTGTTTCTACTAATACACCACAAGATGTATTGACCAGAAGGATTAATTATTATGGTTTAAATAATTATTTTAAGAGATGGTTTGGCCGAGGATACAGTGGAATTACAGATAAGGCACATCATAAAGGTTCTATAATTGGCTACCTTGGTGTTAGCGAGGAAGAGTTTCAGAGATATGGGTTACTAATCGGGGATGGTCTGCATGATATGGAGATTGCTACGGAATGGGGCATAAAGGGAATCGGTAGGCCGACTGAAGGCACTACAGCCGAAGCTTTAATGCAAGCTGGGGCGGTAGAAACTGTTGAGAACTTGGCATACTTGGTAGAACTTGAGAAAAAATTATTTTGATGATTATTATGGAAGAAATAAGCGAGCTTGTAAGAATCTCGAATGAAATAGGAGAATTAAAAGCTCTGGTGCAGGCCGGTGGTGGCAATTCATCAGTAAAAACTAGTGGCGGAGAGATGGTCATCAAAGCGTCAGGATTTACCTTCGCTGAAATGACGGAGATTTCTGGATTTACAAAACTGGACCATGAACAAATAAATGATTTTTTTGAAAATTACAAAGCTGTTGTCGATGCAAATGAAAATGAGGCTGCCTACAACCGAGTGCTTAAACAGGCGATGCTCAACCACACAATGCCCAAGCCGTCAATGGAAGCCGGCATGCATGTCTTTCTAGACAGAGTAGTAGTCCACACTCACCCTGTGATGGCGAACATATTGAACTGCATGAAAGGTGGTGAAAAAATTGCCAGAGATTTGTTTTCTCACATGTCCCCGGAGTTGATGTGGGTTGATTATGTAAATCCTGGTTTTTCACTGGCAAAAGAAATAAATAGCTCTGTTAACTCGTACGTGAGGAAGAATGGCGTGAAACCGGAAGTTATTTTTCTGAAAAACCACGGCATTATAGTTTCCGGTAAAGATTCCAAAAGATGCGTCCAGCTCACGATTTCAATCAACCAGAAAATTTTCGAATATTTAAAAGGCAATTTTGGTTTGGAAGAATTTCCAGAGCCGCAGCTTGAACTCAAGGACGGGCTATTTCTCAACAACAATGGTGTTGCAAAACAATTTGTGCAGAAGCTGGAGGGGAACAAACATTTGCTTTCAAAGTTCCTGATACCGGACGATGCTATTTACTGCTCCAAGTTTTTAATAGCGGACAGCCTGTCTGATGCGGAGGACAAGATTGCATTCAGCAGACAAGGTGTGGCATTTCCGTGGGGTGAGAAGAAATCAATAAAGGTGAACGAGATGCTGGTCGCCAAGCTCTACATCTTAGATGCATTGAAGAAGATTGGTGATGTGGAATTCCTCAAAGAGGAGGACGTCAATTATATTCTTAATATGGAAAGCGAGAAATACAGACAAAATTTGGATAGTGGTTAGATGAAAGTTGTAGTGCTGATGGCGGGAGTAGGTGAAAGGTTTGAAAAGGCTGGGTATAAAGAGCCAAAGCCGCTGGTGAAAGTAGACGGCAAACCGATGATAGAGCGTGTCGTAAACATGTTTCCAGGTGAAGAAGATTTTGTCTTTGTATGCGACAACGAGCATCTGAGGAAGACTGAAATGAAAAGGGTGCTTACATCTCTAAAACCTAATGGTTTGATAGTAGGCATAAATCATCAGCAGCTGGGAGCTGTGTGGAGCATGCTTGAAGCTTTAAAGAAAATCGATTTCCTGAAGGATGATGAGCCGGTGATAGTCACCTATTGCGACTTTGACGTGTGGTGGAGCTATGATGATTTTAAAAGGAAAATGGTGGAGACAAAATGCGATGCTGCAGCAACGGCGTACAAGGGATTCCATCCTCACTTGATAGGGCCGCAATTGTATGCCGGGATGAGAACAGACGAAAACAATTGGATGTTGGAATGCAGGGAAAAGTTCAGCTTCACTGAGAACAAGATGGACTCATACCAGCAGGCAGGCTCGTTCTATTTTTCGTCAGGGGCTCTGCTGAAAAAATACTTGCTGGAAGTAATCAAACGTGGCATGATTGTTAATGGTGAATACTACATCAGCGTTGTCACCGAAGCAGTGAGGCAGGACGGCCACAAAGTCTACGTCTATCCTCTTGAGCATTTCCTCCAATGGGGAGCGCCTCAGGATCTGCAAACTTATCAGTTCTGGTCCGACTATTTCAAATTAAAATCGAATGAATAATTATGAAGAGTGTTGATCTCTCGATTGTTCTGCCGTGCTACAACGAGGCCAAGAGCATACCATTCCTTCTGAAAAGATTTGCTGAAGTTATTGGTAAAATGAATGTGGAGCTTGTCATCGTAAACAACGGCTCGTACGACAACACCGTGGAGGTTCTGGAAAAGGAGTTGAAGAATCCCAAATACAAGTTTGCGCGGGTTGTTACTGTTAAGAGGAACAAGGGCTACGGCTATGGCATACTGTTCGGTTTGAAAAGCTGCAAAGGAGACGTGCTTGCCTACACGCATGCAGACCAGCAGTGCGACCCTCTTGATGTCATACGGGCATATGATGAACTGGTGAAATATCCAGACATGAAAAGAGTCCTTGTAAAGGGCAAAAGAATTACCAGAGTGCTCAGGGAGCTAATCATCACAAAAGGCCTCCACATGATTGCAACAATTCTGTTTTTCAGGAAATTTGACGACATAAACTGCCAGCCCAAAGTTTTCTACAAGTCCTTCTTTGAGAAATTGGCGCAAGCGCCGCACGATTTCAAGTTCGACTTTTACGTGCAATACATGGCTATGAAAAGTGAGATGAAAATCAAAAGTATACCAGTGAAGTGGGGCCAAAGGAAACACGGCGAGTCCCATTGGGCATACAGCACAATTTCAAAAATTAAGACTTATTGGGACTTTTTCAAATATCTAGCAAAATTAAGCATTATGGACCTTTTCAAGTGATAAGATGCATTCGAATTTTAAAGGAATGTTAATAATTGGCGTGTGCACAATATTGACAACTATAGCCCAGCTTTTCTTCAAATCCGGCTCGCAGTACTTGAGTTTCTCACTGACTTTTCTGACAAATCCTTACATAATTTTAGGATTCTTGGCATATGGCATTACCTCGCTCCTGTTTGTTTTTGCGCTGAAGTTTGGCGACTTGTCGCTTCTCTATCCTGTGTGGTCTCTTAGTTTCGTGTGGATAACTATGAGCTCAATATTTTTTCTTAATGAGAGTGTAACTGTCATGAACTGGATTGGAATTGGATTAGTTATCACCGGGATTTCGCTAATAGGATTGGGTGCTAAAAATGGTTGACATATTGCCCGTATCGTTGGCTGTCATTGCAACTGTATTGGGAGCGACTGCTTCGATTTTTTTCAAACTTGCATCAAAGAAAGTTCATGGTATTAAAGAATTCCTACACAACAAGGAATTTTTTGCTGGAGGTTTTCTTTTTGCAATCTCAACGTTATTCATGATATCCGCACTAAAGTTTGGAGAACTATCCGAAATATTCCCATTGACAGCACTTACATACATATGGGTGGCTATATTATCGGTCAGAATTCTGAAGGAAAATATGTCAGCTGTAAAAATTGCCGGCTTCATGCTGATTATACTTGGGATACTTTTTGTAGCAATGTAGTGTATTTATAAGAAAAACACTTTTATTATAAGTGAGTCTGTTGAAGCAGGGCTTGATTAAAAAACTTTTTAGCATAGAAACTGTTCTGATAATTTTCATATTTGCAGGGATATTCTTCCGATTTTACAACCTAGCCATTCCGCTACAGGGCGATGAAGTGATATACGGGATAGCGTCGATGAAATTCCATCAGGAAAGTTACGAGGCTGGCAAGGATTATGTGCTGGAACACCCTCCGCTGGGTAAATGGCTTGTTGGTCTGCCATCTAAGTTTATTGATGCCAACTATGACACGTTCAAGCTTCTGGGAAAGGACATGTTTGTTTGGGCATATATGGGGTATGATGCGCTTGGCAAAAATTATGTTGCACTGAGAACAATGGTGGCTGTTGGCGGTGTTCTATCCCTTATCCTTATATTTCTAATCGCAAGAAAACTTTTCGGAACTACAGCTGCCCTATGGAGCACTGCACTCGCATCTTTGTCTTTCGAGCTTGTAGGGTTTAGCAGGATGATTTTCATGGAAACTCCGATGATCCTGTTCTCTCTCCTGACTCTGTACGTCTATCTACACTATCTCGATTCGTCAAATAAGAAGAGGATTTTATATCTTGGACTGTTCTTTATCTCGCTTGTCGCAACTCTTTTGACGCGCCACATACAGCCTCTGTTTCTATTGCCAATATTCGCTGTGTGCCAGTTTGCACTTAACAAAAACCTGAAAGAAAATTTGTACGTATTGCTCTTTCTTGGCCTTTCATACTATCTCGTGTTCCACATCATATTTCCGCAGGATATTATAGGCTATGGCGGAAGCAGGTTTGGCTATTCTAGCATTTTTGGCTTTTTCTCGTTCAAGCTTTTTGATGTTGTCATGAGCTTGCTTGTAAGAAATTCTCTCTTGTTCCTAGCATCGCTGTGCTCCTTAGGCTACATCGGCTATAAGATAGTCAACAAAAAACAA
Organism: Candidatus Aenigmatarchaeota archaeon; assembly: GCA_016181005.1. Taxonomy (GTDB): domain Archaea; phylum Aenigmatarchaeota; class Aenigmatarchaeia; order CG10238-14; family SCSR01; genus JACOWB01. Next base: position 117,953 of record JACPAE010000003.1, read on the forward strand.
AAGATGGAACTGAATCCTGTGCTAATATTTTTCATCATGTCGGCCGCCATGTTCTCAATCCTAAGCTTCCCGCTCCCACGGCATTATATTTTCATGTTTATCCCGCTGTACATATTGGGCGGTTATGCGCTCCACTACGCTTCCAAGAACAGGATTTTGAAATTAGGTCTTGTTGCATTGGCTATTGTCAATGTAGGCATGTTGGCATTTTATTCCCCACAATTCCTGACTTACACAAATTTCGGCATCAGCGGATTTGAGAGTGTTCCGAATGCATATGACCAGTTCTCTAATCTTCGAAATAGACTAAACGCACTTAATGACACAGAACGTCTAGTGACAAACGACCCTAACTTACTAATATTTTTCGAGAGCCAAAAGATGCCGATTCCGCCTGCGGTAGAGCCAGTCTGTAATAATGCAACAATCAGCACACTGGACTTGGACAATATCACTGTGCTGTACGCACCTCATTCTTCAAAGTTAGATTTTGAAAATGATCCTTATATTTGCCCTCTGTTCAAGTCAAAGTTGCTTGAATCGTCCAACGTAAGAATTATTGAACTATAGTTGTTTATTTGTATTTACTTTTCACTTGATCCCAAGGAGTCCCTTTATTGAACAGCTTGGAGAATACGCCTTTCTTGTATAGTACAAATCCTGCAACACCCAGCAAAACCAGGCCGCCAAGTATCAAAATGTTTCCTCCTTTGGTTAACTCGGTAAGTTCCGGCGGTATACCCGCCTCAGGCTCTGGTGCAGGTGTCGGCGTCACGACTGCTCCTGTCGCACTTTCTCCGGCTATTGCAAACACGGAAAGGCCGGGAGATGTGGCTTCGTAATAAATAACGTCAGTCTCCCCTCCAAGCTCGCCCATCTTTGTCGTCACTAACTTTGTCCAAGCATTGCTCTCATATCTGTACAAGGCGACTGTCGACTCGTTCACGCTGTTGGAGCTTAGCCAGCTTTTTTCGACTTTGAACCTTATCACCGACTGGTTGACTGCTGTGTCAACAGCTGTGCTGTTTTTGTCGATCTGTATATAATGGTAAACTTTTCCGGAAATTTCCTGCGTCACGCTTGCAGGCATGCTTGCCAGTTTTGTGACTGTGACCTGAATGTTATTGACAGAATTCTTGACACTGATTATAATCAAGCTAATGGCAACGTCTTCAGTTTTGTTTATGTTGACGTTTGCTGATTTGCCAGCTGATATTGACGGGATGGTTATGGTTGCCAGCCCTTTCTGCGTAGTGACTTTAACTCCTGGTGTGGTAGTTACTGAAGTAGTTGTTGTTGTTGTTTCTGTTGTTGTTGGTGACGCTGGAACAGTCAAAGCCTGCGTGACCGTCAGTGTCTGACCGTTCGACGCCGTAATTGTTGCTGTGCCTGTATAGGATCCAGCGGCGCCCGTAACAGTAACTTCATGATTATTAACCGAACTTCCACTTACTGTCTGTGTACCAGATGGGGCTGTACATGTGGCAGCACCGCAACTTGTACTAACTGTATAAGTTGTAGATGCGTCTCCTGCATTGTTAACCCCTATTGTGAAGATCACGCTTCCGCTCTTCTGTGTCGAAGACGCTGTCAAGGAGGCTGGTGATAGCACTTTCAAACCGGTCTGCTCGCTGTCAGATAAGGAACCACCAGTACCAGAGTCTGTTCCTGAAACACTTACGGTTATTTTATTGCTGTAATCACCCGCTGCACTTCCGCTGCACGACCAGCTGGATGTGCCGCTTCCAGCCGAGTCAAGCGAAACAGACTGGGAGCCAGTTGGTGTACAACTTATGCCAGTAGGCAGGTCCAAAGTTCCGGAAACACTAGATGCACTCGAGCCAGAAATAGAAGCTGAGAGCGTAAAGCTGTCGCCTTGGTTTGCACTTGACGGTATTGTTACACTTGCTATCGATAAAGATCCCGCAATAGCCAAATTAACGCTATAGAAAATGGTGAAGATTGCTGCGGCCAATACCAATATTGCTCTTCTATTCATCAGCTCACCACAAACATGGCAGATGCCACTCCCGACGAAGTCGATTTATCCAATCTCACGTAATATGTACCCGCTACCGATGGCGTGAATGTGTTGTAGAACCTGGAGCCAGATGTTTGGGTTAAAGGTAATGATACTGTTGTTGTGATGTTGTTGGACGTTGTAAGTACTCTGGCCGTTGAATTTGCAGTATTACTTATGATGAAGACTGTGCCACCAGTTGAGAATGCGCTGCTATTGGTTGTCAAGCTTGATCCCGACCATACAGCCGGTGCTGTAGTTCCCGACGCAACACTTGTTACGGATCTTACAGTAGAATTGCCGCCTACATTGTTTACCCTCAGCATAAAGACATAAATTCCCGTGTCTGTTATGTTCACAGTCACATTCTGCGGCGTATTCGCAGTCATTGCTATGCTGGAATTATCGTAGACCACTGAAGTGGCCACTGGAGAGAATACTCCTAAGCGGGCTGTTGATGTTGCTGAAGAGAAGATTGTCACGCTGAATGCCTCGCCTGCTGTAATACTTGTAGGGATGCTTATGTTGACGATTTCAGAACTATTTGCCACACTTATCAAAGCAAAGTCGAATCCTTTTGAACCGTTAAAAGTAAATTCAACGCCAGCGCCAAAAGTGCCTATAGAGGAAGAATCGTTTGGAATCGACAAACTCGCCGTATACGGCTGGCTGTTGCCTACAGTTAATGGCGTTGTTATTATTCCCCTGTCTTCATCGAAGATAGATATGAATCCTGTTCCACCGCTAGCGTTAACCGAAGTTCCGCTGCTGGAATTTGTGACTGTAACGTTGAATCCAATTGCTTCGCCGACATTGTAGGTTGTCTTGTTTGTTGAAAGCCTAACTACCAGCCCGTTGACTATGTAACCGGAATATGCTGTGAGTGAGGTATCATTTGTTATGAATGCGTGTACAAAATATTCGCCGTCTGTCGAGCCCATATTGGAAACTGATAGCGTAGATATGCCTCCCGCATTAGTGTTTGCTGATCCAAGTGAGCTTGGCGGCCTGCCCGGCGCTCCCCTCTCGAAGCTTATGTTGTACCCGACAGCTCCTGTTCCATTTTCATAAGTAAGTGTTGCTACAAGCGATCCGCTTGAGCTTGGCGAATAAGATCTTTTGTTAGGCTCTACCGAAAGCCTCAGTGCGTTACTTCCTGTAACAGTTAATGAAGCCGGTGGAGCGAATCCTGCACTCCCGTCTGAAGTAGAAACGCTAACATCAAGTCCGTATGTTAATTTTGGTGCGAAAGAAGGAATCTCAATTGAGAGTGTGGCATTGCCTTTGGTTGTTGTATTGGTTATTTCTGTCGGTCGCCCGAATGCCCACAATCGTAAAGTAACAATTGAACCATCCGCTACGTCAAAGCCTCCTCCTGATGAGGCATTAACATAAATATTAACAGTAGTTCCAGGTGTGCCTGTAAAGCTATTGACTATCGCCGCGCCTGCTGTACCAGGAGTTGCATTCATCAAACTTACGCTAAGTGAAGAAACCATTATACCTGCATACTGTACTTGATTGTCAACCAACACCTTCGCATAATGAGGACCACTTCTATTGCCAACGTTTAGGAACAATTGTGCAATCCCTTGCGTGCTTGTATTTGTGTAATTATACGTATTATTATGTGACACGTTTATGTCGTTGGGTGGGCTTACCTTGTATAGAGTTACAACTACTTGTTTGCTACTTACAGGCTGACCTGTTGACGAGTTTATGACTTTGACACTAAGATTAAGGAGTTCGTTTGCATTGAACTTGAATTCGAGTGTTGCTCCTCTGCGAGTTTCCACTTGAATATTTGTTGAAATAACTTCAAACCCTGTAAATATATCCTGGCTCCCGCCGGAAGTGGAAACCGTAACTTTTACACTATGTCTGCCAACTTGACGTGTACCTAAATCAAATTGATAAAAGCCAGGACCTGATTGATTTGCTGTATAAGTAACATTGCTCAAGCCATCTAATACTGCTGTTGGATTTGATGATAAGGTAGTGCTGGGTGGAACAAAGACGTTGACCTTTACAGTGTCGGTTGTTGAATAGGATGGTTTCTCCGTCTCTACAAAAGCTTCAATTCCCCTTACTTCAAATCCGTAAAATGACTCCAAATTGATTACTTGTGTCGCCGTGTCTTTAGAAATCTTGACTTTTATGCTATGGAAACCAAAGCTCCAGGTGCTTCCAGTTATCTGACTTGGATTTAATGTCAGCGTTGCTTTGCCATTGCTATCGGTAATGCCTGTTATTGGATTTCTATTGCTGTCGACAGTTACTTCCACATTGGCATTGGCTATTCCCGCGCTAGAGCTTGCATTTCTTACTTCTACTGAAACAATGACATTGTCTGAAGGCTGATAGGAAAACCTGTCTGTAGATAGTTTGATCGCAAGGTTGCTGACTTGGAGCCAAGTTTCTGCAGTACCTGACTTGCCACTTCCGTTGACAGTTGCAGCCAAATTATAAAATCCTACTGTGCTTGGAGCCAGAAGCGAAAAGCTACCTTCGCCATCTACAATGCCGCTGCTCGCATTGGTCGAATTAACTGGTGCGCCTGTAGAGTCCTGAATTTCAATCCTTAGTTGACCCGATGCCACTCCAGTTGGAGGATTGGTTGTTGTATCAAATGCATAAACTTTACCATTGATTAATTGGCCTGTGCCAAATGTGAAACCTCCGAGATTGATTCCTACGGAAAAGTCTGATAGGGAAACTGGCATTGTGAAGGTTGAAGTGTATGAACTAGATCCGCTGACATTAGTTGCATTAACCAAAAGTAGATATTTACCTGCTGTCATCCCTCCATAGGCAGCGGCCGAGAAATTAGCAGTCCTGTTGTAGAAAATCTGCGCAGTTGGGTCGTAGGCTAAATTCAATACAGCTGAAGTTCCTGCTGCGCTTCTATTAGGATAGAGCAATTGTGCTGTTACGTTGACGTGTGTGGTGTTGAGGGGTGTTCCTGTGCCATCTCTCACGCTTATATTGACGTTATTGTTAGCCGACAGTACTAAAGATTGGAATCGTGGCTCTATCTGGAATCTTTCTGTTCTGTTTATATCCCGCGGGAGCGTTTGTCCTGCTGTTATCGCAAAAGCAGTTGTATTCTTAACAGATGCAAACCTTGAAAAGTCTAACCTCGGTTCAATTCGTAGCTGGTATGATCCATCTGGTAAAGGTATGCTCAAGTTCTGATAAGACGTACCTCCTCTCAGGATGTTTTCAAGCAAAAAGCTCGCACCATCTATGTAAGTTAGAGAGTTACCGCTTGAATTTGTGACAACAAGTCTATTTTCAAACCAAAAGTGGAAGTTACCGAGGGTTTCTTTTACATTGCAGCTTACAGAGTTGAATATACTCTGGCAATTAGTGACGTTTAGATTTAGGAAACCGGGTTGTGTGAGATTGCAGTTAACGTTTGATATTTGACCTTGAGTGACAGTTGTTGTGTTAATGCATATGCCTACCGGCGGCGTGTCAGAAAATCCAAAGGACTGATTCTGGCCAAGAACTAAGAGCTGTACATTTCCACTCGGAGCTGTAAGAGGAACTGTTATGCTCTTCGGTAGAGTAACTTGGTCAAATATTTTGAGCATTGTCATTTTTGACGTGAATGCGTCTCTTGTCTCGCCTGTGACTTTGCTTGATTCAAATCTGCTTAATTCACTTAGCAAACCTGTAGCATTGTTAAGAGTGACATTTACATTGACTTGCCCGCCTGCGCCTAACTTTATAGGCTTTAGAATTGTATTAGCTCCTTGGGCGAAGTAACCCATTTCCCCGTTCTTGTCTATAGTGGGGAAGTATACTGGAGCACCAGTTGTTGGGTTGGTTATGTTTGAGACAATAAACAAGTCATAAGCAGGGAAGGGCATTACGCCACTACCGAATGGCTCTGAAATAAACGAAGTGCTAGGAACTCGCAATGAAAAGATTCCATTTTGGTCTGCTACAGTTGAATTGATGAAAACTATGCCCATAGGCGGGGAGAAGTAGTCATGTAGTTTAGCGTAAACAACTGCACCAGCAACACCTTGTGTCGGGTTGCTCGCATTGACTATCTGTCCTTTGATTATTGTAAAAGAGGGATTTGCAACTCCAGTTGTGTCCGCCACTTGGATAATTGCGCCGTAAATTCCGTTAGATGTGGAGATGAATGAATAGTTGCGCGGAGTGCCACTTATGTTTAATTCAATTGTGTATACTGCATTCACGTCCAAGAAGGCAGGTGGTACAAACCTATCGACGCCGCCGAATGTTTGGGCTAGGACAACGCCTGTAGAATTGTAAACTTTTATTGAAGATAGGTTTAGAAAGCCTTCTGAACCGAACCCGCCGAAGGGATTGGCCAAACTGACTTTGAAGGTATCCACAAATGAGATGACAGTTGAAGTGTTCATTGTTATTGTAGCTGTCTGGTTAAAGAGCACTCTTCCCCTGCTTGAGTTTGACGAAACAAAGTCATAACCGACAAACACCGAATTGTTCAACTGCAAACAATTATTGGAACCCCCTTCCATTCCAAAAGCACCTACCTGACTGCCTGCAAAGAAGGGAAGACCATGCCATATACATTGATTGCTAGGGTGAAATTGAGTTTGTCCAATGCAACTACCGTCTGCTGCGACTGTACCGCGACAGTGTTGAATCCAATAGCCTGTAGAATCAGATACTGCTGGTCCCTGGCTGAAGTTTGCATAGTCATTTACAGTATCATTGAAACCCATCAATACAACATTTCCCAACCCAGAAGAAGACTGCGGACTCTGCGTTTTCACAATGTATTGATTTATAGTCACTACACTTGCATTAAGGCTTGATTGGTTGTAAGTTTCGTTGAATGAAGTAACGTTAATGACTGCTCCTGTATCGGCCCAAGTTACATTCAAGGCAAAATCAGCGCATTGTGGGAACGGTGGTTGAACTAAAGGCTCGAGTTGTTGGCTCGCATCGCACGTAGCTTTGGACACTAGTGAAAGATTACCTGTATAATTAGTAGTATTGTAATAATAACGATGAAGATTGCCTCCACATTGTGTGATTGTTGCATTTACGACACTTACATTAGCAAAGCCGCCAGATAAACTCGTGCTAAAGTTAAAGCTATTGACAGCAGTTGTATTGGTATTCGAGCATATTCTTACTGTGACATTATTGGAACCGCTTGCATTATAGGGGTATACGTCGTCGATTAGAAAAGTGGGAGTTTGTGCTAGGACAGTTGGCGTTAGAAGGATAGAAAAGAATAGAAAAAGCGATATAATTGTATGGTTAAACCTATTATTCCCCACGCGTACCTTTAAGAAATTTGCATTTTTCACCAAATAAACCTTTCTTTTTGTAAAATTCACCACTTCAAGATAGAAATTACGCCAACTGTCTCTTTTGGTCATAGGCTCCTAGTGCGAAAAAGCCGAAAGCTATCAGATACAGGAAATGCTGGGGTGAGCCTACATACAAGAACTGGTAAATGCCTAAGATGACGAAAAGGTAGTAGGACGCCTCTGCCAGTATCAGAAGAACAAAGCCAAAGATGAACAATGCAAAAGGCCGCTGGATGGATAATTTGCTCAAGCTCATGAGAGGGAAGAGCATGGAACCGGCGATTATCATGTCGGCAAGCAAGTAGATTGTAAACAAATAGTCGCTTGTTCCCAGCCTAAAGTAAAGATATGTCAAGGTGCCTCCGAGTAGGATTAGAGACGCTAGCGTTGCCAGTAGAAATAGCCTGGCAAGAGGCACTTTAGCGTTGCTGGTTTTAATCAAGTCTACAAAGTGCAACAGCTGTATGCTGGCGTAAGCAAAGACCAAGTAACCTATTATGTCGATTATAACCAGGCTCCAGAAATAGGGGAAGACTGTATTAGTTGCTGTAACGTAGATTGTTGATACACCATTGGTGAATGTCCAAATCGCAAGAGCTATTGCAAAAGACTTCCAAACCCTACCCAAAGAGTTTTTTGTTCTGAATGCCTGCGCGTTTAGGTAGGAAATTGAAGCCGCCATTGCCATGAAAAAGATTGCGAAATAAAGAATGTAGGGCAAGTATTGCCGATTGTAAAAATAGAAGTAAAGATTGATTGCCACCGAAAGAACCATCAATGCTGCTATGAACCTGAACTTCAATTGCCTGGTCACAGCTATCATCACAATATCACCATTTTGTTAGACGCCTGGGCAATCACCGCAATTTCTTTTTTGGACGTATCTATATTTGTGTCGAACACAACCCCTATTTTGTTGTGATTTGACAGTTGGGAGAAGGCGAAGTTGAAGAACTTTACAATTGCCATGGGCTGGTAAACCATGAATGACGACAAGGAGTCGAATATAAAGAACTTCATCTTGGAATCCTTGACGAATGGTTCAAGAACGATGCTGACGTATGTGGGGTTGAATGGCTTTTCCAGATAGATGCAATTGCCCTCTCGTTTTTCTTCATTGTAAGTCACAGAATCTATGAAAATTATGTCTTTGGTATTGATTTTGTTCGATTCAAAGGTTTTTGACAATGTTGTATAGGCTTTGACTACAGAGATTATAACGCCTGGATAATTTTTGCCGACAAAATAGTTTACAGTGTCGAGCCAGAGGCTTTCGTAGTTCTCCAGCTTCGTAGACACTATTACGTTTCCTCCGTTTACAAAATTGTCAAGCTCTGCTGATAAAGCCATTGATTAAATTTGGTAAAGCCAGTATAAATTCATGACTCGACTTTTTTCTTCTTAGGCTCTTCCCTGAGGAAAAGGAACCAGAAGAGGATTATTAATGCGACTGCTACAATAATTGCCGTGCCAAGATATGTGAGATTCCTGTTTAGTGTAAAGCCGCCTGTAGTTCCCCCAGGCACTTCCACATCGGTAAAGTTCAGAGTTATTGTCTTTTGCACACTAAACACATTGCTCGACAGTTCCTTGGACAAGACTAGAAAGTCTACTCTTGCAGGATCCAACTTTTCATTCACATGAACCGAGGCTGTGAACTTTTGCGTCTTTCCTTTCTCAATGTTGACAATAGACGGCGTGACATTCATCAGAGTTTCAGGAAAGCCGCTGAAGACTATGCTGACATTGCTCAAGTCTACATCGCCAGTGTTCTTGACGTTTATTGTGAACGCCTTTGTGGTGTTAACCGTAACCTGTATCAATTCATCCGCAGCTATCTCTGCTGAAGCCTGCACTGGAGCTTCCGGCTTGGGCTCTTCAGGTTGGGGAACGCCTGCACTTGTCACATGCAGCGTCTCTCCGTCCAAATAGCTCTTTGAGCCAACTGAATAAGATGCTTTAACAGTCCAAAGTCCCTCAACCTCGCTCCTATAGGTTTCGTTGGAGAACATTCCCTTGGCTTCGCTGTCGATTGAAAAAGTAGAATTGCCTGTCACATCCCAGCTGTTGTTATAAATGTCGTATGATGTGACCGAAAGACTGACATAACCATTCGGATTTACTGCCGTTGAGTTGAGCATAAGGTCGATGTAGGCAGCTTCTGCATGAGTAACATTCACATTAACTTTCTGTGACGCACCATCGGCCGTGACTGTGACATCCTGCTGTCCTGCGGTCTTCAACCTAACCTTGAAAGTCTTTGTGCCGCCATCGCTGGCCTGGAATGCATAAGAAGATGGTAAAATTCCCAAGCTGTCGGACGATGAAAAGCTTGCTGTTCCCGCATAGTCCTTCTTCGTGCTTCCGCTTGCGTCAACTGCGGTAACTGTCAAATCGAATGCGTTTCCGGCAACAGCAGAATTTGGCGCCGTGACCTTCAAGCCGCTGAATGCCTGCTGTACGCTCTTTACTTGCATTTCGCCGGAATTCACATCGCCTTGAGTGTTGAATGTCTTCCAGCTGAACGGAAATGTTCCCTGCTCATTTGACGACAGGACAACCTTGAACGTTAGTGACTTGCCCTGTGCTAGTCCTGTCCCCTCAGTGCTCCAAGCTATCCTGAAAGGTGAAGGTGCTGTGGGAACATAGCTACTCTCAAACGTCCATTCAGCAGGTGCGGTTATCTGCCTTACAATAAATAGCGGCTGACCATCCCTTTGCGGCAATACAAGCTCGACTTGGTTGATGCTTGCTCCAGCGTCATTTGAGACGGTAAGCAAAAATTCTGTATCAACTCCCTGGACAAAAGACGTCGGGGTCAATGTAGTTGTTATGGTTGCTGCTATGACAATGCTTGTGAAAACCAAAGTAGCAATACCGACAAACAAAAAGGCAAACTTCCTTTCAGCCAAATGCATATTTAACATTACGACAAAAAAAGATTTAAGATAGAAGATAGAAAAGATTTAAATACAGATGGCAAAAGGATAAAAAGATTATTGATTTGACGAGTTTTTCGGCGTTGGAACTGCATTTATTGCAAAATCGTTGGAGTTGTCATCAGTGTCTGTCGCAAGCGACTTTCTTTCCAAACTTTTGTCGCTGGACGGAACCTGAGCTGGAGAACCCTCATAGACATGGTCGGGATTTCCCCAAGCGACTGCATCTACCCTGCCGTTCTTTGCTTCTTCAATTGATTTCATGTTCGGATTGAATGGGAATACTGCTACTGACCCGTTTGTGCTTATCTGGCCAGTTGAATAAGGCTGGCCAGTTGCTGTCAACACTGTCCAGTCTGCATCTGGAGTGTTGTAGATGTTCACCAAGAAGTATTTGCCAGACTGTATCGTAATATTCTGGAATGCCCAATTTCTTTGAGTGTTGTTCCAGTCTTTCTTAGATGAAAAGTAGGACAAGTACCAGCCTGTCGTGTCTATGACCGAAGGCGTGGGATTGTAGAGCTCGACGAATTCCTTGTCGCCAATCTGGACTTCGTTTATAGTCAAGTGATTAAGTAGGCTTGTAGCATTCGTGGATGTGCTGACTGTTAATGGCTGGTTATTTTCTACAGAAGTTGTATTAGGCTGTTGTTCTGTACTTTGTGTTGTTTGTGCTTGTTCGGACTGGCTGTCGGGCAACTCCACACATTCACAGTCTTGGGGGCAGTTGAAGCATCCTTCCCCAGATTCGCACTTGCTGTTCCCGCAGCATGCTTCTTTTTCGAGAACAACACACTTGCCAGAAAGGCATACATTATAGACGCATGAGCTGGAACTGCCGCATCCTTCCACGCTTCCGTTTAACGGAACATTGGAACATATATAGCCGGTTGTTTCGTTGCAGTAGTCCAGAGTGCACGGGTTGTTGTCATTGCAGGAAGCTGGACATGCCTGCTGCACTTCTGCATCAGTGGTCGTCTCGTTGCCCTCTACGCTCCGTGCCGAGAACATACCTGTTAAATTTGAAAAATTGAGCGCGACCAAAGAAACAAGTGCCAGAGCGCCGATAGACGCCAAAACTATATATAAGTTCATTAATCTTTATTTTGTAGGCTTTATAATTACCTTTACGTTTATGTCTCACTGCATTATGGAATATATACCGTTCTTGGTTAGGGGTAATTCTAGTGATTAAGGTTATTATTTTCGATTATGGTGGTGTAATTGGAAAAGAACCTCATGAAAATGAGATTTGCTTAGCAATAGCTAAAAGATTTGGTTTGGGGTATGATTTTGTCAAAAATGAGTATAACACACTGGAATTTAGATTCTTAACGAATAGAATTTCCAAAAAAGAATTTTATATCAGACTGGCACGCCTTCTAGGCGTTTCTGCCAAAGAGCTGGGACGAGTTTGGGATGCCGTATATTATCAAAAAAAACCAAAATTAAATGGAAAAGTTATTAATATTGTAAAAGCTCTGAAGCCATATTATAAGCTTGCCTTGTTGTCTGATGTTTTTCCGGGTCGTGATGCCATCCTTAAAAAATATGGTTGTTACAAATTCTTCCCGAGTGTGATTTTATCTTCTAAAGTTAGGATGCAGAAGCCTGACAAAGTGATTTACAGATATACTGTCAAAAGACTGAATGCAAAGGCTAATGAATGCCTTTTCATTGACGATAGAGAAAGAAATATTAAAAGTGCGGAAAAGCTTGGTATGAGGACTATATTATTTAAAAATGCAGAACAACTTGAAAAAGAACTGAAACAGTATTTGTGATTTTATGGTCTTCAAACAATTTTCACCCACAGTGCAGAAGGCAATCCAGAAGAGATTCAAGGAGGCCACATTGCCGCAACAGCTGGCCATACCTTACATAGCATCCGGCCTAAACGTCATGATTATTGCCCCTACTGGCAGCGGAAAGACTGAGGGCGCTTTGCTTAAAATTTTCGACAGAATCGTAAACGATGC
>JACPAE010000005.1 GCA_016181005.1 Candidatus Aenigmatarchaeota archaeon
ATCGACAAGATTGCCAAGTGATAGTTACTTTTTTTAAGTGTGTCTTAAATGGAAATTCTAGAAAAGGTAAAATCCTTACTGCCGGAAAAATCGGTCACCAGGATAGAACTGGAAGGCTCGGAGATTATTGTCTACACCAAGGACCGTGAATTTTTCAAGTCGCACGAAAGCACTGTAAGGCAGGTAGTGGGGCAGATAAAGAAGAGGATTGAAGTAAGGCCGGAGAAGAATCTCGTGATGGACGAGGACTTTACGAAGGAAAAGATTAAGGAGCTTGTCCCGGAAGAGGCGAAGGTAAAGGAAATATATTTCGAGCCGGAGAGAAGCGTTGTAGTTATAGCCGCGGAGAAGCCCGGGCTTGTCATCGGGAAGATGGGCGACACATTCAGGGCAATAAGGTCGGAGACGTTCTGGATACCGAGGATTGAAAGGGTTCCGGCGATAAAGTCGGAGGTTGTGGAAAACGTCCGGAAGTTCCTGCATTCGGAGGTCAAGTTCAGGAAGGAATTTCTCAACCAGGTCGGGGAATTGATTTTCTCGGAAAGAACATCCAAAAGGGACTGGATCAGGGTCATAGGCCTCGGCGGATGGAGGGAAGTCGGCAGAAGTGCCACGTTGCTGGAGACTGCGAAATCAAAAGTTTTGATAGACTGCGGTGTTAAAGCTGGAGCAACTAACTCTGAGGTGTATCCTATTTTTGGAACTAAGGAATTTGATTATAACGAATTGGACGCAATAGCGATTTCCCATTCTCACTTGGATCATGTTGGGGCTGTGCCGATGTTGTACGAATATGGATTCGACGGGCCTTTGTACATGACAACTCCTGCGCTCGACTTGGCTACGCTTCTCTGGTTCGATTATGTTGATGTCATGCAAAAGTCTACTACATCGCCGTTGTTTTCTGTGAGAGGAATTAAAGAGGCCATCAAGCATGCAATCCCTCTGGAATGGGGGGAAGTTTCCGATGTTGCTCCTGACGTCAGGCTGGCATTCCAGAACTCCGGCCACATTCTCGGGAGCTCGAGCATACACCTTCATGTCGGCGAAGGCATGCACAACATCGTTTATGCGCTGGATCAGAAATTCGGAAGGACTACATTGCTTGACCCTGCATACACAGATTTCCAAAGGGTGGAGACATTAATCATCGAAGCGACTTACGGAGGGCATAAGGATATCCAGCCGCACAGGGCCGAGACTGAGAAGCAGCTGATAACAATAGTTGAGGAAACCATGGCAAGAGGCGGCATTATTGTTATCCCGAGTTTTGCGGTCGAAAGGGCGCAGGAAGTGATGGCCATACTTGTGGAGCAGGGACTTGAGTATCCTGTGTATTTGGACGGGATGATATGGGACGCCAACGGAATATTTACAGCATATCCGGAATATCTTGGGAGGAACATGCAGAAAAAAATATTCCAGGGCGACAGTCCTTTCATAAATCCCATATTCAAGAGGATTGCGTCTCCGCAGGAAAGGGCGAAGGCGTGGGACGACAAGCCTTGCGTCATTGTTTCAACTTCGGGCATGCTTATGGGCGGGCCTGTCATGGAGCACTTGAAGCAGCTTGCTGACGACCCTAAGAATACTTTGCTGTTCGTCGGGTTCCAGGGCGAGGGAACGATGGGAAGGAGGATACAGAAAGGTTGGAGGGAAATTCCTTTTAGGAGTGATGGTGGAAAGACCAGTTCGCTGGAAGTTAAGATGCAGGTGGAGACAATAGAAGGTCTTTCAGGGCATTCAGACAGGAACCAGTTGCTTGGCTTTATAGGCAATCTCGCGTCAAGGCCGGACAGGGTTATTGCAGTGCATGGCGAGTCGCAGAAGACGCAGGAGTTTGCAAGGGCGGTGAACAGGATTTTCAGGATTGAGGCTGCGGCTCCCAAGAATTTGGAATCGCTGAGATTGAAATAATTCATATTTTCAATCTATCTGATATAACTCACATACGCGTTTGATAGAAGCTTTACACCATCTTTGCTAAATGAAAAGCTCAAATTAGAAATACCTTTTTGATCATAAATGCTACTGTAACAAATTATTTCATTCTCGTCTGAGATACTAATTACTAAGGGTGACTCACTAAAGTAGTTTACAGCTGGATACATAGGTTCATGTCCATCCATTACGCGCGCTAAATAAAAGGCATAAGATTTAAAGTACGAAGTATTTAGTTCAGTTAAATCTTTAATGAACTTAGTTTTGTCTACTCTAATAGAGACATGTTCTTCTAAACCTTTTGCAATATTGAACTTTAAATAACATGTCACATTAGTTGAAGGTGATGCTCCTATATTAGTAAATATAATATCGAATGTGAAATGATTTTTATCACCTTCTCGTCTATATTCTTTTTGCTTAACATCTATCATATTTATTGGATATCTTTTACTCTCGATTAAACTAAGTATTTCACTCAAAGTTAGTCTTGAACTTTCTGAACCTCTTCGTGTATAAACTGTATCGCTTATTTTCGAATAAAACAAAACATCCTCAAAAGGATTAATCTCAATCAAAAAAATACTTTCTGAATTAGGTGGACACCCTATTTCAATTATTCTAAAACTCGGAAACGTCTTGTAACTTGGTATAGAACCTGTGTATGTAGTTATCCAGCTTCTTAATTTTTCTTCACTTATCAGTTCTTTTTTAATTGGGGTTATATGAGATGGTTTTGGGCCGTTAGTACGGATACCTAAAATTAGTAAAGAACTTTCCTTTTCTATTCTATTAAGAAATGCAACCAAAGGTTTTATTATATTACCCTCTATATTTTGCTGTTCCATTTTTGTGATTGATTCTAAAGATTTGTATTCAATGTTTATAGACTCTTCTAAAGAACTTTCAATTATGCATTTTTCTACATCCGATCTTCTTATATCACTCTCTTTTCCAAAAATTTGTGCTAGTTTTCCCATAATCTACTTTGAAGAAGTATAAGTATTAGTATACGACACTTTAAAACGGACTCCCAACCTCCAAGTCAATTCTATAAACCTCGAAAATATCCGTGTTGTTGGTGTTCACATAGCTCGTTATCTTGCCTATGGTTGAAAAAGTCTGCGTGGTCTCCCTGTTGACAACGGAAAATATCAAAGCTGATAACAGCTGCTTGTGGTCATCGCCTGTGCTAGCCAAACCATTCCTTCCGAAATCGGCCAGCCAGACAGTCTTCCCGCTTGTCCCGTTCAATATCGCGACTGCAACCGGCTGCTCCTGGAGCAGGTCCCAATAGCCGAAATTTAGCAGAATCTTCCCTATGTCATTGTCTATAGGATAAAGCTTATTGTAAGTGTTGTCCCTGACAAGAAAGTCATTAAACGCATAATCCTGCTTGAATGAAACCCTTATCTTGCTGGAGCCTTCAATGTAACTGAGCAGAAAGTTGGAGTTGTCTATCGTGAAATTTTGCTTGACAAGCTTGATTGTGTCCGCAATATCATTAGGCATTGTGTTGGTGTCAAGATACACAGATGCTCCTCCACATATCCAGAACTTTCGCGTGGTGCTGTGGAACCTGAAGTTGCCCGTGGTTGCTGACGAGCCGCACGGTGCAATCCCTCCTTCCGTCGGTATCGGACCTGATGGCAATGCAGTAAGGTTGTAGGGAAGATGGTAGAACCACTTGTAGGATTGGTATGTTGTTGAAGACGCATTTAATGGCTTGACAAACTGGTCAGAGCCTGTCAGCGGGAAAGGATTGTTGGTGAGCCATTTCAATCCGAAAATCCTCTGCTGGGGCAACGTCACCTGGGCCTGCTGCATGTCCGCAATCTCTATAACCCCCCCTCCTGACTTGACAAAGCTGGAAAGTCCGGCTATTGAGGAATCAAGATTCTTGTATCCCCATATGATGAGCACGTC
>JACPAE010000004.1:0-73864 GCA_016181005.1 Candidatus Aenigmatarchaeota archaeon
GGTGACCGATTTTTCCGGCAGTAAGGATTTTACCTTTTCTAGAATTTCCATTTAAGACACACTTAAAAAAAGTAACTATCACTTGGCAATCTTGTCGATTGGATTCCTTACAATCTTTACGCCTTCTTTTGTTATTGTCGCGATGTCGATCGACTTTCCACCCGAACCGATGTCACGCTCAATCGCCGATTTAATTGACCTCATTGCAAGCTTGCCCCCTTCCTCCACTGTCAATCCTTCCTTGTAGCTGTCCTCAAGCACTCCCAATGCCATAGGAGAGCCTGAGCCTGTCGAGAAGAATTTCTTCTCCTCCTCTGCAGATCCTATCGCGTCCAAATCAAATATGTGCGGTCCTGTAGCATCATAGCCAGCTATCATCAGCTGAACAAAATAAGGATAGAACTTGCTGTTCTGCAGGATGTTCGAAAGCAATGTCGCGGCACCCCCGACCGAAAGCTTTCTCTGGTTCTCTATTTCAAACAGCTTTTCAAGTAACCCATCGTTGACTTGCTCTCTGCAGCAAGAATCACCCCGTCCTTGCACACCATTCCGACTGTTGTTGTCCCAGTCTTCTTTACCTGCAAAGTTTTTTCCAAATCTTCTCTCAAAGACATCACGAGAATCAGATAATTTCTATTGACCGGCTAGGTTTAAAAAGATTTTGATTTTAATTGTCTTTGGCGATAAGGAATTAGGGCAGTAATTAACTCATAAGGTGCTACTACTTTCACATTCCTTGGATCGGTCCGTCTAATTTCCCATGCGTAATTTTGCATTCTTCGTAATTCATCACCAGATAACTGCAAACTTGCTGATGCTACAGTCCTGAGAATAGCGATTAATTCTGGAGTAAGTCCAGTTCTACCAGGGTACATCTGATCCAAACCATTTCGTATATCACCAAATAATGTTGGATCAGCATCCGCCATATCTCCAGCATACTGATTAATTAAATCATAACATGTTAGAAATGTTAGATATTGCGGACTTGTCATATCTAATAATTAGATGGAATAGATATTTAAGTTTTCATGTGATGAAAATGTTCTTAGTAAGACTTGGCAAAGTTTACAATGACCTCAGCCTTCTCACCGCAATATACGCATTTACCCATAGGCTTCTGCTTCAATGGCATGTTGGTAATCTTCGCACCTGTCAGTTCCTTTATCTTGTCCTCACACTTTCTTTTTGTGCACCATCCAGCCTGAACAAATCCTCCTTTCTTACCAATAATGCTCTTCAATTCTGCAAAGTCGTTAGCTGTGCGAGTGTTGGCTTCCAAAAAGTCAGAAGCCTTCTTAAGCATGCTTTTCTGCATGTCTTCCAACTCCTTCAAAACCTCCTTCTCAAGCTTCTTTATCGGTACTGCTCGCTTCTTTAAATCGTCTCTTCTGACAAGAACAACTTTCTTACCTTTAATGTCCCTCGGGCCTATCTCAATCCTTATCGGCACACCCTTCAATTCCCACTCGTTGAACTTCCAGCCAGGCGTATAGTAATCACGATCGTCAAGCATTATTCTCACATCTTTCAAAGAGTCCTTAATCTTCTTCGCGACCTTGAGCACGGAAGCCTTTGTCTTGTCGTCGAATATAGGAACAATTACAACTTGTGTAGGCGCAACTTTCGGCGGAAGCACCAAACCCTTGTCGTCGCCATGCACAGCAACCATCACACCTATCTCCCTTGTCGTTATCGCCCAAGTGTTCTGCCACGCATACTGCTTCTTCCCGTTCTTGTCCAAGAAGCTTATGTCAAAAGCCTTTGCGAAATTCTGACCATCATAGTGGAAGTCCGGGCCTTGTATTGCTTTTCCGTCAGGTAAAAGGTGCTCTATGCTATAGCTTTCAATTGCTCCTGCAAACTTTTCCTTCTCGGTCTTCTTCCCTACAATTCCTGGAAGCGCCAGAAACTCTTGAGTTATTCTCTGGTAAATATCCAAAATTTCTTTCTTCTCCTTTTCCGCCTCCTCTCTAGTCGCAAACGCAGTATGCCCCTCGTTCCACAAAAACTCCCTTGTCCTCAAAAACGGCACGGGGTGCTTAAATTCCCATCTGAGCACTGAATTCCACTGGTTGAGTCTGACCGGCAAGTCCCTCCAGGATCTTATCCACTTGGAATAGCTGTCGTACATAATTGTCTCTGATGTCGGCCTTATTGCAAGCCGTTCATCTAATTTAGTGTCGCCTGTCTGGGTTACCCAAGCAACTTCTGGCGTGAATCCTTCAACATGTTCGGCCTCCTTTTTCAGCAGCCTTTCAGGTATCAATAAAGGAAAGTAGACATTCTTCACACCGATTTTTTTAAACTCCTCATCAGCAACTTTTTGTATAATCTCCCATATGCCGTATGAAAGAGGCCTGTAGACAAGGCAGCCTGATACCGCGCTATAGTCGGCTAGCCCTGATTTAAGAATAACCTGAACATACCACTCGTCGAAATTTTCAGATTTCTTGATGGCGATTCCTTCCTGTTTGGACATAATAATATTATGTCAAGAATTAGAATTATAAAAGGGGTAATTGAAGTTCAGAAAAAGACGATTGTCGTCCATTGTGATTCTCCTGCATATGCTGATTATAACCATTCTCTAATACGCTCTTTCTACTGCCCAACTCACCGTAATTAAATAACATGAGTGGAACAGAAGGAATTCTATAGCCATTTGGTTCAACTCTACTGACAGTCATAGATGGAGGAGACTGATAAACAGTTCCTCTCAAACAACCTTCTAAAATTACATATGGAACAAAATCGCATTCTCGAGGATCTGCAATGATACAGGAAACCGCTTCGTCGCCTGTAGGTGTGTACACTTTTATAAGATCAGATATACTCAACTCACCTAGGGGTGTGTACAAGCTTATCAATTATAATTGAGAAAGCTTTATATAAAGCTTTTATCCTCACAGTTTAATAATTTGGCAACCAGTTTAGTAGTATGAAAATAGCGGTTCTCTCAGACCTTCACTTCGGCTACGCCTACAACTCAGAGCTTGAGAACGACTGCTTCGACAACGCGGAAGAGGCGATGGAAAAGGCGCTCGATTCAGATCTGATAATTCTTGCGGGCGACATTTTCGATATACGGGCACCAAAGACGCAGACATGGGGCAATGCACTGAGAATCCTATCAAAGCCTGTAATGAAAGACAATCCTGGGATAAAGCTCGTGCAGGCAGACAAGCAGATGAAGGAAATCTCCAAGAGAATACTAAACCACATACCGGTCGTCGCCATCACAGGTAACCACGAAAGGTTGGCGAAGGGCGAGATAAACACAGTCGAGTCATTGGAGAATGCAGGTTTGGCAATCCAGCTGCACCTGAACACGATAGTTTTTGAAAAGGACGGGAAGAAAGTTGCGATTCACGGCATGTCCTCGGTTCCGGAAAGATACGCAAAGGACGTGCTCGACAAGTGGAACCCGCAGCCACTGCCAGATTGCGTCAACATCCTTCTCATGCACCAGAGCATCGATCCCTACATTTACTCTCCGATAGAACCTCCGACAATAAGCCTGTCCAACCTGCCAAAAGGCTTTGACGTGATAGTTAACGGCCATCTTCACGGCCACAACATGGAAAAAATAGACGGCACAATGCTTGTGATGCCTGGCAGTACAGTGATAACACAACTGGAGAAGAATGAAGCACAAGTCGGAAAAGCCATAACAAAAATAACAATAGAAGACAAAGTGTCATGCGAGTTCATTCCGCTTGAAACTAACAGGAAATTCTATTACGAGGAGCTGCTGATAGGAAAGGGAGTCACAGTTACGGAACAGTTGGAGAGGAAAATAAACCAGGTACTTTTCTCGGCCGACCACAAGAAAAGGCCTTTGATAAGGCTGAAGGTTACGGGAAATGAGATTAATGTCCTTGACCAGGACTTGCGGGAGATGGAAAGGAAATATTCGGACAAGGCAATATTGATTTTTGCAAAGCAGTTCGAGACGCAGGAGCTATCGGAGAAGATGGAACTGCTCAGGAACATGAGGGAGCAGAAGATGTCCGTCGAAGACCTCGGACTTTCCTTGCTGAAGAAAAACATGGAAGAGATGGGCGGGGACAATGAGTTTGACTACGAAACAACATTCAGTCTGCTCAGCAATGGGCAGGTCGACAGCGCATTCAACATACTCCTTGGCCAGCAGACAACACTGAACCAAATCAAGGCGAGGCTATGATCACAGGAGCAAAGCTGAAGAACTGGCGCTCGCACCTCAGCTCAGAGCTGGCATTCACTAAGGGCACGAACGCTCTTCTCGGACACATGGGCAGCGGCAAGACAACCATCCTTGATGCAATATGCTTCGCACTTTTCGGAACATTCCCAAACCTCCAGTCAAGGAAGATGAAGCTAGACGACCTTTTGATGAACAAACCGTCTGCAAAGGACATGGCTGAAGTCGAGGTTTCCTTCGAAGTAGGCGACAAGAAATATTCTGTAAAGAGGATGGTCGAAAAAAGGAAGGGCACCACTTATTCAGAAATCAGGGAGAACGGCAAGCTCTTGGAGGCGCCGAGTACACAGCGAGTGAACGAGCTAATCGAGAATATTTTGAAAGTGGACTATGAGCTTTTCAGCAAGGCCATTTATTCAGAGCAGAATGCGCTGGATTACTTTCTTACGATCCCGAAGGGGCAGAGGATGAAGAAGATTGACGAGCTGCTGATGATAGACAGGTTCGAAATGGCACGGTCAAGTTCCGTATCCCTTGTGAACAAAATCGCGGAAAGAAAGTTTGCTCGTCAGAGTTCAATTGACAGAATCAACATGGCGGAGCTGGAAAGTACAGTCAAGAACTTGAAGCTCTCTTTGGACGGTCTGCTGTCAGACAAGGACAAATTTGCCAATGAACTCGGTGAGATACAAAGCCAAAAAAACGTGATAGACAAAGAGGTTTCGTCTCTGCAGAAGATGAGAGAGAATTACGAGATGTTGAAGCGGGAAGAAAGCGGAATTTCAAGCACAATATCCGAGATTTCATTGCGCATAGAGAAATTGGAGAAGACAATGTCTTCTGTGGACAAAGGCTCAATAACCAAGAACTTGTCCGCACTATCGAAATTTTTGGAAAAGGCAACAGACATGCTGGATGAGAAAAGGGTGGAGGAGCAGAAGATGCTTCAGCAATTCTCCAAGATGGGCGCCGATGCAGAGTTTTACAGGAAGGAAGTGAAAAGACTAAACGACGAAATTGTTAAATCGTCCAAGATGCTGAAGGAAACGGAAGATTTGAAGAAAGAGGTTGGCAAGCGCCCGGAAAAGGAGACGGACAAGAAAAAGCGTTTGATTGGAGACTATGTGGGCAAGCTTGAATCCGTGAGGATAAGGATAAACGACCTTAAGGACGTCATCGAGCAGCTAAACTCGATAAAGGCCAAGTGCCCGATTTGCGAATCCAAGCTGACAGAAGAAAAGAAAATAGTTCTGGTGAAGCAGAAGCAGAGGCAGATTGACGACTTGAAGGAAGAGTTCCGCGAGGCTCTTAGGCAGAAGGAGATAAGCGAGAAGGACTTGCAGAGGCTTGAGCAGCAGATTGACAGGTTGGACGAGCTGTTGGTTGCGGTGAAGGATCATGACAAGATGAAGCGCGAGCTTGATAGCCAGCAGTCGGTGCTGAAAGTTCTGCTGGAGAACACGCAGAAGCAGGAGAATGTTTTGAAGGAAACAACAAAATCTCTGCAGGAGTTGCAGAAAAAGGTATCGGAGGCTCAGACCGAGAAGCAGAGACTTGGACTCATGTCGCACTATCTCATGGAATACGAAACAAGCAAAGGCCGCATTAACGGTATGATGCGGCAAAGAGACACCCTAGTCTCGCATCTTCAAGAGGTCGAATCGGTTTTCTCCGACAAGGATTTGCAGAACATGGAGAATAACTTCAGAATTCTCATAGGCAAGGAAAAAGAGCTGATGGCAAAGAAGGATGCTCTGGATAATTTGATTGATGAAAGGCAGGGAAGGCTGGTAGAACTTGAACGTCTTTTGTCGAATGCTAAGAAGGAGAAGGACGAGATAAGGAAGTTGGATGATGTAATAATTCAGCTTAAAATTTTTGAGAAGGCCCTATCCCTTACTCAGATTCAGCTGAGGCAGGAGTTCATAACAGCGGTCAATTATTCGATGAACGAGATTTGGAAAACACTCTATCCTTATAGGGACTTTCCTGATATACGTTTGAATGTCGATGAGGGAGATTATGTTCTGCAGTTGCAGACTCTTGGCAACGAGTGGGTAAATGCCGACGGAATTGTTTCAGGAGGCGAAAGGTCTTTGGCCGCGCTTGCATTAAGGATATCCTTCTCGCTTGTGCTTGCACCGCAATTAAGGTGGTTGTTTTTGGACGAGCCTACTGCGAACTTGGATTCGGAGGCTATCAGAGTTTTGTCTGACACTCTCAGGGAAAGGATTGGCGAGTTTGTCGACCAGACGTTCCTAATCACTCACACTCCTGACTTGGAGGGGGCTGTAACAGGTTTTGCATACAAGCTTGAAAGGAACAAGTCAACAGACGCTTATACAGAAATCAGTCAACTAAATTGATGGATTTTATTACACACCAAAATAAGTTTAATATATGAAATCTCAGGTAGCATTAGAATACCTATTTGTTATTGGACTAGTCACCATGATAATTTTGCCAATTTTCTATTTCTCTACAACTAATTCTTTGGATTCTGTCAGAGTTTCTCAGGCACAAGACACCGTAGATGCTTTAGCAAAGGCGTCCGACTACGTTTATTCATTGGGGGTAGGTTCTTCAGAAAAAATATCAATAATCATTCCCGACGGCGTTCTTGAAAGTTCTGTCCAAAACAAAACAATTCTACTTCGACTGCAACTTTCTTCTGGAGTCTCCGACATGAAGGCTGTAACTAAAGCAAATGTCACGGGAAGCGTACCAAATGCTACTGGGACTTATAATGTGATTGTAAACATGACAGGCAGCTATGTAGAAATTCGAGGGAGCGGCTAATGAAAGGTCAAGTAGGTCTTGAAGCAATCTTTATTATCAGCTTCTTAACTATATTTCTTATTTTTTCACTCGTTTTTAATTTGTCAAAGGGCTCTGAGGTTGATTTTACAAAGACGTATTTGGGAGTTCAGAAAGTTTGTTATGAAATAAAAAGTAATTTTAATCACGTATCATCTAACGGTTTTGGCAGCGCCGTTAAATTTACTATACCAAATAAAATTGAGTCGAAAGAGTATAATTTAATCGTCGATTCTGATAACAAAATACTAACTTTCGATTGGGAAAACAGCTCTTATTCTTGCACATTTTTCTCAATTGTAACTAACGGTTCATATAGCAAATTCAATCTCACTAAGGGTGACAAAATCTTCAAAAATATTTTTGGGGTTGTTGTAATTGCAAATGCATAAAGGCCAGATTATATCAATGGAATTTTCGCTTGTATTCATCGTTTTGATCATCCTTTTCATTTTCGGCATTTCTTTGTGGAATCTAAGCAGTTCGAGGCTCAGCGAGCATTTGATCAAAAACGAACTGTTTATTGGCACTGTCGATATATCAGATCAGCTTTTGCGGTCACAAGGGAATCCTACAGATTGGGAGTCGAATGTAACAAAACTGGTATCATTGGGGATTGTCTCAACAGCAAACAAATTGGATGTCAAAAAAGTCACCGCTCTACAAAATGTCAGTTACAATAGAACGAAAGATTCTTTAGGCATCAAAACCCATGAAATCTACATTAAAATTACCGATTTGTCAGGAAATATCGTTCAGCTGAATGGGACAAATTCTGAAGTGGGATTGAAACCTATTGCAGGTTCCAACACCATAAATTTTCAGCGAACTGCACTGCTTGATGGCGGCTTGGTTTATGTCAATGTGGTTGTATGGAAATGAGAAAAGGTTTTGCATTCAGTATCGACGCTTTGCTTGCGGTTGTAGTGGCAATAATTCTGATAGCGGGAATTTTTACTAATATATCGCGAGACAAAAACAAAGTTGAGAACGCTTATTTGCAAAAAGTTGCTAATGATATTTTAGTCACTTTAAATAAAAATAAAACTCTTGATACTTTGAATAAAACCTTAATCGAAAATATTTTGAACGAAGTTACTCCTGCCGCCATAGATTATACACTTAACATAACTGTTTACGAATGCCAAGACCAAGACTGCAGAAGTTTTGTAACGGTTGATGGAAATAGCATCTACATATCCAGCTCTACGTTGGCTGGAAGCGATTCTGTTACTGCCAAAAGGGTGTTTCTAACTTTCCAAGACAGCCGCATAAAATATTTCAACACAGCTGAGCTGAAGGTATGGTCGACATGAAAGCCTTCTCGTCTACGTTATCGGTTCTGTTGTTCTTCATAGTAATTTTCTCTTTAAGTTCTGTACTTTCGTCAAAAGCTATAGATAGCCTTGATATAGTGATTAGAAACTCGATTTTAGATAAGGTATACCACGCATATATTTCAATCGAGTATGGCGTAGAAAGAATTCTGGAAGAGGAATCAAGCTATGGCGGAGTGAAAATAAACATTCAGGAAGGCAGTGCCTTTAATTACGTAATCCTAAACGAAACCATTCCCACCGAAGATAGCAGCGGCTTCAAAATAGATATGGACCGATTCAAAAATTTCACACAGTCCAAGCTGAACGAAACAACATTAGCTATTGACTTGAATTTTACCGAGTTAGAAAAGTGTTTGCCTTTAACCATTTCGCCATATAACATTTCCTATACCCATCCGGATAGGCCTGCAGGCGGCGCCAAATGTTTGCCAAATCAACAAGAAGAGATACAAATAATCCCGAATGGCAGCTGGATTTATATCAACGGCTATACAATTGTGATGAAAGTCAATTCCAGCATAGGTGAAGCAGGCGGCTCAAGAAATTCCGCCAACTGCAGAAAAGACGCAACGTTAATCTGGAACATAACCATTATAGGCAATAACACCGTATACAATGAAGTGGATAAAATTAAGCCTACTGAAAACTGCGTTTTTAATATAAAAGACCTGTTAGATAACAAAATTCTAGATATACGAAATGACGCGACTAGTGTGCTAAGTGTTCTTGTCCAACCCGGCTTTAAAGTGGACTCTTCCATAGCATTGAATCTAACAGACATTCCTGGCAAAATATGGATAGGCCTCCCACCCCAAGCAATAAAGGTAAAGGAAACCTTATATCAAATTGAGAAAAACGATACAATCTATATATATGGAGAATAGGAAATGGCTACAATATTCGAATACATTATAGACTTCCTTTTAGGAAGGCTAGACAAACGCAGAAGGCGGAGGCGTGCAATCAAGAAAATCAAAAAAGTTCATGTTAGTGCCACAAGAAAAGCAAAAAGGTTGAAAATTAAAAAAAGGCGGCATAAAAGAAAAATTCGATTTAGAGGACATAGAAAAGTGGCTAAGAGGCCGACTGAAATTATTAAAAAGCTGGAGAAGGTGCCTAAACTTCAAAGGAAGGCAGGCGTCCGACCTAAGGGAGTAACTGTAGTAAAACCAAAGAGGAAAATACGTAGACCAAAACGAATAAATGTGAAAGAACTGGCGGCAGCATTTAATCTTTCAACAGCAACACTTCAGGAAATTTACAACAAAGTGAAAGAGATTGAGGCTAATGCTTCCAAAGGATCTGCTACAGATAATGTAGAAGATTTGAAAAAATCAGTGCAAGATTTGGAAGAGAAGGCAGCAACTAGCGGCGCAACTGTAGTACCTGAGATTTTAGATTTGATTAATTATACGAAACAAAAAATCCAAGACTTGGAAGCTGGTGCAGCAATCCCTGCACCTACAGACTCGATAACAGAAGCAAAGAATCAGATAGAAGAGCTGGAACGCGAGAAAAAGCATTTACAGCAGTCACAAAAAGTAATTGAAGAGAAGTATTATCGAAGAGAACTTGACGAGGTTTCGTTTAAAAAAATCATGGACGATTATGAGTCTAGATTAGTTGAGATTGGTGTCAAGTTAAAAACCTGGAAGCAGGAATTGGCAAAATTGGAAGAAGAAGCAAAGATGCCAGAAGAAAAAGGAAAACTGCCCAAAATTCTAAAGCCTGTAATGTTAAAGGGTAAAAAGAAAGAACGATCTAAAGCCTTAGGAATTAAACTACCTAAATTCAAGCCTTCTGCAATCCCTGCACCTCTGCCTGAAAAGATAGACCTCAAGAAAATCTGGGAAGCAAAAATTCCTAAAGAAGTCATTAAAGAAGTTATTTGTGCCGATTTGATGACGAAAGGTGTCTACACAGTGCGGCCCAATGATACCTTGAATTATGTTATTCGAGTGTTCGCCGACAAAAAAATCAGTGGGACACCTGTCATGAATGGAAATAATTTGGTTGGTGTAATAGCAGAGTCTGATATACTGAAGTTCATAGGAAGTAAAGAGTTGCTGTCGCGTGGTAGTTCAAGGCTGAAGACGTTAAGTGAGATGAAAGTCGAAGATGTAATGCATAAAAACCCTGTTTTTGTTTACGAGTATACAAAATTGTCAGAGGCCACCGACTTGATTAATGAACATGATATAACTCGATTGCCTGTCTTAAATGAAAAACGGCATTTGGTAGGAATTTTGACAAAAAGCGATATCATGCGTGGCGTTTCCAAAGAGCTTCTATTCAAAATACTTGAAAAACGTGAGCTTGAAAGAATACTTAAGGTTGAGACTGACATCGATGAAATTTTGAAGATTGTGGAAAGAAAAGGTTCTATCGGAGTCTCTGAGATTAAAAAAAGGTTAATATTACCCGAAGATAAAATAGAAGAATGGGGGAAAGTTCTGGAAAAGCATAACCTACTTGAGATGTTTTATCCACCACTCGGAAAGCCAGAATTCAGGAAGAAGATAAAATGAAAGACA
Source organism: Candidatus Aenigmatarchaeota archaeon (assembly GCA_016181005.1). Lineage (GTDB taxonomy): Archaea > Aenigmatarchaeota > Aenigmatarchaeia > CG10238-14 > SCSR01 > JACOWB01. Next base: position 10,878 of record JACPAE010000004.1, read on the forward strand.
GCACTATTTTAGCCCATTATTATGTGGATGCACACAAAGTCAAGGGAGAGGTGAGCATCGAAAGGACGTCTAAAGAATTTGTTCCCTTGTATGTTCTCAAGGTTCCAGAGGTTCAACCTGCTACGTTAGCATTGATGGATCAGATAAGAGAGAAAATTTTAAGCGAAGTCGCAATAAAAACAACAGAATTGCTGGAGCCTAAAGCTTTCGAAGACTTGAAAATAAAATTTTTCGACCGCTCCTACGACCTATTGAGAAGAGAATTATCAAATGAGCGCGAAGAAATCTGGGAATTTTTGGCCGGCACGTTAGTTCATGAAATGCTAGGCTTGGGAAAAATAGAACTTTTGTTGGCCGACGGTGATTTGGAAGACATAGTTGTAAACAATGCGGAAGAACCGTTGTGGGTTTACCATAAAAAGTACGGCTGGCTCAAAACAAACGTCTCCATTCAGTCAGAAGCTCAAATACAAAACTATTCCGCAATGATCGGGCGAAGATCAGGGAGGCAGATTACAACTCTTAATCCCTTGATGGATGCACACATGACAACAGGAGACAGGGTTAATGCAACACTTTTTCCTATCAGCACATTTGGCAACACAATTAGCATAAGAAAGTTCAGGAGGAAACCATGGGTTATCACAGATGTTCTGGAAAACAAGACCGTAACTTTGGATATTGCAGCTTTGTTGTGGTTGGCGATTCAATACGAAACTAATATCATTTTTTCTGGTGGAACAGCAACCGGCAAGACTTCTTTCCTAAATGTCTTAATGCCTTTCATTCCACCTAATCAAAGAATTATAAGTATAGAAGACACGCGAGAAATACAGTTGCCGAAATTTCTACATTGGGTCCCGTTGACAACAAGAGAGGTAAATCCAGAAGGCAAGGGTGGTGTTTCAATGCTAGATCTTCTTGTGAACAGCTTGAGGATGAGGCCGGACAGGATAATCGTAGGCGAGATAAGAAGAGGAGAGCAGGCAGAAGTTTTGTTCGAAGCAATGCATACAGGCCACAGTGTCTATGCAACACTGCACGCAGACACGGCAGAACAAACTTACAGAAGGTTGGTAAACCCACCAATTGATGTTCCCGAATCTTTAATGGAAGCACTTCATCTGATCGCAGTCTCTTTTAGAGACAGGAGGAAAGGATTAAGAAGAATCTTCCAGCTTGCAGAGATTGTACCAGCTTTCAAAGGCGAGGAATTCAAGCCATTTATCAACGTTCTTTACAGATGGAATCCTGTTAAAGACAATATGTTGAAAGTGAAGCAAAGCATTAGAATTCTGGACGAGTTGAAATTGCATACAGGCATGACTGATCACGAATTCAAGCGTGATTTGCGTGAAAAGACAGATATCTTGAAATGGATGTTAAACAAAAACATCAGGACTGTTGACGGTATAGGCAAAGTTGTCGTTGAATACTATTTTGACCCCGATAGAGTTCTTAAAGTTGTTAAGAAGAATGAAAATCCAAGTGTCCTAGTTCCGCCATCCTTGCTCAAGGTGTAGTTAATGCCGTTTACTCGAGTGCCGATAGTACCCTTTCCTTTAAACAAAGCATTGACCTATGCGAGGAATTTTGGTATGATTGGTCTAGGAAGCAGACTTTCAAACTTCTTCCCACAACTATCACTTTATCTTTACCAATCAGAATCTTATCTGGACAAGGATGAATACACAACTATAGCCCTCTTAACTGGAATTTTCTGGTTATTATTATTTTTTTCATTCGGCATATTACTTTCATTTGTTGCACAAGTCCCAAGTAATTTTCTTTTCATAGTCTCGTCATCATCAATAGCTCTAGGATTATTATCTTTCTTTTATGTAATCTTTTACCCTAAAGTGCTTGTCACCAGAAAAGTTAGGGAATTGGAAAAGAATTTACTGTTTGCATTGCGGCATTTGCTGATTCAAACAAAGTCAGGCATACCTCTTTTTGATGCCATAGCATCAGTTGCCAAGTCGAATTACGGCTTGGTGTCGCATGAATTCAACGAAGTTGTTAGAAAAATAAGCACCGGCACTAGTGACGTTGATTCATTGGAAGAACTGTCTTTAAAGAGTCCTTCCTTATATTTCAGAAGAGCTCTCTGGCAGATATCAAATACCATTAGGGCGGGTGCAGACATTTCCACTACGCTAGAGAACATTGTTGTAAATCTAGCAAACGAACAGAGAATTCTTGTAAGAAAATACGGCTCCCAGCTTAATCCATTAGCTTTCATTTACATGATGTTCGGCGTTATCATACCGAGTTTGGGCATAGCCCTCCTGATAACCCTTTCTTCATTTACAGGGCTACCGATAAAGCAATTTTACTTTTGGATTATTCTTGCACTTTTGATTTTATTCAAATTCAACTTTTTGGGCATTGTGAAAAGCAGAAGACCGTCGGTGGAAGTTTATGTATAGATTCCTTTATGCAATAAGTCCAGTAAGGTACAGAAAATGGGTTGAAAAGCATATCGACTACTGCGATTTCACCGTCTCTCCAATCCGATTAATAGGATTCCTTATACTGTTCGGTATAGTAGCAAGCTTTGCAGTTAGTTTTCTTTTGTTTTCGTTAAAGCTGTTAACATTCCAGGCCTTTCTTTTGGCATGGGCTATTGGTTTTGCTGGGTTTGAAGTTCTAGGACATTTAATGCTGATTTTTATTGCAGACAGCAGATCTAATTTCGTCGAACAAATCTTGCCCGATGCCCTTCAAATAATTTCGTCTAATATGCGTTCTGGTCTGACACCGGATAAAGCAATTCTAACATCTGCGCGTCCGGAGTTCGGGCCTTTGGAAAAGGAATTGAGAAAAGCGGCAGAAGAGGCTTTGTCAGGAAAATCTTTCGAGGAGGCGCTTAGTGGCATATCGACTAAGATTAAATCAAAAATTTTGGACAAAACAGTCAGCCTAATTATAGAAGGACTGATTAAAGGGGGCAGCATAACTTCTTTGCTGGATAGCGTTGCAGATGACATAAGGCAGGCGAGAATATTGCGTGACGAGATAAGATCTTATGTAATGATGTACGGAATTTTCATTTTCTTTGCAGTTGGCATAGGCGCGCCTCTGCTTTACTCTGTATCGACCTACCTAGTTCAAACAATGGCAAAACTTGGGGGGGCTGTCGATTTGCAAACGTTGGTAACCAATAGTGCAATACCGCTTTTAAGGTTCAAGCCAGCCGAGATATCTACAGACTTTCTAAGAATGTATTCGTATATCTCCATCTTCATCACAGCTCTTTTCGGAAGCATGCTCATAGGCCTTATACAGGATGGTTCGGAGAAAAATGGGCTGAAGCTCTTCCCGGTACTTCTTGGTATAGGGTTAGCAGTTTTCATCCTCTCGCAGATAGCATTAAAAGCTATTTTCGGCACGATAATAGCATAGACTAGAGCTTTGTCACTTCTATACCATTTTTAGTTATCTTGTAAGGATGGATGAAATGAGAGTGCTCGCTCCGTCTCATCTTCGTAACCGTCATAATTCTTCTAAACTCGTCCCTCACATACATTGTATCCAGCTTTATAACCATGTCGCCTACAAAATCTATAAACTCACTCCTCTCGCCTTTCTCCGGTATTTCTGCTGTCAAAAGGGAAGTTACGCCACGGTCCTTGAAGCCGTCGAACAACGCCACCAGCTCACTTCTTATTTGGAACTTGTCTTCAAACATCATGTCTATTATAGAAACAGAGTCTATCACAAGTCGTTTGGCCTTTGTACTGTCTATCATTTCAATCACCTTTTTCGACAGCTCTGGCATGGACATTGTCAGAACCTTCTTCTTCTCTAGAGGATGGAAAACCCTCTTTATTCTCAGTGGCCAGAAGGTTAGCATCTTTTTCTTTTCCAACTCTTCCAAATCCCATCCGAGTGTATCCTTTACGTCATATTTTATGTCTTCTGCCCTTTGCTCCAAAGTTATGTAGACTCCTGGCTCTTTGTATTTGGCGGCTCCTGTGTAGAGGAATTGACTGCAAAATAGAGTTTTACCTGTACCGGGATGGCCTCCTATTATAGTAACGGATGACGGCACTAGGCCGCCTTCTACCATATCGTCAAAACCCTTGATTCCAGTTGGAACCCTTTCCATTAATTAAAGTTGAATTTTCTTTTTATTAAGGTTTAATTCTGCATAAGGTTTAAAAGGGAGTAAACACAATTAATCTTAACGAATTATATGAGGAAAGGACAAACTGCTTTAGAATATCTAATGACATACGGTTGGGCTATTCTTATAGTAATTATCGTTATAGGAGCACTTTATGCTCTAGGTTTGACAAAGACGTGCAGGTGGACTGGAACTCAGGTAACCGGCTTTACAGGCGGAGGCTTTCAGGCAGCTACGCCCAAAGTTGATGCAAGCGATGCAAGTCTAGTTTTCGATTTAAATAGGATAGGAGCTTCAACCGTCACGTACAACAACTCAACAGCCACAATTAGTGGCTCATCGCAGTCAGGTACACTGACAGGAGGCTCTGCAACAATAGCAAACGGCGACACAAGAGTGCTGACATTCAGCGGGTTTACAGGGCTGGTTTCAGGTGACTGCTATGCAATCGACGTTTCAATATCATACACAGAAGATGGAAGAGTTTTTACCTCTGCCGGAAGAATTAGCGGAGCAATAGAAGCTTAAATTACATAAAAGTTTCCAAGTCCTTGTCGCTGATTTTCGCATTATTAAAATTCTTAATGTCGTCTTCTAACCTGACAGATTTCTCCACAGACTTGCTCTGTCTTTCCCTCACGTTTATCAGGATAGGATAGTTGACAGCCTCCCCGACTATGTAAACCTCTCCCACTTTCAAGCCCGGTATGGAGTCGAGTATGCCGCCGGTGACACCTTCCGAGCTTTCCTTTATGTGGTCAATATCATAAGGGTTGGTTACGCGCATAATCATATGAGTGTTGCATTGGGACAGCGCTGTTGTTGAAAGTCCTGCCGGCCTTTGAGTAATCAGAGCCAAGCAGGCGTTGAACTTCCTGCCTTCCCTTGCAATCTGCTCTATTATGCCTCTGGACAGCGCATGCTCATAATCTTCCCCCTCCGGCGCAAATTGGTGGGCCTCTTCGACAAAAAGGACAAACGGCGATATCTTTTTTCCCCTTCTCGCGTCGAACAATTCCCTAGCAAAGTACGACACGATTATCTGCTTCCTCTTCTTGTCTACTATGTCCGACAGGTCAAGTATGCTGAGATTGCCTTGGAATGCAAGATCCTTTATGGTTGGATAGTCTCTGTTACTGAACAGTCCTGTCTGGTTCAGCTCGTGCATCCAGGAAAGCATCGCTGATTTTGTTGCGTCCTTGATGCTGCTGTCCTGCACCGCGGTGATCAAGTCTTCCATGTCGTATGCCGGCTTTGCTGCCTTCAGATTTTTCATCACAGGCGCTATTTCCCTTCTCTGTACAGGCGACATCTTCGGCATCAGCGCGGACATCTCGTAAGGAGATAGGCTATGCGTTGCGATTGAGATATCCTTGCCGTCATAGATTTTAGTGGACTTCCTGTATCCCTCGTCCTTTTCAAAGCCGCCGTATTCCCCATGCGGATCTATAAGAATTATTGAAGGCCTTGAGTTTCTATCTTTGTTGAGCAACTCTTCAATCAAGACAGATACAGTATAGCTTTTACCGGCACCTGATATTGCAAGAATTGCCAAGTGCTTCTGGAACAATCGTGTGAGATTCAACTTTGCGTCAACATTGTGAAATTCTATCCTGCCAATTGAAAGGCCATTGACCTCATCCAAACCGAGAAAATTATTGAGTATCTTTTCGTCCACTGCGTAAACTTTGCTGCTGGGGGAAATCGGGAATGTTACCCTTTTTTGCCTATTGCTTGAAAGAACACCTAATGGATGAGCCTGCGCAACAAGATATTCCCACCTGTCAACTGGAAACTGCTCTATCAAAGGCCTGCCGGATTTTTCAAACTCGCTTACGGACTCTGGACGTGTATAATAGCGGTTTGTTTTTATTATTTCTTCAACCCTAGCAACTAAAAGGCCGTCATGGGAATCTATCTGGACAAACTGCCCTTTCCTTACAGGGACGCCTTTGTTGTCGTTTATGACGAACCAGAATTCTTGGCTGCTCGGGCCTGTCTCGGTTGAAACCACAGTTCCTATTTCCTGCATAGTTTTTAACTTGATTGTTAAAAGATAAAAGTATGCAAGTAAAGTTTTTGACCGACTATCCTGCCGCGTTCATCTCGGAAGAGAAGATGCTTGTAATTTCCGACATCCACATAGGCGTGGAATCCGAGCTTGGAAAGCTGGGGGTGAGGATCCACAAGCAGATAGAAAAATTCACGTCAGTGCTCGACAAGCTGATAGAAGAGACCAAGGCTGATACTTTGGTAATTCTCGGTGACGTGAAGCATAAAGTCCCCGGAGCATCAATGCAGGAGCTGAGGGACATACCGAAATTCCTCAACCACCTTTCAACCAAGGCAAAGATAATAATCTGCAAAGGAAACCACGATGACTTTCTGGAAAAATTAATTCCGGCAAATGTAAAGCTTTACGGCAGTAAAGGATTCAGGAAAGGCAAATACGGCTTCTTCCACGGTCATGCCTGGCCGTCAAAGGCTCTGCTAAAATGCGATTACATTTTCATGGGACACTTGCAACCTGCAGTCGAATTCAGAGACAAACTCGGATACAGGTCTCGTCAGCAGGTGTGGCTCAAAGGTAAAATGGACGAAAAAGTCATGAAAAAGAAATACAAAACCAATAAGACAGGAAAACTTGACGTAATAGTCGTACCATCATTCAATCCAATGCTTGGAAGCCTTAATGTCATGGCCAAAAAAAATCTCTCAGGACCGTTGTTAGCAAACAATGCAGTAAATCTGGAAGAAATGAAAGCATACCTTTTAGATGGAACTAGTTTAGGCATGTTAAAGAACATAAGAAAAAAGTTTCGGATGTATAATATTTAAGTACCTCAATAGTAATTAGTTGTTATGAAAAAGTTCCTTATAGGATTGCTAAGCTTTTTGTTATTGGTCTCACCGGCATTAGCACTAAATATTTCTGTCTCTGTAGACAAAAATAAAGTCTTTATGGGAGATGAGATAACTTTGACAGGAAAAATAACATTCGATAATGGTACCTCCTCGGCATTCGATTATCGTGCCGCAGTCGTCGCACCAAAAAGAATAGTGGTTTGCGATTCTAACAAAACAAAAACTGCTTCAGACGGCACCTTTTCACTAAAATGCAAATTACCCACTGCTCAGGAAGCCGCTAGTCTTGGCATTCCAGCTTCAGACAGCCGTGCAGTTATACCTTATGTAGCTGGTGTCGCTGTTAAAGATCCTGCGACAAATGCAACTGTCAAGAAGCATGCGCGGGCAATATTAGCAGTCAATCAAGACAAGTTTTCCACCGAACTAAATGGCGTATCCAAAAGTTTGGACGAATTCATGACGCATGCTCAAAATTTTGTGCCTGAATGCGATCAAGTAGCAGAGAAAGCCGCAAGATACAATGTAACTGACGTTGAGACACAATGCTTGGAAATACAACAAAAAGTCAAAGATTTGATAACCGATGCGGCATCTTTGTCCGAGCAAGCACAGCAGTTGGAGAGTAATATAAGCTCGTCTGGTATAGAAAGCTTTAGAGAGGCGTTGAAAACATTGCGCGACGATCTGAAAGATTTGAGAAATGAGATAAAGGATATTAAAGAAACAATTAAATCGATCAAATGGGAAGCAAGGAAAGAAGTTAGGAAATCACAGGAAGAACTTAGAAATGAGATTGAAGAAAAAAGAACTGAAATAAAACAACAGAGAATGGAAATAAGGGACTTGAGAAATAGAACAAGAGGTGTTCAAAGTGAATAAGATTTTAATGGTAGGAGTGCTTTCACTGATAACAATGATATTTCTAGCAGGCTGTACAACTCAGCCAACAGCACCAACTGTCACTAGTGAAAATGTAGAATCATCTTCTGCTGCAACCGAGACAGCGTCAAGCGATTTCGTCAATCAATCTACACCTACCGCCGATCAAACAGTGCCTGACTTAGCTTAATTCATCCAACAATTCTTTCTCACTTTCAGTTAATTTACTGTAAATTTCCTTGAGAATTCTGAGATCATTGTCAGTTAGAGATGACAGTAATTTATCGCCTTCATTGATATGCCTGCCAACTGTTACATTTTCCATGCTTATCGCAACCCTATCACTTTTTTTCGCTTCGGAGACAGTCTTTCCCTCAGACTGTATTTCCTTAACTCTACCAATAACTTTACCATCAACACGTTTTAGTTGAATACCTGATTTCAGAAAACCTCTTAATACCTCAACTCCAAAAACTGCGGGATTGGAAACCCTAAAGGTAGCTCCCTTCAAAACCAGAACTTCGGCAGGCCTGCTGACAGAAGCAAGCTTATCCTCAAAATCTCTCTCCTTTTTATGCGATACCCATTCTTTGTAGTTCTCCACCAGTCTGTAAATGATATCGCTCTCAAAGACAATAACTCCCAAGTCCTTTGCCATTGATTTGATGTCCTCAGGCGTCTGCATGTCAAAAGACAAAATAACTCTCCCTGCTTCATCCTGCGACGTTTGTGCCTCAACTATATCTTCCTTTGTGAGTTTTCCGACGTCGGCTTTTCTTATTGGAATTCCTTCCCCACCAAGCAATTTTATCATTGCTTCCAAACCTCCAAGAGTGTTTGCTTTGATTACAACACCCGACACATCCCTGTCGAAACTTACGCTTTCAACTTCCTGCTGCACCTGCATCTTTGCATCTTCCACATCATCTTCAGATTTAACTGCTATTATGGGCGACCCTGCGATTACGTTCTCCAGGTTCGGCGCAGATATCCTCACGCCAATTGCAGCCTCTACACTATCTATCTGCTCGAATTGCCTCTCAACACTCAGTTCCTGCAACTCCCTTGGCTTCAGCAGCGCTTTTACCTTGGTAACCACCGGAATTTTGCCGCCTATAACAATAAAATCACCCTTTTGCACAGACCCGTCGTAAAGAATAACATCTATGGTAGCTCCAAGCCCCCTAACTTCCTTGACTTCCAGCACAGTTCCCTTGCCGACTTGCGACAGCTCCAATTTCTCCTTCAGAAACCTCTGAGTCAGTCCTGAGAGCATCAGTAATATTTCAGGCAGGCCTTCGCCAGTCTGGCCGGAGACAGGAACTATGGCAACAGTTTTTGTATAATCGCTCACCCTGTCAAACCTGTCAGCTTCAAAGCCTCTCTCGGCCAACTGCGACACCAGACTGTAAATTTTATTGTCCAACTCATCCTTGACGTCATCCCTCTGCTTGCCGAAGGAGTCTAGAAAGCTGGCGTTCCTGTTCTGGAACCAGCCTCTTATCTTATCGATTTTTGTCGCTGCTATGATGAACGGCGTCTTGTATTCTTTCAGTATGTTCAGAGACTCATCTGTTTGCTCCTTGAACCCCTCGTTTATGTCGATGACAAGAATTGCAATGTCGGCTATCGCACCGCCGCGTTTTCTTAAAGTTATGAAACTTGAATGGCCTGGCGAATCAATTACTAGCAGCCCCTGTATAGTAAGAGCGATATTGAATTTTTCCAAAAGATCGCCGCAGATTTTCTTGACAATCTCAACAGGCACATTAGTAGCGCCTATGGATTGCGTTATCAGTCCGGCTTCCTGATTGGCAACTGTAGTGCCTCTTATAGCATCCAGAAGAGTAGTTTTTCCATGGTCTATATGCCCCAAAACTGCAACTATAGGTTGTCTCAACATTTGTAACACCTGCCATTTTATAACCATTCGACTTTAATTTATTCGGAAAGACATTCTTTTAAACCCACAAGCTACCTACAAATACTTTCCAGCACAATCATTATTCAGTGATGTTATGGCTTTGGCCATGCAGGAAATAACGCCATTAGGCTTGTGCATATCCACTCAGGATCTGATAGACGGCAGGAGGTTCCAGCAGAACTTCTGCGACAACCTGCTTCTGCGCGACCGGGACAGGGAATTGCATGCGAAGCTGATGCCGATAAAGCGCGACCTGAACTCGAAGGTACAGAACAGGTATCTGGACGGCCACAAGATTGCAATCGTGAGCAACATAGACAAAATAATAGCTGTTGTATCTTCAAGGTACGCAGAGATCGATTTGAATCTGGTGGACTCGATAGTGTTCAACGGCAAGCTTCTCATACACAAGGTGCTGAACTCAGAGTCGTTCGACAAGATTGCGGAACTGGAGCCTGTCTTCAAGTCAAAAATAACACTGCCTGTGTACGATTTGTTTGTGAGAAACTCTGAGAAGAGGAATTTGTTCAAAAAATAACTGGGATTAAATGCCTAGCGAGCTGGAAAGGGAGATTGAAAAGCTTAGGGACAGGAAAGTACTGATTGTGAATAAAATGAACAGGGCTACTTCGGACGAGAGGGAAGAATATGAGGAAGAATTGAAGGCCATACAAAGGCAGATAGATGTCCTGGAAAGGATGAAGAAATAATATGGGACAAAAACCTGTCGTATCAGTAGATTTAATTGTCATTAAAGACGGTAAAATTCTTCTCGGAAAAGTATCTGAGAAATGGTCTGAAAACGGGAAATATCAATGGGGTCTTCCCGGAAGAGAAATTGATTTTGGAGATAGTTTTGAACAGACGGTGAAAAAGAACTTGAAAGAAGAGCTTGGCATGGAATTGGAAAATTTCCAAGTTGTATGCACAAACAACAATTTTGGATTTGGAAATCATTACGTTGCTATCGGGATTCTGGTTGAAGGAAAGGGAGAACCAAAATTGATGAAGCCTGAAGATTGGAAAGAATGGAAATGGTTTGATAAAAACAAAATTCCAGATAAATTATTTCCTTCCGGTGAACTTACAATAAAATGTTTTTTGGAAAACAAGTCCACAATCCAGTAATATTTCTAGTATTTCCTTCCCACAACCCACCTGAAGAAGATGAATATGAACACAATAACCACTAAAGCTGCAGCGCCTATAAACCACAGCAGCGGATTTGTAAGATTGAAAAAATCCACCATAATTAACCGCTCGGTTGCACTTTAGGCTCCCTCTTGAATAACTTGGAAACCAGTTCTTTTATCCTTCCAAATATCCCTTTCTTTGGAAAGGCTTCCTTTGCTTTACCCGACCAAGTGTATTCTCCAGTCTCGGGCTTGTACCCCTGCTTTGGAGGCAGGAACAAATATACAACAAAGCCGCCTATGGCAATTACAGCAATCCCTACGCCTACAAAAATCCAAATGTTGGAAAAGCCTGTGGTGCCGCCGACTTGAGGCAGGGCTTTCAAAAGTTCCCTGGTTTCAGTAATCAGCGAGTCTATTGTCTCAAAATTCTGGTAGGCTTCAAAATATTTGCCCGAGTTCGCCTGGTTCTCAGCCTCTTGCAGTTTTGACTTGAGCTCTTCCAATTTGGCTTCGGCGTCAAGCACGTTCATCCCGGCAACCTTGTCTTTGCTGATTTCCGACTCTAGCTTCGAAACTTCCAGGGCGAACAATGCAAGCTTGTCCTTCAATTCAATTTTTGTTTCGTTCGACGGCATTATCCTTAGAGTTAAAGTTTGGTAAATGGTCCAGTTCTGACTGCTCGCGCTCAAGTTACCTATGTATTCCTTCAAATTCAAGTTACTAATGTTGAACGTTAAGACAAAATCAGCAGTTTGACCTACAAGTATATCCTTAGTGACAGGAACAAACTCAAACAAACTCCCATCTATATCGGACAGCTTCACCGATACGTTCTGCCCGACATTGCCGATGTTCTTTATTTTTATGGTGACAGCTTTTGTCGTATTTTGCACCACTTCTACTGACGCCGGCGCCTCGACAAACATAATGTTCGCTGTGGGTGTTGACCGTATGTAAAGGATGTTTTTTTGGGAAGATGCAGTGTAATTTTGGTTCACTGTATTGTTGCAGAAGTACTCATATATGGTTCCGGCGGCAAAAGTCTGTATGTCAGGATTGTTCACTGCTGTGCCATTTCTATACAGCTTGGGCGTAAGGATATGTACGTCCGATTTGCAAGTTACATTGGTTTGAATTGGCGAATCCAAAGTCCACTGCGGTGTTGCGTTAAGGCTCAGAGTAGGTGCAGCTTCGTTTATTGTGAAAGATCCCCTGGTGGCATTGAACGTGTGGTTGGAATAAGTTGCAAAGAGCGTCCAAACAGAGGCGCCTGCAGGAAAGCTGTTGTTGTAATGGTAGACTGTAGCAGAGTTGTTTGTCAGGGAATAGTTTGTTGCAGTTCCTGACCAACCTCCCTGGAGGGTGATGCTTGCAAATGCCGGATTGTTGTCAAAAGTAAATACAATCGAACTGCTGCCGTTGGAAAACGTGACAGGCGCCGTTGTAGATGTGCTAAATCTCGGCACAGTCGCAGCATAGTAAATAGAGGAGTTTGATGTATAATTAGTGTTGCCGCTTGCCGTTACAGAATAGTTGTGCAGGCCGATAGTCGTTATCACATCATCCGATCTCACGTAGGGATTTGAAGCGCCGGATGTTATTGATGTGCCGTCCCTTGACACAGCTATTGTGCAGCCTGGCTGAGAACAGGTGGCGTTCACGGTTATATTGACTGCTGTGTTGTTGATAGAGGTTATGTTGCCATTAAGAGTGCCATTCAGGAAAATACGCATCTCACTTACGGCCTTGTTCAGGTTGTAGGTAAATTGTGGCGTGGAGTTGAAGGTGTTGTTGGTGTCATTCGCATAAATCCTCCATACATAATTTCCCGCAGCTATGTCGCTGGCATTAAGATAGTAGGTGCTGCTGGAGCTGTTCATAGACTCGTTGTGCGGGGTAGAACTGCCTGTAAAGTTGTGCTCTATCAAGACCTTGGAGACGGCCACGTTGTCTGTCCACGTGGCGTTTATCCAGTACAGCTGCCCTTGCACATAAGTTGAATTTGTGCTTGGGGAGGTGGTGTTGCTTGCATATTGCGGAGCCAGTATGTCGAAAAGATTGACGCTTATGTTGGTTGAATTGAAGACACCGTTTGCATCGACGACGGATACGTTAAAGCCGTAATTTACCGGATTCGCGGGTGTAGTTGAATAAAACCAAAAATATTGGGTTTCACCGTTCCCGACTATGCCCACGGAAGACGTATTGCCCCAGGAGGGACTCGAAGACAATGCAGAATATCCTGTTGTGGTTGTCCCGGAAGAGCTGAATACAAAACCGGACGGAAGTGTTATGTTCGCCTGCGTTATGTTCACGCTTCCGATATTCTGGATTGTAAAGTTCAAAAGCTCTGTCTGGCCTGCATTCACGCTAGTGGGACTGGAAGACGCAGTGAATGCCACCGCGCTCGCAATATGCGAAATGGCAAAAAAGGACAGCATGAAGACCAAACTAATCCAAATTCTCATTGAATCCTTAAAGTTTATTTAAACTTTCTAAAAGATATTGCTTCTATAGCTTCAAATTCGATGAAGACAGATGGGCGGCATGACAAAAGATGATTGGTTTGCCGAGTCCTGAGAAGAAGAGACTAGACTATCTTGTAGGTGTCGCTGGCGTCACCGGCATTGATCAACACGCTCTCGGCCTCGCCTTTCCAATCAAGCTCGAGGACAACGACACTGCCCGACTTTAGAGTTAAATCGCCATTCAGTATCACTACAGGCCTGCCGTCGACATAGGCGGTGAAATTGGACAAGTCAGACTGCCCGCTGTTGAGCACAGCCACCAGGAGGTTTCCATTGGAAGATGTGGATGTTCCAAGCACGTCTATGCTATACTGAAAGTCCTTTATCGCGGCTATGATTTGCCCGGTTTTCGGTATGAATCTGCCAAGTACAGGCACGTTGCCAACTTCCGGGAAGGAGCCCAGTATCAGATAGCTGGAGATGAATATCAAAAGGACCAGCAAAGCACCCAGGGCTATGTTGCCAAGTACCTTGAACAGGACATAAAACACCACGCCCAATATCGCCAGGCCGAAAATAAACTCTATTCCCATAAAGGTATTTTATATCGAAACTTTAAATCAGTGTCATGGCAAGGAGGCTTAAGCCTTGGGACACCATGGTCAAATCGTTTGAGATAAGCATGAACAATCCGGAGCTTTTCTGGTTCCTGGTGCTGCTCATGTCCGGTCTTATACTTTTCCTTGTAGGCGTGCTTCTACTGTTCTTCAGCGTGGCTTCCCTGCACGTGCTTTCGCTTTTTATCGGGGCGGTTATAATGCTTGCCTCTTTAGTGCTGTTGATGGGAGGCATCGGCGGCACCATTCTTTATGCCGAGAGGCTGGTCAAAAGGAAAAAGGCGAGCGTATGGACTATCATGAAGAAGGGGATAACGGAGAGTCCGCGACTGTCGTTAGCGTACGTCCTTGAGCAAGGTTTCATAATGTTAGGTCTGCTCCTACTCATAATCCCAGGGCTGATAGTTGCCGTCAGGCTTTCGCTGGTTACGCCTGCGTGCATACTGGAAAAGAAAGGACTGGGTATAAAGAGAAGCTGGAGGGCGACGAAGGGGAACTCTTGGCAGATAGCACTGCTCTTGCTTGTGTGGGGGTTGATTTTCATGCTGTTTGCAATAATACCGTTTTTCATTGTCGCGAGCTTCCTTCTTTTGCCGGTTTACTTGGTTAACCTCACGCTTGTTTACTTGCAGTTGAAGAAGAAATAGTGCCCCGGAAGGGATTTGAACCCTCAACCTTCTCCTCAATCCTATTCATTAGGACGGAGTTGAGCTGTTACCATTTGCTCTATCCAAGTTGAGCTACCGAGGCTCAAACTTATACTTTAAAATTGGTTTTAAATAATTAACGTCGGAAAAAAAGCCCTTTTGCTTGAAGAGCACGAGAAGGTAGGATTGCCCTGCAAGTGTACCGGTTTAGTTAGCTGGAGAACGCCAGAGACTGTAAAATTGCCGAAAGAGCTAATTGTTAACAAATTAGACAAGGGAAAATTCTTCTCTCCAGATGAATCATGGTTTGAATTAAAGTCGAAGAAAGAAGTTTACGTGCTTGACAGGCCAGGACTTGACAAATTTTTATTTGATGAAGCAAAGAAAGAGGGTGCTGAAGTAAAGACTGAAAGATTTGAAAACTTCACGCGAAGCAATGTCCATATCAAAGTTAAAACAAGCAAAGGAGTTTACGAAACAAAATTATTGATAGGTGCGGACGGCGCCAATTCCCTTGTCGCCCAAACTGCCGGCTTGGAGATACCGAAGAATATCTATGTGGGTATGCAGACAACTGCTATTGGCGATTTTGAGCAGTGTGCAGAACTGTGGTTTGGTAAGAATATTGCGCCAAACTTTTTCGCTTGGGTAGTGCCAGAGAATGAAAATGTTGCTAGGATAGGTTTAGCAGCATCGTCTACCCCCAAAGTTTACTATGAAAAATTTTTGAAAAGCAGGCTTGGCCATAATGGATTAAAGCCGGATGTGGCTGGAGTTATCAGATTTGGTGTGATGAAAGATACTGTTGCGGACAATGTAATGCTGGTTGGTGATGCAGCATGCCAGATAAAGGCATTTAGCGGCGGTGGAATTACTTATGGATTGATTGGTGCACAAGTTTGTGCTGATGCTGTGGAGAAATCCTTTGAAGAAAATAAATTTGACTATGAGTTCCTGAAGAATGTTTATGACAAAGAGTGGAAGAAAAAGCTGGTGCCAGGAATCAACAAAGGAATGTTGTTCAGAAACATTCACAAGTTGCCGGAATTCCAGCAAAATCTGGTGTTCAGGATGGTTAAAATGTTCGGCTATAAGGTTTTGACTACGTTTGATTTTGATTTGTTGTCAGGTTGACTACAAGAAAACTTTGATTTTCCTCTTCCCGACAATCGCCCTGAAAACTTCCTTTCCAATGTCCGAATCCTTGGCAACTTTAATGTTTCCATTCTTTCCTATAGTCGCGGAAAAAATGAATTTGTCTTCAATAAACAGGCTTGCAGCCTTGCCGATGAACCTCCTGTCAAAAACAAATTCCACGCTGTTGCCCTTTTCATAAGTCTCGAAAAGAATCTCGTTCCCAAGTGCGGCGGTCTTGGGTTCGATGTCTATCTTTATCCCCAGCTTGTCTTCCAATGCATTAACAGTAGAACCCTCCTTCCCGATTATCCTCGGCACAACGCTATTGTCAACCTTCACAACAACTTTGTTTTCTGATACAAGCTCAACTATTGCACGCGGATCAAACTTCCTTATGTCCTGCATTATCCTCTCTGCCGCAAGCTTCTTCACTGGAGAAATTCCCGCGGCAGTCTCCTTCACAGGTACGATGACCTTCTCCTCGCCGAACGTGTAAATCTCGTATTCCAGCTTCTCTGTCTCAAAGTCCCTTATCTCGACCAAAGGCCTTGCAAGATCAGCTTCCATCATTCCGCTGGGAACTTTCACCGTCAAATCCAGGTCGTATATCTTCTTCACCTGCCCATCCTTCACGAAAATGACAGTGTCTACCACGTGCGGGATAACTCCCAGCTCCACTCTTCCAATGAATCTCTGGATTGCGTCAATAGCCTGGCTTGCATGCACAACACCCACCATTCCGACTCCAGCCAACCTCAAGTCCGAGAATATTTCGAAATCTTTCGTCTTCCTTACTTCGTCGAATGCGGAATAGTCTGGCCGGACAAGGAGCAGAATGTCCGCAGTCTTTTCAAAGTCCCCTTCAAGAGGCCCGTACTGCGTGACCTCGTCAGGAACCTGCAAGTCGCGCGGCGATTCCAGCGTCTTCACTATCTTTCCTTGCTTCTGATAAAACTCTACAAGGCTTGCGCACAATGTCGACTTGCCAGAGCCAGGCGGGCCTGCGATTACAACCCCCTCAGCCTTTTTCCTCAACCTGTCCATTAACTTGTCAGAAAGCTTGTAATCTTCCAGCGTAAGCTTTACCACAGGCCTTACAATCGTGACCTCCATCCCGTCAGAAAACGGTGGTCGCGTTATTGAAATCCTGAACCTGCCAAACTGTATAACCGTTGCACCCGAACGCACAATTTCAAACGAGCCTTCGTCGCTGACTCTTGTCGCTTCGGATATCTCTCTGATAATTTCCTCTAGCTGAACCCTTGTCATTTTTTCTCCACTCAACTTCATCAGCTCGAAATTTCCGGGCTTGCCCCTTTTTGCCATGGGCACGATATCGTGTCGGTCGTGAAGAACTGTTCAAATTTCAGCCCCTCGGACTTTATCTCAGCGGGTATGTGCTTTACCTTTGCGCCTTCGGCCTCGCCGACAAGCGCCTGCACGTAATCAGCCGTATAAAGAACGCCACCCTCAGCCTTTGCTACGTCTCTGATAAGGGCGTCCATCCTTCCGGATTTGGCCAGCTTGATATCCTCAATCGACGGCCTTTCACCGGTGAATCTTAGCTTGATGTCCTTCTTGTCGCACAAACTGCGCAACCTTTTAAGTTCACCCAGACCTACGAATCCGGGTTCTCTTCCTTTTGAAGCCTGGGCCTGGAGCTCGTCCAGCACCGCGTACGGGACAATTATTTCTGCGTTATCCAGCTCCCCGCTTTCAATCATCTCGGAAATCTTCGCATCGACAATTATCGATGTGTCCAAAATGATACGTTCTTTTTCATTCATGTAAATCACTCCTTTAATAATGAAATAATATTCTTCAGAGGCAATTCCCTCTGTTTACCAGTTTTCATCTCCTTTAACTTAAACTTTTTCTTTTTCAACTCCTTTTTTCCCACAATGAGGACATAAGGAATCTTTGCATTACTTGCATATTCCATTTGTTTCCCAAAGCTTCTTCCCATCAAATCCATTTGGGTTTTTACACCATTCTTTCTCAGCTCCGCAGATATCTTTATGGCGTCAGCAATCAGTAAAACGTCAACATTGGCGACAAAAATGCTTGTAGTTGAATTTTCATTTTTGAATAAATTATTTTCCTTCATAACTTCCATTACCCTGTCAATTCCCAATGATATTCCGGTTGCAGGCAAATCCTGCGCACCAATTGCCTTAATCAGATTGTCGTATCTGCCCCCTCCGCCACAAGAAACTTTGGCGCCTAACATCACTTCAAACACGATAGAAGTGTAATATTCCAATCCACGCACAAGCGAAATATCGAACTGCAATCTTTTTTCAATGCCGAATTTCTTTGCTAGACGAAAAAGTTCCTCTAATTCTTCCTTACCTTTGTTATCCATTATTTTGTTCAAATCATTCTGTTTCAGAATTTTCAAAACAGCATTCGGTTTAATCCCCTTTTTCTTAAGTTCAGCCTCAACTCCATCAAAGCCAATTTTGTCCAGCTTGTCAATGCTTCTAAATACTTCGATTATCTTCTCTTTGTTTACAACACCTTCAAGCAAATCCTGCAGCAATTTCCTGCTGTTGACTCTTATTTTGTATACTTTGAATCCTAGTTTGTTTAAAATCTCGCAAACTGCAGCCAAACATTCGACATCCGACAGCAGTGATTTGCTACCAACAACATCAATGTCAGCCTGCCAAAATTCCCGCCACCTCATTGCCTGGGGATTATCATATCTCCATACTTTGTCGATTGCATAGCGCTTGAAAGGTTTCGGCAACGAATTAGATGAAACAACTCTGGTCATCGGCATTGTCAAATCAAATCTCAGCCCCAGCTCACGGTCAGACTTGTCCTTGAAATAATAAATCTCATCTTTAACAGCTTCACCTAATCCACCCTTGGCAGAAAGCAATTCAAAACTTTCGAACGCAGGTGTAACCAGTGGCTCAAAGCCGTACTTCTCAAAAACTTCCCTACAGATTTGTACTATCTTCTGTAATTTCGTTGCGTCTTCAGGTAACAAATCTCTTGTACCCTTTGGAGGTTGCAGTTTCATACTAAATATCTTGCTTTTGTCGTTAGAAAAAGGGCTGGATAGAATTAATTCACTCTTTGATGTGAAGTATACCGCCCTTCACTTTTATCACAAAATCACATTAATTTTCGAGTTTAAAAAGGCCACTATTTTCTCCCGTTTGCAACGCATGCTAGCCATTCCCTAACGTCAGAGCCGTAAACCATAGCTCTCAAATCTGGAAGCAATTCTGAGAGTGGCGTCCCGTAACTATCATCACTGCCAAAATAGCCGTCGTCAGAAGGATTCATGGCATTGTACTCATCGTTCAGCATTTTTATTCTCGGCAGATGGCGCCTGCTGCTGACATGTGCAATTCTTGTGCCCAAATTTCTGGATGCAACTGTCTGATAACCCACTTCAATATTTTCCCTAGTCGAACTTGATATCGTGCTAGGTATTATTATTCTTTCCTTTTGTACACCCTGCATTATCAACTCGTTAACGGCAGCAATAATTTCACGATATCCTCCTAAAGGAATGAAATGATCTACTATATCTTGTTTGTGCAAATAAGCTGCATCAGTAGCTCTGATCTTTGTTACGTCGTCTCCAGCACCATAGACAAAGGCCACATCAAAATGCCCCGAAGTGTTGTATGATTTGATTGTCGGACAGTCCCCCAATTTCAATGCATAAACAGAACCTAATGCAAGAACGGCAGATCCGAATATCCCTAATAAGGAATAAGCCAGCCTTCTGAAATCCATAATCTTAAAACAACTTCAAATTATTTAACTTAATTCGGCTTTCGCCCCGAACTTTGTACACCTGTCGCAAACTTCTATGAGCGCACCTTCGATCTTTGCAGGACTCAATTTCGGATAATCTTTTCCACAGCATGTGCATTCTGACGTAGTCATCATCTCTAGCTTCAGGTTCTTTACTCAATCTTTATAAATTTTACCTTATAAACTAATGCTATGAGTGGTTTACGGATTGCCTGCTAGTTCTAAGCTTTTGTTTACTGTACATCCTGCATTAAACTGCATCATTAAAGAGCATAGCAATTCAAAATGATATTTATGGTCAAAGAAGTGAAGGGGCAATACAATCAGAAGGAGCTGGAACATAGAATAAGGGAATACTGGGAGTCTCACAAAGTTGTGCAAGCTTTAACGAAGTTCGATCCTACGAAAAAGAAGTTCTATCTTCTCGACGGCCCTCCTTATGTAAACAATGTTGCCCACGTCGGCCACATAAAGACGACGACAATAAAAGACATCTGGTCCAAGTTCAAGCTAATGCAGGGATACTCATCATGGTTCCAACCCGGCTTCGACACCCACGGCTTGCCTATTGAGAATATAGTTGAGAAATCGCTGGGAATAAAATCTAAGAAAGACATCGAAAAAATTGGTGCGGAGAAGTTCATTCAGGCATGCAAGGAGCATGCAAGCGGAAATGAGAAAGTCTGGCTGGAGCTTTACAAGAAATTGGGGGCATGGAGAGGATACGTTCCACCTTACATAACTTTTGAAAATTATTACATCGAGTCAGGATGGTGGACAGTCAAGCAGTTGGCAGAAAAGGGCATGCTTGTAGAAGGAGAGAAATCAACATTCTGGTGCTCGCATTGCGGGACAGCCTTGGCCGGCTACGAAGTTTCCGACAGCTATGCCGATGTGAAAGACCCTTACATTTATGTCAAATTCCCTGTGAAAGGAAGGGACAAAGAATTCCTGCTTGCATTCACTACAACTCCGTGGACTTTGGTTGACAATGTCGCTTTAGCAGTCCATCCGCAGGAATATTACGTCCGTGTAAAGGTTGGTAGTGAGATTTACATTCTTGCCGAAAAGAGGGTGGAAGCTATTTTGAAAGATTTGCTGAAAAAGGAGAAATACGAAGTTCTGGAAAAGTTCTTCGGCAAGGAATTGGACGGTATAAAGTACCTGCCGGTTTTGTCCGTGCCGGCACAAGAAAAGTTGGATAAAGACTCTCATGCACAGCATGTTGTAATGTCAATTCCAGTTCTTAAATCAAAATCCTACAAGCACGGTGTGATTGAGAGAGCGGACGAGATGAAGGAATCATTTTTCGATTTCGTCAACGCAGAGGAAGGCACTGGAATAGTTCATGTTGCGCCGGGGCACGGCCCCGAGGACCATTACATGGGCGAGCATTATCGACTGCCGACACCGTCTTTCGTTGACGACGAGGGCAAGTTCACAAGCGAGGCGGGAGAATTCAACGGCCTGTTCGTGAAGCAGGCGGACAAGGCGATTGTTGAAAGACTGGAAAAGCGAAGCTTTCTACTGCACTTTGGATGGATAACGCACTCGTACCCATTATGCTGGAGATGCAAGACCCCGTTGATTTACAGGCTGACAAAGCAGTGGTTCTTTACGGTCGATTTGATAAAAGAGCTGATGGTGAAGGAAAACAAGAAAGTCAATTGGTTGCCGAAATTTGGCAAGGAAAGATTTCACAACTGGCTTGACGATGCGGTGGACTGGTGCGTGTCGCGGCAGAGATATTGGGGAATTCCGTTGCCAATTTGGATCTGCGAGTCGTGCGACAGAAAGGAAATTATAGGAGGGCTTGGGGAACTGAAGGAAAGGGCCGCCAACGAACTGCCGCACAATATAGACCTGCACAAGCATGTAGTGGACAAAATAGAGCTCACATGCATCTGCGGCTCCAGGATGAAAAGGGTGCCGGACGTCCTTGATGTTTGGTTTGATTCAGGCATAGCGCCATGGGCTTCGCTAGGATATCCCTACAAGAACAAGGAGCTTTTCGAAAGCCTGTGGCCAGCGGACATGATATGCGAGAGCCAGGACCAAATCAGGGGATGGTTCTATAGCCTGATGTTCTCGGGTGTGGCTACTTTTGATATGGCACCATACAAGTCAGTCTCATTGATGGGATGGGTTCTTGACGAGAAAGGAGAGAAGATGAGCAAGTCCCTTGGAAATGTCATTTGGGCTGAGGAGGCGCTTGCGCAACTAGGTTCCGACATAACGCGTCTTTACTTCTGCTGGGAGGTCGCCCCGTGGGAGGTGCAGAACTTCAGCTACAAGACTGCAGACGAGATAAGAAAAGCGCTGAACATTCTTTGGAACTCCTACACATTTTTCACCACATATTCGACGGAAAACCTCAAGCCTACATTTAGGAATCTAAAAATCGAGGACAAGTGGATATTGTCAAAGCTAAACTCCCTGATAAAGGAAGTTACGGAGAACTATGAGAATTTTGAATTCCATCTTGCCGGCAGGAGCATAGTCAACTTCGTCGTGAACGACCTGAGCAGGTTTTACATCAAGCTTATACGGGATAGGGTGTGGGTTACCGAGTCCGGCAGCGACAAGAATGTCGCACTATCAGTTTTGCGCGAATGCCTGATGACTGTGTCAAAACTCCTGGCGCCCATAACTCCGTTTATTTCAGAAGAGATCTTCCTTAATCTGGACGGCAGTAAAAAGTCAGTGTTCATGTCAGAGTGGCCGGAAGAAGACAAGCTTTACGTGGACAAGCATCTGGAGAGGCACATGGAGATTGCCAAGGAAATAATCGAGGCGGCGCTGGCAGCAAGGCAGATAGGAAATCTCAAGCTTAGGCAACCTGTGTCGGAAATCTTTGTTAAGGCTGAGAAGGATCATGTCATCGAAGCGGTGGAAAAGTTAGCAAGCGTGATAATGTTCATGTGCAACAGCAAGTCGATAAGCACCATGGTGGACAGTCCAATTGGAAACTTTGCCGACTTTCAGTTCAAGCACGGCAAGGTTTTTGTGAACAAGGAAATATCTCAAAATCTGCTCGAAGAAACTCTTGTCAGGGAAGTGGTGAGGAAAATCCAGTCAATGAGGAAGGAAAACAAGTTCCAGGTAAAAGAGAGCATCCTGCTAACCTTGGACTCGGACGAAGATAGTAAAGATGTGTTGAAGAACTACTCACAGCAGATAGCAAAAGAAGTCGGTGCGTACGAGATAATTTTAGGCAAGGTCGAAGGCGCATACAAAGACAAACTGGAATTTAGTGGAAAGAAGATTAGCCTGGGATTCGACAGAATCAAATAAGCCCAAAGAACCAGAGAACAACAGGCAAAATGAGAACCCCCATCAGCAGGCTTCTTTTAACTTTTGTCAGCGGTGCGATTAATCCTATTGCTGTTGAGACGGCAAGGATTAGGATTCCATAAAGCCCGGCAAAGATGATAGTTAGGACAATGAGCGTTGCAATTACTGCGATTGAAAGTTTGTCGTAAGGAAGCCTCTCAATCAAGAACAGACATCTCTTGCTTAGGAACAGGGTTACAATCGCACCCATACCTGCCGACAAAAGCGCGACGCCAGTCAACAGGAGTAGCTCGTTAAAGCCGAAGCTTTCCACCAACTTCTCGACAGCGGCCGCCGCACCTGACCTTGTCTTGCCTATGGTGTACAGTGCCGCAAGTGCAAATAAAGCATTTGCAGTGTTTATTCCTCCTAATGAAACTAGATACTCCTTATCATCTCTCTTCCTTGTAATTATTTGCACCAGCGTGCCGGCTTGAGCCGAGCCCATGCCTGGAAGTATTCCCACAATGAGCCCGGAGAAAAATCCTTTTATCGAACCAATTATGGCAACTGATTTCTCCACCACGCCAAAATTCTTGATTTGGGCAACAAGCCTAGTCTTGTCATTCAGGCTGATTAGCAGCGTGCTTATTCCAAATAATCCGCTGAACAGCGGAAAGAACACGTAATCTGGTTGCACAAGATAACTATTCAACACTACAATCCCTAATATCCCGGACAGAACAAAAACAACTAATCCCCAGAATTTCTGAACGCCTTTTTCTGTCGCAATCATGACTGTCACGACAGCAAGAAGAATGAAGTGGATGTAATTCTTTATTATGCCATACGCATACGGCAGCACTTTCACAAGAACTGGCAGTGTCAAAACAAACAAAAGAACAACTCCAATCCCCCCAACAACACTGAGATAAACCGCCTCCAAGCCCTTTCCCTCCAACAACAACCTGTGGCCTGGCAGCACTCCCAATGCTGTATCATCTTCAGGCGCTCCAAGGAAGACCGAAGGTATGAAATTCACAATCGTGTTGACAACAACCATGGAAATTATGAATGCGATAATTGCATGCAATGGATATGCAGAAAGGAAAGGCAGAGCGCCAAGCATCAGAACTATTATTGTGTTCGGGTGAATCCCCGGCAACAGCCCAGCGACAACTCCTGCAACGACTCCCAAGGCGATAAAAACAAGTATTTCAAAGAACATGTCACCGTATCTCTTTGGGTATTATTTCCAGCTTGCCTTCATAGTTGTCTATTTTTCCAAGAAGGCAGGTGTTATCGCCTTTCTTCAATCCATCGACATTGATTTTGCTAGTGTTGAACACGATTGCATCTATCTCGCCTGTGTGGTCTTCGAGGATCAGAAAAGTGTGGCCAGTCTTGGAAGTCGACAGGGAGCTTATCTTGCCGCAGACCTGGACGTTCTTTCCCACGTCATCGAAGGTTATCTTTCCTGTGGGCGTCACAACCGGCTGGACATTCTGCGAAGCGATGTAGATAATAAGCAGTCCCACTAGCGATGACGCCAAAGCCAGATAAAGCAAAACCTTGTTCTCCATCTCATTTAAAATTGTATTTCTACAATAAAAATTAGTGCATTATGGTAACCAAGAAAGAACTTCTATCTGAATTCCAAAAGTCTGCCAGCAAGCACTGGAAGTTCCAGCTATTCGAGGACGAGGGGTTTACTAGGAAAGTATGTGCATCTTGCAGGAAGGGATTCTGGAGTTTGACCGACAGGGATAAATGTCCTGACCCGGGCTGTGGGGAGGAATACGGGTTTCTCGGCAAGCCTCTGACAAAAAAATCCTGGGACTATATAGAAACATGGAAGCTGTTCGAGAAATTCTTCACCAAGCATGACCACGCTTCGATAAAGCGCTATCCTGTAGTCGCAAGATGGAGGGACGACTTGTTCTTCAACATCGCTTCAATAGTCGATTTCCAAAGGTTCGACAACGGCGTGATGAGCTTTGATTATCCTGCAAATCCTCTCATAGTTCCGCAGATGTGCCTGAGGTTCGCGGACATACAGAATGTCGGGATAACAGGCCGGCACCACACTTGCTTTATGATGCCGGGCCAGCATGCATTCAATCCTCCGAAGGAAGGATACTGGAAGGATGAGTGCATCCAGCTAAATTTCGATTTTCTGACAAAGGAAATGGGAATACCGAAAAGGGAATTGGTTTATGTGGAGGACTTGTGGACCATGCCGGATTTTTCTGCACTAGGGCCGTACATCGAGACATTCTCCCGCGGCCTGGAGCTTGTCAATTCGGGTTTCATGAATTTCGGCTATGTGAACAATTCTATCAAGGAACTGCCGATGAAAGCCGTGGACGTCGGATGGGGATTGGAGAGATTAGTCTGGTTTTCAAACGGAACGCCCACGGGATACGAAGCTGTTTTCGGTTCTGTGCTGGACAAGGTGAAGAAGGCATGCAGCATTGAATATGACAAGGAGCTTTTCTTGAGATACTCAAGAATCGCCGGCTCGTTGAACTTAGACGAGGTTCCGGATATAATGAAGGCGCGCGAAAATGTAGCCAAAAAGCTTAATGTTCCTGTTGATGTATTGGAAAAAAAGATTGCGCCTTTGGAGGCAATTTATGCCATCTGCGACCATTCCAGGACTTTATCATTTGCAATTTCAGATGGTGCGCTTCCGTCGAATGTCGGTGGGGGCTATAATTTGCGCGTAATACTGCGGAGAGCGTTAGGCTTTATAGAAAAATTCAAGTGGGATTTGAAGCTTGAGGACATTGCAGTCTGGCATGGAGAATATCTGAAAAAACTTTTCCCGGAATTGAAAGAGAACAGCGATAACATTACCAAGATACTGCAGGTTGAGGAAAAGAGGTACAAACAGTCTATCGAGAGGTCGAAGAAGATAATCGAATCTTTCGCGACTAGAAAAATTAAAGAAGAAGACTTGGTCAAGCTGTACGATTCAGAAGGAATAACTCCCGAGCAGCTTGCAATTGAAGTACCTCCGGACTTTTACCAGAAGGTAACTGAAAGGCACATGGGACATAAAGTAGAAGAGAAGAAATTCCCATTCGACGTCAGTAAATTATCAGCAACAAAAATTTTGTATTATGACAAGCCGGAGATTTTTGAATTCAAAGCAGGAGTCGTGAAAACTTTCGACAGTTTTGTCATACTTGATCAAACGGCATTTTATCCGACGTCAGGCGGCCAGATGCACGACACAGGGTATCTGAATGATGCGAGGGTCGTTGACGTGTTCAAGATAGGTAATGTCATTATACATAAAGTTGAAGGAAAGGTTGGTGCTAAAGTTTCAGCCAAGGTCGACAAGGAAAGAAGGGACAAGTTGAGAAGGCACCATGATGCCATACACATAATCAACGGAGTTGTCAAGAAAGTCATAGGTTCATGGTGCCACCAGTACGGTGCAGAGAAGGATGTCGACAAGGCAAGAATCGATATAACCCATTACGAGGCTTTAACGGACAAACAGATGGAAGAAATAGAGGATGCAGCAAATAAAGTTGTTCAGAAGAACTTGA
Source organism: Candidatus Aenigmatarchaeota archaeon (assembly GCA_016181005.1). Taxonomy (GTDB): domain Archaea; phylum Aenigmatarchaeota; class Aenigmatarchaeia; order CG10238-14; family SCSR01; genus JACOWB01. The sequence goes on from JACPAE010000004.1 coordinate 37,296, forward strand.
AAATAACAAAGATAGTGACAAGCCGTAGCAGTGCAGAAAAGAAGTATGGGTTTGACATTTATGCAGGCGGCTATGTGCCGTCAAAGGACGTGAGAATAGTTACAATAAGCGGGCACGACACAGAGGCATGCGGCGGCACCCATGATGATTCTACAGGTGATGCAGGCCCGATACTCATAATTAAAACAAAGCGTATTGCAGACGGTTTGGTAAGAATAGAAATTAAAGCCGGTGATGTTGCTTTAGGCTATCTCAGAGAAAAAGAGAAATTGTTAAAGGAAGTCGCAGAAAAATTAAAAGTCAAGGAAGACAATGTCCCGGATGCTGTGGAAAAACTTTTTGAAACTTGGAAGAGGAAAAAGAAGGCGATTAAGAAATGAGGAAGAAGGAATGGGAATCACTGAAGAGAAAGGAAAAGATTCTGAAAAAGGCAGCAGAAATACTTCGCGTTGAAGAGAAGGATTTGCCAAGAGTTATAGACAGGTTTATGAAAGAGGTTGAGGAGATGGAGGGTTAGTTTTACCTTTCTGATATTCGTCAGCCATCTTAACTTCGATTTCCGCAAGTTCCTTAAGCAGTTCCGAGTACGCCGTCTTCAAATCAGCTTCCGACAGTTCCTGCTGGTAATATCTTTCCTTCAGCTTTGCTATAACTGATTTAATATCCTCCTCACGTCTCTTCAGACCAGCCATTTCTGTGTTCTTCTCGTAGAACACCCATACCACTCCAATTGAAAGAAAAACTGAGCCCAACGCTACAGTAGCTAGAACAAGTGGAGAAGTCACAAGCTCCACCCACACTCTGAACAAGTAAGACAATCCTATCAAGTTCAGTCCGAGCGCTAGAGTGAAAAGGCTGAAAGACACACCCCTACTCTTTGCCAACGTCTTACCGAAATAAAAAACAGTATAGGTCGCCACTGTAAGGCCGACAAATGCAATGGTGTTGACCAGATTAGAATAGCTCAGTTCAATTGCCATAAATATACTATGGTTTTAATTATTTTAGAAGCGCGCACTCAGCAGGCGGCGAGACCATAAGCAGGCACAAGGCAGATGTTATCTGCTGGTCTGTCGGTTCCATTAATTCTTTGCTGCCGTAAAAGCTTGTCATAGTCAGCCTGGACTGGTTCAAGCTCTCGTCCAGAATCTCCTCCAGGAAAACCTGCTGTTCGTATTGCTTTGCTATAGACTCCAACGTGAACTTTTGATTAAAGCAGTTTTCGCAGATAGAGCTATACTCAAATGTTATAACCGTCGCACCATTCTGGAGGAAGGCTTCTCTTACGCTACGATCCAGCCTGTAGTCTATTATGTTGGATTTGGGCAGCTCCACCCTTGGATAAACTGCCTGAAGGACGGCAAAAGCAAACGTGGACAATATCATGACCGCTATAAGGAACAGGCCGATAAGCGACGATTTGTTAATCCTTTTCAACATAGTGACTATTAATTTTTAATTCTACTATTTATTTAAGGTGTGGCATGGTACTGGAAACGCTGGTTTCAATAAGGGAGGCTGTAAAGCATCCTATATGGATGTTCTTCATAGGCGCTTTCGTCTCTTTGATAAGCTTGTTCATGGCATTCGTTGTTTTTCCCGAGTCGACAGGACTGTTCACAACAATTTTCATCACGTTTGCGATGACACCCTTCATGGTAAACCTCCTGGCATACGAGGCCTTCGTGACTGAATACGAAGTAAAAAAACGCATGAAGCAGAGCTTCTTCGACAGGTACAAGGAGACGCTTGCAGTATACGTTGCATTCTTCACGGGAATGATACTCGCACTCTCGATAGTATTTATTTTCCTTCCAGAGGCCACAGTCAATAACCTTTTTCAAGACCAAATAACGGAAATCCGCTTGATTCGCGGAAGCTTCCTTTTCCAAAGTACCTTCTTGAAAATCCTGATGAATAACGTAGGGGTTTTGACTTTGTCTGTGATGTTCGCGTTCATTTTCGGCTCCGGCGCAATATTTATTCTCTCATGGAATGCGTCAGTCTTGTCCACAGCCATAGGTCTGACAGCAAAATCTCTCGGTGGATTGCACGGGGTGCCAGTGGCTCTGGCGACTTACATGCCGCATGGCGTGTTTGAGATTGCAGCCTATTTCTTGGGAGGAATCGCAGGCGGGATTCTCTCTGCAGCATTAATGAAAAGAAAAACAGAATTGTTCAACGTCATAATCAAAGACAGCCTCAGGGTAGTCGCCATCGCTGTCGTTTTGCTTTTCATGGGAGCCTTTATAGAGTCTTTCCTAATAGTTTCCGCTTGATTACTCCAGATATATAGCAGGCTTGCCGTATTTCGCCTTTGGTGACTTGTTCTGCGGATCGTACTTGTTCTTGTCGGAAGCCTTGTGGACGACCAGCTTTTCAAATCCGAACAAATGCTTAAGGTATGTTGCAGATTCTTCAAAGTATTCAACTTCCTTGTCTGTCACGAAGTAGAGGTACGCGTTCTTTTTCTTGCCCGCCAGCTTTAAGATATTGTTAATGTCCTCATGCGTTTTCTTGAAAATATTTTCGAGCTCCACTACTTTGGCGTCAATCCTACTTTTGTCAAACTCCGGCCACTTGCTCACAGCTATGAAATCCTTGTTGCCCAGCCTGCTCCAAAGCTCCTCGCTTATGTGCGACGTAAACGGTGCAATCAACTTAAGCGCGGTAGACAGGCATGCTCCCAACACAGTGCGGTTGCAATGCTCTATTCCTCCGCACCTGTCAATGTAGTGCCGCATCTCGTTCAACAACTGGAACATGCTGTACTGTGCACCAGACCTGAACTTCATAACCTCGTAGTTCTCCGTCGCACCTTTGACGCTTTCCTGCATAACCGACGTCATGTAAATGTCCAAAGCGTTTGTTGTTTGCCTTTCCGCTTTTTTGAAATCATCCACAACAGCCTCCAGAAATTTCAGCCTTGAAGAAAATGTCTTTAGAGAGTCTTCTCTCCAATCAGCGTCATCCATATTCTCATTGGATGTAGCTATGTTTATTCTTACCAAATCTGCTCCATGCTGTGCAACCAATTCCTTCAACGGTATAATGTTGCCCTTGGACTTGGCCATCTTTTCTCCGCTTACCGTTACAAAGCCGTTGATACCATACGACTTTGGCCAATACTTTGGGTTATCCCATATGGCTACATGGTGGAACAAGGCATATGTCAAGTGGTTCTGCACAAGCTCCTTTGCAGAGTTTCTCATGTCGACAGGATAGAAATATTCAAATTCTTCCTTCATAGCCTCAATTGTTTTTTCATCAATACCAGAGTTCTTGGCGACTTGTTTCAACTCACCTTTGCCGAGGAAGACATAGTCGAAAACCTCATCGGTCAAGTTTTCCGCAGAAATCTTGTCCGCGTTTATAATTCCTGCTATTGTGTAGTAAGCCATGTAAATAACAGAATCGCTTAGAGTCTCCACGATCCATTCTTTGTCCCATGGGAGCCTCGTGCCTAGGCCGCTTTTCCTTGCACACGCCTTGTCGTCCAGCCAGTCCACAGTATTGAGGAACTGCATACGCGACCCTTCGGGATAGAATTTCATCTGCGCGATGCATCGCTTTACTTTTTCCTTCCAGTCCTTGTCCGAGAATTTCAAAAACCACTGGTTCTCCAGAATCTTTACGTGGCACCTGTTTGTACACCTGCAGACTACAATATTGCTAGGATCCCACATTTTGTCGGCGGAATTCCGCTTTACAAAATCATCAGTGAGAGCATCTTTTATTTCAGAAACTTTCTTCCCAGAAAACTTGCCAGCAATTTCGCGAGTGACGCCCGTATGATACTCCTTTTTGTAAAGCTGAGAAGTCGCCTCATCAAGTTTATCAGTTTCTGATGCCGACTTGATGCCCATCTTTTCTGATATGTCCACTGCGGGATGTTCGCCAAAACCATCAACTTTTATCACCGAGATCGGCTCTATTTTCTTAACGTCTGCAATGCCTATCCCGTATTTCTTCAGCATTAGAGTGTTCTTCTTCAACTCTTCCAGCGCAACATAGTCATATGGTGCATGTGCCGGCACCGACATCACAACGCCCGTTGCAGTCGCGGCGTCTACAAAATCACCAGGAAGAATAATAATTTCCGCGTCTGTCAAAGGATTGCGGGCATACTTGCCTATAAGCTCTTTTACCGAAACGCTGCCCGTAATTGTAATATCCCTTAACTGGTCCTTAAATTTCTCAACCGCTTCTTTACTTATAATCCAAGTCTCTTTGCCGACTTGCGCCTTCACGTATTCAGCATTGGGGTTTATCCAAAGGTTGGTAACGCCGTAAATCGTTTCAGGCCTCAATGTGGCGCATGGCACTATCCTGTCGCCAATCTGGAACTTTAACAAAATAAACTCAGTCGGACTTTCACCTTCCCCCTCCAGCCTGTCATGGTCTCCTGTTGGAGACTGGTCATGCGGACACCATATCACAGGATGCGTTCCCTGAATCACATAGCCTTTCTTCCTTAGAGTGTTATACTGCCATTCTATAAACCTGTTGAAGGCAGGGTCAATCGCAGTCACAAACTTCCTTCTCCAATCGACCGAGAATCCCATGAGCTTGGACGATTCGATTATTTTTTCCATCCAGAACCTTGCCGCAAACTCCGGCCCCTCCTTCTTGAAATTCTCCAAATCCGTGTCTGTCGCACCGTACATCTTGAGAGTTTCTATCTGGCTTTGGTCGTTCTTTTTCAGTCTTTCAATCGCTCCTAAAATTGGTTCTCCTGTCGCGTGGAATCCTTCAGCAAGCAGTGTATTAAACCCTTGCATCCGCTTGAACCTTGCATAAGCATCTATTCTCGTATAGGTAAAGGAATGTCCGATATGAATGTTGCCATTGACATAGGGAATGATTATAGATGTGAAGAATTTCTTTTTCTTTGGATCTATGTTAGCTTGAAATATTTCAGAGTCCGCCCAAGCGGCTTGCCACTTCTTATCGATTTTCGCAAAATCCATAATAACACTACGCTCTATAATGTTTTATCTTCTCCGGTTATTTGAAAAGACGGCCCCCAAACTATAATTAATTCCCTGCTGTTCGCAATTTATAAATCTTACCTGAAGAATTCTTGATGGATTGCCGCTACGGCTTCTTGGCTATGTTTCGAATCCACCATTATCCCAATAAATTTCGAATTAGGGCTGCTTACATCTGGATCGTATGTCCTGGATATGTTTATGTTTTTCAGGGAGCGATAGGCACGATTGGCTATGCCTTCCTTCCCACTCATTCCGGATCCAACAACGCCTATGTAGGCTACTTCGTCTTCATACGCAACTTCCAAGTCGCCCCTCGTTTCAGCATTTCGGACAAAAGCCTTGCCTAATTCCAAGCCCCTTTCAGGCAACCCTATTCCCATTTCTCCAGGCATGCCTCCTAAAAGAAACCAGTCCACTGAAGAATTTCTGTAGAGTTCATTGACCAATCCCCTCCAATCGCCTTTTATACCATATCTTGCGACAGGCCTGGCTGCGATAAACCTTACCGTCTGCTCTCTTGCGGCGGGATTAATTCTTGTTTTTCTAGAGTTCATCATCTTATCTGTTATAAAAACTTGAGCTTGGGGATGTTCCCCGAAGAATCTTCCAAGCGGTTCTATTGATCTGTAGGTTCTCAGTCTGGCACCGAAAAATCCGGCCGCCCAAGCCTCGTCCAGGTCAATCTCATTTACTAGTCGGGAATTACCAATTGGCGCTGTAGTAAGGGCGTCTTCAGCAACGACCCATACGGAGTTAGCACCAAACATATAAGCATATACAAATGCTGCAGTGTCGCCTCCACCTCTACCAAGTGTTCTAACAGCACCGCTTTTAGATGCGCCCACATATCCAGGTAGAACTAAAGCACCATTCTTTGATTTGAAATAATTATCTGCATCCACATGGTTCATATCGACACTTAGGGATCCTCGATCTTCGGTGACTCTTAAAGGAAAGTCTTTGTCAGTCACGTCAACAAGCGTAGAGTCTATACCGCTCTGATTCAGATAAACAGATATTAAATATGCCGCTAAGCGATCTCCAGCCGAGAGCTGGAGCTCATTAATGATATTGCTTTTGGTTTGTAGATACGCGTCAAGATATAGATCAAAATCTCTGCAGAAAGCATCAAACCTCTTGGTCAATTCCGGACTGCTGACCTGTTCCACAATACCATCGTAGCAGGCGAAAACTTGCCTAGCATTATTGTCGCCAAAATAAAGCGCGTTTGCTATTCTGTCTGTAGTATCTTCTAGGGCAGTAGGGACAAGTACGGTAGGTTCATTGAAATCTTTTACCCGTTTCGCGATTCTATCGAGGTCGTCCAATCCTCTGATAGAGGTCGAGCCATATTTCACTACGTTTACCATTTACCATACTTTACCAAAAATCTATAAAAGGTTATTGTTTATTCTGATGTGGTGGATTTGTGTTAGTTTGCGACGGTAACTGCGTCTTCATTTCCTTAACCTTCTCCACCTCCGTTATCTTCTGCTGTATGAAAGCAATGGCACGCTTGATGTCGTCAAGGTCTTTTTGTATGTCCTCAACTTCCTCCACGGCTTCCTGCTCCTCCTGCGCCTCTTCAAGCTCCTTGTAAGTATCTATCAACGCCTGCCTGTTCTGCGTTATCATGATGAAAGTTGCAAGGAAGATGGCCTCAAGCGAGACAACCATGGTCAAAAGCCCGAATGGGAACGGGTCAAAGATCGGCACGTACGGCAGAAGTCCCCCGCGATTCGCAATTATCCAGAGCCCGAACCAGATAATGTGCACATAAACGAAGAACATGCTGCCAGCGAAAGTAGTTATTGCCTGAGCCAACTGCCCTTCAAAAGAATGAAGCTTCTTCAATAACTGCTCGGGAGTTATCTCCTTTGGAAAAGAAAATGGGAAAAGTATATCTATAATTGCCCTTTTCGCCCTTTTCACCATATAATCAATTTAAATCTATAAATAATATTTGTCTTAAGCCCTTGTAGCTCAGCCTGGATACGAATAGCCAAAAAGAGCAGCTCCCTTCTAAGGAGAAGGTCGTGGGTTCGAATCCCTCCGAGGGCATCACTTTTAAGCAAACAAAACAAAAGGTAATTAGCATGACACGATTAATCTCCATAGCTTCGGGTAAAGGCGGCGTGGGGAAGACTACACTTGTCTCCAGCTTGTCATTCGCATTAACGGAATTGGGCAAGGATGTCACTGCTATAGACGCGAACATAACAACACCACACCTGGGTCTGCATCTAGGTTTCCATTCCGCGCCGAAGAACCTGCACGATTTTCTCAGGGGCAGCGCAAAGATGAAGGAAATTATTTATCACCATCCTTTTGGATTCAAGATTATACCTGCCAGTTTGTCTGTGAATGACTTGGTTGGTGTAAATGGCGATAAGCTTCAAAGTCTGACGATGAATCTGATTGGGAGCACCGACTTTATTCTGCTGGATTCAGCACCGTCGTTGGGAAGGGAAGCTACATTGTCATTAAACTCATCCGATGAATTGCTTCTTTTAACTAATCCGAATCTACCCGCGGTTTTGGATATTCTCAAAGTTGCAAAAGTCGCTGAGAAGATGAACAAGATAATTCTTGGCATTGTCGTTAACAGGGTTACAGGAAAGAATAACGAGCTGTCTATTAAGGAAATAGAGGACATTGTAAAGTATCCTGTGATAGCAAAGATTCCCGAGGACGAGAATGTGCAAAAGTCTTTGGCGGCTAGAACTTCAGTAATAGATTACAGTCCTAACTCTCGTGCGGCTGTAGAGGTTAGAAGATTGGCGCATTATCTAGTCGGGAAGGATTTTGATTACACGCAAAGTTTGTGGGACAAAGTTTTCAACTGGTTTAGATAATTAAGTTGTCACTGCCTTTGATATGTGGAATGTCCAAGACTAGACACTCTTCTTCCAAATGATCGCCAGAAATATTGAAGCGTGTCAACTAGTCCACCAGAAATCATTCCTAATTCAGCGCCTGCAGCAGTATAGCCAGCAAAAATTGCTGTTGTCGTTTGAATATCTCCACCTGATGTCTTGGCTAAAATAGCACCAGCTAAACTGCCGATACAGACTCCTGTAACATAGCCATAAGCACTTCCTCTAATCACATGCTTGGGGGCGTTTATTAAATATAGGAAGACATTTCTAAATGAATCTGAATACCCAACTCTATCAAGATCATGAGCAGGATTCAATTCCCTTGCAAGTACACTGATAAACCTCATCAAGCAAAATTACATCTTAAAAGGATTTAAGCTTTTCTGCTATACTCATTAATATGACACAAAATGCTATAGAACAGTTTTTATGGGAAGAACTTGGATATAGAAAAATAAAGGAATTGATGGAAGGGAGAAAAGACAGAAGAGTTGGAATACGCGATTTTCTAGAAGGTACATTGTTTGCCACTTTCAAACCTTTTACATGGTCTGGAATTAATCAGGTAAGGGTTACAATGCCGGCAGTACCACGAATTCATACTATCGACGAGTTTAAACTTTCTGGCGGCTATCCTATAGGATTTCAACAAGATTTATTGGGCACGGTGTTAAACTATCCATTTTTCACTCAAAGCATGGGGTTCCTCCACCAACGACCCCACCAACGACGTAACGAAATGGTAGAATATTTACAGAATCTGGGCAGAAGATTGTTCCCAAATGCAGAAGTATCTTTCAGGAAATCTCGTGGTATCCTGACTACCGGCATAATTCTTGATGAAGACTTTTACTTCAGTTTAGTATTCCCTTCTCACACCACAGCGTTTGATACGTATTTCAAAGTGAATCCAGATATGGTGACCGACATAAATAGAATTGTATCTAGATATCATTTCCTTAGTAATAGAAAAAGGACAGATTACGGGCCTAGCCAAATATATACTCAGATACCTGAATTAGATTTGGTTAGCATGATTGGCACAAAACCTGATGATGAGTTATTGGCTACAGTTTCGAGTGTTGAAAATTTAAGATATTCTCCAGAATCATCTTATAGAACAGGCCAAGTAATTAACCACAATAGATGGGGCCCAGGCATTATACAAGAGACACACGAAAACCATTTTACTGTGTATTTTCCTGCATTGGGAGTAACCAAGAATCTAATACATAATTACAAAAGCTAATTTTCGAATTTAATATTTAGGATAATTATAAGCTAATCTCGAATGCAGCACAAGGCATTTCCAAACCCCAGTTTTCCAAAACTTGCGGATGCAATTCGCCAAAATGGCCTATGACTTTATTTTCCACCAAAATGTTAGCCTGCCTGCCCAGGATAAATGCCGTGCTTGATGCCTCTTCCAGCTTGTAGTCCACGCTCATCTGCTTCATCAAAGTCTCTGCAACAGCTTTTGCATCCGTGTAACTTGCTTTAGAATGCGACATGATAAATGCAACTTTTCTGACAGTTTTCGCCTTTATCTCTTCATTATCATCCGGAACAACAACATCACCGACCTCGAAAACATTCTGGGGATAGTCGACATGCTTGTTGACCGAAAGAACTTTCATCAAACTCGGCACAATCCAATTTCTCAAGCATACATAATCCTCGGAGACAGGATTTTCCAATTCTATTACATTCTCCCGTTCAACGTTCATTTTCTCAAACAAATCCCTATGGTTTGTAAGAACCGGCCTTATCAATTCCTGAAAGCCGAATCCTGTCAAAAGATGCCTGTATTTGGCGGAAGTCTTTTCTATGGGATGCGACTTGCCCACTGTCGCGATGTTCGGTAGCTCCGGCGTGAAGTTATTGAAGCCGTATCCAATGGCGACATCTTCGATCAAGTCAATCTTGTGCAGAATGTCTGTCCTGTAGGAAGGTATGTAAACTCTAAGAGTTCCCTTGCTTTCTGTAACATCATATCCCATCCTTTGCAGAATTGCTACAGCATCTACCTTCTTCAAGTCCAGCCCGATCCATTTGTTTATTTCCTCCAATGTTATGTCAAGGAAAGTAGGATTTAGATCAGGCGTGATTTCAGGCCGTTCTCCATGAAATATTTTCACAGCTTCAATCACGCACCCACGCTCGGCGAAGTTGGTCACAAGTATGTTGAGAGTCTGCAAGACAGACTCCTTATCCAACCCAGTAAGCTCTACAAACAAAGTCTTCGTTTCTTCCGTTACCCTTGTCCTATCCGAATTTATTATCGGTGGAAAACTGAAGACGCCTTTAGCATCAGTATAAACAGGATATTTCTTCGCACCTTCAAGTATATGTCCATATTCCTTCCCCTTCGGTATTTTATCAAATACCTCGCTTAGGTTCATTTCCTCATCAGTGTCCAACGGAACTATCTTCGCATCTGGATTTGCGTCAGTGTAACTTATGGGCTGGATTATTTTGTCAAAATCATGTATACCAATCGCAACTTTCTTCCTCTTCCTTCCTATAGTCTCCGCAAGAACTTCCTGTATGTTCATCAGACTTTTTATGAAGGCATCAGTCATCGTGACGTTCCTGACAACAGCCGCCGCAATATAAGGCCGAATATCTACTGTTCCAGCTTTGATTTGGACTTTGGGATTCTCCGCCTTGTGCTTCTTCAAACCAATAATTAATCCAAGATACTGCTTTATTGCCCTTGCAAGCCCTTCAATGCCATAAAGGTCAGGCCTGTCAGGCGTAAGCTCGAGCGTGATTTCATCCTCTTTCATCGCCTCGACATTCGGCTTGATTAGATGAATAACTTCTTCCAACTGCTCGTCAGAAAGATCCTTTCCGATCAAGTTGAGCAAATCTCTCTTGTCATAAGTTATTGTCGGCATTACATCACCATTTCCTTTTCCCTCAGCCAGTCTATCTTGTCGGAGAACAGATAGCGGATATCGTTTATTCCGAGCTTGAGCATCGCTAGTCTTCCGAGGCCAAGTCCCCATGCAAGCACAGGAGCTTCAACGCCAAGCGGCAAAGTGACTTCCGGCCTGAATATTCCAGAACCGCCGGCCTCAACCCATCCCAAGTCATTAAAGTATACGAACAACTCGGTCGAAAATTCGGTGAACGGGAAGTAGCTCGGCTTGAACCTAACCTTCTCAGCACCGATAGTCAATGCGAACTCCTTCAAGTATCCAAGCAAATGTCTGAATGTCAATTCTTCGCCAACCACAATTCCCTCGCATTGGTCGAACTCTATGAAATGTTTTGCATCGATAACATCCGGCCTGAACACGTGATCGATAACGAACATCTTGTGCGGTAAATTTTCTTTCTTTAGATTTGCCAGCGTTCTTGCTGACACAGCAGTAGTCTGGCTCCTGAGAATCAACCTTCTTGCAAGCTGCGCGTCCCATACCCCCCAGCCTTTGCTTCCTGTTACCCACCCTTTCTTATGCGTTTCCTCAACACGCTTCCACAAGCTCTCGTCCTTGACAGCGCCTTCTCTAGGCTCCTTGACCATGTAAATGTCGTGTATCCCCCGTGCAGGATGGTCGCTGGGCATGAACAATGCGTCCGCGTTCCAAAAGTTCAACTCAACTAATGGGCCTTTCGCCTCCACAAAACCTAATCCAATTAGCTTTTCCCTGATTTCTTCAATCACTTGCCTGTAAGGATGGAGCTTCCCCGGATAGACTTTTGACACAGGCACATCAACATCATATTTCTTGAACTTGACCTGCTTCCATAATCCAGACTTGAGCAACTGTGGTGTCAGGTTTGTAATTTCCTTGCCAACAAGCTTGTCGGCCTCGCTTGTGACAACTTTTCTTATCAGCTTTCGTTGCAGCAGTTTTTCAATTAGTTCTTTGTCAACTTCTTCGCCTTTGTCGATTTTTTCCAGCGCGGCCTGTTCAGGAATTTCCTTCGGGTAAGTTCCCAATACAAGGTCCTTTCCAAATGACTTGGCCCACTTGTTCTTCAGCGCCCACTGAAGGGCTATGAAAAAGTTGTCCACGCTTTTCTTGGCGTCGTCGAAGGGCATCGACTTCAACGGCTGTTTCTTTAGGATGTCCAGAAGCTGCTTCTCTGGAAGACCTTTTTTCAGATAGTCACGCCCTTCCTCTGTCAACTCGTACTTTTTCATAACTATCATTTGGTTTTCAATTTTTAAGTTCCAGCAACCTCGTCATAAACTTTGGCATTCTTGTATGTGGTACAGTCTCTGTAGGTTTGGTATAACCTTGTCCAATCGTAAGCTTCTCCACACAGCAGTCTTACATCCGGCTCTTTGCCCATCAGTTCGCATATGCCGTTTTTGTATTTAGGACAAATCTCTGAACCGTCTTTCACCAGTCATCCAGACTCGCCTCGAATTAAATCCACAGAAACAGAACTAGACAAAATAGTCCAATTCAGCAAGTAAATTGGTACGGCATCACAATCTTACTTTTATTATGCAGTCAAAACTTATAAACTTTACTTGATTAAAAATTTCTCAGTCTGACTTTTTGCCTTTGCTCTTTTCCTCTGATGCCCGGTCAGGAATTTCTTAACCTTCTCTGCAAGATAGTGTTTCACTTCACCAGAAGTCATCTTACCGCTTCTAAACTCGTCAAATATTTTTTTAATTCTCTTGTCGTCTTCCTCGAACATGTAGTAAAGGTACTGACATGCGACATCTATGTCAGGATTGCCACCGACTTTCCTATGCTCCTCCAAAGTCCTGGCTCCTCCAGAGAAGGCTCCCATTATTTTCTTTTCCGCGACTTCCGGTTTGTCGGTAAGATAAATGCATGTCTCTGGCTTGCTCCCAGACATCTTTCCTCCCTGCAGGCCGGGCATGAATGTGTGGTAAGTTGATGAAGGCTTGACATAGCCAAGCTTGTCCGCTATGTCCCTGACCAAGCGCATGTAGGGATCCTGGTCAATTCCTATATTCACAACTGTCGGCCTTGTTCCTCCATATTCCTCCAACTGTGGAAGCAGTATATGTGCCGACTGCATTACCGAGTAAAATATCTGTCCAGGGTTGGTGTCATTGTTAAAGCCGAATATGGCTTTGACTGAGGAGAATGTTGTTTTTGTAGACATCTTGACTGCAAGCTCGTAAACTTTCGCAAGCTTTGTCGAAAGGAAAATCTTCGTCTTTTTCCTGTCAAACCCAAGCGCAATTATAGTCGGAATCACGTGTTCGTATGCGTTTTTAGTAGCTTCGTCCACAGTCTGTGCTTTCTTGAAAACATAAGTCTCGTCATTGGAAATCGGTATGAAAACTTCAGCACCGTTCTTCTGAAAGAACAAAGCTTCCTGCAAAACCATCAAATTTCCTAAATGTAGAGGACCAGAAGGGTTGAATCCAGTTAGAACTGCAAACGGCTTTTTGCCTTTAATTGCATTGAAGACGGACCCAAAATCACGATGACCGAACACAACTCCTCTCCGATAAAGAGTATCAAGATTTTTCATCTGCTTCAAGTAACTGTCAATCTTCTCTATCCCAAACTCCTTCATAGTCTCCTCATAGTTCACCTCGCCTTCTACGTTGTCAACAGCTATCTTGGCCATAGAATCACTTTAAGTAATTTAGAAATAGGAGTAAATAAAATCTAGGAATCACTGAAAGGTAAACCATTGGGACATACCATCTCATAATATTAAGCAAGCCAACAGATTTAAACTTTATATTGCAATTAAGACCTTAGTGTTTTAATGGCAAACTGGAGAATCGTCATAAGCGACCCCGAGACAAGGAAATCCTACCAGAAGGAGCTTGAGGAAGACAAGGCTATTGTTCTTGTCGGAAAAAAGCTTGGTGAAGACGTTAACGGCGATATTTTTGGATTGTCAGGCTATTCCCTCAAAGTCACGGGCGGTAGCGACAGGGAAGGGTTCCCTATGCATCCAAACCTGCCTGGCCAGGGAAAGAAGAGAATGTTGTTGACAGGTCCTCCAGGCTACCATCCTAAAATAAAGGGGCAAAGAAAAAGAAAAACAGTCCGAGGAAACACGATATCTCAATTCATAACTCAGGTCAACGTCAAGGTTGTCAAGAAGGGCGATAAACAGCTAGACGAAATTTTTGGTAAGAAGGAAGCGCCAAGCCCTCCGACAACCGAACAAAAATAACACCATTTACCATTTAAATCCTTTTCTACCGGGTAATTAATTATGTCAACTAATTTACTTGTAGTCAAGTCAATGGCCGATGCTTTGGATGTTTTGTCAAAGAATGTAGTTCCTTTAGAGAAGTCTGATTTCAATGAATTAGGAGCTTATGTTTATCCCTTGCGTTCACAAGTGCAGCTGGCAGTTGAGCTGGAATTAGACGGGAAACCTAAACAAGTTCAATTAACAAGAGAAGATGGAGTAATTATAAATCTCCGTCTCCCAGACGAACTGGAACTGTTTCAAATGCTTGAACCCAAGTATGGGCCATTAGAGCATGGCGGCATCGAGAAGCAATTGCAAGCTTGTTATCATCAAGACCAAAGATACAAAGATAATGTTTTAGTTTTAGGAAGATTCTCGGTCAGGACAGGAGAGATGGGAATAAAAACCGGGGACGGCCACGAATTTTATAGAATTATAGGAAAAGAGCCGCCAAACAGTATATCAGCAGGCGATTACGGTTATGATTTTGCAAGGCAACAAATGGTGCCTATGCCGAATAGAAGAGGCTATTTCGATCGAATAGGCAAGACGGAAGCGAAAGGCTATTGGGGTGGAGTAGACTACGAAGACGACGAGGGCAGGTCGGCAGTCAGATGCTACTGGGTCTCTGCCGAGGAGATGCTCTACGTGAATGTGCTTAGGCCGTTGGAGAGGAGAGACACCGGTGCTGTGGCTGCGTGGAGAAAGGCAGCTTAATTAGGCAACATTAAAAACCTTTAAATCAATATTTTATCCTAGCTTGGGCTGGGTGATGTAAAGTAACAAAAGAAATAAATCCGAAGCTGATACCTGAAGTGAACATAGGTCTTGTCGGCCACGTAAGCCACGGCAAGACAACACTGACAAAAGCCTTGACAGGCAAGCTGACACTAGCCCATTCCGAGGAATTGAAGCGAGGAATAACAATAAGGCTAGGCTATGCAGACGTTACAATCTACAAGTGCACCAAATGCGGAAAGCACTCGACAAATGAAAAATGTATCCACTGTTTTTCTCAAGCAGAGCCAGTGCGGACAGTAAGCTTCATCGACGCTCCCGGCCACGAAACCCTGATGGCTACAGTGCTGACAGGCGCCAGCCTGATGGACGGCGCGATACTGCTGGTAGCTGCAAACGAGAAATGTCCGCAGCCGCAGACAAGGGAGCACTTGACGGCATTGGAAGTTGTCGGCATCAAGAACGTGATAATCGTCCAAAGCAAGATTGACATGGTGACTAGAGAGCAAGCGCTTGAAAACTACAACCAGATAAAGGAATTTGTCAATGGCACGTCCATGGAAAACGCACCAATAATTCCCATCTCGGCGCAGTACAGCGTCAACCTTGATTACCTTTTCGAGGCGATTGAAAAAGTGATACCTACACCCCAGAGGGATTTGGAAGCAGATCCTTTGATGTATGTTGCAAGAAGCTTCGACGTGAACAAGCCAGGCTCGTCTCCCAAGGCGTTGACCGGAGGCATTGTCGGCGGCTCAGTGGTGCAGGGGAAGTTCAAGGTCGGCGATGAGATTGAGATAAAGCCAGGCGTCATGGTCAAGAGTTCCTACAAGCCCCTGACCACAATAATCACAGGTTTGAAGAAGGGAGGAATGGACTTGCCAGAGGCCGGTGCTGGCGGTTTGCTGGGACTTATGACAGACTTGGACCCAGCACTGGCAAAATCCGACGGCCTTGTCGGCAATGTCGTAGGATATCCGGGAAAATTATTGCCCCCTGTAATAAATTCGCTGACGTTAGAAATCCATTTGCTGGAAAGAGTTGTAGGCGCCAAGGAGCTCGCCTCTACAGACCCGATAAAGATGAATGAACCCCTTCTTGTAAACGTGGGCACAAGCAGATCAGTAGGAGCCGTCACCTCCATCAAAAAGGGCGCAGTTTCATTGAATCTAAAAATCCCCATCTGCGCGACAAAGCAGGATAGGATTGTAATCTCAAGACAGGTTCAAGGAAGATGGAGGCTGGTCGGCTACGGAAAATTGCTCTAGCCGGTGCAGCTGACAGTTGCTGGAATTGCTCTTCCAGTCGGAGGCACTATCCTGTAGACACAGCTTCTGGGAGTGCCGGCAGACGTGCAGGAGCCGTCGATAATAGTCGCAGTCCTGCCAGGATCAACGGTCGCCGAATCGCCGCTTAGCGTAGCTGTACCGCCACCAGACGTTCTCGTGACGCTCACACTTCCGCATGTTACGGTATTTCCTGGACTCGGAGCGCAGGCTCCGTTAACGAAAGTTAGAGGATTCGTCCCGATGTTCTTGAAAACAAATCTGGCTTGCGTGCCGCCAGAGCAGAAGGCGTCGACAATGTCAAGCCCCTGCAGCTGCTGCTGGAACGTGCCGGCGATATAAAGATAAGCCGTACCCGCCAATGCTATTGTGATCATAAGCATTAGCAGTGTCGCTACAACTGTCGATACACCTTTCATAAATTTCAACTCATTACATTATTTTAATATTTTAATTCACCCGCTTAAAAGCTTATGTGCAATAAACTATCGCAGTAATTGCTCTTCCAGTCGGAGGCACTATCCTGTAAATGCAACTTCTTGAGCCCACGCCCTCGCACTGGTCGTAGACTATAGCATTGGTTCCAGGCTGGAGCGTCTGGGAGCTCCATTTCAAATCAGTGGCCGCCGAAGGCGACGTCTGCGATATAACAACTGAGCTGGCGGTTACAGGCTCGCCCCCGATGTTCTTCAGAGTTATAGTTGAATTGTCCGCCCCCGAACCTTCCCTGAGGCAGAAGGCGTCGACAATGTCAATCCCCTGAGCCTGCTGGGTGTATGTGCTGGTTATGAACAAGTAGACAGTGCCGGCCAATGCCAGTGTGATCATAAGCATTAGCAGTGTCGCTACTATTTCAGAAACACCTTTCATAGTCCCAAATCATTATTAGAGTTCCGGGTTAAAATAGAGTATGAAGGTAGTGCTGGACACCAACTTCCTAATAGACGCAATGCGATTCAAGATAGACCTTGATGAGATCAGGCACATTGCGCCTGAACCATGCCTGCTATTTACGCTAACTTCTGTTGTCAAAGAGCTTGAAAGGATTTCCAGAAGGAAAACGCGTCCATCGCTTTACGCAAGAGCCGCGCTTAAAGTCCAGGAAGCGCATGGCATCAGGGTTATAAACTCAAGCATACAAACAGACAAGGCGCTGCTGAACCTGTCAAAGAGCTACGCCATAGCCACAAACGACAGGCAACTTCGAAAAGCTATAAAAGCTTTGGGCGGGAAAACTATTTATTTAAAGTCTAAGAAACATTTAGCTATAGGTTAGATTAAATGGTCGTGTTGTTAGTTTTTATCGCAGGCATACTGACATTGCTCTATTCTGCATATCTCAGCTTCAACATAATTTCAAAGCCAGCAGGAAGCAAACAGATGGTAGACATATCAGAGGCTATAAAGAACGGGGCTAACGCCTATCTGTTCAGGCAATACAGGACACTAGTTCCAATTGTCGCTATTTTGTCGATACTTTTATTTTTCATTTTCGACTGGATAACAGTTGTTTCATTTCTTTTGGGCGCAATCTTATCTGGACTTGCAGGTTACATAGGAATGAACATTTCTGTAAGGGCAAACGTGCGAACAGCAGAGGCCGCTAAAACAGGATTAAAAAGCGCTTTGAATATTGCTTTTAGAGGCGGAGCTGTAACAGGGTTGGTAGTAGCTGGATTGGCTCTGCTAGGCGTAACCGCACTTTTCTATTTCACGCAGAGTGCTGCTTTGACTGTCGGCTTCGGCTTCGGCGCAAGTCTGATAAGCTTGTTCATGAGAGTCGGTGGTGGGATATACACTAAAGCAGCTGATGTTGGCGCAGATTTGGTCGGTAAAGTAGAGAAAGGAATTCCAGAAGATGACCCAAGAAATCCTGGTGTTATAGCAGATAATGTCGGTGATAATGTTGGTGATTGTGCAGGAATGGCTGCTGACTTGTTCGAATCTTATGCAATTACTTTGATTGCAGCGATGCTGTTGGGATTAGCTATAGGAACGAACGCCGTTTTATTTCCTCTTGCTATAGGTGCCGCGGGAATTGTCGCGTCTGTTATTGGAACGTTTTTTGTCCGTCTCGGGAAAAGTCAAAACATTTGGGGTGCACTATACAAAGGTTTGATAGCAACAACAATTATTTCAGCAATTTTATTCTATCTGATATCAAACTTTCTATTCCAGAGTTTGAACATATTTTATGCCGCACTAATAGGTCTAGGTGTTACATTAATCATCAGCTACATAACAGAATTCTACACGGCAAGGGATAGGAAGTCTGTCAAGGAAGTTGCCGAGGCCGCTAAAACGGGGGCAGGTACAAACGTGATTGCAGGTTTGGCTTTGGGAATGAGAAGTACATATCCAACAGCACTTTTGATAGCTGCAGCAATTTTTGCATCCTATTACTTCGCAGGTGTGTACGGCATTGCAATAGCAGCTGTGGGCATGTTGTCAGTAACTGGGATGATAGTAGCAGTAGACTCTTACGGTCCAATAACAGACAATGCAGGTGGCATAGCAGAAATGTCGAAATTACCACCGAAAGTTAGAAAAGTTACTGATGCACTTGATGCTGTTGGAAATACGACAAAAGCTGTGACTAAGGGATTTGCTATAGGTTCTGCAGCGTTGGCGGCGTTGTCGTTATTCGTCGTATATGCAGAGGCTGCTCAATTGCAGGCAATAGATGTACTTAAGGTAAATGTTGTCGCAGGACTGTTAATCGGTGGCATGATACCATTTTTATTCTCTTCACTCTTGATGCGTGCAGTCGGAAAAGCGGCATTCTCTATCGTGGAGGAAGTAAGGCGACAGTTCAGAACAATCAAAGGACTGATGCAAGGAAAAGCTAAACCCGATTATGCAAAGTGCGTCGACATAACAACTGGTGCAGCACTAAGGGAATTTAT
The DNA here is from genome assembly GCA_016181005.1 of Candidatus Aenigmatarchaeota archaeon. GTDB lineage: Archaea > Aenigmatarchaeota > Aenigmatarchaeia > CG10238-14 > SCSR01 > JACOWB01. The sequence goes on from JACPAE010000004.1 coordinate 56,261, forward strand.
CGTCCCTGGAATCATTGCAGTTATTGCACCAATTGCAGTTGGATTTATTTTAGGAGCTGAAGCTTTAGGAGGGATGTTAGCAGGAAGCATCGTTACAGGGCTGTTGCTAGCGATAACTATGGCGAATATGGGAGCCGCATGGGACAATGCTAAGAAATTCATAGAGATAGGAAACTTTGGTGGAAAGGGGAGTTTTGCTCATGCCGCAAGTGTTGTTGGAGATACGGTAGGCGATCCTGCAAAAGACACCGCAGGACCAAGCTTAAATCCTTTAATTAAAGTTATGAATATGGTAGCCCTTTTATCTGCAGGACTTATAATTACATATTCTTTGTTGTGATGATATGTACCGAATACTAACTATAGAAGACACCATTAGGGTTCCGCCTGAAAAATTCAGCCTAAAGTCGAAAGAGGCGGTAAAGCATGCTCTGGCAGACAAGTACGAGGGCCTGCTTGACCCGAAGGTGGGCGTAATTCTAAACATTGTCGAAGTTGAAGAAATCGGCGAAGGCAAAATTTTGCCAGAAGATCCCAGCATTCATTATCCAGTGAGATTCAAGGGACTGGTCTACAAACCAGAATTGCACGAGTTGGTTTATGGCGAGGTTGTCGACAATACAGAGTTCGGCTCGTTCGTGCGTGTTGGCCCCCTGGACGGCCTTGTCCACATCTCCCAGCTTATGGACGATTATGTGAGCTTCGACAGCAAGAACTCACTATTCCTAGGCAAGGAGACGAAGAAAACTTTGAAAGAGGGCGACCTTGTGAGGGGCAGGGTTATCTCCATCTCGTGGGACGAGGGCAACAAGATAGGCCTTACAATGCGGCAGCCTATGCTGGGGAGCTTGGCCTGGCTGGCAGATGAGAAGAAAAAGAAGAGGAAGTAGATGGCCAAAAGATTGCAAGTCTGCAGAAACTGCAAAAGGTTCACGACCGAAAAGTCTTGTCACACTTGCAAGTCCACCAACCTGTCTACAAGCTGGAAGGGCCTTGTGATTATCACGGACGAAAGCAGCGAGATTGCAAAGACGCTGAACATAACGGAAAAGGGCAAGTACGCTCTTTACGTAGGGTGATTTTATGGAAATGAATGTTGTAGAAGAGAAGCAAAACCCGTTCTTCAAGAGGAAGGACGTCAAGCTTGGCTTGAAGCATCTGGGCATGGCCACGCCTTCAAAGGAATCCTTGACAAAAGAGCTGGCTTTGAGATACGGCGTTGATGAATTGCAGGTGCAGATTAATTATATCTTCCCGCAAAAAGGCTTGGGAGAATCTTTGATAAGCGCCAAGATTTTGGACGAAAAGCCGGCAGCGCCGGTGCAGGAAGCTAAAGGTGAAAATGTTGAAGCACAAGAAAACAAGCCAGCATAAACACTATTCGGTTAAAGACGGCAAGCTTGAAAGATCGAGAAGGCTTTGTCCCAGGTGCGGCGACAGCTTCTTGGCGCAGCACAAGAATCGAGTGGTGTGCGGCAAATGCCTGTATTCCGAATTCAAAGCCTAGCCCAAGTTCAGAGCGTCGATTATTCTTTGAAGCTCAGGGGCGGTAGTCTTGTCGCCAACCAGGGCACCGTTGGAGTTTGCAATCATACACGAGCCGACAAACGGCGAACCAAAGTTGGCAGTTCCTATGTCGGCATTGACCTTGAGCACGTCTTCAACCAATTTAATGTCCTTTTCATTGGAATCCCTGTGCAACAAACAGCCTTTGTTAGTAGCCACACCACAGGAGCCGACAATGTCAGTGCCCGCAAGCCTTGTCTTGACTACCTCTGCACCTAGGCAATCTTCAATATTCTTAACATCCTTTGATCTCAATAGTCTGCTTGCCAACGCACCCCTATCGTTGCAGAGAACCAAATTCCCGAGTGCAGAAAATTTCGAGTCTATAACCGAAAAATTGATGCCCAAGCCCTTTGCAAAATGCTCGAATATCTTAATCTCGTTGTCGGTAGCAAGCTTCGGCAAAATAATCCCGTTTGAATTGAGTGCAGAAAACAAGCCGATGAATTCTGTATTGGCCACAAAACATTTCTTAACCTCTACACTCAAGTAACTCTCAATCCTTTTAACATCTTTTTCGTGGACAGAATTCCCGGCCAGGCAAAACCTGTCGGATGCCTTAAGATACATCCCAACGTTTGGGTCACCGTAAAAGTTCAGGTTGGAGATTTGCATGTCTATTCAACAGGCTCCAGCTTTACAATCTTCCCATCCTTCACAATTTTCACTCTGAACGCAGCCCGCCCGCCTTTCCACAGCTTTTCGTTCAATTTCTGGCTAACTGCCACGTTGTCAAGCTTCATCTTCCTTTTCAAAAGCCTTACAAGGCCGTCTTTTCTTCTCCATCTTGGAACTTTCACAAGCTGCTTTCTCAGGTTAACGCTCACGATTCTTTCTTCAGCCATGCTTATTCATTCAACTTTGGCATTTTAATTTCTTTGGCTGGTGGCAAAGGTTAAAGAAGTGACAGAAGATATTTAAGACACAGCCGCGTATTATATAAAGATAGGATGAAAGCCATTTCGCAAATGATTGCCGTAATTCTTTTAATAGCCTTCACGATAGGAGTCGGCGGCCTGGTAAACATTTTCGCTACAAGCCTCACGACAACATCGACAGGCATAGCCTCAAACCAGAGCGAGGCGCTGTCCAAGTGCGCCGGCGCATGGATTAATGTTTACAGCGTCCAAAGCGACAAAGTTCTTTTCTCCAATCCTTCGCAGGAGACGATAAGAGGTATAAATGTGATTGTCAGCGGGGGAAATATAACTCCTAGTTCCGCAAGTCTTGCTCCAGGCGCCACAAGCTCATTCTCAGGAGCCGGTTGGGCTCTTGCTGGCAACACCTCAGTAACGGTAAGAGGCCTTTGCCAAACACTTGTAACAGTCGAAGGAAAATGCACGACATCTCAAGAATGTTGGGATGCTTAAATCTTAACTCTGGTCCTTCTCCATCTCTTGACCTTGGTTATCTGTATCCTTCTGGTCCTCGCCCTTTTCATGCCGAACTTCCTGATGTCAGCCCATCTCGGGGCATTCCTAATCCTCTTGATTCTGGCAAGCTTGATCTTCCTGCCGACAGTTTTAATCCCCATTTACATCAGCTTCCTCAAGTCTCCAGCTTTCTTTATAGCCAAATCAACAATAGCTTCCAGGTCATTGAATGCGATGCCGCTGGCGCCTTGCTTCTGTATCGCGCATATCTTGCCGTCTTCCATTACTGCTATGGAAACCTTCGACTCGACAACGGACTCCTCCTCTATCGCAGGGTCAACAAAAAGATTGTCGCCAACCTTGCAAACAGTAACAGTCACCGGCTTGTGGGCAACAGGCAACTTGTCTCCATGCTCGCCGGCCACAACCTTTCCCTCCTCAAGCTTCGGTAGTTTTGCAGTTATGAGAGCGTTGATTGCAGCCAATGCCGCGGCGTCAATGAGGTTGCCCTGATGGTCGATTATGTGGATATCCACAAAAACCGTCCAGACTTTTTCGCCAGGCACTATAACAAGCTTTTCCGTCTCCAAACTCTTCGACTCCCTGATGCCCCTGTCTACAATCCTTGCAAGCTCTACAGCATTCTCTCCTGGCGGCCCTGACTCGAATTCCGGAGACGCCATAGGCGTGAATTCAGTGTTTACAATCAGCACGCCGTTATTGGGGCTGTCTGAAAATGGCGTTCCTACACCTATCTTGACGCCGGCAATTACCTGCGTCTTGCCTATGCGCACGTAAGCAGAGCCTTCAGCCTTGCTTATGACACCAGTCTTTATCTCAATATCCCTGAACTGGTCGAACTTCCTCTTGTCAACCCTCTTTCCATGCTCTATAAGCTCCAAAGCATAACGCTCCATCATTCAGCACCCCTGTACTTCTCCATCAGAGTCTGTTTCTGAATCTGGTATATCTTCTTGCACGACTCTCTGGCCAGATTCAAAAGCATTACCAGCTCTTCCTTTGTCAGGATGCCGTCCATCTGCAGCAGAGTGACAATGTCTTTCTGCGGCATCATCGCAACCCCGACATCTGATTCCGAGTTGTTGTCTTCCACGCCGTTAAGGTCGACTATCAGAGTGTCGCTAATCTTCCCAACAGAGCATGCGGCAACCAAATCCTTCATCGGTATGCCTGCAGACGCAAGTGCCATCGAAAGCGCGTTTATTCCAGTGACCCTTGTGCTGCCGTCCGCCTCGACTATTTCTATAAAACTATCAACAGTTGACTTGGGATAATCTTCCAGGAAGAGCACAGGCTCGAATGCCCGCCTTATGACTTTTGATATCTCAACGCTCCTTCTGTCAGGTCCCGGAGACTTTCTGTCGTCGACGCTGAATGGCGCCATGTTGTACCTGCATCTCAGGATGCCGGTGTCCGACTCCTGCAGGAATTTCGGAAATAAAGACCTGGGACCGTGCACGCTCGCGTATGCAGTGGTCTTGCCGAAGCTGACCTTCGCCGAGCCATTGGCACTGGAAATTTCGTCAACGCTCATCTTAATCTCCCTCATATGGTAAGGCTCCCTTCCGTCCAGCCTTCTGCCATTCACGATAAGCTCTTTGTCAGTCGCCTTGCCCATTTACCTCACCCAGCATTTTCTCGATCTTCTCCGTAAGCCCCATTGTGTGGGATTCCTTCTCTATAGTAATAATAGCCTCTATAGCCTTGTCTTTGGTATCGCCCCTTATCCATATCACGCCATTCTGGCCGACGATTATGTCGCATTTAGTACTGGCTTTTATCATGCTTATCATGCTGCCTTCCTTGCCGATTATCCTCGGCACCCTTGTGGGAGTCACCTTTATGATAATGCCGTTCCTCAGTTTCCTTGATTCGAAATCCCTCATGGACGCCTGGACAGTCTTCTGCTTCGTTACCCGCGAAAGCCTGCAATAAATTATATCGCCGACATCAAAGAATCTGGTCAGATCAGACCTCTGCATGTCTACAAACTCTTCCACGCCTTCCGAAACAGGCAGGAATGCCGTATATGCGGAGTTTATGTCGACAAACCAGCCCGATATCTCCACTGATTCTATTACCGCGACAACCCTGTCGCCCATCTTCGGCAGGTAGGTCCCGTACATCGGAATCACGGCCAGCTCATTCTCACTAATCCTCGGTATTCCCAAAAGCTTGGAGAAGACCTTGCCATCCTCCTCGTAAACGCCGTTGCCCAGCTTCCTTCCCTTCCTTTCGTCCAGCATGTCGCCCGGCAGGACAACTTCCCTAGCCTTCATGCGTCTTCCCTCTTGAGCACTTTCGATTCAAAATTTCCATGAGTTAGATTTGAAATCTTTTGTATAAATTCGTCCATGACGCCGGCCATAAGCTCCACGCTGGCCTGCAAAGAGCCGTCGTTGAGCCACTGTTCGCCTACAACCTTCCCAGTTTTTATTATCGGGAACGCCCTCCCTGCAAACTGCGGCGGAACCTTCACCTGCAGAGTCACGTTCTGGAACTTTAATGGAATATATTTTTTGATTGCCTCGACAATTTTCGCAAGTTGCAATTCTGCCGGTGAAAAGGGATCGACATTCACGCCTGCCTGGTGCATGGCATTTAGGATTCTCTGCTCAGGGTGCGGCGTATTGGTCTGCGGATTTACTCCCCTTTTCGATATCAAGCCTGCAACCTGGCTCCTTTTCTGCTCAACCATCTCCCTTCTCTGCTCTGTCGTAAGCTGTATCTCGCCCTGCTTAAGGATGACTTCCGCTATCTTGTAGGCATCCTTTGTGCCGAAAACCTTCTGCAGCTCTGACTCTGCAACCGATTCAGTGCTTCTCACGTCCCTGTAAATCACAGGATAAGCCAAAATCTCTTCCATAGGAACAGCCTTTCCACTCTTCAAATCCATTGCTTTATTCGGATCTACAAGTATTTCAAACTTTTGCCCTTGCGCTGTCAATCTGGATATGACAGCCTTTTCTATGCTTACTGACAACAGAATCACGTATAATTGCAATCATTTCGAAGGCTTTCCGCCATCGCCAAGCTTCATGAATCTGCCGTCCTTCTTTATAACAGCAATGTCGGTCACAATGTCCCTTTTCTCCTTGTCCGATTTCTCAGTCTTGTCGATTATTTCCAAAGCCAAATCAGTGGCCTCCTTTTCGCTCATGCCGTCCTTCCATTTTTGGTTCAGCAACTTGTTGGCCAATGCCGCGCCTCTTCCTATGGCCTGCGCCCTCCACTCGAACAGCGTGCCCGAAGGATCGGTCTCAATCAAGTGAACCCCTGACCTGTCCACGCCTCCAAGCAGCATCGACACACCAAAAGGCCTTAAACCGCCATATTGCGTAATCAACTGCATCCTGTTTCCTATCACCTTGCCGATGTTCCAGACGTCGACAGGCTCGCTATAAGTAAGCTTGTGCATCTGCGCCCTCACCCTTATCATCTGGACCAGAACCCTGGCGTCAGCTATAAAGCCCGAGGCAACCGCGCCCATATGGTCGTCTACTTGGAATATCTTTTCTGTCGCGTCCGATACGACCAGCTTTCCCGTAGGCTTGACAGTGGCAAAAACAATGCCATCCTTGAATGTTATTCCTAGTGCTGTGCTGCCTCTCTTGACGGCCTCTTTTGCGTACTCTAACCAGGCGAAAAAGGAAACCCTTAATTCGCTACCTGGAACAAGCGGCCATCAGGCGAGAATCTACACCAAATAGCTATTACACTATCTGATTACATAGCCATCGTCCGATCATAACCCATTTGAATAACAGCCAGCAATTAACTGAACCATTAATATTCCGGCATGATCTCAGGCATCGCATATCACCAATGCACTAAACTTTCTCATTTTTGTTATCACCTTAATTTATTATTAGAATTTAGTATTAGGGTTTATATTGTTTTTCAATTTCCAATTAACTGTTTCGATAGGTCCTCTTTTGCTTATCACACTCTTTTCTACTAGACCTTCTTCGACCAGTTTATGTACATTCTTCCAGATTACATCACGATTTCGATTAACTATTCTACATAAATCTTTAGTTCTTAATACACTACCCATTTTTAATGCGTCTAATATTCTCATTTTTGACTCACCCTTTCCATAAGTTTTATAGCTGTTAATGGTTTGCACCAATTTCCCTTTCTTTTTATTGTCAGTAAAGCCTACGGTTTCTATAAATTTCATAAGATTGTACCGTCCGTATATATTAAACCCTATTGATGTTGAATCATATGGTTGTTTTCTTTCATAAAGCCCATTTGGAGATATACCTAAGGAAAGTAGAATTCCTCTTATATCTTCCATAAATTTTTTGTGAGCGTTTAATAGAAAGTTCTTTTTGTTCATACTAAATCCTATTACATAATTTCCTTTGCTATTGATGACAGTTCCTTCATCATCGAAAAGTGCCCTGATAAAAGCTGATTTAATGTTAAGAGAACCATTTTTAATCCATTCTGGTATTGTTAGAGCTTGTTTTACTTTTTCACCTTTCGGAAAACCGCATAAAACTAGGAATCTAGCTACTGTTTTAGGCGGATATATTTCGTAGAACTCTCGTTCTTTATTAAAATTCCAATTTGGATAAATTCCAAACAAGCCTTTAACTAGCATTCTAAATTCGTCAGCCAAATCCTTACTTTTGTTGGTATAATATACATTTTCTTCCCCTTGTTTAATACAGCCATCACCTAGAACATGTCCTAAAAGTGATGCTATTTTCTCATTAGCCTTAAATGGCATTTCGACATTTATGATATACTGACCTCTATGTAACTTTAGGAAGACGATAGTGTCTTCTACTTTAATTACTTTGAAATGTTGTTTCAGTTTCTCCAATGTAATTAATTCTGACATCGACACGACTATCCAATGTCTATATATTATAGTAGAACTAGTATATAAAGTTATCGGAGGTTCATTTCCTTTTTCCCTTTCAAATAATTTCGTGCAATATACAAAGCCGCAATAACTCTGGCTTCTGTCAATTCCTTATTTTCAATAAATTTCTCGAAATCTTCAAAAGGGACTTTTATCAATTCTATTTCTTCGTCCTCATCACCTTGTAGTCTACTTTCAACCAGCTTTTGTGCAAGGTAAATATGTGTTTTGTGACGTGTCGACCCTGGAGAAACAATCAAAGTTCCCAATGGGGTCATTTTATTTGCCTTGTAACCAATTTCCTCTTGCAATTCTCTATTCGCAGCATCTAAAGGATGTCCGGAATCTACTCTGCCTTTTGGCAGACTAATCTGATAGTCATCTGTAGCTACAAAATATTCTTTTATTAAAATCAGGTTACCATCATCTGTAATCGGAACAATCATAGCAGAGTCTTTTTTCTCGACTATACTGAATGTAGCTTCTTTACCTGTTTTAATCTTAAGATCGATTTCTTTTATTCTAAAAATAGGTGTTTTGAAAACTTCTCTTTCTCGAAGTACTTTTCCCATAAATATAGTACTTCATTATAAGTTTAACCCCTTAATGGTTCCCGACACCTTTTCAACTTTCACTATCAGTCTGCTCTCACCCAATCTAGACATAAGGCCTAGACCAGCGACTACTTTCGAAACAGAATCGTTATTGCAGCGTATTATGCCTGTCTGACTTTTACTGTCGTACAGGTTCTTTACAAGCCACAAGGAAAGCTCCGCTGTTCCAAGCTCACCGTAAAAGTCGAGCAAGGTCTGCCATAAGGCAGCTTCCAGATCTGAATAAGCTACAGGTTCTTCAGAGATTATTCTGAATTTTATGTAGCGATGCTTTTCCCTTAGCGTTGGCGGCAATATTTTCAACTTGTTTTCTTGTTTCATTTTAACCATTTCTTAAACCATTCTAATGTCTCCTTTATTACCTTTTTCCTGTGCATTTGTGGTACAAAAAGATGGTCGGCATTTTCTATTTTAACGAGTTTTTTAGGTTTGCGTGACGCATTGTACAACCATCTAGAATGTGAGAATGGGACAGCTAAATCATTATTGCCATGAATAAATAGGATATTTTTCAATTTTCCAACTTCCTTTAAGATGTTATATTTGAAAGTGTCCAAGAATATTCTGGCAGGTTCTTTATAACCAAACATTAGTTTCGTGGTGTACCCCCTCTCCAAAGATTCTTTTAACCATTCTTCATCCCACCACAATTTCTTATAATCTGATACAGTAGCCCATGCAACTACAGCTTTAATGTTGCTGTAGCGTCTGGCAGATAAAATAGCTATAGTACCGCCTTTACTATGCCCTACAATTCCTATTTTTGATAGGTCAATATTTTTCACGGTTTTCAGAAATTTTAGTGAACTATCAACATCTTCTGACATTGTTTTAATTCTTTGATTTTCAAATTTTCCTTCAGAATCTCCACTACCTCTATAATCGAATCTAAATACAGCATAACCATTTCTACAGAATTCTCGTGCCGCATCTACGAAAATGTAAAATGCACCTTCTTTAGAGCCAAAATAACCATGACACATAATGATTACAGGAGCATTTTTTCGATTAGGTAAATGCAACATCCCAACTATTTGCTTACCATGACTTTTGAAAGTTACAGGTATTTCTTTCATTTTAACCATTTTTTGAACCATTTGATAGTATAGTCTATCAGTGGTTTTTCATATTCATATTTTGAAAAAGTATGATCAGCATTCTTTATTATTTTTAGATTATTACTCGGATATAGAAGTTTGCGCATATCTACACCCGTCTTCAAGTTATTTTCCATATCTTTGCTACCGTATATAACAGTCTTGGGAATCTTTAACGACAAAAGATGTTCAGTTACGTCTGGAAATTTATTTTTAACTTCTTCCCAGAAAGTTTTACCCACAATAAATTCTATCGCCTTCCCATCCCAAGAAATTGGTGCATATCCTTGCTTTTCTATAGTCTTAATTTTCCTTCCCAATAACATTGTAATGAGTTTTTTAATTGAGATGGAGGGAGCCCATAAAACTATTGTAGAAATATATTTCTTATTGACAAGAATTACAACCAATCCTCCTAAACTATGCCCAATTAACCCGATTTTGTTATAACCTTTTTTCTTCATGAACTCTATGGCCTTTTCCAAATCGGATACCTCGCCAGAAATTGTCATGTCTCTGAATAAACCATCACTACTTCCGCTTCCTCGAAAATCAAATCTTAGCGTAGCAAAACCTTCTTTAGCTAAAGACCTTGCACAGTTAACAATTTGCACTTCTCTTTTGTACCCTGTGAACCCATGTGCAATGATCACTGCTTTATCGGTTTCCTCTTTGGGTATATGTAGAACACCACTTACATTCTCTCCCTTATTTTCGAATGATACATCAATTTCTTTCATTCAGTCACTTCCGAAATCCAATTTAAATAATCTTTGTTGCCTTTATGGACTTTAAATGAAATCACTTCCGGGATTTTGTAAGGGTGAAGTCGCTTAATTTCCTTCTCCACCTTTTGGTAAAGCTCGCTTCTTGTTTTTATTATCATCAAAACTTCCGAATGGCTTTGAATCTTCCCTTTCCACCAATACTCGCTTTTAATTACAGGAAGAATGTTAACACACGCAACAAGCTTTTCATTTAATAAATGCCGTGAAATTTTCCCAGCAGATTTCAAGTTAGGACATGTAACAAACAAAATACTATACGTCATCTTATCAACTTCCCCTGCAATATTTTTCTTTGTTCAGGAATCATGTTCCTAGGCAGCTTCTTGAAGAATTTCAATTCCTTCCCGGCAGTTCTCGCATTCCCCCACAGTCTTCCGCGAATGGGTTCGGCCAGAAACACAAGGTTTATTATGTGAGTATACCCTGGTTCCTTATACCTTATGTACTCGAAAACACCGAGAAACTTTTTTATTTTCACCTCCAATCCAGTCTCTTCCCTAGCTTTTCTTTTTGCGGCATGAAATATCTTCTCCTTGTAAAGAACAGTACCCCCGGGAAAGTGCCATTTTCCCTTGTCCGGCTTTATAGACCTCTTTATCAGGAGAATGCCTCTCCTATCCTTTATTACAGTATCGACTGTAACTCTTGGAGTTTTCTTAAACACCGTGAGAAATTCCTTTTTAGACATCATTTTCATTAAACCATCTTAACTCCAGGCAATATCCACTTGTCGATTTTCCTTTCTTTGATTTGGTTAACGATGTCGGATGGAACTTTTGAAATAGAATCTTTCGCTTTCGGCATCTCTAAGCCCATCTCCACAGCCATCGATACCATGCTTTGCGGGCTCCTAAGCTCCCAATGGCTGACTGCGCCAGATGAGAGAATTAGTGGGGCATGGAATTTCTTGGCAAGCTTAACATTTTGAGACATATGTCTCATTATCATGCTTCTTGTTTTTTTGCTGGATAAGAGCAGTTCCCTGAAGTTAATTTCTATAGCCACGTTATTCTTTGCAGCAGATTTAACTAAAATGTGATTTAATCCGGAGTCAAATCTGTTGTTCTCAGGATGTGTCAGGATGTCCACTTGAGGCGTCTCGCATGCAAGCCTGTTCAGTTCCAAATCCCCGCCTTGGACAAGCAGGATATCAAATAGTCTCCTCCTTTCCACAAGCTTGTACAGTTCTTTCGTATTTCTTGCTTCAAACCCGAGGTAAATGTCAATTCCAACTTTTTCCTCAATACTCTTTATTTCATTCTTCAGTTTCTCCAATTGCTCGTCATTTTGAAAATACTCGGCAAAACAAATCCCACTGTAGCCAAGCTCTTTAGAAGTTTGCGCCAGCTGCTCCAAGCTACTTTTTCCGCCAGAAAATGCACTGTGAAGATGCAAATCAAAATATTTCATAATTAAATTTAGCAAGCTATAATTAAGCTCTTAATCCTCTTGACCTTTTTCCCTGCGACGTCAGCCCATGATAAACTCTTCTCCTGTTTGCAGGATTCCTTATCCATGCAGTCTTCGGGTCGTTAACTATGCTTGGATGATTAGGATTTATCAGTATGATTTCATACCAGTCATGCTTGCCGTCCCCGACAACCCAATAAGAATTCAAGACCTCCAAGTTGGAGAATCTTCTCTGAGCTTTCTCCTCGGCTATCCACTGCAAGGATTTCTTCGGCGTGAAATGGACTAGACCTGCCTTCTTCGGCTTCCTTCCCTTGTCCGGCTTCCTTCTCCTCCTTCCCCCCTTCTTCACTCTCACACGGGCAATAACATATCCTAATTTTGCCTTGTAGCCTAATTCCCTGGCTCTGTCAAGCCTTGTAGGTCTTTCGACACGTGTAACTACATGTTCGGTCCTGAATTCAATAAGCCTCTGCTTGTAGGCATCTCCCAGACTCTCCTTAGGCTTCTTCCACGCCTCCCTCAGAAATTGGTACATCCCCCTTGCCATACAATTCACTTTATGAGCAAGGTTTATATCTCTTTACTTAAACGGCGTCATTTCACCATGTTTTGTATCAAATATCTAACCTCGCCAGAGACCAGCTTGTTCATTTTCCCCTCCCTTTCTTTATAGAAGGCATTTGACAGCAGGGCCTGCTCGTATTTATTCAAGTATACGCGTTGAGATAAGGCCTGTTATCAGAAACATGAGAACAAGGGCAGAATATTAATTAGCGTAGCCGAGTGGGAACCTTTGTATCAAGTGGAAAAGATGTTTCAACAATTTGGTTATACGCACAAAATTCTTGGTAGATTAGCTAGTCGAAGAGGCGAAAGACGGTTTATAGAGCTTACGAGCTAGTAGAATAATCCACCCTGTTCGCTAAACTTATAAATACGCATCTAGCAATATACACTTTATGAGACATGACAAAGACTTCGAAATAAAGACAATCAGACTTAACAATCATAATGTTAAGGTAAGGATACCGAAAAAAACTATTACCTTAGAGGAAGCCCTAAAAAGGGAAAGAGAGATATTCAGAAAGTATACTAAGAAATCTTCCTAAGCTCATCGTAAGTCATGACATTAGTGTAATATACCTTGAATCTATTCTTCAGAACTTCATCGCTTGTCAAAACGACCAATTCATTATTTTTAGCGACAATCAAATGTATGATATTGATAATTATTCCCTTAGGTGCTGGTCTTTCAGACATCATTTTTGCTATATCTTCGAAACTAATCTTATGATTGTCATCTTCGAGGATTATTTCTTTAACATTTAATGATTCTACAAAAGATCTCCAAGCATTATAGCAGTCCTTGGAATCAATACCCAAATCGTTATGCAATTTCCTGAAAACTTCGGCTTTAGTCAAATTAGAAACAAAATATTCATGTCTGTCCTTTATGTTATAAAGAAACTTCGAAACTTTTGGTAAAGGCCTATTTTTGAATTGACTTTCAAACCTTGGATATATGATACCTGTGTCAAAATAAATTTTCATAAATTTTATCACAATTTTCTTATAATTAAACCTCCCCCTTCGTTCGCAGGTCAAGTTTTTTTATTTTGTTCGGTAAGTTGAGATAAGGCTTGTTATCAGAAACTGTAAGATACAACCAACCTTTATATTTCTTTTCACCCATTAATAATCTTAGGTGCCAATGTGGGTTCGCTAGTCAAAATCATAATCGGAGTTCTTTTGATAGTTGTCGGCATGTGGTGGATTGCCGCAGGCTCCAGCTATTTGGAGCCGGTTAAAGCTGCGGGTTGGGTCACAAGCAGGCCTGCATTGGCAGATTTTATAACCGTGCTTAACGGAAGCATCCCGCCTTTCCTAGCTCTCATAGGGTTTCTGGTAGTCTGGCTCGAGTGGGACAACATCAAGATCCAGAAGGAAATGGCAAAGGAAAAGAAGGGGAAATAGGATTGAAATGCATCAACGTCTGGCAGCATGGGCACAAGATGTTATACCTTATACAATTGGATTTTTAAGAAACCGTATCGCACTTGTCGATTTAAAATACGTCGAGAGAATTGCTGGGCAATATTATAAAGGCGAAATTGATAGAACTACAGCCATAAAACGCATGCGGTTCGCAGGGGTATATCCCACTTTAGCAGCAGAACTTTATTTAGAAGAAGCGTCGGAAAGACGAAGATAAAAACTTATTCTACACCATACAATATTTATGGGAGTCCAGATTTCCAGCATAATCCCTTCCAAGGAAATCGAACTTACAGACTTGGCGGGAAAGAAGATTGCTGTTGATGCATTAAATACTTTGTTCCAGTTTTTGGCAATAATACGCGACAGGATGACTGGAGAGCCTCTGAAGGACAGCAAGGGAAGAATTACGTCCCATTTGTCCGGACTATTCTACAGGACTTCAAACTTGATTGAAGCTGGGATAAAGCCTGTGTTTGTTTTCGACGGCAAGCCGCCGGAATTCAAGAGAGAGACCTTGGAGGCGAGGGAGGTTGCCAAAAAAGAAGCTGAAAGAAAGTGGGAGGAGGCTGTGGAAAGGGGAGAGGCTGCAATTAAGTATGCGCAGGCCGCGTCGAGAATGACTGACGACATGCTTGAGGGCTCGAAGAAGCTGCTGGATTATATGGGAATACCGCATGTTCAAGCCCCGAGCGAGGGCGAGATGCAGTGCGCCTTCATGTGCAAGAAGGGCGAAGTATGGGCCTCCGCATCCCAGGATTACGATTCTGTGCTTGACGGTTCTCCAAGACTGGTAAGGAATTTGTCAATCAGCGGAAGGAAGAAATTGCCCGGGAAGGAAGTGTACGTTGAAGTCAAGCCTGAATTGATAGAGTTGGATAAGGTTCTTTCGGAACTGGGGATTACACACGAGCAGCTTGTTGTATTAGGAATACTGGTTGGAACAGACTACAATCCAAATGGCGTAAAGGGAATCGGGCCAAAGACGGCATTAAAGCTGGTTAAGGAGCACAAGACTCTGAAGAAAGTCATGGAAAATGTCGAATGGACTTTTGATGTGAAAGCAGAGGATATCTATGAGTTCTTCTTAAATCCGCCGGCAGTAGAAGATTACAAATTGGAGTGGAAGGCTCCTGACAAAAAGAAGCTGATGGATTTCATGGTTGATGAGCATGACTTTTCTGCCGAGAGGATGGAGAAGGTGATAGACAAGCTGCAGGAGAATTACAACAAGTCAAAGCAGTCTAGTTTAAGTGGATGGGTTAGAAAATAAATCTATAAAAACAAATGATTTACATGGCGGTTTCCGATAAAGTTGTTGAGCTGGCCAAGAGACGCGGTGGAGGATCAATGGAGAAAATACTTCTTGGGATTGGACGATAACTTCTTCGAAATCGAGACCGCAAACATAATGCCCGAGAAGGTCTTCGAGGCGTCCGGCCACATATCAAACTTTGTCGACCCTGTGGCTAAATGCAAGAAGTGCGGGACATTCCACCGGGCCGACCACATCATGGAGGAATTCCTTCACGAGAGCTTTGAGGGAAAGACAGCACAAGAAATGATGCATATAATAAAGAAGCACAACATCAAGTGCCCGAAATGCAAGGGCGAACTTGGAGAGGTTTCAGTCCTTAACATGATGTTTCCCGTTCAACTAGGTGTTGACAAAGAAACTGTTGGTTATTTGCGACCAGAGACTGCCCAAGGTGCTTACATCAACTTCCTGCGTCACTTCAACATCATGAGGATGAAGCTTCCGCTGGGGTTGGCAATCGTAGGAAAAGCATTCAGGAACGAGATATCACCCAGACAATTGCTGTTGAGACAGAGAGAATTCACGCAGGCAGAACTGCAGATATTCTTTGATCCCAGAAAATTGGACGAGCATGGAAAATGGAAAGAAATTGCAAAATACAAGTTGCTCGTTCTGGCAGACAAGAAAATAACCAAGATTAGTTGTGACGAAGCTGTGAAAAAACTAAAGCTACCAAAGTTTTACCTGTACTACCTTGCGAAGACCCAGCAGTTCTTCTTGAATGTCTTAAAAATACCCGAAGGCAAGTTCAGGCTCAGGCGGTTGTCGGACGAGGAAAAGGCGTTCTACAACAAGGTGCACTTTGACATCGAGATAGAGCTTGATGAAATTGGGTTCAAGGAGTGCGGCGGGATTCATTATAGGACGGACCACGACTTGTCAGGCCACCAGAAAATCTCCGGCCAGTCCCAGGAAGTTTTCTATGATGAAAAAAGATTCTTAGCGCATGTTCTGGAGTTGAGCATGGGCATCGACAGGATATTTTACGCCTTGCTTGAACTTAACTATGCCGAAGACAAGGACAGGATTATGTTGAAGCTGCCAACTCCATTAGCCCCGTTCACGGTTGCAGTATTCCCTCTTGTAAACAAAGACAAGCTCCCGCAAGAGGCAACGAAGATTTACAACATGCTGAAGGAGAATTTCGATGTTGTTTACGACGAAGGCGGAAGCATAGGAAAGCGGTACTACCGCCAGGACGAGATAGGCACGCCCTTCTGCATCACAATCGACCACCAGACTTTGAAAGACAAAACAGTCACTTTAAGGCACAGGAATTCGACAAAACAGTCAAGAGTTAAAATAAGCAAACTGGCAGAGGAAATTAGTAAGCTTAGCCTCTGAAGACCTTGGCGTAGTTAGGAGTTATTATAAGCACATCCTCATCGACGCCTGCAATGTCACCACTCATGGCGCTACATGTCTTCTTTAGCCTGTCCACGCTCCTCTTCAGCTCATTGATGTCCGCATCCCTCATCTCCTTTATCCTGAGAAAAACAACCTTTCCGTCCCTCAGAGCATTCTGCACCTTTTCAATCTCGTCAAAGCTCCTTAGGGTGTCAACAACAACATTATAGCTGGTATGCTCCTTGAAGAAATTCTCGTCAAGCTCCGCATAATCTTCCGGTTGGTTTGACTTCCCGAACATAGTATCTTATTATAATTGGTTCCATAAATTTAAATAATCGGCGGTGGACCCCAGTTTAAATATTTTGGAGGGTTATACATTTTATGCCTGCAGGAATAACGAATTGCGACGACCCATCGGAAGCGGACGTTGTGATTCTGGGCGCCAATTACGACAGGACGTCCTCTTTCGGCAAGGGTGCGGATAAAGGCCCTTCAGAAACTATAAGCGTCCTGAACAGGCAGATAGAGTTTTTTGAGAAATACACTGAAACTTATCCTGGGGACAATCTTAAAATATCGTACGTAGACATGGGCAATCTGAATTCAATGATGCCGGAAGATATGGTGGATTATGTCACAAAGAATTTCGACTCACACCTAAGCAAGGGAAAGTTCGTAACCATGCTCGGCGGTGAGCACTCCTTGTCAAATGCTCCATTCCTGGCTCTAAGCAAAATGCACAACCCGAAAGACGTGACCATCTTCCAAATAGACGCGCATCTTGATATGCGGGATACTGATGAAGATTACAACGACAAGCCATGGGGGAAATATGCGCATTCGGCAGTCATGAGGAGGGGTGCTGAGCTTGGATTCCCTACAGTCCAGGTCGGCATAAGGGCTTATGCGAAAGAGGAGATGGATTTTGCTAGGAAGCACGGTTCGAAAGTTTTCGAGTGGGGCAATGGAAAGGACTCTAGTCTCAAGGACATAATAGCTTCCATTCCGACAGGCAAGGTGTACGTAACCATCGACATAGATGGCATAGACCCGTCGCATATGCCTGGTACAGGAACACCTGTTCAAGGTGGATTGGACTGGCACTTCACTATGAATTTACTGCAACAGGTTTTCCAGAAGAAGGATGTTGTTGGATTCGACATAGTTGAGATTGCACCAAAGCAGGGAGA
>JACPAE010000004.1:73889-144180 GCA_016181005.1 Candidatus Aenigmatarchaeota archaeon
GCAGAGACGATATTCCAAATCTTCGTCCTTGCATAAAGAGGCATGTTCGGGTCATTGATAATCTCGTCGAGGATGTGAATTGCAGTGCTTATCCTGAGCTCCAAGTTCTCACCGTCGTTGCTGAGATGATTCTTCGACTCTTCAGCCGCGCCCCTGATGTTCTTCGGCACAGTCCTGTCGTTTATTATCTCGTCCAGTATCTTAATTATCGGCTCAAATTCTTCCATCGTCATCTGCATCACTATTTCACCAGTTTGTTAAGCTCCGTCTCCATTTCCTTTAATTTTTCTGTCAGCCTGTCCTCATTTTTCTCAAGCATTTTTAGCCTCAATTCCAAAGTTTCTTTGGTTTCAGACAAATCTTTTTTAATGGCTTCAACAGGCTTGCTTACCATTATTTGACCAGTGATTTTATAAGCATTCTCATTCTTCGTTGCGTCAAGCTCTTCTACAGCCTTATCAATCTCGATCAACTGCAACTGCATCGTGCTTTTCTGCATCATCACCGACTGCAGCTGCTGCTGGTAAATCTGGAACTGCTCGATCATCTTCCTTGTTTCTTCATCACTCAATTTTCTCAACCTCTTCAAGCATGCTTACAAGCGAGATATAAGAATTTATAACCGCCTTCAAGTAATTCAACTTCTTGCTTTTTATAACTATTGAAAGCGTGTCCTTTTCAGCATTCATTTCCGTCTGTACAATCTCGTCATTTCTTATGTCCGGCTCCAGACTTTGTTTGACAGTTTCCGGTCTTGCGCATTTGAGCTTCAAAGTGGCTTCGTACATAATTTAGTTTTTGGGCATAAGTTTAAATTAATTCTAGTTATCGCGCCAAAACTCTCTTCACAACTTCCGGCCTAAGCTTTACAAACACCCGCTGACCGCAGTAGGGGCAGCGAATCTTGTCTTCCAACTTTGCTATTGTCTTCTTGCAGCTAACGCATTTATACATCTATCCACCCCTTGGAAAGTAAGCCTGTCCGGTGAACTTATTACCGCACTTCCCGCATAAATAAACACCCTTTGCAACTCTCTTCGAGTGAGGCATGCTGCACCTAGGGCATACATGGCTCTGCCTCTGAATCTTCTCAACATCCCTGATCAAATCCCTCACTTTCTTCCCGTATCTGGAACCGAATCTTCCTGTGGAACCGACTTTTCTTGTAGACATGTAATCACTTCAATATCCTGAACTTTTGCTTTGTTGATATCTGGCCAAGAATAAGCTTCAGTTGCTCGTCCGTAAGCGCATGTGGTATCTTTCCAGACTGGTACAATTGCACAAGGTACATCTCAAGCTGGTTTGCAATCTCAGGCTTGACAAGCCTTATCCTCCCCAAGCGTTCATTAGCTTCTTTTGTCAGAACTTTCTTCAGCACAACCTTCTTCATAACTTCAAGTTTCTGCAGCTCTTCAGCCTCATTCATTTACCCACACCTTTCGCTATCTTGTCCAAAAGTTTCATTCCCTGTGGCGACAGTTTCCTTCCCACGCTCTTTATATCCTTCTGCACCAGACCAGATGCTTCCAGCTGCTGGACTATCTTTCTTATGATGCCACCGGACGCCCTTCTGAAATGCGCAGGCCTGTGTCCGCCTCTTTGCCTGCCGCCAAAATAACTTCTAAGCCTTTCCACACCAACAGGACCATCAAGATAAAGCCTTCTCAGAATTGACGCGCTCCTGACATACCAAAAATCTTCCTGTTGCGGCAGCCTTTCCTTGTGGACACCAGACTTGACAAACCTGCTCCATGCAGGAGGAGCGATTTCCTTGACCTTTTTCAGCTCTTCCTTCAGCAATGCATTGAATTTCTGCGGGTCTGTTTCCTTGACTGAAACCATAAACATCTAGCCTTAATAATTGATACTAATAACTTTAATAAAGTTGTCGTTTAAAGATTACGTCAAAACTCTGCTGACGACTTGTGATAAACTATCCACTTCAACAACTTCTATACCTCCAACGCTTACCCCTTGTCCTGCAGGAACAAGGAACGATGTAGCCCCAAACTCCTTTGCAGCAGAAGCCTTGTTGGCCACAGATCCCACTTGGCCTATAGTCTGGTCAGACTCTATAGTGCCAGTAACCAAAACTTTGGTATTCATAGTCCTGTTTTCCAGTGCTGCTACAATACTGGCAGTTAATGCCGCACCTCCAGAACCACCATCAATGGTAACCAACTGAGAACCCTCGTGAACGAACGTCACTGTTATGTCTTTGCTGACAATGCTAATCCCGCTGTAATTTCCACCCACTATTGCAGCAGTCCTGATTGAATCTTGAGCCTGCTGTCCCAAATCAACATTCTTGACATTCACCAAAATCGAGCCAGAACCTTTCACCACCTTCACTTCTATCGGTATCACAACACCTCCCCCCGTCGACGTAATTCCAACAACATAATAGTCTTTGACAGTAGGCTTTAGGTCCTCCAGCTTTTGCTGAGTGCCGGTGAGCTTCACACCCAAATCATCTATAGTGACAGTCTTTTTCTGTATGTCAGATATAAGATTGCTGATATCCTGAGTCAGAGTATTGATTGTCCTTTCGTTGGACACTATTTCCTTTTCCTGATTTCCCACCGTAGTCTGAAGGTTTTTAACATTGGTCTGCAGTTTTTCTGCCGTAGACGTCAAATTGGTGATTTTTACCTGCAAATTTCCTATCGTATGAGTATTGTTTTCAATCTCTGAGGTCTGCAGTTTTATCAGTTCAGCCTGCTCTTGGCTTTCGCTGTAGTAAATATAAACAAAAAATAGAGATGTCGCACTAGTCGCAATCAGTGCGAACAAAAATATCTTGAAAACCATCGGAATTTTGTATCTGGCCATAGACACCGTTAAATCATCATTTGTAAGGATATCTATAAACTTTCTTGCAGTTTAAGCACCGAACATTAATAGTTTTAGTTAACTTGTCTAACCTTACTTTGCTAGATATTCCTGGCTTCAATAGCGTATTGCACTTTTTGCAGAATTCCCGTTTTTTATCCTTGTCGAGCCTTATGTTATATCTCAAACCAATCTTTCTCGCAAGCTCAACATAGTGCCGTGACCTTTCATGATGTCTCCTGAATTCCTTTTCTGCCAATGAAAACAGAATTTGAATTCTCTCCTTTGCTATTTTTGTCTGCCAGTCAGGCTTTTGCGAACGCCTCATATTATAAATTATAGTTCTATATAGTATCATTTTCCTTAAAGAAAGACTTGTAGGAAATCAAATAGTTGGTGTGTTATCAATCTTGGTCTGGCTTGTACTAATTTCGTTAATTTAATGTGGGGTCGCTGGGATTTGAACCCAGGCCGCAAGCTCCCAAAGCTCGAATCCTACCAAGCTAGACTACGACCCCAATGTTAATTAATAGATTTATTAGAAAATATAAGAATCTGAATTAATTCCTGAAAGAAAGAGCAGAGTTTGTTACACCAGCCACATAACTTTTAACCAAATAATGCTTCCCATTGCAACCAACATGATAGCCGCCATTATAAAGAGCAAGTGCACCTTCTATGTTCCCACGGCAATCTTCCAAATACTTGGATAAAACAA
This sequence comes from Candidatus Aenigmatarchaeota archaeon, assembly GCA_016181005.1. Classification (GTDB taxonomy): domain Archaea; phylum Aenigmatarchaeota; class Aenigmatarchaeia; order CG10238-14; family SCSR01; genus JACOWB01. Next base: position 77,443 of record JACPAE010000004.1, read on the forward strand.
GAGCACCGCAGAGAACATTCTTCTTTGAATCTTTCAAGTCTTCTTCTGACATGCCGCATATATCTTTTCCTGTTGGAGGTATAACTTGCATTATTCCTATTGCTCCATACGCAGGATTTCTAATCACGCTACCCTTTTCATTATAGTGCTTTGCTCCACTTTCTCTCTGCGCTATAGCTAACAACAAAGCAAGAGAATTATCCATTTCCCTTAATCTTTTTGTTCTCGGATCTTCCAGAGCACTTACCATGTAGTCTGTATACGGCCTGTGTTTTTCATAGTCTTCCTTTCGCACGCTTCGAATGCGCTTTAATCTATTCATTTCCCGGATTACAGATGGATTTAGATACCCTGTTTCAGCCTGATAAATAGGCTGTGTTCTTTGTCGTGCAGCTAGCATGTCATTTTCTGGAGTGATAGGCATAAATGTACTTCCTAGAATAATACCTAGACTAAAAAGACCGATGAACATATGATTTAGGTTTTTCCAAAGATCGTACTTATACATCTTAAATAACTAGTGCATATAGTTTAAAAAGTTATCACTTCCAAGAAATAACATTCCGAGTAAATAATGGATGCCTAGACCAAGCTAGCAGACGACCCTCATTTTATACTTAAAAAACAAATATTAAAATAAGGCAATTTTATGGACAAGGATATAGAAGCTTATTTTAAGATGGAAAAAGAGCTGGTTAGGAAGCATCGTGGAAAATATGCTGTTTTCTACAATGGGAAACCCGTGGCTATAGAAAAGAAACTTGATAAGGCCTTAGAAAAGGCTAGGAAAAAAACAGGAGCACGAAGATTTTTTGTTCACCCTTTATACCCATTCAAAGAACAAGTAAATGCAATAGTGTGATTAGGTGAAGGTGTGGAATTATAAAGATGATGCACCAGTCATCCCAGTTGTCCTTTTAGGTAAACATCGTGATATCGAGGAATTAGCATTAGTTGATAGTGGAGCAAAGCACTGCGTACTTCATGAAGATTATAAAAAGAGTTTGGATCTAGATAAAATAGACGAATCTTATACCAGGGGATTCGGAAGCAAAAGGAAAATACCTACTGACATTTGTATACTCTCCTTGGAAATTGATGGTATAATAGAGAACATGGAATGCATAGTCATAAAAGGAAAATACTACCCAGATGATTTGCCAAGAGTCGTGTTAGGCAGAAGTCTCCTCAATAAATTTAAAATCATTCTAGACGGTAGAAATAAGAAATTGCATTTGGAATATAATGGGGAGACTGGGATTTGAACCCAGGTTGCCACCATGCTGTTTAATACCCCAAGGTGGATGCCTAGACCAAGCTAGCAGACCTCCCCTATCAATATTTGATATAAAACCAAATTCTTTAATATGCGTTACGAGACTATAGTAGGCAGGACAAAAGACGATTTGGATAAGTTCGGAGTAGAAGCCTCCGGCTACATAGGCAAGCACATCGTGGGCACTGGTGAAGATGCGCATTTGACAACTAAAGTTTATTTAGATTTGCTAAAACCGCATGTAATCCTTGTAGCCGGCAAGCGCGGATCCGGGAAGTCGTATAGCGCAGGCGCCATAATCGAAGAGTTCTGCATGCTGCCGGACAAATTCAAGCAAAAGATAGCTTTCGTAGTTTTCGATCCCGTCGGCATATACTGGAGCATGAAGGTTCCCAACGACGAGCAGTTGAAAACATTGACTGAATGGGGGTTGCAGCCGAAGGATTTCAACAATATCAAAATTTACGTTCCCGAAAGCCAGATTGCCGAATACGAAAAGGCGGAGATTCCTGTTGACGGGACAATATCCATAGCATTGAACGAGCTTACTGCAGAGGATTTGGTTCTTGCATTCAACTTTGAAAGGACAAGCGAGCTTGCCGTAGCTTTGGAAAAGAACTTCAACCAGCTTCTGAAGGCGGGAAAAAGTTTCAGCATAGAGGATTTAATCGATTTAATTTCGAGCGACAAGCGGTTGGATAAAGGGACGAAGGACACGCTGGTCAATTTCCTCGAGCTATTATCTCAGTGGGAGGTAATCAAAAAGGAAGGCACCAAAGTTAGGGATTTGGTCAAGCCCGGCCATGTGATAGTTTTTGATTTCTCTAGACTGAAGTCTCAGGAAGTCAGGACTCTAGTGGCAGGTCTTGTCTCAAGAGAAATAATGCACCAAAGAATTCTGGCAAGAAAGGAGGAGGAAATAGCTAAGATCACGGGCGAAAAGTCGAAGGCTAAATTCCCAATTACGTGGATAATATACGAAGAAGCCCACGGATTTGTACCGAATGATGGGGAAACAAGCTCTAGTGCTGATATTAAGCGTATTGCAAAAGAAGGACGTGAACCTGGAGTGGGTCTGATGGTAATTACGCAACAACCAAACAAAGTTCACTCAGATGTTTTAAGCCAATCTGACATAGTCATATCGTTCAGATTAACCAGTAAAGATGATTTGCAAGCATTGCATAGAGTGCATCAAACTTACATGCAGGAAGAACTTGAGAAAATGATTAATAAGCTTCCCAGAGTTCCGGGAGCAAGCTTGATTTTGGATGATGTACTCGAAAAAATATTTCTAGTTAATATAAGGCCACGACTTAGCCATCATGCAGGTTCAACTGCTGTCATTATTTAATCTTTTAGACAAAAATAATTATGCCGTTTTCACAAAATGCAAGGCGGAAAATAATAGTTCGAGAAATAAAAGTTGACAAGGTCCTTGATATTAATGAACATGTGGACGGAGGATGGTTTTGGACAAAATATTCAGCCGCCCCCTACATGGGTTGCCAATACGGCTGTACTTACTGTTTTCTCCGTGAAGATATGTATAGATTGAATGTCAAAAATAAAATCACTAAAAATTTAGAAGATCCATTTTCCCAGTTTATCAGAGTAAGAATTAATGCACCTGAAATCTTAGACAAGGAATTGCCACTAGTACCTAAAGATATCATAGTAACTGGCGATTATCAGCCTATTGAAAATAAGTTTAAACTATCTAGAAAGATGCTTGAAGTTTGTCTGAAACATGAATTCCCAACTCTCATAATAGCAAAATCACCATTAATCCTAAGAGATCTGGATGTGATCAAAAGGATAAGCGAAAAGTCATGGGCTTGTGTTGTTTTCAGCATTTCTTCTACGTCAAAAAGTCATCGAGAATCATTCGAACCTTTTGCGTCATCAATAGAAAGCAGATTCATGATTATGAAAAGATTTAGTGAAGCTGGAATTTATACAGGAACAGCTCTTATGCCCATATTCCCATTTATTACAGATAGCGATGAAAATCTTGAGACAATCGTCGGAAAAACAAAAGAAAATGGAGGGAAATTCATTCTAGCTGGTGGGTTGGTACTCAGCGATAGCCAGGCTGAAGCATTTTACATGTCTTTAGAAAAATATAATAAAAGTCTAGTTGAAAAGTATAAACTCATATATGGAAACCAATTTTCTCCCCAAGACAATTCCTGGGCTGTAATAGGACGAAAAGTCAGAGAATTATGCAAAAAATACGGTTTAGATTATAGAATTAAAAGATTTATTCCAGATACACCGTTACTTGTAAATAAAAGAATAGTGGAACAGTTATTTCTAAAAGTTTATGAAATGGAATTGAATGAGGAGAACGAAGAGAGTATTTTTAGATATAGAAAATTAGCTTGGTTTATTGATGAATTTAAAGAACCAATCTCAAATTTGGCAAGTGGGAAAATATTAATTGATAGGTTAAAAACAGATAAAAATCTAAGTAAAATAGAAAAGATTCTTTCAGAGAGAAGGCTATTTAACTAGTAATTGAGTATTGTTCTTAGTCCCCGCAAAATTCATCTTCGATAAAGTTTCCTAATACCTTTCACACCAAGATACAAAGGCAAGTAAACTGTATCCCAAAAGGCTCCAGCTGCAGTCAAAACTAATCCACCATCATTTGTTTTTTCGTATTTGGTGAAAGCATAAGGATGATCAAAATCATCGCCTGTTCCGGCAGTAATTATTTTCACAATCGGTGCGGCGTAAATTTCCATAAGCGGAACAGCTATAGCAAAAATTCCACTCGTTTCTGAATCAAATCTTAGTTTTCCTGGAAATATTTTCGGTATATTCATATTTACCCTGAGATATAAATAATTAGTTTGTTGTAATCTTTAAATCCTTTCCCATACTGATGCTATTGCTGGATAAGTTTGCAGATGACAGTTTACAAGCAACTTAATTAACTCAAAATTCTCGTTACAGTTCCTATACCCTTCGTCTTTCCTTCCCTGAAAACAAACCTGTCCCCCTCTTCCATGTAGTGCGGCGAATACTTGAAAGTGAACTTGACCTCCCCAGTCTCACCAGCCTTGAGATACTCCCTGCTCATCGAGTCAATCTTCGCAGATTCGGCAACCGTTGCCAAATGTATCACAGGCTCGTAACCATTTGTTATCCTTGTAGGATGGGTTAAAACTAAAACATCTGCTTCAAAACTTTTTACAGTATGCGGTTTCAATTCTTCATCACAAATTATCATCCCACGGCCAACATCATCATAGTTCACTCCTCTTAATGCTGTGCCAACAACAAATCCAGTGTCAGCTTCTGCTATACGGTGATAATGCATTTCTATGCTAGCGGCTTTAACTTTTCTAAACTTGCCTGCTGAATCAGGGCCCAATAACAATTCTTTCCCTGTCTTCAATCTGCCTTGTTTAATAGTCCCCGAAACAACAGTACCGACACCAGTAACATTGTATATCTTGTCGACAAACATCAGAAATGGTTTGTCCAAATTCCTTCTCCTTTCAGGCAATGCAAGCAATAATTTATTCAAAATATCATATCCTTCCAATGTAACGGCAGATGTTTTTATTATCGGGACAATTGTATCCAGCTTGTCAATCACGACATTCAGATCATTCCCATCTTTTACCAGATAAGGAATCCTGCCGACATGCTTCAACAGTTCTTCTATCTGCAGTTCTGCATCCTCCATTTTTTTCTTGCCTACTTTATCAATTTTTGTCATGCACACTATTACCGGGAGATTGACTGCCAACAACAATCCCAGATGTTCTTTTGTCATGTTCATCACACCGTCATCGACAGCTACAACAAGCAAGCCATAATCAATATCCTGACCTACAACTCCACGTATAGCAGTCCTGAGAAAGCCCTCATGTCCAGGCGCGTCCACGAAACTAATTAGTTTATCTGATTGCTCAACAATTCTACTTCTCTCTTTCTTGTCTAAAGGATTTTTGAGGTGCAGCGGTTTGTTATCCTTAAATCCTAATAATGCATAGTGCAAATCTGCCGACAAGTTTCTTTCTATTTCATGAGGCAATACATCCAGAAAGAGCCAGTTTTTTAATGCTGTGTCAGCTTTGCCTGTCATCAAGGTGCCGAGTAATGTCGACTTGCCATGGTTTACATGGCCGGATGAGGCAATGACAATATGTGATTTGAATCCATTTGCAAAAGCCTTGTTAATGACAATCTTTCCTAGCAAGTTTCCATTATCAGTGAATTTTTCTACTTTAACAATGTTAGCATTGTTTTCTGCTGTAACAACTTTCAAAACATTTAACGTCTCTTCAAATTCCAAGTCACTCAAACCTTTAGACCTACCGTCGTCATCAACGCCAATGACATAAACAGCAGTACCTTTACCAATCTCAAGCAAATACTTCATCTGCGACGCAAGGTGCTGCTTCTTCACGTCCTTCAAATGAATGCTCGGCACCAGCTTCTCCTTAAACTCGATGTTCTTGTTTTCCCTGTTTGGAATCGATGGCATACAGTTCTATTAAACACATCTTATTTTATAAACTTTCATTCCGGCACTAGAACGCCCACATACCAGATTACCAATATACCCAAGATTAGCAAGGCAAACTGCATCGCTGACTTGGTGACTTTCTTTTCCCTATGGGTTTCTGGCAGCAAGTCAGTGCTTGCTATGTAAATAAACCCGCCTGCCGCCAATGAAATCAATATGGAAGTCATGTTTTCGAACAAAGGAAGGTAGTAGAATCCGACTATAAATCCCAGCACGGCAGTCATTTGCGCGAACAGGCTGTACAGAATTATCTTGGCCCGCCTGAACCTCGCATGGAGAAGAATCGCAAACTCTCCGATTTCCTGCGGAACTTCATGGAACAGAACTGCAAGGGAAGTGGCAAGCCCGACTCTAAAGTCAATCAAAAATCCAGCAGCTATAATCAAACCGTCCATGAAATTGTGCAGGGCATCCCCGAATGTTATCAAGTATCCTACAGGATGCGCCTTCTCGTCCGGATGGTGTTTGTTACGGTGCCATATGTGCTCGACTGAATGATGATGGTACAAGAGCAGAGTCTTCTCAAGAAGGTAAAACAGCAAAATGCCTGCAAGAGTGTAGGTCAGGACTGTTTCCGCCTTGACAACTCCCAAAGCCTCAGGCAGCATATCCAGGAAAACAACGCCCAGCATCGCGCCTATAGCAAAGCTTATCATGTATTTTGAAACGAATTTCGCCCATTTCTGCTTGTATATCAGCAACAGCCCGCCGCTCAAGCCAAGAAGGCTTATGAGAAAAACGATGCCAAGTGCAAGGAGGAAAACCATACAAATACATTAAAAATTCCCTTTTAAATAATAACTATCCAAGTGATTGTATGGCAGCGAAGGATGGAAGGCCGAGGAACGGGGAATTGGTTCTGTGCACTGTCAGGAAGGTCAGCCAGTTCGCCGCATGGTGCGACGTCGAGGAATACCCCAACAGCGAAGGGATGATACACATCGCCGAAGTCGCGGGCAAATGGGTGCACGACATCAAAAAGTTCGTCAAGATGGGCAAGCAGTATGTGGTCAAGGTTGTCAGGGCAGACGGCAACACTATTCACTTGAGCCTGAAGAGGGTTTCAAAGAGCGAGGAAAGGGGCAAATGGAACGAGTTCAGGAAGGGGCAGAGGGCCGACAGCATCTTGAAAATTATTGGAAGAGAAATAAATTTGCCTATCGATCAAGTCTACGAGGATATAAAGGCTCCGCTCCAGGAGAATTTCGGCGACCTGTACGCCGCTTTCGAGGAGATAAAGAAATCCCCGGACATTCTGACAGAGTTGAACATCCCGAAAAAATGGCACGAGGGAATCGTTAAGGTTCTCAAAAAGGCGCTTGTTGACAAGGAGTATACTATAAAGGTGGAGATGGAGATGCAGAGCTACGACGGGGACGGGATAAAAAGGATTAAATCGATATTAGAGAGCCTGGAAAAAGGCGGGATACATGTCGCATACGTATCCGCCCCGAAATACATGCTCGACATCAAAACAAAGAATCCGAAGGCGGACAGGAGAAAGCTTGAGCAGCAGGTTGAAAAGGCCATGTCGGACGCTCAAAAGCTCCACCTTGATGCCAAATACAATTTTGTAGAAGGCTAGATTCGATGAAACTGAGGAAATGCGCAAACTGCAATGCATACACTTTTAAGCAGACCTGCACAAAATGTAATAAAGAAACTATAAATCCTCACCCGCCCAAATATTCTCCTGAGGATGTTTACGGCGAATTTAGGAGAAGGATGAAGGCTGAATCAAATGTCGACAGAGATAATTGAACTGGAAAAACCAAAGCTGAAGAACCCCATTTTCGTAGAAGGGTTGCCAGGAATAGGCCATGTGGGCAGGATTGCGGCAAGCTATCTGGTCGAGGAGCTGAAGGCGAAAAAGTTTGCAGAGCTAATTTCCTCGCATTTTATGCATTACGTGCTTTTGAAGCAGTCGTCTTCGGTGCATCTGCTGAAGAACGAGTTCTACTACCTGAAGGCGAAGGGAAGCGGAAGGGACTTGATAATACTTGTAGGCGATTCGCAGAGCGTGGATCCAGAAGGACATTACGAGATTGCGAACAAAATTCTCGAGTATCTGAAAAAATACGGTGTCAAGGAAATGATAACTCTAGGAGGCTTGGGTATAGGCGAGGTAAAGGACAAGCCAAAAGTTGTTGGAGCTGTGAGCGACGAAGGGATGGGCAAAAAGTACAAGAGCTACGGGATCGATTTCAACACTGCAAGCAAAGTCGGAACGATTATAGGCGCATCAGGATTGTTGCTGGGTTTAGGCAAGTTGTACGGCATGAGAGGGTTGTGCTTGCTGGGCGAGACCACAGGATACCCGCTTCTGCCAGATCCTAAAGCTGCAGAAGAAGTGCTAAAGGTCTTGGCAAAGGTTCTGGGTTTGAAGATGGATACTACAAAGCTTGACAAGAAGATAAAGGAAATGGAAGAGTTCATCAAGAAGATGGAGGACATGCAGAGGAAGGTTATGGGCCAGATGATGCAGCAGCAGATGCCGCAGAAAAAGGAAGGCAAGGAAGAACTGAGCTACATAGGATAAAATCTTTAAAAGCGTTTTCTGACAATAAGATATTCATGACTACAAAGCTTTTGATGTCGCAGGAAGAATATCTGGCTTCAGGAGTTCACATAGGCATGAAGCAGAAGGCCGAGCAGATGAAGCCGTTCATCTACAAGGTAAGGGAAGACGGGCTTGCAGTAATGAACCTGGGAAAGATTGACGAGAGGATAAAGACTGCGGCAAAGTTCCTGTCAAGCTTGGAAAAGATTCTTGTTGTCACAAGGAAATCAATTGCATTCAGTTCAATCAAGAAATTCGGCGAGGCTATAGGCGCAGAAGTTGTTACTGGAAGATTTATGCCAGGAACATTGACCAACCCGACTTACAAGAGCTTTTTCGAGGCTCAGGCTGTTGTCATTGTCGATCCTGTAAGCGACCACCAGGCGATGGAGGAGGCTGTAAAAGCAAGAGTTCCTGTTGTCGCCATTTGCGATACTTTCAACGAGACGAAAGACATCGACTTGATTATTCCTGCCAACAACAAGGGAAGAAAGTCAGTCGCGACAATTTTCTGGCTACTTGCAAGAGAAATCATGAAGGAACGGGGAGGTATCAAGTCTGACAAGGACTTCAAGTACGAGATTAAGGATTTTGAAGGGACGGAAGCGAGTCAGCTTGGATAATAGGTTGGTTCTTCGCCCCTTTTTGGACGTTCTCTACGCCAACCATGTTGTGTGTACTCACTTCCTAAAATATGAGCCACTTCCCATGAAACTGCTATATCAGACGGCTTGACGTAACCTTGTGATATCATGAGCTCTTCAGCTTTATTTATTATGTAAGCTCTGCTAAGCGATCCGCTAGGAATATATACATTAGTCTTTCTCGGTCTTACAGTTCTATCATAGGCGGATAAAGTATCGGATACGACTCCTCTAAGCTCTTGAATAAATGCATCGGCATCTTCGAACATTTCAATATGTCCAGCGTCAGATAATACCCTTCCCTTTAGACTATCTAGTCTTTCCAATTCTTTATTTACTCTTCCCATAAACTGTGTTTTAAGTCTTGAATAGTGCCCCCTGTTTGCCATACAAGGAATAACGGCAGTTAATTTTAAATATCTGATTAAATGCCGCAACAATTTTCAATAACTACACCAAAGTAATCCCACATCTTTGGAATATATTTTCATAAACAGAAAAGGGTATTTATACTCAAGCTGAAACCTATATATTGGCCTCAAAAACCACAACATATTGTGGTTTTATAAGTATGCGAACACAATTATAGAAATACATGAAATGCCCGTATTGCGACAGCGAAGACACAAAGGTTATAGACAAGAGGGCGAGCGACGAAAGGTCGTTCAGAAGGCGTAGGCAGTGTGAAAAGTGCGAGAAAAGGTTCACAACATACGAACGGGTTGAGATAGTCCCCCTAACCGTGATAAAGAAGGACGGAAGAAGGGAGAACTTTGACAGGAACAAGATGCGAGTCGGCATAATGCACGCGTGCGAAAGAAGACCGATAAACCAGGAAAAAATAGAGAAGATCGTGAACGAGATCGAGACTGAAATCAAAAACATGGACACGGTGGAGATAAAGTCGAAGATTGTTGGTGACATGGCAATGGAAAAATTGAAAGAATTGGACGAAGTCGCTTATATCCGTTTTGCATCAGTCTATAAAAAGTTCAGGGACATAGAATCTTTTGAAAAGGAACTGAAGGAATTGAAAAAGGGATAGACATGGAATCTGATATCAACCAGAGAGTTGTTCTTTCCGGAGAACAGAAAGGGTTGAAGGTTCCACGATTTTTCACAAAGGACGGTGACAATGTCTATGAAACCATCGAGTGGGAAAAAAGGACATCGATGATAAAAAATCCTGATGGAACTATTGTTTTCAAGATGGACAATATAGAGATTCCGAAATTTTGGTCGCAAATAGCGACGGACATTCTGGCTCAGAAATATTTAAGAAAGCGTGGCGTTCCGCAAGTCGATGCGGACGGAAACCCAATTCTGGATGCCCATGGAAGGCAAGTACTTGGAAGCGAGACTTCGTTAAAGCAGGTTGTGCACAGGCTTGCCGGTTGCTGGGCATGGTGGGGAAGCAAGTTCAATTATTTTGCAACACAGGAAGATGCCAAGGCTTTCTATGACGAGATTGCTTTCATGCTTATGCATCAGCATTGCGCCCCGAATTCCCCACAATGGTTCAATACAGGACTAAATTTCGCCTACGGGATTACAGGACCGTCGCAAGGACATTGGTATGTTGATCCAGAAACAAAAGAGTTGACGCAATCTATAGATGCTTATTCACATCCGCAAGCGCATGCGTGCTTTATTCAGCCTGTAAAAGATGATTTAGTAAATGACGGAGGAATTTTGGATTTGGCAGTCAGGGAAGCAAGAATTTTCAAGTACGGCTCCGGGACAGGAACGAATTTTTCCAACCTGAGAGCTAAAGGCGAGCATCTTTCAGGTGGTGGAACTTCGAGCGGTGTAATTTCATTTTTGAAGATCAACGACACAGTCGCAGGCTCTATCAAATCTGGCGGTACCACAAGACGCGCGGCAAAGATGGTGCTTCTGAACATCGACCATCCGGAGATAGAGGCTTTCATAAGATGGAAGGCTGATGAGGAGAAAAAGTTTGCAGCTCTAGTCGGCACAGGATTGGTCAAAGCCGATAGCGTCGAATCTGCAAGCGAGCATGTGTTCGGACAAAACTCGAACAATTCCGTACGCATTACAGATGATTTCATGAAGGCTGTTGTCGAAGACAAGGATTGGAATTTAACTTGGAGGACTGATGGAAGAACTGCAAAGACTTTAAAGTCTCGCTATCTATGGGATATGATTGCACAGGCCGCATGGGAATGTGCTGACCCAGGATTGCAGTTTGACACGACATACAATGATTGGCACACGTCTCCAAAATCGGGCAGAATAAATGCAACTAATCCATGTAGCGAATTTGCTTATCTTGATAACTCGGCTTGTAACTTGGCATCATTGAATTTGGGCAAGTTTATGGAAAATGGTACATTTGATGTTGAAGCATTCAACTATGCTACAAGACTGTGGACTATAGTTCTTGAAATCTCTGTTTTAATGGCTCAGCTTCCGAGTAAAGAAATAGCAGATGTGACGTATAAAACAAGAAGTCTGGGGTTAGGGTATACAAATCTTGGTTCCGTCTTGATGAAGTCAGGAATTGCTTACGACTCCGATAAAGCCAGAGCAATCGCGGCTGCTATAACAGCAATAATGACAGGCGAGAGTTATGCTGCAAGTGCCGAGCTTGCAAGCATCCTTGGACCATTCGAAGAATTTGAAAAGAATAAAGAGGATATGTTGCGTGTCATTAGAAACCATAGAAGAGTGGCATACAATGCGCCGAAAGAGGAATACGAGGGCTTGCATGTCGTGCCCCCTGGAATTGACCATACAGAATGCCCTGATTATTTGCTCAAGGCAGCACTTGCGTCTTGGGACAATGCACTGATGCTAGGCGAAAGATACGGATATAGAAATGCGCAGTCGACTTTGATCGCACCTACAGGTACGATAAGCTTTGTTATGGACGCTGACACAACTGGAATCGAGCCTGATTTTGCTCTCGTGAAATTCAAGAAACTTGTCGGCGGCGGTTACTTTAAGATTATAAACAAGACAATCGAGCCTGCGTTGAAGAATCTTGGCTACAGCAAGGAGCAGATTAAAGACATTCTCAGGTATCTTGTAGGAAGCAACTCATTCGAAGGCACACCTTACATAAACACGTTCACATTGACAAGGAAAGGATTTACGGATGCTGAATTGGCAAAGATGGAGAAATTGTTGCATGGCATCCTGAACCTGTCGTTTGTTTTCAATGTCAATACTCTTGGAAAGGAATGCTTGGAAAGATTAGGATTCAAGGAATCGCAGTACAATTCACCCGAGTTTAATTTGTTGAGGGGGTTGGGTTTCAGGGACGATGAGATAGAAGCCGCTAACGAATTCATCTGCGGGACACAGACAATTGAGGGCGCTCCACATTTGAAGTCTGAGCATTATCCGATTTTCGACTGCGCGAACAAGTGCGGTAAGAAGGGGCAGAGATACATTGACTATATGGCACATGTTCATATGATGGCGGCCGTACAACCATTTTTGTCCGGCAGCATAAGCAAGACAATCAACATGCCAAATCATGCAACTGTGGAAGAAATAGAAAAAGTTTACACGGAGTCATGGAAGCTTGCTTTGAAGTCGCTTGCATTGTATCGCGACGGAAGCAAAGTTGTGCAGCCTTTGGCAGTCTTCAAGCAGAAGGAAGAAGCGGTGGCAACACCGGTAAGAAGAAAGCTGATGCAGGAAAGGAAAGCGATAGCGCACAAGTTCAGGATTGGGAATCAGGAGGGATACATTCATGTTGGATTGTTCGAGGATGGTGCTCCTGGAGAGTTATTTGTGACAATGGCAAAGCAGGGCAGCACTTTGTCAGGCTTGATGGACGCTTTTGCATTGACTGTGTCTATAGGTTTGCAGTACGGGGTTCCGCTGAATGTTTTGGTCAGCAAGTTCATCAACAGCAGGTTCGAGCCGATGGGATGGACGGACAATGAGGACATACCTGTGGCCAAGTCGATTATGGACTACATATTCAGATGGATGGCATTCAAGTTCCTTCCGAATGAAGACTTGAAGGAGCTTGGACTGCTCAATGGGGAGAAGATAATTGTTGCTGGCGAGAAGGTGGAGGATGTTGAAAGCCAGAAGCATGATGTTGTTAGATTGACTCAGTTTGTGCATGAGAAATCAAGCAAGTATGACATGTCTGGCGATGCGCCTGCTTGCCCAGAGTGCGGCTCGTTGATGGTCAGGAGCGGTTCTTGCTATGTCTGCACCGGTTGCGGGAGCACTAGCGGTTGTTCTTAGATAAAATATCATGAGTACAGAAATGTTCTGGAGGAAATTCGCTGGAAATTCTCATAAAATTTCTATATTAATTTATCCGACACCAACCACATTAGTCCCAAACAATGCGCCCAATCCAATTCCGATAAAGTACCCGCTTATGGCAGCCAAAGTTCCTATCAATGCCAGCTCCAAACCGCTTCCGAGCCAGTTGCCCACGGTCAACTTCGCCTTAACAACACCTACAGCAAACAGCACTGCAACGGCAATAATCACCGAAGCTATCATCGCGTTTGAAATAGGCAAGAAAACAAATGGGACAAGCGGCACTATGGAACCTACTAAAGTTGCAACAAAAACAATCAACCCATTCTTTATCGGCGATTTACCAAATTTTGGAGAAAGGTTAAGCTCTTCTGACATCATTGTGTCAACCCAAACCTTTTCGTTCGACGTGATAATTTTAACTATATCATTCAAAAGCCTGCCTTTGAAACCTTTCTTGGCGTATATTTCACGTATTTCTTTTATTTCGTCTTTTGGATTCTCTTTAATTGCATTTTCCTCTAAAGCTCTTTCAGCTTTGTAGTAGTCCCAATCAGCCTTGGTCGAAGTGTAAGCTACTGCAGCCATTGAAATAGTTTCGGCAAATGTCGCAGCCAATCCTGCGACGAGAACAATAAAAACATCGTTTGTGGCGCTAGCAACACCCAAAACAACTGCAAGGACGTTAACTAAACCATCCTGGCCCCCGAGAATTATATTGCCTATTTGTTCACCTCGAAAGTGTTTTTCATATTCAGGCATGCTTTTCTCCACCCTTTTCCCAATTACCTATCCTAACTTTATCACTATTGTTTTTCAGCTTGATAAAATAATCAATCAGGCACGCAGCCGTATAGCTGGCAACAACAAGTATCGAAACTTTGGCAATGACACTCGTTTCAAAATATGAAAATATATTAAATGCAAAATCTGCTATCAATAAAGGTATGCCGAAAACTTTAGCGATAACAATTTTATTTAATGTAATCTTGAAAAATTCCTTAAATCCCATGTCAACCAGCAACCATCCTGAATAGGAAATCGAATAAAATGAAGACTATCTTCTGCCCCAGCCAAACCGCAGTTATCACAGTCAAGATATTGTTTGAAAAGATGTTGAACGAAATCAAAACCATATAGATGCCTGCAAGAATGTCTATCCTGCTCGGCCAGTCATTGATCGCAAATATCAGCCCCTTCAGTATCAGGTAGAATGCATTGTAGAGAATTGTCTCAGTCGAGAACCAGCCTAATGTTGCATGCAGCACTAGAACAAAGGCTGCTACCAAGTCAAGTACAGTGAGAAGTATGTGGATGACCATTTCATAAATTTACTAGTATAGCTTTAATTCTTTGCTAAAGCGCGAAGAGGAACGACCAGATGCCCTTGGACAGCAGAAGGACTCCAAATATCCAGACAAAGCCTGCAGGCAAGCCGAAGAATGTGAAAATTAAAAGCAGGCCTGAGAGAATGTCAATCCCGCCAAGAAAATCCAAGTAAAACCTTTTCTCAAGCCCGTAAAGTACAGACATGATTCCCTTGAATAGAATAGTAATGCCTAGGTACAAAAGAAAGATGTGAAGAAAGGAAACGAAGTTGAAGAATATCAATAGGCCTCCGAAAATGTCAATCAAGGACACTACCAATAGCAATGTCGAAAATGGAATTGTTACCGCCTAATTATGAAGACAATAGCAAGAGTTATAAGCTTATGTCTGGTTCCTGCAAATGCTTTATCAGAGAATTCATAAATCTTGTGGCGTAAGCCCCGTCGACAATCCTGTGGTCAAACACCAGCGACAACGGCAGCACTTTCCTAATCTCTACTTTCCCAGCGATTGCGAGAGGCTTGTCGTACATCCTTCCCACGCCAAGAATTGCGGCCTCCGGATAGTTGATTATGGGTGTGGCGAATGTCGCACCCAAGCTTCCGTAGTTGGTTATAGTGAAAGTGCCCCCCTTCAAGTCCTGCAAATCAATCTTCCTCTGTTTAGCCTTTTCTCCAAGCTCCTGAACCTCCTTTGCTATATCAAAAACATTCTTTATGTCAACGCCTTTAATGACAGGCACAAGAAGCCCCTCACCATCGACATCAACAGCGAATCCGAAGTTGTAATATTTCTTTACGACAATCTCCTCCTCTTCTTCTAGGAGGCTGGAATTTAGCAGCGGAAACTCCTTCATTGCCGCCAGGCACGCCTTCATAATAAAAGGCATGTAAGTAAGGTGAATTCCCTGCTCCTTTGATTTAACCTTTTCTTTCTCTCTTAATTCAAACAGCTTGCTGACATCAGCTTCGTCCATGGCTGTCACATGCGGTATGTGCTTTACTGACTCTACCATGTGGGTTGCGATAACTTTCCTCAAGCCCCTCAGCGGAATTCTGTCGACATAGCCCCACATGTCGTATTTCTTCTTCACAACCAGAGCCTTCTCTTCTTTAACCTCTTTTGTTCCCACAGCGCTTTTGACGTCTTCCTCTGTTATTCTTCCTTCTGGTCCTGTACCAGTGACTTTCGTTAGATCAACTCCCAATTCCTTAGCCAGATTTCTGACAGCAGGTGCGGCAAGCACTTTTTCACCGACTGCTTTAGGCGGAATTACAGGTCTTGGCTTAACTTCCTCCTCATCAGGCGCCTCTTCAAGATAACCAACAGCGCCAGCAGCCTTCATGACAGGCCCTTTAATTTCCTGCCTGGATTCTGGGATATATTTTTCTCCCACTTCACCTATAACAAACAGAACCTGGCCGACTTTGACAGTTTCGCCCTCCTTGAAGTTAATCTTCAGCACAGCACCTGAATAAGGAGAAGGAATCTCTGCAACAGCCTTGTCAGTCTCGACCTCTCCGACAACTTGGTGCTCCTCTACCCTGTCGCCCTCCTTGATGAGCCATTTTACTATCTCCCCTTCTTCTATGCCTTCGCCAATGTCGGGAAACTTGAACTCTTTCGGCATTATATCACATCAATAATGAATTCTCCCCCTTACATCTAACTTAACAACTTCAATTACCCCTTTATCAAAATAAACATCTATTATAATTCTAAAATCACCCGTCCTAATCCTATAGGTTATTTCCCCAATCTTCTTTACATCCAAACTCTTAGGAAAGCCAGTTAAAGAATCTAGCTTATTCATTAACTTGTTTTGTAAATCTGAAGGATATTTAGTTATTTTTTTCTTAATTTTTTTAGGAATCACAACCAAAAAGGTCATTTTCGCAACTCTTTCTTTAGTTGTTCCAGTGTGACATATTGACCTTTCCTTATTTCTTCCCTTGACCTCCTTATTCCCTTCCAGTCTTTGTGTGTCAACTGATCTTCCGCTAGCATAGACTCGACCCTTATCAAATGCCTTTTAACATCCCTCAGTTCACTCAAAAACTGCTTCATTATGCCGAATTCTTTACCAAGCTTCATAATTAACTATTAGGCATATTATTTAAATAATTTCTTCTATGCCTTCGCCAATGTCCGGAAACTTGAACTCTTTCGGCATTTTAAAAACTCATCACATTTTCTATAGCTTTATTTATTCTTGTTGCATCAGGAATGTAATAGTTCTCCAGCTTTGGCAGCGGTACAGGAACATCATAACCAGTAACTCTCTGCACAGGCGCCTCTAAATTTAGTAAAGCTTTTTCATTTATCGTCGCAACCAATTCTGCACCATAACCACATGTCCTTGGCGCTTCCTGCACAACAACACACCTGCCAGTCTTCTTAACAGAGTCGATAAGAGTTTTCCTATCAACAGGATACAGTGTCAGCAAGTCAACAATCTCCACAGAATACTTTGACTGGGCAACAGCCTCACGAACAACCTTCTGCATCGCACCCCAAGCAATAACAGTGATGTCACTCCCCTCCTGCACAACTTCGGCCTTGTTTAGCGGAATTGTATACTCTTCTTCAGGAACCTCTTCCTTGATTGCGCGGTAGACTCTTTTGGGTTCTAGGAAAACGACTGGATCAGGATCACGGATTGATGAAATCAACAATCCTTTTGCATTGTAAGGCCCCGATGGTGTAACAACTTTAATCCCGGGCATGTGCGTGAAGAATGCTTCCAATGATTCCGAATGATGTTCCAGTGCTCTGATTCCTCCACCGTGGGGAACTCGAAAAACTAGAGGCACGTGCCATTTTCCTTGAGACCTCTTCCTCATCCTGCCTGCATGATTGTAAAGCTGGTCGAGCATTGACATTGAAAAGCCGTCGAACTGAACTTCCGCTATAGGTTTCATTCCCGCAATAGCTAATCCAATCGAAGTGCCAATAATTCCAACTTCTGCCAGTGGAGTGTCAATAACCCTATCATCGCCAAACTGTTGCCACAAGCCTTCTGTGACTCTGAAAACACCACCGTCTTTGCCGATGTCTTCTCCTAAAAGGATAACTGAGGGATATTTCTCCATCTCCTGCTTTAGTGCAAGATTAATTGCTTGAACTAGGTTCATCTTCATAACATCACTCAAAATCTTTCTTCTGTTCTTCTAATTCTTCGGGCAACTCGGCATAAACGTCTTCAAACATGTCCGTAGGCTTTGGCGGTTCAACAGCTTCAAACTTTTTCACAGCTTCAGCAACTTTTACCTTCGCCTTTTCCCAAACTCCCTTTTCATAATTTTCATTCCAAATTCCTTCACTCTCCATATACTTTCTCAGTCTTTCGACAGGGTCCTTCCTCTTCCACATTTCGACTTCAGCAGGGTCCCGATACTTCTTCCAGTCATCAGCAGTCGTGTGATTTTCCATCCTGTAGGTATAGCACTCGATGAACGTAGGACCCTTGCCTGCTCTTGCCTTGTCAGCGGCGTCCTTCGTAACTTTGTAAACTGCAAAAACGTCATTGCCGTCAACAAGAACGCCTTCAAAACCATATGAAAATGCCTTTTCAGCCAATGTATCGCTCGCGCTCTGTCTCTTGCGGGGGACTGAAATCGCCCACTGGTTGTTCTGGCAAATAAAAATACATGGAATCTTGAAAACACCGGCGAAATTCATCCCTTCGTGGAAGTCACCCTTGCTTGTCGCACCGTCGCCAAAATAAACAACAGCAACAGATTTTTTCCCCTGAAGCTTGCTGGCCCATGCAAGCCCGACAGCATGCGGTATTTGCGTCCCTACAGGAACCGCGACAGGCAGCGCATTCATATCCTCAGGAATTGTCATTCCCCTCTCGTCGCCGGCCCAATACTGGTAAAGGGCGTCCATCGGGAAGCCGAGGGTTATGAATACTCCATTTTCCCTGAATGACGGGGCAAACCAGTCCTCCTTGTGCATAGCAAGCGCAGAACCAATCTGGGAAGCTTCTTGTCCTAGCAGCGAAGCATATGTAAGCATTCTCCCTTCTCTCTGCAGCTTCAATGCAACATCGTCAAACGCGCGCGACAAAACCATGTATTCGTACATTGCCTTAATTTCATCGTTCGTGAGCTTCGGCATGTCCCTTGTGTTTACTATCTTGCCTTCTTCGTTGAGAATCTGGAACATTTCCATTTTCATATACTTGAATTTTACATCCAACTTTAATAAGGTTAAACCTGCGGTCCCGCCATTTTCTTAAAGTCCTTGTCCGGGACTTGCAGGAACAAACAGTAGCCAAGATTCCTCTTCAAAGGACCGCTCAAATCCTCCCCAGGAATTTCTTCGACTTCTCTCCTTGTGAATGTCGGTTGGTGCCTGTTTATCCAGCGCGGCACGCCATATCGCTGTTTTAACAATTCCATAGAACGGTCTATGACAGCGTCATTTATAACCCGGCTTTCATAATTACCGCCAGTAACCTCTTTCAATATGGCTTCAGCGACAAGCCCTCTGAGAGCATAAGGGCTTGTTTGTGGAGGGGCGTTGCCGTCCAGTTCTGTAGAGACAGTTGGGAGATTTCTAAGCGCATCGTATTCTGAATAAACAGAGTTGCCTATCTTGCGTCGTTGCAACAAAACTCGTGAAGCAATCTTGTCAACATCGTATGGCGTAAGATGAACTAGGCCATGCAATAGAGCACTTTTAACACCCCACCAGATTGCGTGACTTGCTATTACCCTCCCGTTAACATTTATCGTCGATGCCTTGTTGTCTACGTCTACAGCATCTACGCCAATATTAGAAAGTGCATTTGCAACTTGCGTAGCAAAATACGCACGCATGTCTTCATAATCTCTAAAACTTCCATCGCGAGGCACTACAAAAGAATACGCAATTATGTTAGGGCCAGTTTGGACATGAGAACCTCCAGTTACCCTCCTAGTAAGATCTACTGACGGGTCCAACTTCTTTAAAACATCCGTGGCTTGGGCATATCCGAGAACTATAGAATCTTTTGCAAAACTATAAAATCTCACTGTTGCCAAATGCTTATCTTTTGTTTCTTCTGCAATACGCCTTATTAAAAACTCTTCAAGAGCCATATTTATTTGGCTGGGGAATACACCTCTGCCCCAATACTCGTAGTTGAACATTTCAATCTTACTGGTTTTGGACAATAGATTTTATAAAGAATTCTCCTGCACGGTAAGAGCTCCTGACAAAGGGCCCAGAGGCCACATACTTGAATCCCAGCTCCTCACCTTTCTTTTTATAAAATTCAAATTTTTCTGGCGGTACATAAGCTGTCACTTCTATGTGCTTCAAACTCGGCCTTAGATATTGCCCAACCGTTAGAAAGTCAACGTCGATATCCTTCAAAGCCTCCATGGCCTCTATGACTTCCTCTTGGTTTTCACCGAAGCCAACTATTATAGAAGATTTTGTGAATATTCTCGGATTCATTTTCTTGACATTCTTCAAAACACCCAACGACTGCTCATAACCAGCTCTTCTATCACGAACCTTTCCCTGCAATCTTTTTACCGTCTCAACGTTATGTGCAATAACCTGAGGCCCGGCGTCAACAATCTTTTTCAAACATTCTTCATCGCCTTGGAAGTCAGGTATGAGAACTTCCACTAGGACATTAGGGTCCTGTTCTTTTACAGATCGTATACATTCGGCAAAATGCCCGGATCCTTGGTCAGGCAAGTCGTCCCGGTCGACTGATGTTATCACGACATAATCCAGTTTCAGCTCTTTAACAGCCATCGCCAGCATCTTCGGTTCCCAAGGATTCAAAGGCAGAGGATTACGCCCCTTGTCAACATTGCAGAATCTGCAGCCCCTTGTGCAAGTGTCTCCAAGCACCATGAAGGTGGCAGTCCCACCATCCCAACATTCAGGAATATTCGGGCAGTGAGATTCTTCACATACAGTAACTAGTCCATGCCTTCTAAGAATTTCACGCAATTCCAGTATTCGTTGATTCTTTTCAGGTAGCTTGATTTTTAACCAAGAAGGTTTTCCTCTGCTGGCTAACGTCATAACATCTTTTAATAAATAAAACAATAGCAGATAAATATGAAAACAGCTTATTTGCTGAATCTAGGGATTGTAGATTACCGAGAAAGCCTGGATATTCAGGAGCAACTAGCTTATCTAAGGCAGGCCGGAAGAATTGAAGATACTTTGATTCTGTTAGAACATCCATCTTGCGTAACGTTTGGCAGACGAGCACATCCTAAGAATAAGAAATCTGAGATGGTTAAAATTCCACTTGAAGAGTTGGAAAGAAGGATTCCTGTATATGATGTTGGCAGAGGCGGGTTTGTTACTTATCATGAACCTGGTCAGCTAGTCGCATACCCAATTCTAAACTTTTCTAATCTGTCGAATGGTGTACACGTTCCTTTTGTAGATACCCTAAGAACTTTAGTTAGATACGTGAATGGACTAGAAGAAGTTATGATACGGGTTGCAAGATCGTATGGAATAGATTTGGTACGAAAAAAGGCATTGGATACAAGAAGTTTGTTTAGGCATGTTGGTGTCTGGAACGATGATTCTATTAAGATGAGGAAAGTGGGGTCTATAGGCGTAGAGACAAGATCATATCCTAACATGAAGGTAACTATGCATGGATTCGCCTTTAATGTAAATAATTCTTTGGAACTGAGCAATCTGATTTACCCTTGTGGTTTGGATGTGGAAGAGCTTTCGCTTGAAAGAATAGCAGGTTATGCATTGCCTATCGAAGATGTACGGAGAAATGTAGTCGAAAATTTTGCCGACCTGTTTGAATATGATATTAAAGAAGTTAAACTAGAAGATATTCTTTTAGAACCTGCTACAGTCTGACTATTTCCCTAAAGCCCATTTCTTCAAAACCTCATAGTCAACAGCGCCGCAAATCTTCTTCCCTGTTTTTGTGTTGTAAAAGAATGGGACGCCTCCACAGAAGCCTTTGTCAATGCCTTCCATGAATCTAGCATTGGCAGCATTGTGCCAGACTTCTATTCTCTTAACTTTAACACCTTCCTCCTTTTCCAGCCTCTCAACCAAAGGCCTCATCTCGTGGCAATGTACGCACTCTACACCGTAAAACTCCAACAGGTCGTCAGCCATTATTCTCAAAATAGTTTTTGTATTAAACCCATAAATATCTTCCTTTTAACAAATCATTGTTATGCGCGTTATAATGCATGTTGATATAGATTCCTTTTATGCTTCGATAGAACAGAGAGACAACCTTAGGCTAAGAGGATTGCCGATAGCAGTAAGACTCGGTAAGAGTGAGGTAATAGCATCGGCAAGCTATGAAGCGAAATCATTTGGTGTGAGGTCAGAAATGGACATTTCTGATGCTGCCTTGTTGTGTCCCGAGTTGCAACTTATAGAAGCTGATCTTGAGAAATATGCCGAGGCATCAAGAATATTTCAACAGACTTGTATAGCTAGATGCAGAGAATTCGAGCCCTATTCTGTTTCGGGTATTCCAGAGGAAGGCTGGTTTGATTATACAGATAAAATAGAGAGTTGGGAAGAAGGGGAGGAAGAAGCAAAATCTCTGAAAACAGATATTAGAAATAATACTGGCTTGACATCGTCTGCTGGTGTAGCGTATGCAAAAATACCTGCAAAGATGGCGTCTGATTACGATAAACCTGACGGTCTGACCATTGTTAGAAACAGGGAAGAATTTGCTTCTTTGTTCCACGATAAAGGCGCAAGGGACTTGTTTGGTGTTGGGCATGCTATAGAGAAAAGATTGAAAGCGTTAGGTATACAAACTATAGGCGATATAGCGAAACAAAGTCCGGATTATCTTGTTGAGCATTTCAAAACCGTCAGAGGCACCTATCTATATCTTATTTCTCGGGGTATAGACGAATGGGAAGTTAACCCATCCTATAGTCTTGCTCATATTCCAAAATCAATTGGCAGAGGAAAAACAGTAAGAAGAAGAGGCACGAAGAATTTCGATATGATCGCCGATGTTTTGAGAGAGTTAAGCCGGCAAGTTGGTGCCAGCCTTCGAGGAAATGGCTATTACTTCAAAACAGCTACTGTTGAAATCAGTGGATTTAATTCATATGGGAAAAGAATAAGATTATCTAGAAATAGAACTTTCGATTATCATACAAATGATTGGAGAGACCTTTACGATGCAGCTGTGAGAATGCTTTATAATGAATCGAACCAGCAACAGATAAGTGTGATAAAAATAGGCGTGAGAGCTGGGAAAATTACGCAAGAACAGCAACTTACGCTTTTCAATCTAAGAGATTACAAAGTATTGTAATATTCAACCAGATGCTTGACAGCCTTCACAGCATCCTCTGGAAAGGTGTAAGTCGGAATACCGTTTGCCTCCAGATTCTTCCTCATAACCTCTGTAAACTCGCCTCCGGCGGAGACAACAACCAGAGGCTTTTTCTTCAGGTCGTTCGCCTCGACCAGCACGTCAATGATATCAGTAGCTATAAGCGGAGTCTGAACAAGCACAATTACAAGGAGGACGTCGACATTCTTGTCTTTCATGAATGCATCTATACAGGTCTTGTACATGCCCGAAGTGGCGTCGCCGGCCAAGTCCAGCGGATTCCCGACATTGATTATCGGCGACAGCTGCTTCCTCAGCCCTTTCACAGTCTCTCTGCCCAGCTGTGCCATTTCCACGCCATCTTTTGCCGCCTCGTCCACCGCAAGGATGCCGTACCCACCGCCGTTGGTTATTACCTGCAGCCTCCCGCCTTTCGGTTTAATACACTTCTCCAACATCTTGGCATAATCAAACATGTCCTCCAGAGTCTCAGCACGGATGACTCCCGCCTGCTTGAAAGCGCCGAAATAGACATCTGCACTGCCTGCAAGGGAGCCTGTGTGCGATAAAGCAGCTTTTGCACCAGCCTCAGTCACACCGCCTTTGATAGCTATTATCGGCTTTTTCCTCGAGACCTTCCTGCACGCTTCAAGAAACTTCCTGCCATTCTTGACAGCTTCGATGTAAAGGCATATGATCTTTGTCTTCTCGTCATTGCCAAGGTACTCGATCAAGTCCGACTCATCAACATCAATGTCGTTGCCGTAGCTGATGAACTTTGCAAAGCCGTGTCCCTCGCTTGTAGCCAAGTCGACTATGGACGAGCCAACAGCTCCTGACTGGCAGACGAACGAAATCACACCTTCTTTTGGCCTAGTCATCCTGTAGCGGGGCAAGAATAAAGAATCTATCTTTGAATATGCGTCAAAAACCCCCAGCGCATTGGGCCCAATAACGCTCAACTTGTGTTTCTTAATTACAGCCTCCAATTTCCTCTGCAATCTCATATTTCCGACTTCCTTAAAGCCGGCACTTACAATTATGATGTTATGAATTTTTTTCCTGCCACATTCTTCCAAGACCCTGGGAACAAGCTCTGCAGGCACAGCAACAATTGCCAACTCAATACTTTCTTCTATGTCAAGCACTGAAGGATAAGAGTGATAATTCAAAATGCTCTCTATATTAGGGTTGATAACAAACAATCTCCCGCTGTAACCGCCGTCGATAAAGTTCCTAAATATAACATGACCTACTTTGTTCGGATCCCGTGAGACACCTATGATTGCTATGCTATTGGCGTTGAAGAACTTGTCCAGGGTCATTATACCACTAAAGTAATTTGAACTTTTTTAAATAATTAATTCCACTGGTCTGTGACCAGTGGTTAAACTGTCATATAAAGTACTTTTACGCTTTCAGCGGTATCATCAACACATCCTTTTCTATTTCAGGTTTCTTTACTTTTCCTGTTCTTACCAAACTCAACAAGCCGTAATTCTCAAGAAGGCCCAAATCTCTCGAGACCGACTCTATAGGGCGTTTAACGAGTCTGGCCAATTCACCAACTGATTTAGGTTTCTTTTCTCTTATTTCTCTTACTAACTCCATTCTGCTTGGTGTAAGAACTTTCTCTAGAGTGCCCTTGCTTAAATTGATGACTAGGACCCTGCTTGGGGATAGTTCAGGCTTTTCCAAAGCAAAGTCTATCATTCTACTCACCATTCTATCGGTTCTATCCATCATATATCACCTCTTTTTCTCGCTTCTTTGAAAAGTTTAATCCATCTTTCATAGTTTTCAAACACCTCTTTCTTCTTTTCTACGAATGCTGAGTTATAGTCCGTCTCTAGTGCTTTCGGCTTGGGTGATATCCAGAATCTTTGCTCATGCAGATATTCGTGCTTTGTATCTACTCGGAATACGTCAGTAGACCTCCCGCCTTCCAAAAGGCTGACGTTGATCGCAAAGTCTGTTATCTTCCCTCTTTTTATCACCCACCTGAAATCAAGTCTCGCCGCATCGCCTTCGGGTATATCTTTTATTTCAGTTATATGGAATTCCTGTTCCATTATATAACCTCATATATCAATTAACATGTAGAGTTAAGTATTTAAACTTGATGCCAACCGACTTGTCAAAATTTCAACCTCTCCTGCAACAGAACCCTAAAGTGAACGTAAACAAAAATAAATGCCGAACTAAAATCCTAAAAATTAGTTTGACACAGAGACGTACATATTCGTATCACCAGATCTTCCAATACGTGTTATTTGTCGTTCAGCGCCTTTAAAGGTTGCGATGAACACTGTCATCAGAAACCCTAAATAATAAACAGTTCAAAACCAAAATCATCTATATGAAAGTTCTCCTAGGCAAGGACGCCGAAAAATTCCTTAAAGGGCTTCCGCTTGCCAAGAGCTTCCTTGTAAAAGACAGCAAGGAACTGGACAAGAACAGGCGATATCCCGTCGTCATGAAGATAATCTCGCCGCAGGCCATCCACAAAACCGAAATAAAGGGCGTCCAAACAGCCGACACCAAACGAGAAGCGCAAGACATTATCAACAATTTCATGAAAACAATCAAATCGAAAAGAATTAAGCTGACAGGGATTTTGGTCCAAGAACATGTTAAAGGAAGGGAGTTCATCGTAGGAGTCAAGAAGGACCCGACTTTTGGCCATGTTATAATGTTCGGTGCCGGCGGAATTTTTGTCGAATCTCTGAAGGACGTAACATTCAGAGTATGTCCTATAAGTGACAGTGATGCAGATTCGATGTTAGCAGATTTAAAAAATCAATGGCTAATCTCCGGTGCAAGAGGCCAAAAACCTATTAAAGCTAAATTATTAAAACAGGTTCTCGTTAAAGTTTCAAAATTACCGCAAAAAAACAAAAGAATACAAGAGCTTGATATAAACCCTTTGATTGCGAATGAGAAAGAGGCTAAGATAGCAGATGTTAGAATTGTGCTTAGCTAAACTGATGCCGTCACAACCTCTGTTCTTGAAGTTCGGCATATTTCACCACTTTTACGCCAGTCATGGCACGCCAATTATCAAATACAGCCCTAGTCACACCAAAACGAGAGTAAACAGGTTGAAAGCCTTCTCTTCCATAATGATTAATTACGACTGCAAGAACTCTTCCCAAAACGCTCGTCTTTTCGCCATCATAAAGATCGAAATTATAACCTAAATCACCTGGTAGCTCATTTAGGACAGACGACTCTTCTAACTCCCGTCTGAGGTCACCATCCATAGCAGCTTGTATAACAAATTTTCTCTGTTGGTCAGTAAGTCCTAATGTCATATTATATGCATGGTAATAAGGGATTTAAAGCCTTTTATTTCCTAACTCTTTCCTGCGCTATCCTTAAAGCAGCATCTCTCGGCTTCACATCCTCTTTCCCAGCTCTGTCCAAAACCAACTTAACATTCTTCTTAATCTTCTTTTCCACGAGTTCAAACATCCTCTTAGGGTTCTGCCCTCGGTATTCGGCATAGGAAGAAATCACGCCGCCGGCATTTGCAACAAAATCAGGAACTACAAGAACACCTCTTTTATGTAAAATAGCCTCAATTTCAGGTGTTGTTGGAATATTCCCAGCCTCAACCACAATCCTAGCTTTAATTTTATCCATGTTCTCCTTAGTAATAACATCAGGCAGTGCCGCCGGGATTAAAACGTCAACAGGCAGTTCGAAGATTTCCTTGTTGCGCAATAATTTTGCAGATTTGTAATTGACCACGCTGCCTGCCCTTTCCTTAACTTTGACCAACTTCTTAACATCCAAACCCTTCTCATTGTAAGCAACACCTCTACTGTCACTAACAGCTACAATCTTTGCCCCAAAATCATCTAGGTAACTCGACGCAAAAGTGCCGACATTCCCGAATCCTTCTATCGCAACTGTCGCACCGTTAATATCCAAACCTATATGCTTCGCAGCTACAACAGTAGCATGCGCGACTCCGAATCCGGTAGAGCCATATTCATGCGGTATGCCGCACTTCTCGCCTTTCTTTCCAAATAAATTCATGCAAACATTTGCAGGTTTTCCGGTACATGCCCTCCAGTCACCATTAGCTTCAAAGAACCACTGCATTTCTTGCTCGCCTGTATTAACATCAGGTCCTGCTATGTAAAGCTTGGGTACAAGAGGCTTCAATGCTCTAGAAAATGCTTGTATCAGAACCTTCTTTCTTACCTTGTTTTTAATGTCCTCAGGCGAGGCTTTAATCCCAGCTTTCGCCCCACCAAACGGCAGTTCAGCTAAGGCACATTTCCATGTCATTGTTCGTGCAAGCCGAAAGACTTCAGCAACATCTACAGTAGGAGTCATCCTAATCCCGCCTTTTCCCGGACCTAGGGAGGTCGAGTCTATAATTAAGATTCCATTCAGGCCGATTTTCTTGTCGTAAACCTCAACAACATACTCAGGGCCAAACTCATCAGCAAACTCTTCAAGTTCCATGACATAACTATATATTGCCAGAATAAAAACTTTGTATTTAAACGGCGATTTAATGCCTCGATTAAAATATCCGTATGAATTTGATCCGGAAAAAAGGAGAATAGCAAAAACCTACAGGAGAGGCCGGCTGCTGATTTTCCTTTTCAGCATCCTGCTTTCAACCAGCCTTATTCTGTTCATTCTTTCAACTGGCTATCACATCACACTCAAGCAACTGGTTGCACAGTATCCATCGCAAACAATTTTCTACGCACTTACATTCCTATTTATCATAACCATCTTCAAATTTCCACTCACATTCTATTCGTCATACATCTACGAGCATAAGTTCAAACTCTCCCGGTATTCAATCCTGTCATGGCTCAAGGACTTTGTTAAGATGACTCTGCTAGGGTACGTCATTTCACTAATCCTCATCTACTTCCTCTACACGACAATCAGAACTTTCTCCGCTTGGTGGCTGTTTGCAGGCATGCTATATGCAATCTTCATGACCGTCATGAATTACATTTATCCTCTAGTCATCCTGCCGTTCATGTGGAAAGTGGAGCCCTACAAGGACAGTAGAATGAAGCAGAAGATTCTCAAGCTCTGCAGAAGACTTGGGGTTACCAGCATCAAGAACATAGTCGTGATAAAGGAGAGCGAGAAATCTGTCCGGCCGAATGCGGTATTTATGGGCTTTGGCAACTCTAGGAAGATAGGGTTGTACGACACGCTTTTAGGCAGCTTTACCAAAGACGAGACGGAGACTGTTGTAGGACACGAGCTTGGGCATTACGTGAACAGGGACGTCTGGAAAGGGTTTGCAATCGAAGCGATTCTGATATTCCCGATGCTTTTTGCAGTAGATTATGTCGTCGATGTTTCCGGGCCTGCTTTTGGAATCTATTCCATAGCAGATATTTCTTCATTGCCGTTGATTGTTCTAACGTTCGGCATCTTGGACTTTTTGCTTGCGCCCATTGTCAATGCTTACTCCCGCCATAGGGAAGCTATGGCTGACGAGTTTGCGTTGGAGCATGTTAGGAAGCCTTTTGCCCAAGTCTCTACGGAGAAAAGATTGGCTGATATGGGCTTGTCTGACTCGAAGCCACACTGGCTTGTGGAGTTCTGGCTGTTCAATCATCCTGCAACGTTCAGGAGGATTAAGATGGCTGAGAGATGGAGGAAGAAGCTGAAAAATAGCTAATGAATCTAAACTTTACCAACAACTATAAACTATGGTCAATTTACTTGGTTTGTTTGAACCTCGTCGAAAAGGCTGGAATTCAGCCGTTGATTTGTGATTTGGAAGATATAATATTTTACTTAAGACACGAAACTAAGGGAAGCGAATCAGTTAGATGTAGAACACCGGGTAGAGTGCCGTTCAGTTATTCCACTTCTTTTTATAATCCTTCTGATAAAGATGATTTAGAAAATCTTGTTGATTATTTAGCCAGAGACTTTAGTGGATATGTTCCCTCAAATGGGTACGGAATAGGGACATATGAATCTTGGATAATGCCCAGAAAAAGACTAGAGAGACATAAGATATATTTAAGATCTGGAAGCAAGTCTGCAACTATTGAATGGGAAACCAAGGTTGAGTAATTCACTTCTTTTTCTTCGCAACCCAGTCAGCTACAAACGTAGGCTGCTGCCCAGCAAGATAGTTGTAAGCCTGAAGCGCGGCTTTGCATCCTTCCCCTGCAGAAACTACAATCTGCTTGAATGGTGTTTGTGTTATATCACCTGCAGCAAAAATACCAGGTCTAACCTTGTCGCTATCAGGATAATATGTTTCTGCATTATTTGTAGCTAACACTTGTCCCATTTGATCCAGTTTAACCAAGTGCTTAATGAACTCAGTCTTGGTCACAGATCCAATCTCAACAAAAACTCCAGAAACAGGTATTTCCTTAGTTTCATTAGTCACAACATTCTGCAGGACAATTGAATGCACAGTCTGCTCACCTTTAATTTCCTTTACAATACTATTAAACAAAATTTCAATATTCTCTCTTTTTTTGACCTCTTCAACTAAATACTCAAAACCTCTGAACTGATCTCTTCTGTGTATCAGGTAAACTTTAGGGCATATCTTACTAAGATACTCTGCACCTTCCAAAGCAGAATTGCCGCCACCAACTACAGCAACCTTCTTCCCTTTAAATAAGGGTCCGTCGCATACAGTGCAGTAAGATACACCCTTAGCTCCAAACTCACCTTCACCAGGTACATCCAATGTCCTAGGTGTTTTCCCATATGAAAGAATAACTGTTTTAGTTTTGTAAATATTTCCACTAGTCTTTACAGCAAACATCGGTTTACCATTGTTAGCATTAGGAATTTCTTCTATAACAGTCACCTCTTCATAAATAACTTCAGCCCCAGCTTTGATGGCTTGCTTTAGCATCTTATTCATCAAAGGAATCCCGCCAACTGACATAAATCCAGGATAGTTCTCTATAACATCAGTCATCGCAGCCTGCCCACCAATGCTTTTGGCTATAACTAAAGTCTTCATCGCCCTTCTTGCAGCGTATATCGCGGCAGTCAAGGAAGCAGCCGCACCGCCGATAATGACAGAATCGTAGACAGTGTCAGTAATGTCATCCACCCTTTGCCTTCAAGATAACATCACACTGGTTGCACACGCCCGGCTTTTTGTAAAGCTTTTTGCATACGGTGCACTCGAAAACAAGCTGAGTATACGCTCCTACAAGATCATTTTCGTCATCATTTTTTCTCGGCATCTTATTTACCTGTAACGGCGGCAATTGCTTTGTCCTTTGCTGGAATTCCAGTAAACTTGACCTTACCATCTACAATTATTGTAGGCACGGACATTATCGAATATTTTGCAACCAGTTTCTGCCCCTCTTGGGACATCGCATCTATCTCCTCATAGTCAAATTTGTGGTTCTTCTTCAATTCTTTAAACAGCGCCTTTGAAGCCGGGCAATATATGCAGGTCTTGGTATATACCAACTGAACTTTAACCATTTCAACATCCCTCTTCATAAGCAAAATATTAATTGTCTTTGGTTATTTAAACATTTTAACTTGTTTTCGGGAAATGAATAGCATTCTTTGTTATCTGCAGATTACAGCTTTTATGTTTAGAGCACCAATCTTGGCAGGCTTTGGCTGTAGACTCATCTTTGTAACCAAAACCGCAAATTTCGCATTTGTAAATATTCCTTCCTTTGATTGTGGTTTTTTCCACCATTATTTTGCACTTCCTTTTGATAATTTTGTACTTTGGGCTAAGCAAGCTTCGCTCCTTTCCAAAATTCTATCTATCTCATCTTTCAATTTTTCTTTTGGCATATATCCTATAGCTTCACCAATAACTTGACCTTTGCAAAACACCTTAATTGTTGGCGTACTCATAATGCCATATTTTTCTGCTAGATTGGAATTCTCATGGGATTCCAAGATATTTAGTTTAACGAATTTTGCTTTATTTTTATACTCCTTTGAAAGCGTTTCATATAACGGTGCTAATGCTTTACACCAAACACATTGATTATGCCAAAAATCAACTACTACAGGGAGTTCTGCTGCAAGCACTTCTTTATTCCAATTTTTTCCATTCACATCCATTATTTCACCTCCTTTTCTATTACACCGCATTTAACAAGATGATCGTGATATTTTTCAACATGCCTGTTTATCGCTTCCAATATAGGCGAAACAGTAGATTTATTTATCGAATACATCCGTTTCTTACCTAATTTTTTAGATGTTACAAACCCACAATCTATAAGGCATTTTAGATTATGCGAAACTCTACTCTGTTCAAGATCAAGCTTTCTATGTATTTCCGATACAGACAAAGACCGCTTTCTAAGAAGTTCTATTATATCCAGCCTTGTCTCTGAACCAAAAGCTTTAACAAACAACTTATATGAATTACCTTTCATATGAATTATATATCATATTAAGTATTTAAAGCTTACTTCTCAGCAATCTAAGCACAGACTTCTTTAATCGAATCTTCTAAAATATCCAAACCTAAATCAGCTTGCTCTTTCGTCAAAATCAATGGCGGGCATATCCTGATTGTGCTGACTCCTGCAGGAAGCATCAAAAGACCCTTTTCACTTGATTTGCACAGGATATCACTTCTCTCCTCGATGCCATATTCTTTCGTCGACTTGCTTTTCACAATTTCCACACCAATCATCATCCCAATACCTCTCACATCGCCTATAATCTCATACTCATCTTTCATCTCCTCCAGCCTACTAATCATATAACTCCCAACCTTCTTTGCATTCTCACCAAGCTTCTTCTGCCTCATAAATTTCAAAGTCGCAAGTCCAGCCGCACATGCCAACAAATTCCCTCCGAAGGTGTTCGCGTGGCTTCCTGCAATCCAGTCCATTGTCTTCTCGTTGGCCACTGTTGCCCCAAGAGGGACGCCTCCACCAATGGCTTTGCTTAATGCAACGATGTCTGCCTTGACGTCAAAGTTTTCAATGGCCAAAAACTTCCCAGTCCTGTAGCAACCAGCCTGAACCTCATCATCGCATAGTAGTACACCATGATCGTCACAAAGCTCTCTGACGCCCTTGACGAAATCTTTCGGCGGCACTAGGTATCCGCCTTCACCGGAAACAGGCTCGAGAAAAACAGCAGCTACATCTTTATCACACTCGCCCATTTTCTCTTCAAGAACCTCAAGGTAAAGATTGACACAGCCATCGTGCTCTTTGTTCTTGAAAGGGCAGCGGTAACAGTATGGGTACAAAGCATGCTTTACCGGTAGAAAAGGCCAAAACCTCTCTCTCTGAACCGGCCTAGAATTTGTCAATGATAAACTACCCATCGTCCGCCCGTGAAAAGACGGCTTGAATGCAATGGCCCATTTTTTGTTCGTATGCCATCGAGCAAGTTTGTAAGCGGCTTCTACGGCCTCGGTTCCAGAATTGGATAAAAATGCTTTATTCAAGTGCTTAGGGAGGAATGTCAACAAATATTCAACAAACTTTACTGGCAGTTCGGCATAAAAATCGGAAAACCCGACATGTACAGCATTCCTTATCTGCCGGCGGACAGCCTTCTCTATTACAGGATTCGTATGTCCTATATTCATCACAGCCACACCAGCTGCAAAATCCAGATACTTCCTGTTGTCAACATCCCATAAATAGCAACCCTTGCCTTTTTTGAGTACAAACGAGTACTCCCGCGTTAAAGAAGGCGATATGACTTTATTGTCGCGCCCTACAACCTTGAGAGACTTTGGTCCAGGCTTTCTGCACACGAACTTGGGTTTCATATAATTTAATTACTGGTTTACAAATAATTATAGTGGATATGGAACTGCTCAAGAAGCTGGTAGAGGCCTACGGCGTCAGCGGCAACGAAGGCGAGGTCAGGGAGCTGATCAAAAATGAAATTTCAAAGTGCGTCGATGAGGTGCATACGGACAAGCTAGGCAATTTAGTTGCACATAAAAAAGGAAAATTGCCACGGGTCATGCTTGCAGCCCACATGGACGAAATAGGGCTTATCATTAAAAGAATAAATGAGAGGGGCAAGATTGTTTTCTCCACCGTAGGCGGGATTGAAGTCTCTGCTTTGATCGGGCAGAAAGTTTCCATTCAAACAAACAAAAAAAACCAGCTTTTAGGAGTTATAACATTGGACCAAATGTCATCCGGAGATTCGATTAAGGAGCTGCCAAGAGTCACTGATTTGTACATAGATACTGGATTGGACAGGGAGCAGCTGGCAGAACTGGGAGTCGAGATTGGGAACTATGTCTACTTTTATGACTCGAGATATAGTCTTGCAACAAATGAATTTATAATTGGCAAATCCTTGGACAACAGGATAGGATGCTATGTCCTCATCGAGCTCGCCAAGCTTCTGAAAGAGAACAAGAACGAAATTTTTTACGTATTCACCGTGCAGGAAGAGATAGGGATGTACGGCGCAAGGACTTCGGCATATACAATAGACCCCTCCTGGGCTATTGCTGTTGACGCGACAACCACGGACGACGTCTACGCCACGCCTACAAGATCGCTGAAGGGCGGACCATGCATAACTGTGAAGGACGCCGGCATGCTCGGAAACAAGTGCATAAACGACTGGCTGAGGGAAATCGCAAAGAAGAGCAACATACCGATTCAGTATGACGTGAGCGAATACGGCGCAACAGACGCCTTGACAATTTCCCTTGCGCGCGGAGGCATACCCTCGACTACAGTCTCCATACCAGTAAGGAACATCCATACGGCTGTAGGAATGGCGCATGTCAGCGACATAAAGAACACGATAAAGCTTTTGGAATTGCTTTTGAGAAAGCCGCCGCTGGTTTGCGTAGTTTAAAATTTCTTGAAATAAACCCAGTAAAATACCAATCCTGCCAGCAGCAGTGCAATGCCATATAAGGCAATTTCAAACGTGATACTCATCAGCAAAATCGCCGAAGTTATAACACCCAGCAATGGTAAAACTGGGAACTTGCCTATGCTGATAGGAACTTTGAATTCGCGCTTCATCTTAGGTTTGGTATACCTCAGCTTAATTACAGTAAGGTTGACAATTACGAAAGCTATGAAGATAAGGAAATCTGTAAGGTAGCCTACAGTTTCTATACCACCAAGAAAGATAAAAGCAACAGAAATTAAACCCACAATGGCAATTGAAAAGCCTGGTGTTCTTGTTTTATAATTGACATTTGCCAAAAGTCTTGGCAGCGAACCTTCTGCAGCCATGCCGTATGCAATTCTAGACGCAGACAGAAGAACCAGCAGCACAGTATTGAAAGTTGCAAATAATGCCACTATCGAAAGCACGAAGGAGCTCTCCTTTCCAAGAGCACTTCCCATGACATCGGCCAATGGAGAGTTCGATTGTGCAAGCTTGTCAGCACCAATGACGCTGATTGCAGAAATTGAAACCAGAACATAAATTACAGTGCTGATAATAATCGCCAAAAGCAGTGCCTTCGGCATAATCTTCTTGGTTCCTTTTGTCTCCTCGGAGAGCCTGACCATTTCTTCAAAGCCGATGAATGCAAAGAAGAT
Organism: Candidatus Aenigmatarchaeota archaeon; assembly: GCA_016181005.1. Lineage (GTDB taxonomy): Archaea > Aenigmatarchaeota > Aenigmatarchaeia > CG10238-14 > SCSR01 > JACOWB01. Next base: position 111,879 of record JACPAE010000004.1, read on the forward strand.
CAACGCGGCTGCACTAAAGACGCTTGGAAGTGAGTTCACCTCAAAATAATCCACCGATCCGAAGTAAGGCAGCCCTATAATAATTATCATTAGCAGCCCCAATGACTCGATGATGCTGAAAATTATGGCTAATGTGACCGACTGTTTTATCCCCCAAAAGTTTATTGCGGAAACCGCGAGAATTACAAAAACTGCAGTCAATGCGATAGGAGTTTTCACTAAAGCATTGAGATAGCCTGCAAACCCCAGCGCAACTGTTGAACCAGCAATTATTGCGGCGAAAATAAGTATCCAGCCCGTGAACCAAGCAATTTTTTTGCCAAAGCTTGCTCTAGTGTAGACATATTCGGCACCTGCTTTGGGAAACATGCATGACAGTTCGGCATAGCTTAGCCCTGTGAATGCAGCGACAACAGCGGCAAGAAAGAATGAAAGCCACACGGCATTCCCAGCTATCCCGGCAGCTTTACCAATAAGGACGTAAATTCCGGCACCTAATATGATGCCTATGCCAACTAGCGTCAGCTCAAACAAACCAAGTACCCTTCTAAGTTTGGCCATCCATTATAGATTAATTCAAGAAAAGATAAAGTTTGATTAATGAAACCTATTAGAACACTCATCATGGGAGCAGCTGGCAGGGACTTCCATAACTTCAACATGGTTTTCAGAGATAATCCAAAGTACAAAGTTGTTGCTTTCACTGCCACACAAATTCCTGATATTGCGAACAGAAGTTATCCAAATGAATTATCCGGAAAGTTGTATCCCAAAGGAATCCCAATATATCCGGAAATAGTTTTAGCCGATTTAATTAAGAAATTAAAGGTCGATTTAGTCGTTTTCGCTTACAGCGATGTTAACCATGAGTATGTGATGCACAAGGCTTCGATTGCTTTAGCAAACGGCGCTGATTTTGTTTTACTTGGGCCAAATTCAACAATGCTGAACTCTTCCAAGCCTGTAATTTCCGTCACTGCAGTAAGAACTGGTGCTGGCAAAAGTCAGACGTCTAGAGCGATAGCAGAAATTCTTAGAAAACATGGTAAGAAAGTTGTAGCCATTAGGCACGGGATGCCTTACGGAAATCTCTTAAAACAAAAATGTCAATGGTTTGCAAGTGCGGAAGACTTTAAAAAACATGACACAACAATAGAAGAAGAAGAGGAGTATCAGCCTTGGATTGATCATGGATTTGTTGTGTATGCTGGTGTGGATTATGGAGAGATATTAAGAGAAGCAGAAAATGAGTCGGATGTCATCATTTTCGATGGTGGAAATAACGACTGGGGATTTATCAAATCTGATTTGTACATAGTGGTTGCCGATCCACATAGACCGGGTCATGAATTAACTTATTATCCAGGATTTGTTAATTTCTTGTCAGCAGATGTAATTGTTATTAATAAAATCGACAGTGCCAAGAAAGAAAATATAGAAATTGTTAGACAACATGCAAAGCAATACAATCCGAAAGCAAAGATTATTTTGGCAAAATCACCAGTAACAGTTGACAAACCTGAACTGATTAGAAATAAGCGTGTAATTTTAACTGAAGATGGGCCTTCTCTTACCCATGGTGGTATGCCTTATGGCGCAGGATCCATTGTTGCAAAGAGATATAAATGTAAAGTGGTTAATGCCCAAAAATATGCTGTCGGCTCTATCAAAAAAGTTTACAAAAAATATCCGCATTTAAAGAACGAACTGCCGGCTATGGGATACAGTAGCAAACAAATCAAAGAGTTGGAAAAAACAATAAATTCAGCAAAATGTGACGCTGTTATCGATGCTACTCCTGCTAATCTTTCACGAATCTTAAAAATCAATAAACCAATCGCCAATGTAACCTACGAAATGGGAAAAGAAGCTGTTAAAAGTTTGGAAGCAATATTGAAAAAAACAAAGTTTATTTAATTATTGAATTTTCTGAATAAATGATTTATCGAATTTGGTGTCACACCTATTTTAAAATTATCAAACACGTATTCACTAACATTACCACCAGACACGCCCCTTTTCTTTAAATACATAATCATTTCTTTCACTTTCATATCAATCTCCTCTATGCTTTTATAATTTTCGATCATACTAACTAACTTTTTGAGTTTGTTTTTTCTTCCTTTTGCGTATTTGAAAATAGATATTTTTTCGGCAGTCAAAATACTTTTCCTATTATGGATGCTAACAGCATCACCATCTAAATAAGCATCTATATTCAATTTTCTCAGAAGCTTGATAATAAACTGTTGGTTTGGTTCACATGATAGTTCTATTCTCCAAAAATTATGTGTGCTACCATCCCCATCATAAAGTCCTTGTAAAAACGGTATAATAAAACTTTTTGGACATGAGAAAATCCATTTCATTTTAACTTTATCGTATGTGGTTCTTTCATTAATATCAAGACCCAATAGAGATTGAAGTAAATAGCGAATAAAGGGTGATTTTTCGGTTATCCATCTATATTCACCATAAGGAGCTCTTTCTCTATAGTCAACATGATCTTTGATTCTATGAGCAGTTATTCCTAGTGTAATGAAATATTTACATACATTATCACCAATATCCAAATCCCAATCATATCTTCTTGTCAGCGAAATTAAACATTGATTAGAAAATCTATATCCAAGAGGTTTCGAAGTATCACTGACCATCATACCCAAAATATACGCCAATGCCTTTTCTTTTAGACCCACGTTTTTATTACGGTTTCCTAACTGTTTTAGTATGAAAATGATTTCATCGTAAAACTTTATTTCCATCGGTACTTTAATAAAATCAAAGTACGCATGGCCTCCCTTTTTAGAATGAAGGGGCAATAGCTTGTGTCTTATGTTTAGTCTACAGTTAGGTATTGAAGAAGCAAGAACATACAGATAAGGTTTAGACTTATTGAGATATCTATTAACACAATTTCTAGGTAGTTTGAGCCTTTTTTCTATTGAGATATAAGTGAATCCTTTCTTTCGTAGTTTATTTACTAGGAAATAATTTTTACATCTTTTCATATGAATTGCATAAAACTCCCCAGAGGTAAGATCACTGTAAAAATAAAGATTCTTCAATCTTCTTTCGACATCTTCCCACGAGTTAAACTTGTTCATATGAAACACCTTATAACTTCTATCGTATATCAATTAGTTACGTTACTATATAAAGCTTTCGGAGGGGTTCATTTCCCACATCATTAACAACATTTAAATCCTTTGCTATGCTCTATTTAACTATGACAACAACCAGCCAGCTATACCTGCCAATAAAAGGCATGCAATACTCAGTTATACCGGAAGTGTCTCTTCTTGGAAAAGACTTGTGGGAAGCGCAATTATACGCCCAGGATAATGGACTGGTAGTCTTGTCTTCTCCTGACATAAACAGGCTGGCAAGAGCCGTAAAGGGCGACAATCCAGACAGGCAATTCCTAAGATACGCAAGGGAACAGGCTGAAAAGCAAGGAACTTCATTAAACGACAACGACGCAAAAGACGGATATAAACGGCTTCATGACGGATTATGGAAACAATACGTTGCTATAGCAAGGGAAATTCTTGTATGGACAAGAGACGCACAACCTATTAATCACCCCATGATTGTTTTGAAAGATATGCCTGTAACGTCCCATCTAATAACGGACTATAGAGTTGAAAAGCAGGGCGACGGCTATAGAATAGTCGAAGCTGTTGTAACGTCAGCCAACTGGATGAAAGAGGACGGGGCAATAACTCCTGAAATGGCACAATTGTTAGGCGCCGAACCCAATACACATGTCTGGACAAATCCAAATCCTGATTATGAAAATGGACTGAGGGCTCTCGGGTGGGACTTCAGGGGCCGTGAGAGGCCGTACCTGGTCTCGGACTGGGAGCCTTGGGACAGGAACTCCTATGGGGGTTCGCTTTTGGGTAGAAGGCTGTAAGCTGTAAATGAAACATTAACAATTAGATTTATTCTATAAATCATAATTCTATATTCCTGGGCTATTGCTGGACAATGATGAAGGCAATGTCTGGGCTACACGCCTGTCCATAGCGCATTAGGGCTTTTTCCGTTTGGCCATGAAATACAGAGGCGACAGATAGTAGCTATGACGGATGACATGACTAGTGCGAAACCTGAAGCTTCAGTGAAAACTTGGTGGATGGGCTAAGATAAGCTCTCAGGTGGAACTTCAGGGACCGTGAGAATATGTATCACGAAAGGCCGAACCTGAACTCGAACAGGGAGCCTTGGAACAGGAAATCCAACGACCTGATCTCCAATAGGGGTTCGCTTTTGAATAACCCAGACCGCCCAGGATTTTTATGAAGACGTACAATAAAATCTTTAACAAACTATGCTCCTTAGAGAATCTTAAACTGGCATTCAAAAAAGCCAAGAAAGGCAAAAGCAAGAAATGGTACGTAAAGGAATTTGAATGCAATTTGGATAATGAATTGACGAAATTAAAAATGGAACTGGATAATCAAACCTACAGACCACAGACATTAAAGAGATTCATAGTAAGAGATCCGAAAACAAGGGTCGTTCACGCATCAGCTTTCAGAGACAGAGTAGTTCATCATGCTATATGCAACATAATAGAACCTGTATTCGAGAAGATTTTCATTAATGACAGCTATGCCAACAGGAAGAAAAAAGGAACTCTTTCGGGATTAAATAGATTCGACAAATTCAAACATAAAGTTACTAGAAATCGTGAGTTATTAAGGAGTGCTAAAGACGGCAATATGACTGTAGGTTATGCCCTAAAAGCAGATATAAGGCATTATTTTGATACTGTTGATTTGGAAATCCTAATGGAAATCATCCAAAAGAAGATAATCGACAGCAAAGTCCTGCGGTTAATAAAAGCAATTCTGGACAACCATGATTTCAAAACTAAAGGAAAGGGAATGCCTCTTGGAAATTTAACGAGCCAGTTTTTCGCTAATGTCTATCTTAATGAGTTGGATTATTACGTGAAGCACAAACTCAAGGTAAAATATTATATTCGATATGTGGATGATTTTGTTATTCTGCACAGGTCTAAAGAAAAACTAGCGCTGTACAGGTGGATGATAGACAACTTTCTAAAGCAGAGACTTAAGCTCGAATTGCATCCTGAGAAATCGAAAATCGTCCCCTTACATTATGGCGTAAAGTTACTAGGTTTTCGTGTGTTCTACTACTATAAGCTACCACGGAAAAGCAATCTAAGGATTTTTGAAAAGAAATTAAGTATCTATACATTGACACCCAGAGAGAGAGAGAGCATATTGAAAAACTGAATAAAATACTTGAAGGGGTGGTTTGGTTACGCTGCACAAGGAAATACTTACAAATTGAGAAAGAGAATTGTTAAAAGAACCAATAATATGATTCGAAATCAAATAAAATTATGAAGTTAGCTGTTGTTGCTTTAGGCGGTAATTCTTTGATTCACCCCAAAGAACGAGGAACTGCCGAAAAACAGATCAAACGTGTTAATAAGACAATTAGCCATCTTAAACCTCTTGCAAGAAAATTTACCCTAGTTTTAACACACGGCTCGGGACCTCAAGTGGGCAATCTATTGTTTCAGCAAAAGCTTTCTAAGAAAACTTTGCCAGAAATGCCTTTAGACACCTTAGATTCTATGGTGCAGGGCCAGCTCGGTTATTGGATACAGCAAGCTGTTGAAAATGTTCTGCATAAGAATGCCGTCACTATCATTACACGTGTGCTAGTTGACAAAAGCGACAATGCATTCAAACATCCTACCAAGCCAATAGGTCAGAAGAGCTGGAAAAAAATGGTAGCATCCCCCATACCAATTCAAATAATTGATGTGGAAAAAATCAAAGCTCTAGTAAAAAATAATTTTGTTGTTATCGCTTGTGGCGGCGGCGGCATCCCGGTAATTAAAAAGGTTGGAAAGTTCAGCGGTGTAGAAGCCGTGGTGGACAAAGATCATGCCACACAAAAACTTGCATCGCAATTGAAAGCCGATACAATAATCTTCCTTACTGATGTGCAATATGTTTTTTACAATTATGGGAAATCAAGCCAAAAGCCTCTTAGGAAGTTGTCAATTGAAAATGCTATAAAATATCTCAAGGATAACCAGTTCGAGGAAGGGTCTATGAAGCCTAAAATTGAGGCAAGTGTGGAATTCCTGAAGAAAGGCGGAAAGAAAGTCTTGATTACTTCTCCTGAGAAATTAAATTTAGCACTAAAGGGAAAGGCAGGAACAGTGGTTGAATGAAGAAGGATTTGTTGTCGATCAATGATCTGTCTAAAGCCGATGTAGAAAAGATTTTTAAATTGGCTGATAAATTGAGAAATAAAAGGACGAATTATCTGAAAGGGAAAAATGTCGCATTAATATTCCAAAAACCATCCACTCGGACAAAAGTTTCTTTTGAAGTTGCTATTAATCACTTGGGTGGCAATGCAATAAGTTTGAATTGGAACGAACTTCAACTTGGCAGAGGAGAAACAATCGAAGACACTGCTAAAGTTTTAGAAAGGTATGTCGACGCCATAGTCATAAGGGACTTTTACCATGACCATATAGTTAATATGGCCAAGATTGCAAAGATACCTGTAATTAACGCCTTATCCCATCTGGAGCATCCTTGCCAGGCTTTAGCTGACTTGTACACTATAAGACAAAAGAAGAAAAGCTTGAAAGGCAAAAAAATAGTTCTTCTAGGGGACGGCTCAAACAATACTTTTCATTCATTGGTTTTATCATCCGAAAAATTCGGCATGGAGGTAGTTGTATCATGTTCAAAGAATTACAAACCTAAAGTTAAAGCAAATTATAAAATCGTAGAAAATCCGAAGGAAGCAGTTAAAGGCGCTGATGTTCTTTATGTGGACAGTTTTGTTAGCATGGGAGAGGAGGCTGAACAAGAGAAAAGATTAAGGGAATTGAGGAATTACCAATTAAACTCAGATTTGGTCAAGTTAGCAAAAAAGGATGTTATTGTGCTTCATCCGTTACCAGCCCATCGTGGACAGGAAATATCTTCTAAAGTCATTGATGGTAAGAGTTCTGTTGTGTTTGACCAATCTGAGAATAGATTACATACGGAAAAAGCCATTTTGCAATTGCTAGTAAGATGAATTTAATAAAGTAAAAGAATTATTTATTAATGGCTGTTGCAACCTACAAAATGTATATAGATGGCAAATGGGGTTCAAGCAATTCTGGTGAGACCTATACACGTGTCAACCCGGCCAACTACAACCAAGTTCTTGGCAGATTCCAGCAAGGCAATAAAGAGGACGTTAACAAAGCTGTAGATGCTGCTGAAGATGCTTTTGAAAAATGGAGGAATGTACCACCGCCAAAAAGAGGAGAGATTCTTTTGCGAGTTGCACAATTGCTTAAAGAGCATAAAGAAGAGTTGGCACGAACAATGACTCGGGAGATGGGAAAAGTTCTTATGGAAACTCGCGGGGATGTTCAAGAGGCAATAGATACATGCGAGTTGATGGCTGGAGAAGGTAGGAGATTGTTCGGAAGAACTACAACAAGCGAATTGCGAGACAAATTTGCAATGACTGTTCGTTTGCCTTTAGGTGTTGTCGCATGCATAACACCGTGGAACTTTCCTATTGCTATACCTGCATGGAAAATTACAGCGGCACTGATTTGTGGAAATACAGTAGTCTTCAAACCTTCCAGTGACACTCCGATTTGCGCAACTAAATTCATTGAAATTCTAGAGAAAGCCGGTGTGCCAAAAGGTGTAGTTAATATGGTAACTGGTCCTGGTGGAACTGTAGGCACTCACTTGGTCAAGCATAAGAAAGTCAGAGCAGTGTCGTTCACCGGCCACAAGGATACAGGTGCACAAATCTTGAAAGATGCCGGAATAGGGAAGAAAATTGGCTTGGAGATGGGAAGCAAGAATCCAATAATTATTATGGACGACGCTGACTTGGAGCTGGCGTTGGACGGAGTTGTTTGGGGTGCGTTCGGCACATGCGGGCAAAGATGCACCGCAGCCAGCCGTGTTATTGTCCACAAGAAAGTTAAGGAAAAGTTTCAGAGAATGTTAATAGAACGTGCAAAAAAGCTGAGAATGGGAGACGGTTTGCATCCGAAAACAGATGTTGGGCCGCTGGTAAACAAGGCAGCGCAAGAGAAAGTTGCAAAATACATTGAGCTAGGAAAGAATGAAGGCGCCAAATTATCTTATGGAGGTAAAGTTCCAAAATTGAAGGGGTGGTTTGTAGAGCCGACAATATTCACAGGCGCATCACCAGACATGAAAATTTTCCAGGACGAGATATTCGGTCCTGTTACAAGCTTGACAGAAGCCAGAAATTTGGACCATGCAATCGAGCTTGCCAATGCTGTAGAATACGGGCTCAGTTCGTCCATTTACACTAGCAATATACAGAATGCAATGAAGGCGATAAAATATCTTGAATATGGACTCACCTACGTCAATTCATCGACGATAGGTTCAGAGGTTCATTTACCATTCGGAGGGACGAAAGCTTCAGGCTCAGGGCATAAAGAAGTTGGTTGGACTGGCATAGAGTTCTTTACTGATGAAAAGACTGTGTACATCGACTATTCCGGCAAATTGCAAAGGGCGCAAATCGATATAGAATAACTAGCAGCAGTCTTTCCCGCATGCGCACATCTGTTCCTTGCTTTCCTTTTTCCTCGATTTCATAACATCAATTCAGGGTCTATACTTAAATCTTTAACAGCATCTCTTATTATTCGAGTGCCATGGAACCTGTTGAAGCATTGAGGTATGAATAACAAGTCCGATAACAACACAGATTAATTTTTATCGTCACCTAATGTTACATAGCGGTATAATGTACAATCTCGGAGCAATAGGCTTGGGTCATTGGGTAAAGAGATTGCATCATGTGCTTGAAAAAGGAAACAAGATGAAGCTTCTCAAGGCTGTTGCACTCAAAACTTACGAAGAAAGGAAGGACGAATTGGAATCTTACGGGATAGCAAAAGACAGATATTTTAATGTGAACTCAGACGGTAAAATTCCAACCGGGTTTTTCAGAGATATCGACGTCGTGCAGATAGCAAGCCACAATAAGTTCCATTTCAACCAACTGCTCCAGTGCCTCTCAAATAGAAAACTCACTATAGTAGAAAAGACTTTAGCTGTTAATAGAGACGAGTTCAACCAAGTCATGGAGAATAACAAATTTTGACACAGTTTTTCTTGAGAAAGCCGATGAGGAAGACACTAGAAGAGGATGGGTTTTTTCGCCTGAACACGGCGGCATATTCATGGACTTGATACATCCGGTAGAGATTCTAGTCCAGATATTGAAAGCGGATTTGGACGAACTGACTGACGCCAGGACATATATAGTGAAACCTGAATACGACAGCAAGAATCCGAGCGCAGTGCAAGTCATCTATAAAGTTAGTGGTAGTAAATTTGCAAAGGACGCAGTCGCAACAATAAAGCTCGGCAAAGGCTTTGATATGGCTTCAGACAAGAAAATCATGCGACTGTATTTTGAAGACGGCACGTTTATCGAGTTCGAATATCTAAACACAGAAGAAGAGCTTGCGACAGGCAAAAGAGGAAGTTGGAAGCTGTTCAAGAGCGAAGAAGGCGGTGCCAAATTGTTGGAAAGCAAGGAGGTGCAAGGCCTTTTGTCCTACGAGACTCTGATAAACGAGGTTGTAAAAATTCTTCAAGGCGGAGAGATGCCTCTGACGTTGGACGAGATAAAACGCATGTACGAGTCCGAGTGGCAGTTCCAGGAAATCTCAAAAGATTTGAAGCCGATTACAGACAAGGAAGAGATTAAAAAACTCACTGAGGGTATTTAAATTCTTAATCGACTCTTAATAAAATATGCCAACTATAGTTGTAGCCACCTCTATCGAGGAAGCTTTACACGAATTAGCAAACTATCTAGTCCCTATAGAGCAATCCAAATTTTCCCAATTAGGGTGTTACGGAGAGCCGTTAAGATCCAACAGGCAAGTTGAACTTAAAGGCAGGGGATCTCTTGTAGGAGACGATGGTACAATTAGACTTAACCTGCCGGAACAGATACTATTTTTCAACTTACTAGACTCAAAATACGGTCCTCTAGAGCACGGCAATCTGGAACGGCAATTAAGAGCAGCCTATTCTCCAGAAGGGCAATCCTACAAAGACAATGTTCTGGCTCTTTTCTGGGTGTATACAGGCGAGGTTGGAATAAAATTAGAAAATGGTCATGTGTTTGGAAGAGCTGTTAAAGTTGAGCCTATACCAACAGGTATATCAACAGGTACTGTTGTTTTTGAAGACGAATCACAAGCTCAGCCCAGCCCAGGGGACTACAAATTTACTCTAAACAGATCGGGAGTTTATGTGCCTACTGACATAGGTCGATTTGATCAAATAGGAGAAGCAGAAGGCAATGGTTATTGGCATGGTGTTTATCCAGACAGCCAAGGCAGGTCTGTTGTCAGGTGCGGCTGGGACTCTGGCGATGGGGGGTTTGGCGCGGATGCGTACGGGCTGTTGGTCAGGGCCGTCGCTACCACTCTGGGTACGTGGAGAAAGGCAGCTTAATCACTCTTTTGTTTATTTGAAATATCTTTTTGACAATGTACGAGATTGATTATTATGAAAGTTGGACTTGTAGGCTTGGGAAGAATGGGAACAGACATAGCCAAACGGCTTGTTAATGGCGGTCATGAAGTTTTTGTCTGGGGAAGAAGTGATAAAGTTTTCAAGAATGCCGAAGAAGTAGGAGCTAGGGGAACAACAGACATGCAAGAATTCTTTAACCAGTTGCCCTCACCCAGAATTATATGGTTGATGGTTACTTCTGACGCGGTCGATGAAGTGTTGCAAAAGACAATGCCATATTTGAGCAAAGGCGATATAGTTGTTGACGGCGGCAACTCTTTTTTCAAAGACTCCATAAGGCGTGCAAGCGAATTGAAAGACAAGGGAATTAATTTTCTTGATGTGGGCACGAGCGGCGGAATCGAGGGCGAGGAAATCGGCTATTGCATCATGGTCGGCGGCGAAAAAGAAATATTCCATAAAATCGAGCCGATACTGCAGAAGATTGCTACCAAAGACGGCTATGGCTATGTCGGCAAGTCCGGCGCCGGCCATTTCGCCAAGATGGTGCACAACGGAATCGAATACGGCATGATGGAATCGATAGGCGAAGGGGCGGCTATGCTGAAAAATTCCCAGTTTGATTTTGACCTCCGCGAAGTTTTCAGAATATACAGCGCGAAATCAATCATCGACTCGAGGCTTGTGAGCTGGACTTTGAATGAATTAAGGGAAAATCCGGATCTTTCCGGCATCTCCTCGATAATAGGCTCTGGAGGAAGCGGAGAAAAAATTGTTGGCGAAGGCCACTGGACTGTTCAGACAGCTAAAGAGATGGGCATAGACGTGCCGGCCATAGAGGCTGCAGTCAGGGTAAGGGATTCGTCCGACAAGGATTCTGAAAGCTCGCCGTCCGGCTTTAGAAACAAGGTAGTTGCTGCTATGCGCTGGCAATTCGGCCAGCATCCTGTTAAAAAGGATAAGCCGAAGGAAAACGAATGAATAAAGCATGGTAGCGCTTGACCCAATCGTGCCTGTGATAGCAATCTTTACGCTAGTTGTTCTTGTGCTCGGCGTGATACTGCGGTATCTCGGCCAGCCTTATGTCATAGCATACATAGTCGCAGGCCTGCTGCTTGGAGCCAACGGCCTTGGGTTGAGCAATGATTTCATACTTTCCCAGCTAGGCACAGTAGGAATAATTCTCCTCCTCTTTTTTATCGGGATGGAAGTGTCGTTGCCCCGGCTGGTCTCGAACTGGAGGGTGGCGATAGTCGGCACGACCCTGCAAATAATACTCAGCGTCATACTCATTGTGATTCTTGGCACGCTACTTAGCTGGCCTTTGGAGCGCAGCATTCTCTTCGGCTTTGTAATCAGCCTAAGCAGCACCGCAGTGGTGCTCAAGATACTGGAGGACAGGAATGAGCTGAACACAAAAGTCGGCCAGAACATGCTCGGAGTCCTTCTGGTTCAGGATCTGGCCGTTATTCCCATGCTGATAATTCTCAGCATGTTCGGTGGCAAGTCCCTTTCGGGCGGCGAACTTGCACTGCCATTGATAGGAACTATCCTGATAATAGGCACTGTTTCTTGGATAGTCAAGCGCGGAGGGATATCTCTTCCGTTCGGCGAGGCAATAAGACAGGATCATGAGACGCAAGTGTTTGTCGCGCTTGTCATAGCATTCGGCTTTGCGTTGGTGACCGCGTTGTTCGGCCTTTCTTCAGCATTCGGCGCTTTCGTCGCAGGAATTCTTGTAGCAGCCACGCGGGAGACCCACTGGATACACATGAACCTTAATCCTTTCAGAATAGTCTTCGTCGCGCTTTTCTTCGTCTACATCGGCATGCTGATAAGCATAGATTTCCTGCTTGAGAACCTGCTCATGATAGGCGTCTTAACCGTCGCAGTATTTGTGGTTAACACGGTGGCAAATGCCGTGATATTTAGGTTCTTGGGAGACGGCTGGAAGGAGAGCTTCTATTCCGGCGCACTGCTTTCGCAGATAGGTGAGTTCAGTTTCGTTCTTGTTTCCGTAGGCTTGCACCAAGGACTTGTCGCCGAGTTCGGCTACAACATCACAATCTCAATTATAGCTCTGACACTGCTCCTTAGCCCGTTCTGGATTTACTTCATGAAGAGGGTAACCCAGGCAGACTTTAAGAAGTATACGATACCTGTAATAACTCTGCCGGATTTTCCCGGTAGGGGGAAGTCCAAGTACAGCTACAAGCCGAAGAAATGAGCATAGAGCAATTGCTATTTCACCTTTAGTAAAAACTTCTCATTCGTAAATGCTCTCTCTTTGCCCGATTTTGTAAACAATTATATCCTTACCTTCCAAATAAAACAGTATCCTAAGCTTCCCCACTCTTAATCTATAATGGTTCTGATAACCTTTCAATTTCCTAATGTCTAAAGCATAGGAAAAGCCCCCTTCCAAAATCTTCAATTTACCGGTTATGCTTTCTTTCAACTTTTTGGGTAATTTCTCCAATTCCTTAGAAACCTTTTTCTCAAGAAGTATATTAAACATTTACTTCAGCTTGCTTAAAGGAACCAGTTTTAGTTTTCCTTCCCTTCTTTTGTTTTCAAAGCCTCTTATTGCAACAATATCTTCTCTGGTAGGCGCTTCAACACCAACGACCCTGCTTTCAACCAGCATAGACACCTTTCTCAATTCATTTCTTATTTCTTTCAGCTCATCCATCAAGTATCTTGGTTTCAATTTTTCATGTCTCATGTTAACTAATTGTTTCTCTTGTTTTATAAATATTCGCCCGACGATTTTCCATCGCTTCACGCACTGGCTTTCTATAAGCTATACTTACATGAATTAATAATATTTAAATCCTTTCCTGTCACTATTAAATTAGATTATAATGACCACGGCCAGACAGCTTAGTTTCAGTGCCGGAAGAGCAAGAATTGTATACTGTAAAGGTCCGAACGGGTATGAACGCAGGAGTATGGCGAGTTGGCAGACAACTTGTCAGAACACCAAATGGCATCTTTATACCATATAATGAAGGATTGACTGTAGTACAAGCTTATGACGCAGTACAAAATGATCCGGCCTTGCTTGAAGCATGTCTTGAACTTGTTCCAGTAACAGTTTTGTTATACGGCATACAGCATGATGGAGATTTTTATAAAATGCTGAGAGGAACTTACCAGTTGACTGGAAGCGGCGTTGTTGACTCCCGCCTTTTGGGAACGCCAAATGTGACCAGAGGCGATCTGCAATACCATGGATTAAGAAATGACCGCCCTATTGCCAGAATCGAACCCCAAAATGGACGTGTAGAAAAACTCGATAAAACTGCTTTATGGGGCGTTGGAAAAGGCTCTAAGGTAGAATCTGAAAATCCAACACATCCAACATACATGTATAATGCTGATGGTAATAGATTTGTTGGCTTGGGCTTCGGGTACGGCGACGCCGTCGGCGTGAACGCGGACTGGAATCCGTTGAGTCGGGCCTTCGATTGGGGCGCCCGGTTGGCAAAGAAGGCAGAATAAAAACTTATCCTTGAAAATCAAATTTTTTATTTGTCCTGGCGAAAGCATGGGATACACGCCTGTCCATAGTGCATTAGGGCTTTTCCGTTTGGCCATGAAATACAGGGGCGACAGATAGTAGCTATGACGGATGACATGACTAGTGAGTCGCGAGATAATCCTTGATGTGGTCAATCATGCTCGTCCCGTAAGGGTCTATGCTGTTCTTCTCGGCCATGTAGTAGGAGACAAAATCGCCTAAAATTATCATGTGCAGAATCCTTTCCAGCCTAGTCTCGCCCTCCCCAAACACTTCATGAACACCCGTCCTCTTGCTCAGCAGTTTCTTGTCCACGTCAAAGCTGTTCTTCACGTCCCTGTCCTCGTGCGATTCCCGCAGGAAAATCACCGAGAAGTTGCTGTCAAGCCTATGCCATGACTCGACGTCATTGTGGTGTATCTCCGGCAGTATCTCGTCCTTTGCCAGCAACTTGGAGTTCTCATTCAACTGCGTCTTGAACCTGAGTGCCGGGGACGGATAGTGGGACACTATAATCGGCATGGTTCCGTTGATTTTATCCACCAGCTGCTTGGCCTCGTTCTCTATCCTGTTCATGTTCTTCGACAAAGTCCTGAACTCCGGCACCTTTACAAGCTTCAGGCTTTCGAAAACCGACAAGGATGCGGCAAGCAGGTAAGGGAATGCGACCCTGGGCATCAGGCCCTCGTTGAGCTTGACGCAAGGCAGCTTCTTCTTCACTGCCAACTCCCTCATCTTTCCCCCTGACGTTATGCAGACTGTCTTGCACTTTCTCTTTACAGCCTGCTCCAGCTGCGCCAGAGTCTCCCATGTGTTGCCCGAATAACTGGCAGCTATCACAAGAGTGTTCGAGCCGGCATAACCCGGCAATTTGTGGTTCCTGGAGACCTCGATTGGCACGTGCAATGCGTCCTTGAAAGAATCCTTTATGACATCCCCGGATATGGCCGAGCCCCCCATGCCGCAAATGACTATGTTGCTGAACTGCCTATAGTCGGCAGGAAGCTTTACGTCAGAACTAAGAACGTCCTTGACATACTTGAGAGAATTTCTTATGTCCGCAAGCATTAAATCTAATTACAAACGTATATTTTTAAAGAAAATGAGGTATAGTCTTATGAAAAGAGTTTTTGCCAAGATTCATGGCATTGTCCAGCACGTTGGATTCAGGAATTTTGTCCGGGGAAATGCCAGAAAGCTCGGGATAACAGGCTGGGTCAAGAACAGCCTTGACGGAACCGTGGAGGCAGTCTTTGAAGGGGAGGAGCAGGCAGTATCCGAGCTGGTGGAGAAGTGCAAGCAGGGGCCTATGCTGGCCATGGTCGAGAAGGTCGAGGTAAGGGAGCACGAGCCCGTAAAAGAGTTCGAGGAATTCCTCGTACTTAAATAAAAGCTTTTCCCTCCTCCTTTACACAGGTGTAACCTTTAAAAGCAGGCTTTCTTAAGTTATTTTATGGCACAATCAAAGGGAAGATCCCTGGCCGGCCCAAAAGTCGGTGAGTGGTCGTTCCTTGTTGGAGTATTGCTAGCAATAGTTCTTGGGTTGTTCCCACAACCTGGATGGCAGTCTACGGTAACATTGGTCCTAGTGGTCCTAGGTATCATAGTTGCCCTGGTCAATGTCACGTCCAAGGAGACATCCACATTCCTTGTCGCTGCAATAGCATTGTTGGTGGCGGCATCGGCAGGTGGGGCTGGAGGCTTTGGAAGTCTGCCAGTTGTAGGAGCATACTTGATAAACATCTTCGACAACTTGGTGGTGTTCGTCGCGCCTGCAGCTGTAATAGTAGGGCTCAAGGCGATCTATGCGCTAGCAAAGGACTAGGCAAAGAATTAAACTTGTCTTTTCTTTGATTTTTTCTTTGCCCTTTCTTTTTTATACAGCTTCTTGAGGGAATGTGTACCATTACAAATTTACATCAAAAGCTAAAATTCAAATAGTCTGTAATGGTAAATAAAGATATGAGAATAATTAAAAGAAGGAAAGGCCGGATTGAATATTTCTACTTGCAGCACTCGTTCAGAGACAATGGAAAAGTCATCACGAAGGAGAAATATCTGGGAAAAGACATACCCAAAAACATCGAAGCCGTTAAAGAGAAATTTCAGCTAGAAGCCCAAAAAAATCTTTATGGAAAATTAGAAAGAGTAAAGGAGAACTTTCAGAAAGAATGGAGGAAATACCCCGAGTCTGCAAAAGAAAAAGAGCTGGAAGAAATAGCTATAGCCTTTACTTATAATACAAATGCGATAGAAGGTTCAACAATAACCCTTGAAGAGGCAAGAGAAATCATACACAACAAAGTCGCTCCAAACAAATCTTTGAAGGATATAAGGGAAACAGAGTCCCACGCCAAGGTTTTCTTTGACATGCTGAACAAGAAAGAGAAGATATCCAACGGGCTTCTATTGAGATGGCATAAAGAGATATTCGGTGAAACAAAGCCCGACATTGCAGGAAAATTTCGAAACTATCTTGTTAGAGTGGGAAATTACATAGCTCCAGACTGGCAAGATGTTGTGAAGCTAATGAATGAGCTTGTTAAGTTTGCCGAAGTCAAATTGAACCCAGTTGAACTTGCTGCAAGAGCACATTACAGGTTTGAAAAAATACATCCTTTTGGCGATGGGAATGGAAGAATTGGCAGATTGATAATGAACCGTATTTTATGGCACAGCGGTTATCCTATGATAATTATAGAATACAAAAAAAGGAAGTTCTACTATAAAGCTTTGCAAAAAGGAGAAGAAGGATTTTTAAATTATTTCATAAAAAAATATATTCGTATTCATAAAAGACATCTTTATGGTGCATAAAGGTTTCTGACAATAAGCCAGTTTATCAGAAATTACTTCTTACGCTTCTTCCCACCCTTCTTATACAGCTTCTTGTAGCCTATCCAGACCACTATCAAAAGCTCAGCCAGAACTATAATGACTCTTAGGAGCTTGTCGGCGTCGCTAAAGTACCTGACAGTGGCGTAGAACAAGAGAAGTATCCCGCCGAACATCAGGCCTGTGCCAAGGAATTCAATGCCCCATAAGGTGCCGGCAAAGATGGCAATTACACCGATAGCGCCTGTTATTAGGAAAACATTTCTATTGTACTCCTTCGTTGCCTGGTCGAAATCCTTGTTGCAGGTGCTGCAGCTTTCGTAAATCGGGCAGCCGGATGAATAGTTGAAAACAGGCGTGGCACCTTCATTAATGCATTGCTGGTAGTCGGAGCTGTTCTGGTATTCGTATCCGCATTTATCGACAGGTTCTGGAAAAAGTGGAAAAGGACGAGCCTTGTTAAAGATGTCCTCGCAGAAATCGTTATAGTTTGGTTGCGGATATACCAACTCTGTCAACAGAGCTATGAAAACTGCGAAGAGAATGGCTACTGCAGCAGCGACTGCTATCTGCTTGAGGTCGACCATTAGAATAATTTGTTAGGAAGGATTAAAAGGATTTGGGTCTAGTAAACTCAAATTAACATTCTAAAAAGCAAATAACTAATTGGTTCACGTTCTTAGAGCATGTTTAACATCATCGCAAACACTATTAGGGACATTTGTGAAATGAGGCCTATAACCTTGATAATGCGTAAGCCTTCTTAGAAGCCTACTTCCACTTAAAGGACCTTCACTATGGGTGCCAACTCTATAATAATATTCCATCGAACCTTTTTCCCTCGACCCTCTGATATAAACTATCTTTTCTGCAGTTTCCATATCTAAAAATAGCTCAAAAAAGTATTTAAATTTACTTGTTGACTTCCCTGTTCAGCTCCGCAGAAATATAATGCCCACTCATGTTCAATTTGACCGACTTTACTCCAGGAATCTGCAGTACAACGCCCTTGATGTCATAAGCCATCTTTAATGCCAGCATAGGGGGGCAGTAGGGCGCTGTTAGATGAAAATCGATAGAAACTTCCCCGTCTTTAATCTCTACCTTGTCCACAAGCTCCATTTCAGTTATTGGTACACCTAACTCTGGATCCATTACTTTCTCCAACTCCTTCATGATAGTTTTTTTGTCTAGCATCAGAAGTACCTCTTTTTATTTTACTCTAGCTTCCGTTCAAATTCTTCTCTAGAAAAATGTCTTCCTTTCTCAATCTTTTTTATTTTTCTGATGTAATCTGGTCTGACTTCGTAGATTTCAACATCAAGCGAAGTTAGGTTTTTTAACTGAGACTTCACTTCTTGCAAATCACTTCTGAGCAGGCCTATTTCTTTGGTGATCTGTTTAAATCTATCTCCAGCACTCATTTTATCACTAAAATCATTTAGTTGTTTTTGAACTTAAGTTGCACATTTGCTAGGATAATATAACCCTTACCACTACATCACAATTTTCTTAAGCACGACTTCTTATTTATACAGTCGGGACAAAATATTTATAATGGCGAAAGTCCTGTCCTGGAAGGAGACAAAGCTCGAGAAATGCTATGAATGCGGCAAAGTTCTTCATCCGAAAAAGCAGGTCCATCTGCACAAGAGGCTGTTCTGTTGCGCAAAGTGTGCGGAGCACTACAAGAAGCACAAGGGAAAGAAAAAGAAAGCCGAGGTATGCGAGTTTTGTTGAGAGCCATGAAAGCTGCAATGATTTTGCTAGTTCTTCTGCTGTTGCCAGCAGCTGTCCTTGGGCACGAAGAAGTAGCTCATGAAGAATCAAACGACAGGATAGCCGAAGAAATAGTACATTTCTTGAACGTGCCGAAATACTGGCTTCTGGCGCCAATTGCCATAATCTCAGCATGCATCGCGGCGATAATATACGGGGAGACGCTGAGCGAAAACAAGCGAATAATAATTTTTTCTGTCATAGCAATATCGACTGTTTCGGCGACCGCATTTCTCGTTGGACAGACAATCTACATGAGCATGACGTCATGGAGCAATGGGATAGTGCATTGGCATGCCGATTTTGAGCTTTGGATTTGCGGCGAGAAGCAAACATTGCCAGATCCTGCAGGGCTTGCAAACAGGGTGGGAACACAAGACGTGCACCATCACGGCGATTACAGGATTCACATAGAAGGCGTGATTGTTGACATGGAAGAGGCAACCTTGGGGCACTTTTTCGACGTTATAGAAGTGCCGTTCAGCAACAGCCAGTTAATGGAAAAGAAGAACGGAGACTTTTGCCCGGACGGAAATCCGGGAATTGTCAGGATGTACGTTAACGGCAAGGACTATATCGGGGATTATCGAGACTATGTGATAGCGCCTTATTCAAATGTGCCGCCAGGGGATTTCATAAAAATAGTTTTCGGTTGATTTTATGGCAGTTGAGACAGCATTACCGACACTGGGAATCGTGGTGACAACGGCTATTGTGGACTCTATCAATCCATGCGCCATAGGTGTCTTAATCGTCCTATTATCAGCTTTGCTGGTGCTCAGGGAAAGCAAGAAGAGGATGATTATTTTCGGCATTACTTACATAGCAGCAGTGTTCGTAGCCTACCTGCTTGCCGGGCTCGGCCTGATATTCTTCCTACAGAGGATACCTCTTGCAATTGCCGAATACATATCAATAGCGGTCGCGTCCCTGCTGATGGTCGCTGGCCTGCTGGAGATAAAGGACTTTTTCTGGTACGGCCGGTGGTTTTCGCTCAGCATTTCCGGCGCCAATGCAAAAAGAATCGAGAGGTACGCGAAAAGAATTTCCCTCCCCAGCCTGATTTTCCTTGGATTTTTCGTGGCTGCAGTCGAGCTTCCGTGCACAGGCGGGCCCTATCTTGCAATCACGCTCCTGCTTTCCCAAAGCTTCAATGCCACGGCGTTCGCAATGCTAGTGTTATACAACATAATCTTCATTATTCCTCTAGTTGCAATTCTTGCGGTAGTAATGCTGGGCGCAAGGGTTGATGTTGTCAAAAAGTGGAAGCAAAGGACCAAGGCTTACATGCGGCTTGCAACAGGTCTGATATTAATCGTCCTTAGCTGGCTTTTGATACTGATTGCCAATGGCACGATAAACTTTGGATAACCCTGCAAGAAAGTTGTCTACCTTTTTCTTTTCTGCCTTGTCAGGTACAAGACAAGTGTGATTATGAAAAGAACCCAGCCGAGAGCACCGACCAAAAACAAAGTATTGTAATCGGCAAAATAACCCGGGTAGTAGTTTCCCATCATCCTCATCATCATAGGCATCATATTCACATTCATCATTCCAGATACAGTTCCGCACCCTAGCCAGTTCTTGCCCATAATAATGTGCATCTGTTTCAAGCTTTCAGACCCTTCGCCGCCCATCATTGCGTCCATCTGCTCATGAAGCTCATGGTCGCCAGCCATCTTCTCCATCACGGAATCACCAAGCCCTTCAAGTTCTTGGCCGGATACGTTATTGCAGCTCAGCTCTCCCACAGTGCTGACGCCCTGTTCCGCCATCATGCTTGCCATAATGTCGTTAACGTCGGCAGAGCTAGACGTCATGTGTGCATAAGAAAATGGTGCGATAACGCTGACTGCAAATATAAACAAAACTATCGTTTGCAGTTTCATATTTGACAATTCAAACTCATAGCTTAAATACTATTTTATCCTAGGTTTATAGCCCCTCATCAACAGAGAATTCCCGACAACAGAAAATGAGCTGAACGCCATCGCAGCCCCCGCGATGATGGGCGACAGCAGCAAGCCGAAGAAAGGATATAACAACCCGGCGGCTATCGGTATTCCGACTGTGTTGTATGCAAATGCCCAAAATAAGTTCTGCTTTATCTTCCGAACAGTATACCTGCTCAAATCTATGGACGTAATTACATCTCTTATATCACTTTTGATAAGAACAATCTTTCCTGTCTCAAGTGCAACATCTGTACCGGAACCTATTGCAATTCCTAGATGCGCCTGAGCCAGCATGGGCGCGTCATTAATGCCGTCCCCTACGGTTGCAACTACTTTTTTCTTCCTCTGGAGTTCTTTCACTTTCTCCGCCTTCTCTTCCGGCAAAACTTGAGCCATAACGTTTTCGATTCCAAGTTGTTTGGCAATAGTTTTAGCAGTTCTTTCGTTATCCCCCGTAATCATCCAAACTTCTATTCCCATTCTCTTCAGCTGTTCAATTGCTTCTTTGGAAAATTCCTTCAAAGTATCAGCGACCGCAATTAAACCAATGGCCTCCCCACCATATGCAACTGCAACTGCAGTTTTGCCCTCGTTTTCTAATTTCTGAAGTTCAGACTCAAACTTTGTCACGTCAACCTTGTTTTCTTTCAAGAAAGTTCTGGTTCCCACAAGAATTTGTTTTTTCAGGTATGTTGCCTTAATTCCTTTACCTGAAACCGCTTCGTATTTTTCCGCGCTTGGTATCCTAGTCTTCATTTCCCTAGCCTTTTGTACAATCGCCTGCCCTATTGGATGTTCAGAGCCAGCTTCAGCGACAGACGCCAGCCTGAGAACCTCGTCTTCCTTAACATTAGACAAACGAACTATATCCGTGACAACTGGCTGACCTTTTGTCAACGTCCCAGTTTTATCAAGAACAATGGTATCAATTTTGTGTGCAACCTCTAAAGCTTCTCCGCCCTTTATTAAAATTCCATTCTTGGCTCCCAAGCCTGTGCCAACTAAAATTGCTGTTGGTGTCGCAATTCCCAAGGCGCATGGACATGCAATTATCAGAACTGTGATGAAGATTGTTAAAGCAAAAATGAAACTTTGCCCCAGAATATACCATAAAATACCGGATAATATCGCAACGGCGATGACGCTAGGCGTGAAAATAGCCGAGACTTTATCAGCCAGCCTCTGGATAGGCGCCCTTCCTGTCTGAGCTTCTTGCACAACCTTGATTATCTGTTGCAATACAGTGTCGCTACCTATTTTTGTGGCCTTGAATTTGACCAGTCCCGTCTTGTTGATAGTAGAGCCTATGACTTCGTCGCCGACCCTTTTTGTAACAGGCAATGACTCTCCCGTAATCATGCTCTCATCAACAGACGATTCTCCTTCAACAACCACACCGTCAACAGGAAACTTTTCACCCGGCCTAACAGCGATTATGTCACCAATCTGAAGCTCCTCTATAGGAATCTCGACCTCTCTCTTGTTCTTGATAACCATTGCAGTTTTAGGCTGCAGTCCCATCAGCGCCTTGATGGATTCGGAAGCCTTGGCTTTTGCAGATTCCTCCAAGAACTTTCCCAACAATATTAGAGCTATTATGATCACAGAAGCGTCAAAATAAGTCTCGCCAATAAATGTTTCTGGAAAGAATGTTACAAGAGTGCTGTATAGCCAGGCCGCAGAAGTGCCTGTTGCAATCAGCGTGTCCATGTTGGCGATTCTGGCTCTCAAACCGTCCCATGCGCCTTTGTAGAATCTCCAGCCTGCATAGAACTGGACTGGCGTAGCCAGAAGTAACAAAATCAAATTGTTGTTCGGCAGCTTGTAAAAGAAAGAAAGGACAACGACCGGTATAGCTATCAAGCCGCTGAATATGGCAAGGAACCGCAGTTTCTTAAGCTCGACCTCAGGAGATTCATAAGTTTTCAGGCAGACTTCGCTGCAAAAGTAGATTGTTTTGCCGTCGACTTGCTTCTTGTAGACTGCATTCTTCTCATCCACGTGCATGCCACAGACAGTGTCTATCGCCATAATTAATTATAAATTTTATTTAACAAATTTATTAGGATCTATCATGAATTCAGCTTGACAATTGCTACTGCAGAAATAATAGGTTTTGCCTTTATGTTGAGCTTTAATTTTACCTTCATTAATTTCCATTTTGCAAATAGGGTCCATGGCCATAACAATCCATTGAAGTTTAAAGTTCATTTTGGGAAAAGCAAGATCACAAATTCCTTTACGAATATTGACGAAAGAAACAAATAAAGACCAACTAAAATCAAAATTACTGCACTCCATTTCCTTATCTTTGGTGTAATATTAGTCAACTTTTCTATAGTTTCCCTCTTTACTAAACCAACAAGGAAAGATAATACTATCATTAGAAAAGCCATTGTTAGTGAAAAAACAATGAAAGCGGTTAATGCAGATATAAAACCACCTGTACTGAAAGCAAATAGTATTAGCCCAGCAAGTATAGGACCTACACATCCAATTCCAATTATATTATAAGCAAAACCATAGGTGAATGCTTTAGCTGATGAATTCTGTCGAATAATCAGTCTATTGCTATACTCAGCTATTCTGTGAAAGAATCCTAATCCAGTGAAATATTGTGAGAATCCAAATAAGATTAAAACAGAACCTACAACTCCTCTGAAGATTCTAACATACAAGTTTGGCTGGTCTGTTGATAATGCAAACGATTTAGCAAAGTTTTCGCCTAAAATTCCGATCAAACTCCCGAAGATAATGTTAAAAACAATTATACCTAACGCTGTTAGTACACCATAATAAACTATTTTGGATATACCCTTTCTTCTTGCACCATAAAAGCTAGTTAAATAAGCCGGTAATACAGGAAATGAACAGGGATTAAAAAATGTAGCAATTCCAGCAACAATAGCTAAAAATAACAAGCTGTATACCTCAAAAGTTTTGGTAACAGTAATAACAAAATATCTGAATGTTAAATAACCAAATAAAATAACAAAAGCTAGCAAAATTAAACTTATCAGTAAACTAAAATTTTGAGTTCTATTTTTCATCTTATCACAATTCGGATTTTATTTAATAACAAACCATAAGACAACAAAATTGTTGCAAAAGAAATTGCTATTACTCCTAAAGAATTTATAACATACATTCCCAAATAAAAGAGACTTCCGCCTATTATCATTAACAAAAAAGAAAGTTTATTTCTATAAGCACCAATTGCTGCTAAAATTATTGATAATATCAAAATTATTGGACCATAAGGAGGAGTACCTAGTGTTATCCAAAAGTTTAACAAGTATCCTAAAGGTGAATTATCAACAACTCCTAAAGTTTGACTCGACGCCATAATACCTGTATGAGAAAGTGTTTGTGATCCTATAAGAATTGTTATCGGAAGGAGAGGAACTATAACCATACCCGAGCAACTTACAAACCCTACTCCACCTAATGCACTAAAATATTTTCTTAGATTTTTTACCATCATTTTACTCGCAACCGAATTAATTTTACATATCCCCAGTTTTCATTATCTACCACACAAATATTTACAGTATTTGTTAGTGTGTTTATCGATTAATTTCAATAGAGGCAATATAGTTTCTTTGTTTAGGGAATAGATACTGTGTTTACCTTTTCTAGTATTATGGACAAATCTACATGTTGTTAGGCGTTTCAGACTTTTAGAAATAGTTGTCTGATCATAACCTAGTTCATTAGTTAGTTGCGTAACATTCTTAGGTTTCTTCATTAAGGCATGCAGTATTTCTAGTCTAATTTCGTTGCTCAATGTACCAAAGAATAGTGCATATGGCATTTTAGTCATATGATATATTTGCCATATTTAGTATTTAAGTTTAACTTCATTCGAAGATTATCACTATTTCATCCCCATCTCTAATAACATATTTTTCAAAGTCGTTATTTAATTTGTTATTTACAAACATTTTCACGCTTCCTTCAGGACCATTGCAAAATTCGAAAATACAGTTCTTGTTAAAAGTCTTTCCCCAAACTTGGAAGAAATTACCCAGATACATATCCTGTGATGTTGGTGCATGCATCATAACTTCCCAATGTAGCGTGCCAGTAGCATCGTGAGTATGCATATTCGTCATGTCCATCATACTGTCATAAAAGGGGCTGCTTGCATATTCGCTACCTATCCCTATATTGGCGGGTATAGCAACTTTCTCACCTTTTATTATTATTTCAAGATTAGGATGCCAGTGTATAGGTTTATTGGGTAAAACAACATTGTCGGTTATTTTTGAAAAAGAAAACAAAGAGTATAGGCCCATCAATAAGCCAATAGAACCCAAAACAACGACAAAAATTACTATTATGTTTTCATTTCTTTTCATACTATCTCGTTGCATTGACTACCTTATTCTGATCGAGATCCTTATAAGTTCCCATCAGTTCCGTGCTCCTGAAAACATACCAGCCGTCATCCTCGACAGTTCCGACATCATTCCAAATGCCAACTAAAGACGGATATACGGAAGCATCAGGGGAAAGAATTATCGTAGGCACTTTTGTTATGCTGTACTTTTGCAGCAGTTCTTTCCCTGCAGTCGACGATACATCATAAGTCAGAGACTTGTCTACATAAATGCCGAAGTTTGGAAGTACCTGCATATGGTTCTCCACATCATAGCACTCCAGACAAGAGTTATCCGTGAGCCTTATCACTTCAACGAGGCCGACAACACGCTCTGTGTCCAGCCTGTAATATGGCGGGATGTGGTCGATAACAACAACATTGTCAACAGCCTCCACACCAATCCTCGCCCACAAATGGGCAATATTTGCCTGTGAAACCTCTCCGGTGATGACTAGAGCCGGGAGACTTGCTATACCGTTCTTCGCAATTATGTCCTGCGCTTCATCGCCCTTATAATCCAAATTCTTTTCCTGGACAACATTAACATTCTGGTCCTTGATGAACTCAGCAACTCGCGACATGTCATAACAGTTTTCGCAATCGGCAGCCGTTATCAAGGCGAAATGCAAGTTTGCAGGCCTCTCCTGCTGGAGCTTCGACCTGATCGGCTCAAGCGCACTATTTGTAAGGAAAATGTTTATGCCATAAATAATAACCAAGGCTATTGCAAGCCCTACGAATGCATTGCGCACCAGTTCATTGTGCCTCTTGCGTTTTCTCAACTAGACAACTCCTTTAAAAATGAAGAAAAGGAAAGCTTACCCGCAACCGCCAACTTGCGAAGCCTGCGACAACTGGGAAAGCACGCCAGACTGAGAACTTACGGCAGCCGTTCCTACCACACCGCTGGATATGGCCTGGGTCAATGTAACAAGCTGTATCGCCTGCACACCTGCCATTAGCACCAATATTCCCATCAGCGCAAGCAGCACCATGTTCGTGTTCATCTAACAACCTCCTTAATTAATTTAATCATTATCTAATAAATGCCCTTTGCAGCCATGCTCTATGCTGCATTGCACCAATTCCCCGAACTTTGGAACGCCTTCAAACATCTTCCTGCCGTTTCCAACTATTGTCGGAATTGTTCTGACATTGTATTTTTTTGCCTCTTTCATGCCCTGGCTTTTGGCAAGATCGTATATCCGCAGAGAGCATTTCGCGCCCATAACTTTTCTTACCATGTCCTCTGTTTTTGTGCAAAGATGGCAACCGCTTACGAATAACTCAATATCCATTGGCATTTACTCACAACCCCAGGCCCTGCAGATACTGCTTAACGGCATAAGAGCCTGATAAGGATGAATATTGCTTTCCGGCAACCAGTTCTCTATCCACATCGTTCCAATCTTTGTTTTCCGCCAATTTAAAGTACAGTGCGTCCTGTATGTATGTTGCGGGGAACCAGTATGAGTTGAACTTGACGAATGCATCAAACATCTCCTCCTCACTGTAGCCTTGATGAGCCATGAGCTCAACCAATCCAAGTGCAGAGAACCCGTGCGAGCAGTCTGGCGCAGACGTAGGATTGCCGCAGCACGGCCTGTACGAGTTCTTCGCGACCTTCTCGGCTTTAGCCTGCTGTTCAGGCGTCAGCTCAATGAGACTTGTGTCGCCGTAGCCTGCCTTGCCTACGCCTATATCATAATCGCCAAAATACTGCGCAAACGGGCTGTCGTGCAGAATCTGGTTGTCGTTGTGCTTGCCCAGCGTCCAGAGTACGTACATCATAAAGACGCCATTGTCTGAATTGATCGTAAGCTTTTCGTCCGAATAGTCCGATGTCAGCAATGTTTTTTGTTCAGTTGTCAGGGGCTTGCCATACCTTTTCGTCATTATATCGTCCAGCTTGTCCACGTCAAGAACGCCCGCCTTGACCATCTTGCTCACAGAATCTCCCCATTTAGCGTCTATTGTGAAACCTTTCTCCGGCAGAACCTCCAGGGCAACCGAGTCTACATCAACCTTTCCATCTGTGCTTGTAGCAGAGCCCGTTGTGCTGACTGCGTTCCCTGTGACGATTGGCATTAACTGATAGCCGAAAATCAGCAAGGCCGCGACAGTAATGCCGATGAAGGCGTATGTCTGCAAAGGAGTTAGTTCATCGCTGAAAGAATGCCTGGATCTCTTTAAAGCAGCTTCTGTTGTGGTGCATGCTATGCAAATGTTGTCGTATGAAAATCTTACCGTAAGCAAAACTCCAACGGCCAGCAGGGCAAGTCCGGCAATCTGTATCCAAATCAGGTATGGTATAACTGAGACAAGCGGAATGGTTATGAAACTGCCAAGGACAAGAAAGTTCACGCCAAGGCACACCGGGCACACTGCAGCGAACGCTCCTGCGGCCATTCCCAAGAACGACGTGCCTCTTGAAATAGCCTTGTTCTGAATGGAGTATCTAGTCAGCGTGACAATCAGCGAGGCCATTAAAGACGCTGCTGCAATGTAGAAATAATCAAACAGCCCTGGTTTCACATCCTTGAAAAATCCCAGCTCGATAATAGGGATTACAAAAATCCCATAGAAGAAAGAGTACAGCAACAAAAATCCAACTAGGGCAGCGAGAAAAAACTTTAGGTTCTTTTTTGCGACCACGGTTAAAGTGTTTGAAAAGACTTGTTTAATAGAAGATTTTTTCCTCATAATACCATTATTCTGTCGTTACCTATTTAATACCATTGTCCTTCCGGAGTTGTCCTTGGAAAAGTCTGTGACATTGTTTTGCTGCAATGCAATCTCCTCGTCAGTTTCATCGCCGTAAGTAATAAGAATCTTGTCCAAGTCCTTGAAGACATACTTTTCATATTCAGAGTTCTGTTCCCACGCGCCGTCAGCATGCTTGATGTACATCTTCAAAGTCGCGGAGCCAGAGTTGCAGTATTTTTTGGCGCCAGTGACTTCGAAGCATTCCAAATTAAACCTCATCCCCAAGCTGTCGAAGAACATCTTTAGCGGTACTCCTGTGGAGTGTATGTGTGTGACAGTGCCTGCTCCAGGACCTTCTTCTATATGCACGTAAGAACTCCTGACATAGAATTGCGGGGGCAGAGGCGTTATTTCTTCACCGTTCAAGTGTATTCCAATGTCCGCATGGATGTGAGTTGAGCCTACGGGTCCTATATTCGGGGAATTCGATAACGACCAGTAAATTCCGTATCCGACAGCGCCCACAACAAGCAAAGGTATCAGGATTAGCAGAATCTTGCCCTTAGTTATTTTGCTTTTCCTCTGATGATGGTGGACAGGCTGCTCCTTATGCGCGTCATTCCTATGCTGGCTAAGGGCTTCGTTGGTTTTGAATTTCCTGCCGCATACGTCGCACGAAACCTTTTCCATGAACCTTATTGTTTAAATCTGCTTTAAATAAATATCGTTTAATGGCAAAGAAAAAATTTGTCTGGCACGAGCCTAAGAGTGTGCCAAAGCCTGTTATCGACATGATAATAGAAAAGGGCGGCAAGATGCTGCTGTACAAGCGCGACATATACCCGTTCAAGGGGAAGTATTGCGTCATCGGCGGCTTTGTGGAAGATGGCGAGGCTGTTGAAGAGACTGCCTTGAGGGAAGTAAAGGAAGAGACAGGCCTGAAAGTAAAGCTCACTCACATACTCGGAGTTTATTCGGACAAGAAGCGGGATCCAAGGTTCCACACTATAAGCACGGTCTTTATCGGGAAAGTTGTTGGTGGTAGGCTGAGAAGCAGCTACGAGGGCAAAGTTGAATGGGTGGAAATAGGCAAAATAGATGTTAACAATATGGGATTTGACCATGGCACGATGGTAAGAGATTATATTAGATGGAAAAGGAAGAAGGGGACTTACTGGAGCACGAAATAACTAGAATCTTTTGTCAATCTCTTTCTGGATTCTTTTGGCGCACCTTGTGGCGATTTCGTCTGGGCTGTCATTGGCATCTATGTATTCGACGTTGAACTCATTGGCAAAATCCTTAGGCAGGTTGTAGTAAACCTTCAGCTCTTCCTCTAGATGCTCCTTCGTCTCAAACCTGTCGAACTCCTTCTTGCCAAGCTGGCTCCTTTTATGGACTTCATTTCCAAGAACTCTCAATATAAGCGTCAGGTCAGGCACATTCTTGTTGAACTTGTTTATCTGCCTCATCCAGGCCAAGTCAGACTTTCCTATAAGGCTCTGGTAGATGTAGGTGGAAAGAAGAGACCTCTCCTGGATGACCACAAAGTTATCCTTCGACTCTTTCAAAGGCTTTATAACGCTCTCATAATGGTGAAGGTGGTCTGCGGCGAATGCAAGAGAAAACACATTGGAAGAGACTTGATCGGCAGAGTTGGCAAGAATTCTCGTGAAAAATCCCGTTGAAGAATTGCTGGGGAGCTGGGTTCTCTTGAAAATTATCTTCTTGTTCTCATTTCTGAGTATTTCTACAATCAGGTTTGATACAGTTGACTTGCCTGAAAAGTCAGGTCCGTCTATGCTGATTACAAGCGCTGGCATAATTGATTATTGAAAGTTTTGTTTTAAATCTTCAAACAGCCCAAAACCTTTTCGTCCTTGCGAACTGTTTCTCAGCTTCGAGAATGTCCTTCATGAAAGCATCCTCATCCTTGTGATACTTCGCCAAAATCCTTTTTGCAGTAGTAGCGCCCACGCCTTTTCCTGCAAGGGCCTTGACAGCCTTGGCACGATAATACATAAACAAATCAGCCCTACTCTTCATGTTTTCATACCTCTTCTTCTCCTCTTCCGTCAGTCCGCTCTTCCTCAAAGCCTTCTTCACAATCTTCCCTCCACCGATCCACTGCTTGTTCAATGCCGCTAAAAGCTTTGAATCGCACTTGCCACACTTCAACCTATCCCCAACTTCCTTCACATAATAGATCTGGTCCCAATTGCCACAATTGATGCAAACCAATCTAAGCTGAGTATTCAACAGCCTCTGCTTGAACAATTCAAAAATCTCCATCTCCGGCTTGGCAGGCCCGACAATTTCCGCATACTTGTGCTTAATCCCAATCTTCCCCAAGTGCGACAAGCCGTTCTTGAAGACAACATTAATCTCCTTCTTCTGTATCTTCTTCAGAATATCCACAGCCTTCTCAACATCAAACTTTTCAGTCAGCAACTCCTTTATGGTCTCCTTGTAAATCGGCGTGCCTGCAAAATCCTCAATCACCTTCTTCATCCTCACCTTTCCAAAGTCGGCATCCCTAGTTATCGCTCCAAACCTCTTCGCCACATGCACAAACTTCCACGCAAACAACTCGCTATTGCTCAACGACAATTCTAGATAGCTCTGCAAGTGCTCCGGATTCGTGCCGAAAAGAATCTCCTTAACAAGCTCTACATTCTTCTTCTGGAACTCTATCATTATCCTGTACGGATCTGTCTTGAATCCGACAGAGCCAATCCTGCTGGTGAGCAATGCAACAATGAACCTGCCCAAAGTCTCGTTAACAGTGTTTCCAGCACATGTATGAATAATAACCAAGTTCTCAAAATCCTCCACCAGAATAGTCTTGTCGTCAGGAACGATTCCGAACTGCTTCTGCTTCTTGATGACGTCAATCATTTCTTTTGCACAGTTGTCGTCAACAGGGTACTTGTTCTGTATTTCTTTCACAAGACTCGATTTCTTCTCCAACTCTTGTTTAATAAATCTCCTAAGCTGTCCGACCTCCCGCGTCACATCATGCAAGACTGGAATCAATTCCCCCTCCCACCCTGGCACTGCAGCTTCCACGTCCTCGACAGGCTCAACCATAATCTTGTTCCCGTCGACAGTCACAATCCTCCACGACTGCCCCTTGACTATGAAAGTCGTATTAGGCTCGCCGTGCACAGCGACGAATTCTTCGTCCAAAGTCCCGACGAAGGAGTTGTCGAACATGTTGAAAATCCTGTACTGCTTTATGTTCGGTATCGTGCTGAGGTTCTCGAAATAATATTTGAATCCCCTTATCCTCTTCTTTATATGGCCGTTCAAAAACACCAAGCCAAGCCTTTCCAGCTGCTTGCATACATCGAGAAACTCCTGATGGCTCAAGTTCTTGTAAGGATAGGCGCGCTTCACGATATTGAAAGCTTTGTCCAATTCAATTTTTCCGGCATCGAATGTGAGCCCGATTAATTGGTGCGCAAGCACGTCATAAGAGCTTTCGTGGAATTCTGATTTCTCCACCTCGCCGTTCAGTGCCTTTCTTGCTATTACGGCCGATTCGAATACGTCGTCCTCATCAGTAGCGATGACAATTCCCTTGCTGACCTTCGAAAGCTCATGGCCGCTTCTCCCAACCCTCTGTATGAGCTGGCTAACTTGCCGCGGCGACATGTACTGGACAACCAAGTCAACAGACCCTATGTCAATCCCCAACTGCAAGCTGCTCGTAGAAATCAAAGACTTGATTTTCTGTTCCTTGAACTCCTTCTCAGCCTTTATCCTTACCTCCTTGCTCAAAGAGCCGTGATGAATGGCAACAGGGAAATCCTTGTCGATTATCCTTATTCTTGACGACAATATCTCCGCAAAATCTCTTGTGTTCGTGAAAGTCAAAGTAGAACTGGATTTCCTGATAAGATCCATAATAATCCTCAATCTGGCGGCTGTGTCTTTTGACGAAAAGATTTTTCCGGCAGTCCTTTCATCCTGCGCAAGCGATTGTGGATACACAACCTTGATCTCAAATTTCTTCTCTATGTCCGCCTTGACTATTGTCGTCATCTTGCCGCCCGCAAAAAATTCAGCGACATGCTCTGGATTAGACACAGTAGCCGACAGCATGATTAACTGAAAGTCGCCGCAAAATTCCTTCAATCTCTCCAGCGCCAGCGAAAGCTGCACACCGCGCTTGGAATCAACAACTTCATGCACCTCATCGATAACAACATGCTTTACATTCCTCAACAGCTCTCTAAGGTTCTTCCCAGTCAACATTGGTTGCAGTTGCTCCAAAGTAGTTACCATTATATCAGGCGGAAACTCGACCTGTGCTCTCCTTTCTGTTGCAGGAGTGTCTCCATGCCTGACCGCAACCTCCAATCCTAGTTCTTTTCCCCACCACATTATACGATCGGTAAGATCCCGGTTCAATGACTTCATCGGAGTTATGTACAAAGTATTAATCTGCTTCGGTGCATCGTTTACGATTCTGTCGAAAATTTTAAGCAAAGCGCCCTCAGTCTTTCCGCTGCCAGTAGGGGCAATAATCATGACGTTTAGGCCGGATGCTATG
>JACPAE010000001.1 GCA_016181005.1 Candidatus Aenigmatarchaeota archaeon
GGTAGACTCGGCATTGCTTAGGCCGGGAAGGTTCGACAGGCTTGTGTTGGTTCCCGCGCCTGACTACAAGGCAAGAGTTGAGATTCTCAAGGTGCACACAAAAAGAATGCCGCTTACAAAGGACGTCGGCTTGGACGATCTCGCGAAAAAGACTGAAGGATTTTCAGGCGCCGATCTAGAGGCGCTCGCAAGGGAGGCTGCAATGGAGGCGCTGAGGAAGGACAAGAAGGCGAAGGAAGTCAGGATGAAGGATTTTGAATCTGTTGTCAGCAAGATGACGCCAAGCATAACCAAGGACATCGTAAACTATTATGAGAGGTTTATTGATAGAAGGAAGAAGGTTGAGAGGGAGGGGGCAGACAATCCTCCGAGATACATAGGTTAGGTTTATTATAAGGAAAAACAAAATTTATATATGCGGAAAATAAACGCACTGTTTGTTATTTCTGTTTTATTGATGTCCATTCTTAGCTCTCCAGTTTTCTTTTCATCAATAGCATTGTCGCAGGAAAATACAACTACAGGAAGTTCTGGCACTTCTGCTCCTGCAGAGA
Source organism: Candidatus Aenigmatarchaeota archaeon (assembly GCA_016181005.1). Lineage (GTDB taxonomy): Archaea > Aenigmatarchaeota > Aenigmatarchaeia > CG10238-14 > SCSR01 > JACOWB01. The sequence continues at coordinate 555 of JACPAE010000001.1, forward strand.
CTACGGCCACAACTAGCACAACTCCGACCGAGACAACCGCCAGCTCGACCACAGAGACTACCAAGACTGCCTCAACAATAGAACCTATCACAACCGAAACTGTTCCAGTCGGAGAGCCGTCACTTCAACCGCCGACTGTTACGGCATGCCCTGCTCCTTCCCAGCCTCCTGTGTGCGGGGAGAATCAAGGATTGAAAACTAGATTCGACGACAAGGGGTGCGTTGCTGGTTATGAGTGTGGAGGTATATCAGAGTCTGTTGGCATGGCATGTCCAGAAATACCGGCTTCAAGAATAACATGCGGTCCGAACGAGCAGTTGAATAAAGTGGTTGACGACAAGGGATGCCTGACAGGGTTCAACTGCATTCCCACAGAAACTTCTGGAACTTCTACATGTCCGCAAACAGTCCAGGAAAAACCATCCTGCCCTGAAGGAAGTGTAACGCCTGTTTTTGATAAGGGATGCTTGGTTTCGTATGCGTGTGTTCCACAAGGGTGCAGACATGAGACTGATTCATCCGGATTCGCCAGAGTTCAATGCTCGCAGGAAAGGGTATGCCCAAATGAGGAGCAAGCGAAAATAAAGTCACAGTGCTTTGAAAAAGGCGGTAACCCTATAGCTTTCCACGATTCGAGCGGGTGCCAACTTTTTGATTGTAGATTTGATACCAGAGAACTTCATACCAATCCTATAGGCGGCTACCAGAGCTGTCCGTCCGGTGAGGAGGAAAAGAAGCAGATTGACCAGTGCAGAAACAGCGGATTGGTGCCCAACATAGCATTTGAGGGCGGCTGCAAGATTGTGAAATGTTCGAAGGAATCTGAACCTGTATGCCGCTATGTCTCCGAGTCGGACAAGGCTAGAACTGAGAATGAATGCAGTAGTCGCGGGCTTGCAGTTGTAAGAGATGTGGACAGAACCGGTTGCGCATTTTATAGATGCGGTGGGGGCGTGGAAGAGGGTGCACAGTTTTCTTGCCAGAGAAATGTCCCGTCAGAAGCTTACAAGAGCTGCAACGGCAAAGGAGGGGAGATGATTGTCAAGAATGATGCTCAAGGATGCATAGTCTTCTCGCAATGCGTTGCACCCGGAGACGAAAATAATATTTATGTTACGCCGGTTGATGAGGTGCCCGAGACTACAACACTGCTTAGTCTTGCGTTCAAGCTCGAAAAATTGAAGATTGAGTTGGAGAAGCTTGCTGGCGAATCAGACGAGATTGCAAAGTACTATGCCTCTACAGAATCCCTGGACGAGGAGAGATACACGCGCGTTTCCGGAATGTTCACGTCGGCGGCAGAAAAGGTTGACGAGATAAAGGGGAAGCTGAGGGACAATGCGGAAAGTATATCAAAGGACGATTTGGCCGAGATAAAGCATGACATAAAGTACATCAAGGAAGTTGTCTTGAAGGATATTTTGTATATGATGCTGAGCGACAGTGATGATGTTAGGGAGACTTTGGAGTCGAGCAGAAAAATTTCCGGTATAACTTTGTCTGCTACTGAGCTTGAGAGCAATGTCAAAAGATGCGGCACAGACGGCTCGTGCTTTGACAGGGCGATAAGGTCGTGCAAACCTGTGTCGTTCCAGCCGGAAGGGAGGAACGGGCCGAGTATAACAATTAAAGGGCTGGAAGATGGCAAATGTGTATTGCACTTTATAATGCAGTCTGATAACATGGTGCCTCCAGGCTACACTAAAGAAAACTTCTATATGGATTGCAAGATTCAAAATTATGCACTGGGTGTTAAGGGACCCGAGGATATAATACCGAATTGTGAAGGGCCGATGTCAAGCTTTGCAAAGAGGCTTGGCGGCGCCTCTGAATTGAGCGGGAGTGGTGACGCATTCCAGAAAATCCTTGAAACAGAGGGCGGACCAGGTGGGTGTAAGACAGAAAAGGAATGCGCTAATTTCTGCATCGATTATTATGATAAATGTAAGGATTGGGTTAAAGACCATCCTGCTGTAGGGACTATACCTTCTATGGCGGAATTAAGGCAGATTGCGTCAGGGGAATTTGAGGAACGTGGGCGCAGTGCATCACAATTTTCAGGGCCGGGCGGATGCAAGGGACCAGAGGAATGCGACAAATTCTGCAGGAGCAACCCTGACGAATGCCTAAAGTGGTGCGACGAAAATCCTGATTCGTGTCCAAAGCAACCACTGTCGGTGCCTAGACAGATCTCGATAGAGCAAACGACCTCTCAGCCGCCGAAAAGCGTACAGGCATGCGTAGGTTGCTTGAACAATGGAATTTGCGACATAGGAGAATGCAGCGAGTGCGTCGACTGCCTGAGGGGCGAGCGAAGTATAACAGGGGAAATTGTAAGGTGGGGAGCGTGAGTGAATGAATAAAAACTTGATAATAGTCGGGCTTGTGGTTGTAATTGCTGCTCTAGTCGTGTTCATGATTGCCAATGGCATAATCACGCTGCCGGGCGGCTCGAAGTACAAGACAGGTGAAGAGGTCACGAACGCGACTGTTGGCATCGGAAGCGGCGTGGAAAATGTAGGTTCGACTTTGGAAGAGATAGACAGAAGCTTGGGTTAGCCAAGGACTTTGCCCGCTTTGTTGTACTCTCTTCTAATCCATCTGAACGTTATATTCCTTCCTTCGCACAGTTCCCAAACCTTTTGTGCAAGGTCCCTGAGCCTGTCTTCTTTGATTGCGTATTTTTTATTTAGCTGGTTCACTATCAATTCGCTGTCGGAATAAATTTTTATTTCTTTGTCTTTGTTGTCTGTCAAAGCTTCTATGACTGCAAGGTACTCTGCTTCATTGTTTGTAATCCCGACCTTTTTTTGTATCTTAACCTTTCCCGTCTGCTCGACCACGTAGGCATACCTCCCAGTTTTTCCGGAACCGTCAGTGAATATCTCAATCATACAATCACTAGAAAAACACGTCAAAGCATCTTCCAGATTTTTCGTCTCCAGAACAAACTTCAACAATCTTGCTTGCAATCTTTTCAGGCCGTATCATAAGACGCTTCGCGAACTTGTATTGGGTCTTTCCTATGAACTCTTCCTGCATTCTTGTTGTGACTGCGCCTGGACAAACGGAAAAAACCTTTATCCCATATTTCCCGACTTCGCCGGCCAGCGAACTTGTCAGTGCCAGCACGCCGAACTTTGTCGCGCAATAGGCTGCATGGTTTGAAATTGCATGGTGACCCAAGCCTGAACTTATGTTTACAATTATTCCTGATTTTTGCTTTACCATATGCCGAAGAACCTCCTTGCTGCAGAGGAATATTCCCTTTAGGTTTGTATCGACAGTATCATCCCAGTCTTCTTCTTTCATCTCCATCGTCGGCCCCTTGTGCATGACGCCGGCATTGTTAACCAGGATGTCTACTCTCCCGAATTCCTTTATCGCCTTGTCCACAAGTTTTTTCACATCTTTCGGAGAGGACACGTCAGCCTTAATCCCAATAATTCTTCCCAATGAGTTTAATTCCTTGACTGCAGAGTCAACCTCGCGCTGCGTCCTAGAATTTATCACGGCATTGCATCCTTTTTCGAGAAATAATTTAGCAGTAGCCTTTCCGATTCCCCGCGCGCCGCCAGTAACTATTGCGACCTTGTTCTGCAAATCCATCTAACAACCATTGGCGTTCTTCGAATAAATCATTTTCATATAGGTAAGGTATATTAAGAAGGAAATTCAAAATATTGTAAATGAGGCTGAAAGGTCAATGACGCGAGTTATCGGCGTTATTTCTGGCAAGGGGGGCGTGGGCAAGTCGACTGTTGCAATGAACCTTGCGCTCGCGCTGAAAAGGTTCGGCAAGAGTGTTGTCCTGATGGACTGCAATCTCTCGACTCCGCATTTGAGCTATTATCTCGGAACGTCGGACTATAACTGGACTGTGAATGATGTCTTGAATGAAAGGAAGGAGCTTAATTCGGCGCTCTACAATTACAACGGGATAAAATACCTGCCGGCTTCGGTCAAGTTCGACGACCTTCTGGGAGTTCAGATGTCAAGGTTCAAAAAAGTTCTCTTAAAGGTGGACAAGAAGACTGATTTCGTAATTTTGGACGCCGCGCCTGGATTGGGCAAGGAGGCTCTTTCGATAATGGACGCGTGCAGTGAGATTCTTTTTGTAACCGCGCCTTTTGTGCCCATGCTGGGCGATGTTATAAGATGCAAGGAAGTTCTTGGGGAGCTGGGGGAGAAGAAGATGGGAATAGTTCTCAACATGGTCACTCACAACAATTACGAGCTGAAGAAGGAAGTGGTGGAAAAGTTGGTTGAGCTGCCTGTGATGGCTGAGATTCCGCACGACAAGGAAGTGTTGCACAGCCTGGTCATGCGAACGCCTGTCATCGACTACAAGCCCAGCAGTCTGGCGAGCATAAACTTTATGAGGTTGGCGTCGCTGATGACAGAGCAGGACTATGATGTGCCGTTGAAGGTGAAGCTGCACAAGCTTGCGACGAACATCAGGAACATGCTGACGCCGAGCAGCATATCTATGCCTACAAAAGTCGAGGACGTGAAGAAGGAATTGCTGAGCAACTTTTAATATCAGGGGGACAATTTAATTTATGGGCTTTTGGAGAGGTTTGGGAAAGTTTTTTGGCGGGCTTGTTTTCACGTTGGCTCTTGTTGGCGCGATACTTGCGATGGAGCTTGTGAGCTTCTCAAGCTACGAAAACGTGAAGACCGTCATCGGAGCCGTACTCGACCAGCAGTTCAGTTCTCTGACTTCGGACCAACTGCAGCAACTGCATACAAATCTTGCATTTCAATGCTTGACCAGGGCGACTATCAGCTTGCCTCTCTATGAGGGACTGGATGCAATTACGTTGAGCTGCAACGATGTCAGCAGTTCGAATAATGAACAGTTGAAGACTCTGATTTCGAACGCTGTTGTAGATTCTGTTTACTACAAAAAGTTCAGCTGCAGCTACATTGACTGCGTCACCAGCGGCAACCAGCAGGACATCCTTATAGCATTCGCGGACGAAGGCAACCAGTTTTACAAAAGCGCGCAGACATGGCTGTGGATTGTTGCTGCGATCGGGCTGGCGATAATGCTTGCATCGATAGAGACGTGGACTGGAAGGCTCAAGTCGACTGGCTTTACCCTTGCAATGACGGGATTGCCGTTCCTGTTTGTTAGCCAGATAAAATCCTTGCTGCCACCGATACCTGCCCAAGTCCAAGGAACAATTGTGCCCATAATTGACAACTTGATATCGTCTCTTTCCAGCAGGTTCATCATCGTGCTCGTAGTTGGAGTTGCGCTTTTGGCAGCAGGATTCGGCTTGGAGTTCTATCTTAGGAAATCTGGGAAGTTGAAGACGAAAAAGAAATAGCTCATCCTATGTAGCGGATGTCCTTCGAGTTCTTCTTGTGGATTCTTATATACTGCTCCAATTGCCTCTCGGCAAACTTCTCCAGCCTCTTCAGCCTGCGGATCCTTTCGATGTTGGGATTCGGTTTTTTGCCTCTGTGGGAAGGAGTATTCATAACTATTATTTATACGTTAAAATTAAAATATTTGTTGTATGCTGGTAAATGACGTGATGAACAGGAAAGTTGTTGTTGTAAAGAAGGATGCGACTGTCAAGGAGGCTTCTCAGGTGATGGCAAGGCTGGGGATCGGAAGCTTGGTTGTCGTCGAGGATGAGAAAATTGTCGGCATGCTCACCAACCACCACATTGTCAAGTCTGTTGCAGAGGACAAGCCTGCTGAAGGCACGTTGGTGGAGGATTTGATGTCGGAGAGGGTTGTCACTATAGAACCGGGCAAGGAATTGAACGATGCTGTTGAGACTATGGTGGAGAACAAGGTGAGGGAGATTCCTGTGGTTGAAGAGGGGAAGATAAAGGGGATTCTTTCTGTCACTGACATTGCGGTTGTCGAGCCGAAGCTTATTGCAAGCATTGCGAACCTGCTTCAGATGCAACTGCCTGGATACAAGGCAGGGTAGATTCTTATCAAGGCTAAAGTTCTGTGCAAGGCACACGGACGCCGTTCTATGGACGAGATAATGATAAAGGGCGGGAGTCCTGTTTGCAACAAGTGCTTTTCACTGCTCGAGTTTGCTGATGTAAAGCCGAGAGGCTAGTTCTGTTTTAAATACTTGGTCAATTGGATGATGGATAAATGGAGACTATACCAATAAGTATACTCGACACTAATCTTCTATTATGGTTAGTCCAGATTTATTTGAACTCATAGGAATTGACACCATAGCTGGCGATTTGAAACGGTTTAGATCAAGTGCAGAGTATTTCGAGAGAAATTATCAGCAACTAAGGGAGCAGTATCCTGATATGTGGTTGGCGGTACAAGAGAGGGAGGTAGTTGCTTATCACAAGACTTACAATGGACTGCTTCAACAGTTGGATATGGATGTTAGGAAAAGTGTTTATGTAAATAGGACTTATACAGGAAAACAACCAACTATTATTTTGAGTGCGGCCTAAGGTTTGTAACTAAACTCTTGGATTAAATTTAAATAGAAGAAGTTATATCAGATATAAGATGGAGTGATAAAATGATAACGTATGCAAACAGAAGATTAGAACATTTGAGAAGAGGTATAGAGAGTGCGGCAAGATATCTCTATAGTGCATTAGGACCAGATATAAGAATTGATGAACAAAATAAGATTGTTGAACTAGAAGAAAAATGGTTTTTTGCTAACTTGACAGATACGTGGTTTTCGTTGAGAGGATATAAAATAAGAAGGAACTAAACTTAATCTGAGTCTATTTTATTAAAAGATTATTTTTGTTAGGCTAATTGTTTAAGATGTTGTTGTAATTCAGGATCTTGATACTTTTCTGTATCTCTAACATAATCAACAATTGTATCATACTCTGTTTGTGAAAGTTTCTCTCTTAACCAATCTAAACCTTTTGATATGAATGGCACTAGAGAATAAAGATTAAATCCTAAATCTCTTGCTCTTTCTACCCCACCTTGTTCACGATCAAGAAGAACAGCTACATCTTGTAAAGTAATTCCAGTTACACCTCTTCTTTGTGTTTCTTGATTAATTTGCCTTATCGCTAATAGCTTACTATCAAATCCTGTCACTAAATCATCAACAACCGCTAATCTGTCGCCAGTATAAAATTCACCTTCAACCAATGCATGTTGACCATGTGCTTCGATATAAGATTGTAAATCTTCTGGTGTTCTTACCTCTTCAGGTAATTTTCTTGTGTATAATGCAGGAATTTCATGTAACAACGCAACTGCATCTGCAATTGGTATACCAGCCATCGCTATTCCGACAACTCTATCATTTCCATTTGATTTATACCCAAGTTCTTTTAATAACATTCCCATTGCATTTCCAACTAAACTATATAATTCTGGGGAACTTGGTAAAAGTCGTAGATTTATGTAATAAGGACTCCACAGTCCACCCCTTAAAATCCATCCTTCTGGTCGAGCTCTGTACCAAGTAAGAATCATTCCTTCATCATACAGACCTTCTATAATTCGTTTTCCTAATTGTTCTCTTTCTTGCAATGAAACCATAAAGTTCATCCAAATAACTGACTTGTCATTTCTTGTGCAGCTACACGGATATCTTTGGCGCCATAAATTCCTCGGCCAACTATCGCATGGAATCTTGGTCCTGCGACTTTGGCTGCATCTGAAATCACACCGCCTTGCGCAACAAATCCTGGTGCGTAAAAGATAGGACTGATCCCTTGTGACTCGAGAAATTCTCTCAACTGCCTGACATCATCTGGCTTGTTTCCAGGCGCTACAAAATTAACTACACCCATTTTCGCGGCAAGTAGATACATATCTTCAGGTGCGTCCTCCCTTATGTAACCCGATATATCATATCCCACTAATTCCTTGAAAATTGCTGTATAGTCTTTTCCTGCTGGATTTGAAAAGTCGCCGTCCAACTGGCGGTTGTGTGTCATCTTTGATCCAACAATTACTCCAATACCAGAGTCTTGAGCAGACTTGGTCCACTCGTACTGCACTATAGGACTGGAGAATGGAAATAATATGACAGCGTCGACACCGGATCTCTTAAGAGCTCCTATTATAACCGTGCCCGTATCGGGTATGTCATTCCCCCATTTTTGTCCATCATGTATCAAAGTCTTTCCTGTATAGTCTCTAGCAACTCTAACCCACTGCTTCCATCCTTCTTCACCGGATACAGCTCCCAACTTGTATCCGCCAATGCCAGGAACATCTGCAGTTGCTTTTACTATATCTTCAAAAGAAGCTTCGCCATTTGGTCCTCTTTCATGCAAGTCGACATCACAAGCAACAATAATACTTTTGTCAAGCTGGATTATATCGGACATCTTATGGTTTAATTCGGGAAAAGATATAAATATCTAAAACCAATTTCGTAAACCTTAAGAACCTATGGATAGCTGTAACTCAAAACCAAATCTCCTTTCTCGTTTCTCAAAAACAACGTGTCCCCTGCATTGTTCCAAATAGCGCCCATGCTGCTCCAATAAATCTCGCTATCAGAGTCAGTTCCTTTCCCGGAATAAACCGTAAACTTGGAATTCCCGCCTGCAACAAAGTTTGAGAAAGTGTAGACATTCCTTCCGCTGTCATGTATCGTCCATCCGCTAAAGCTAACAGACTCGCCGCAGGAATTCTGGAAAGTCACATATTCGTCATTCAGATTGTAGTTGTCGTTGCCCTCTGCGTCGTAGTTGAAGTCAACTATCTGCATGCATACATTCGTCGTCGCAGACCACATTCCCAACTTGCCTGCCTTCGCCTCAGCCTCGGCATCCTTGAACTCTTGGTAATACTTTTCTCCCGGATTGAGAAGATAGACTGACGCATAGCCATCCTTGACCATCTGCAGGTTGACGAACGAACCGTCCACAAAAATATACCTCAGCAGCCTGTTGTACTTGTCCCTGTCAACTGCTGTCGGCTCCAGATTGACAGACTTGTTCCCAACCATACTTTCCAAATGCTCCTTCGCTTCTTTATAGTAAATCTCGTTGCTCTCGGGCGAGTTTATTCCAAGCAGCCTCACTCTTTCCCCGTTCTCCAGTTCTACCGTGTCGCCGTCTACCACCCTGCTCACAACAGCAACTTCATCCGGAAGAACTGTCTGAGCGGTTTTAGACTGGGTGCAGCCTGCAAAAAGAATCAGAACTGCAAAAGATGCGATTAGATACATCCTATGCTTCATAATGAAAATGAGCAGATTATAAATAAGAACTAGCCAGCTATCGCGCCTTTCTCGAACTTTACCCCGCCCTCGAACGCATTTTTATCCTTCTTCCCATATTCCTCTATGGCTTCCGAAAGTAGCTTGCTCCCCATTTTTTCAGAGCATTCGCGGCAGACTGTCACAGCCTTGTGAGTATTCTCATCGCCGGCAGAAAAAACAATTCCTTCCTTCTTGCATATGGTGCATTTTCCCTCGAAAGTGGCGGAAAGTTTTATTTTCATTTCAGATATTTCGATTTAATGAGATAAATGCTTTCGAATTTCGGGGAAATTTTTCTTGATAACTTTATATGTAATGAAACCAAAATAATTTTATAAATTAAAGAGGTGTAAAAGTTGGCTGCAGCAGCTAAGAAAAGAAGAAGACGATAAATCATTTGTTTGACTGTTTCGGTCTGAGTTTGTTTTCATTTTTTATATTCTAAACTCATACCACCTTACTTTTCTGCCCTCCACCAACTCTTTTATTTTCCTCTGATTTCTGCTGAGGAAACTTTTGCCTGATTTTATTTCGCAGAAAACAATTTCTTTCGGACTGCCGTCGGAATTTCCATGGAAGATAACAAAATCTATCGGGTCTCCCATCCACCTTATGTCATGCGGATCGTAGGAGAATTTGTCCAAAAACGGAACCAGCTTCTCCAAAGTCTTCCCCGAGAGTGTTCTTGCGCTTCTTGAAATCGCATCTTCCCTTATTCTCTCCTCCTCTGCTTCTATCCAATCCTTAACCTTTCTTTCGAACTTGAACCTCCACTCGAGGTTCTTGTAAAGGAGATATGCTATCACCAGACCAAGTACAACTATAGCAATCTCAAGAAGCGCCATCAGCTCACCGTTTAATATTTTAACTTCGGTTATAAGAAATTTATATGGCGTTCGCAGAGCTCAATGCATTGATTCTGTTTTTCGTAAACTTCCTTACGGACTTGGTAGCCGCCATAGGCTATCCTGGAATTTTCGTCCTGATGGCAATGGAAAGCGCGACTCTTCCCGTCCCCAGCGAAGTCGTGGTGCCGTTCGCGGGATATCTTGCGTTACAAGGAGTGTTCGACTTTTGGGCGGTCGTGATTGTGAGCTCGCTTGCGAACTTGGCAGGCTCTCTAGTTGCTTATGCCGTCGGATTCTATCTTGGAAGGGGGTTCATTTTGAAATACGGCAAGTATGTGCTCCTGAAGGAAAGAGTACTTGCTATTGCAGAGGAATGGTTCAAAAAGTACGGCGATAGGGCGGTGTTCTTCAGCAGGATGCTGCCTGTAATAAGGACATTCATCTCGCTGCCGGCAGGAGTTGGAAAGATGCACCTGCCCAAATTCATTTTCTACACTTTCATCGGGTCGTTGCCGTGGAACTTCACACTCGCCTACTTGGGCTTTTGGCTCGGAGACAAATGGATGGTAATATTGGACTATTCTCATTGGATAAGCTTTGCTGTGGTTGTTGCAGTCGCCACTATCATAATCCTGCATTTCGTCAGGAAAAGGAAATCACTTTAGCAAGTCGACAGCAGCGCCGCCGATGGAAGCCGGCAGTGTCACAAGCGCCACCCTTTTGAACGCGACATCTATAGCAGTATCCCACGGCGCCTTTTCCAGCAGGGTGAGAAACAGCGAGACTGTGAAGAATGCCATCAAGTATGTGACAAACAATCTTTTTGTGAATTCCCGGAAAACAATTCTTCCCTCAAATGTTACCTTGTGGTAGCGCGTGTAAAATAGTAGAAGCGCCAGCGTAAACAAATTGATTAGCATGAGCAAAATAATATTTGACCCTGGTAGCTGTGCTCCCAACTCCCATACTTCTCCAGTAACCATGAATGGGAATGCTAAAATAATCGAGCCGATGAAAATTTGCGCCATGTCCCTTACTTCAATCTCTTTAAGATACAGCGGGTGCAGTGTGGCAATAATTTTGCCTCCCCTCTCCATCAGGGCTTTGATTTGAAACAAGCCACGCGGGGTTTTTACTATGTTCTCTTCAATTTTGACTATTTCTTGCTTCTGCTCTTTCTTTTTCCTTGGCATGCGACCGCGTAAAAATTTATTGAATTGTATTATGAATTTTCAGTTAAATAGTCCCGCCAGGATTCGAACCTGGGTCTCAAGGGTTCTTCTTCTTTCATCTTTTTTTCAGAGCTTTGTGAATCCAAAGCCTTGCGTGCTTGGCCACTACACTACGGGACTGTCCGCTTATCAACTTGCTTTGCCGTTTTATTATATATAGCTCCAAATAGTGAAATAGTGATTTAGGCGATGGCTCTCGAAACGTTCCTCAGTCTGATTCAGGGACATACTATCATAAGCTACATAGCCATCTTCTTGTCGAGCTTCATCGGCAGCTCCACTTTCCTGGTTCCGATAATTCCCATACCGTCTTACGTGCCTATTCTTTTCGGGATTGCTGAAGGACTGAATCCGTTGATGGTTGGGTTGATTGCAGGTGCAGGCTCTGCGATGGGCGATGTCATAGGCTACTTCATAGGGTTGGGCGGCAGCACTGCTATAGAGACAATAAGACACAAGACTCCGAAGTTTCTCAAGCGATTTGAAAAGTTTTTCTCCGGAATAGGTTTCTGGACTGTTCTTACGTTTGCGTTTATCCCGTTTCCCTTCGACATCATAGGCGCAATGAGCGGAGCATCAAAGTACGAGTTCAAGAAATTTTTGCTTGCTTTGATGATTGGCAGGATTGCAAGGTCGCTGCTATTGGCTTACACCGGGATGTGGATTTTATCATGGATTGACGGCTTTTTCACATAGTTGGTGCCATGTACAAGCAAGTGATTGTAGTAAGGAAAGATTTGAAGATGGGGAAGGGCAAGCTGCTTGCCCATGTACTGCATGCGGCCATAGGATCGCTGAGACTGGCGGACGAAGAGGTGACAGAGATGTGGGAGAATGAAGGCGCGAAGAAAGTTGTGCTGAAGGTGAGTGACATCAAGGAGATTAAAGAGATAGAGGAAAAGCTTAAGAAAAATAAAGTTCCTCATTTCTTGGTGAGGGACGCCGGCTTGACGCAGCTGAAGAAGGGCACGATAACGGCAGTCGGCATCGGCCCGGTCGAAGAGAAAAAGATAGATAAAATAACTGGAAAGCTAAAGCTGTTGTAAGTGGTTCCATGAATATTTTACAGGTCATTTACATCGGCATCTTAATCACGCTGAGCTACTTCACGATTTTCCACCTTATCTTGTGGTTCGAGAACAGGGGCAATCTGAAGCGCGGTAGAATTAAAGACGGCGATCTGCCCAGGGTCACTGTTTTGGTTCCGGCATACAATGAGAGGGAAAATATCGCAAGCACGCTGGAAAACTTGCTGGCTGTCGACTATCCGAAGAGCAAGCTTGAGATAATAGTGATTGATGACGGGAGCAAGGACAATACTTTCGAGATTGCCCAGAGGTTCAAGTCAAAGCACTTGAAGGTCATAAGGAAGAGGAACAGCGGAAAGGCTTCAACGCTGAATTACGGCATAAGGCTCGCGAAGCATGATTTTGTTGCGGTGATGGATGCAGACAGTTTCTTGGACAAAAATGCCCTTAGACAATGCATGGCATGCTTTGACGACGAAAAAGTGGCCGCGGTTACATCCCACATACTTGTCAAGAGGACGAAGGGTTTGTGGGAAAAGCTTCAGGATATAGAATATATGATTGTCGCCGCCATGAGAAAGGCGGAGGAATATGTGAATATTATAGCCGTGACTCCTGGACCTTTGGGTGTCTATAGGAAGAAGGATCTGGTCAAGGTCGGCGGGTTCGATGAAAAGAACCTTATCGAGGATGTGGAGATCGCGTGGAGGCTTTTGAAGCACGGCTACAAGATAAGGATGGCTTTTGACGCAATGGTTTACAGCATTTATCCAGACAATTTGAAGATGTGGTGGCGCCAAAGGAAGAGATGGGTGATTGGCGGATTGCAGACTTTCTTCAAGTATTCGCACACGATGTTTGACAGGAAATCGCACGGCGTGGGCAACTTCATCGTTCCTGCCTCTTTAATAGGTTACATACTTGCGCTGTTGGGAACCAGCATTTTCTCATATATCATCCTGTCAAGACTGATGAACTTTTTACTGTACGTGATTGCAGCTCTTGCGGTGGGTGCGAATCCTCTTCTAGGGATTGACTTTAGCTACAATGTCGACCTGCTCTTTGTTTACGGCATGATGATGTTCCTGATCTCTCTTGCAGTCCTAAGGCTCAGCTTTAGGGTGCACGGTTACAGGCCGAATTTCTTTATTCTGCTTCTCTTCATAGCCGTCTACCCTTTGCTCTCAACACTAAACCTTTTAATCTCAGCATACAACTTTTTCAGAGGAGAAAGAGGGTGGCTGACTAAATGAAGAGGATATTCGCGCAGGCCGCGCTGTTTTCACTGCTGATACTTTTGCTTGGGATAATGATAGGGATTTGGATAGACAACTACCGCCTGTCTTCAATCAGGGAGTCGTTGTCAAGCGCGGACGTAAACTCGGACGACGCAAGGCTTCTCGGCGTTTACCTTCAGAGATTCGGCGAAAGCTACTGCAATGTCGCCTTGGAGAAGAACCTCGAGTACAACGATAAAATTTACAGCGAAGGGAGGGATATAGAAAGAAAGATAGAGTCAAACGTATTCACTCCGGAAGTCCAGCAGGAGTGGAGAAGGTACTCCTTATTGCAGACACAGTTCTGGCTTAACAGCGTGGACCTGAAGGAAAGGTGCAGCTTCAATTACAGCACTGTTGTCTACTTGTCAAGGCAAAACTCCGATTCGACATTGGAGGAGATTGACAGCAAGGTTCAATCTGGCATACTGTTGGATCTGAAGGAAAGGTGTGGCAGGCAGATGATGCTTATCCCCATAACAGCAGACGTAAACCTCACTGTGGTTGATGCCATAAAAGGCCAGTTCAATATCACGCAGTATCCTGCCGTCATAGTCGACGAAAGTTTTGTCTTCGAAGGCCTTGTGTCAGAGGATACTCTTAATGAATTGCTCAAGTGTTAGACAGTTATGTTCATCGACGCCATGAGAAACTTTATCGTTGCGCGGTCGAGTTCCTGCGAGGTTTTGCCTTTTATGTAAACCGCGCCGTCGTGCATCTCCACCGAAGTCTCGTCTGCCATTGAAGGAGGCACAAGAACAATTATCAGATTTTCATTGCTGCCGGTCAGATTCTCAAAAGAGTCCACTTCCATGCCGTACACGGGCACGTTCCAGTTGAACGTCAAATAGGCTATTCTTAACTTGTAGGCGATTTCGAAAGAGTTTACAGCCACAATGCCGTTGTCAGTTGAATTAACGTAAACTATGGTGACGTCTTGTATGTCGGGATTCCACATCGTGTTCAGAACAGCTTCCCTGTCAGGATAAATAGGCACTGCATCAGAGCTTCTCAGGTCGTCCCTGAATGTGATGTCCTGCCCGTAGAACGTGTAGCTCGTAATCGGTGTTGTCTGCTGGTAGTAGAAAATTCCTGCTGCGGCAATGATAGCCACGATTACTGTGAAAATTAATGCGCGATTCATGCTAAATTTGAATTTCATAGAATTAGAGATGTGACGTGAAGTATTAAAAACTTGTGGAATTTAAGAAAAAGGAAAAAAAGGGAAAGTAAAGTGAATTCCCTTTTTAGGTAGACAGCACTTAAGCTGGAGTGACTGTCGCTGTCGCGGCCACAGTGCCTGTGACTTCAACCTTGCTGGCTGTTACACCAGTAAGCTTTGTCGCATAGCTCTGCAGTACACCCGACGCTAGTCTTGTATCTTCAGCTCTTGTACCCGCAACTACAACTACCTGCTTGCCTGTAGCAAATGCACCATCGACTACCTCGATGACACCGAAGTTCCTTGCTGGCCAATCTGTACAGCCGTAAGCGAACTTGCCGGCTGTCTTCAAATCAGCTACTAAGGAGTTCTTACATGGTCCGCCAACAAGAATCAGGTGTTTGCCTGTCTTGTCGCCGGCTGCCACTTCGCTATCAAGCTTTGCGACTGCAGTTGTAACTGCTACGACTTCCTTGACTTTTTCGCCAGTTGTGCTGGTTGCAGCACCAATCTTGCCGAACTGTACCAGTCCGTAGACTGTTTCTGGCGGGATTCCTAGGACTACTTTGTCACCATCTGTGTTTGTCTTGACAGTGTATACTTGTATACCGCCGTCAGTGACTAGTGTACCTACCTGGTCGCTGACATCCTGTGTTGCTGTACCTTCAATCCTTGCTGTTACGTCATTTGTGTCTGCCTTGGCTGTAGTTCCACCTAGTCTTAGCTCAGGTGGACTACTAGTCGCTGCGATAGACCTGTTAGTGAAACTCATGTTCACCTGCTGCACGTCACCTGCTGAATAGAGTTTTACTCCGTCCAATAGTGTCCCGTTGTGGAAGTTAGCCACCAGATAGAAAGCTGATACGGCTCCTGGTCCACCGTAAGACAGTGACACATTGAAGATGCCACCTGCTGCACCACCGTTCATAACGGCTGGCCATTGGCTAGCGGCATCTGTTTGATCGGCATTAACGACTCTGCTTGTGGCTTTGTCTTTGAATGCCAACCACCATGTTGATCTGTTACCAATTCCTAACCATTCGGCTGCTGAAGACGAACCGTTGAACAGGACATACATCTCATCGTATCCGGTAGAACCGTTTACGATTGTTCCTGCAACGTCACTCGAGATCTTCAACCCGTTAAGACCGCTCGCGCCGCCGAAGTCACTTGTAGAATAGCCTGTAGCAGCTGTAGAGTTGTAAACTGTTACACCTGTTACAGATTCGATTGTAACCTTGGCGAACTTGCTTGGCTCGTAGGCAACATACTTCAATTCGAAGTAGTTGTTAGGACCTTTGAGGGAACTACCTTGTAGGTAGTACCTTGTGTCGTCTGTTAAAGACGAAGGAGAGTATTCTACTCTTATCTTGTCACCTGCTGTGATTACACCTGCTCCTTTGAAGACACCTGATATCTTCCAATTCGAGCCGAATTCTGTTACAGTTGATGTATCAGATCCGTCGAATGTCTTTTCTACGTCACCCTTACCGAAGAGCACTTGTGCATAACCTGCTACGCCAGATGCTGTTGCACCAGAGCTAAGCACTTTGTAATTCCAAGTTGCTCCACCGGAAGTAAACGACTCTTGTGAACCTGTGTTAATGCCTGATTTTACGACATTACCGCTTGCGTCTGTTACTTCTAGCTTTGCTGTTGTGCTTGAGAAGGACTGCACTACCTTGAGAGTAAGACCTTCAACGGTCATTGCCTCTCCGTCACTTAGTGTCTTGACAGAACCTACCAGTGACTTGAAGGAGCCTGTATCTGGAACTGCTACAATCTGGAACTCCCTACCAGCTACCATAACCTTTACTGGATTCTGGTATGTAGATGAGTTTGCTGTTGTAGCTGGACCGAAGCTACTATTCGAAATCGTGCTGTCGAACACATACTGGTACTTCAAACCGCCATTATCGATTCTCATTTTCAGAGTACCGTTAATTGGGCTTGAGATACTGTGTGTCAACTTTAACTTCGGGTCTGTATCGTTCAATACAACCTCTTCATGGTAATTGTAATTCGTACCTTTGTAGTCGAATTGTCCTTCCTTCAGTCCTGAATAGTGGAAGTTCTTCAATGTTACTGGCAGATTGTTACCAGTTGTTCCTGCTATTGCACCTGTTGTTGAACTTGCTGGAATTGAGACTTTTCTCTCAACTCCTGTCAATCCTGAGGAAGTCGTCCCTGATACTGTAGTATCCTTGTACGATAGCTGAGCAAGGTTAGCAGCAACGTCTATAGCGCCTGCTACGTCCGAAGCCGCGGCATCCTTGCCTACTACAACGTAAAAGTCCCCTACCTTACCAAGGAATGTTGGGTATGTACTAAGAGCTGTTGCGCCCAATACTGGGCTGACTAGTGTCATGGCTGCCATTAAGGCTGTCATGAAACCTGCAACAAACTTTTTATACATATTGTTCCTCACATTTAATCTTAATCCACTGTCCATCTAAATTAGATATCGGACAGTGCTTGGGATTTTTCATAGTATGAATTTATAAATCTTGGCATATATAGGTTGCCTGAAACAATTTTTGGCATATTAAGATACAGAATGGCACACTAGAACCCGCTCATTTGAGCATAATTTAAACCTTTTAATTGTTTCTAGAGGTGAAATAAACCGATTTAGACTAGGAAGAGCCTTTTTCTCCTTTAAATTTCTCCTTAGCCAATTTCAGCTTGTTTGTCCTCCCGAGTCGCACAACATGCACCAAACCACGATCCTGGAGCCTCTTTATGACGCGTGAGACCTTTGCCTTGGACAGGTTTGTCTCATGGACAACCTTTTTCTGGTGCGTCTCGCCTCCGGCGTTGGTTATAACCTGCAATACCTGCTTCTCGAAGTCGTCCAGAACTGACAAGATGACCTCTTCCGGTCTTCTCATCCTGCGGAAAAAGTAAAATGCGAGTCCTGATACTGCCAGAAATCCTATTATGCCTGTCGAAACCAGCGCGACCGGAAACTTCTCCACTGGTTCGTAAAGGACCTGGAACTTGAACGACTGTGCGGATGTTATGTTCTCCATGCTCCACGTCGCTATAATGCGCCTGCCGTCACTTATTATGTTCGTCGCTGGCGGGCTGACGCTGAGTATCAAGTCTGTAGTAGCCAACGCATAGCCCTCCGGTATCTTAACTAATGCAGAGGCCTGGTTTATGTCCTCGCTTAGGGACAAATCTAGGTTGAAAAGGTTTTTGCCGTCAACGGCTTTGACCAAATCGTTAGTTTCAAACAATAGCTCTAACGTGCGCTTTTCTTCAGTAAGGTTCATCTGGCAGTTGATTATGCTTGCTTCGCCGGTCACAAGGACGCATCCTACTGGGCCAGCATTGCTGCTTGGTTTCAGGTTGTTAACCTTCCCGAGCACTGTGAGCTGGAAACTTTTTACTGGGTGATCAAAAGTTATCGTAAGCTTTATTGCCGCCTTGCCGTCTGAGCCTAAATCCGACTCGACACCATAGAACTGTATTGCAGCATAAGCACTAGGCACTAGAACAGAAAGTGAAACAATTACCGCCAAGATTGAAACAATTTGAAACAGTTTCACAATTATAAAGTGTGCGGATAGGTATTTAACTATTTTTCCTGGACGAAATTCAGCCTAAAGCCGCATCCCGGGCACCTGCCGTCTATCAGCCTGTTCTTCTTCACAGACCTGTTCTTCCTTTCAACAACCATCTCGCGGCAATTGTGGCAGAAGGTGTTTTCCTCCTGATGGGGCGGCGTTGAATGTATGTAGACATACCTAAGTCCCTCCCTGTGCGACTCTTCTGCAAACCTCTCTAAAGTGGCCGTTGCAGTGGGCAGTATGTCCAGGTCGCCGCTTGGATTGTATTGCAGTATATGGAATGGTGTCTCTGCTCCAAGCTCGTGGCTTATCCAGGCCGCAAGCTTCCTGCACTCGTCCAAGTTGTCCCCTATCTGAGGTATGACCATGTTCGTTATCTCGATGAAAAGTTTCTGCTTCTGGAACTGCTTGAGCGCCACAAAAATTGCGTCGACATCTTTAATAGACATGTATTTTTGGTATAGCTGCGGATTCAGCGAACCGAATATCTTAATTGTCACTGCATCCAAGTACTTGCCCAACTTCTTTATCGGCTCTTCGGTCGTAAAGCCGTTAGTCACCAGTGCTGTCTTGATGCTTCCCCTGTGGGCATTCTTTGCGACCTTGAACGCGAACTCGAAAAAGATGAAAGGCTCTGTGTAAGTGAAGGTTATGGACTTGCAGTCCTTTTTCTCCGCTGTTTCAACTATCTGCTCAGGTGTCTGGTACTGGTACTTAACTTGCAGCGGATTATCATGAAAGGCTTTGTTCCCCAACTCGACATCGGAGCAGAAAGGGCTTTTGACATTGCAACCGGGAAGGCCGATAAATAACGAGTTCGATTCTGGCATGAAATGGAACATCGGCGCCTTTTCTATCTTCTCCACATTCACCGACGAAACCTTTCCATAGTTTAGTGCAATGAGTTTGTTGTCGCGGTTCTGGCGTGTGGAAGAAAAGTCGAACTTGTCCTTGTTTATGAACTCGTTCCTAGGCGTTATCAAGTCCCTGACACTGCCGCGCTCCTTGCGCCAGAATAATGCTTCTTCTATTTCCTCTTTAACCTTCGCAATTACGCACCCTTGGAGATATATATTATGTCATCGAAAAGTAATAAAGAAGTGCCCCAGTAGCTCAGTCGGTAGAATCATGCCGAAAGCACTTCACTCGTAATGGGTCGAGTAATGAAGGGGTCGCGAGTTCGATTCTCGCCTGGGGCTTTTTAAATCTTGGAATGGTATTGGTTGTTTATGGAAATAGTGCTGCACTTCAAGTCTGAGAATTATGCAAAGGGAAAGGATATCTTGCTTGCTGACGATGTTGTCGGCAGGGCCAGCATGACATTCAAGGAAGGCTCTATTATAGGGAAGCAAGGTTACTACTGCTATCTTAGCGGGACAGAAGAACAATGCAAGCGAGCCTTGGAACTGACAAAGGATTTGGCGGAAGAAGTTCGGGACGAAGAGAAATCCCTGATTATAGGAAAAATTAAGGAAGAGGAAAACAGAGCATTGGAAGGCTTTGGAAATATCCTCGGTTAAATTTAATAACGGACTATTTAATTTATGCGCCGATAGTCTAGCCTGGTCAAGACGCGAAATTAATGCGGATGCTTGCCAAGTTCGAGAGGATAACTCCCGAAAATCCCGGGTTCAAATCCCGGTCGGCGCACTACAAAGCTTATATGCTAGCCAATAGAAATTAATTTAGTATGGCATTGCCGTTTTTCGGAAGGAAGAGGAAAGAAGAAAAATCCATGCCGGCTGAAATGCCCTCGCTTTCCTCATTGGACCAGATATCTCCTCTGACGTCCGGGCAACCTATGATGCAGCAACCGGTTCAACAGCCTATGCCAGAGCAGATGCCGCAACCTCAAATGCAAAGACCGCCGGCACAAGTCACATACCAACCTCCAGAGCTCAAGCCGGAAAGAGTGCCCGAAAGACCGACATCGGCGCCATTGTTCGTCAAGGTCGACAGGTACAGGCAGATATTGAGTACTATAGCAAGCTTGAAATTATCCTTATCTTCAATCAAAAGCTCCCTTGCAACTTTGGAGCAAATTGACAAACTCAAAGGAGACGCCACAGAAGTAATAGCACAGATGGTCAGCAAACTCGACCAGAAGCTAATGACGCTGGACAACGACTTGCTCCGGCCAGCCGGCTATCACGATACCGGTGAAGCTTCTGAATATAGCGATGTGAGAGGCATAGAATCTACTGTTGTAGACTTGCAAGGACAGATTGAGCAACTAAGATCGGAACTGACTCGGATCTAGGATATCCTGACATTGTCGCCGACCTTAATCTTGTTCTTGGCGACAAAGCCGGAGGTGACCTCAAGGACGTACATTGACTTGTTTTGCGGGTAATGGACAGGACAGGTGTTTTCGCATGGAACAGCGCCTTCGACTATGGAAGTTATTTTGTAGTCCTTGCCGATCCAGACAATGTCGATTGGGAAGCTCATGTTCATCATCCAAATCCCAGGGTAGCCTTCATTGCCGAAGATGAACAGCATTCCTTCGTTAGAAGGTAGATTTTGCCTGGCCATCAAACCTATATTTCTTTTCAGTTCTGTGTCGGCCACTTCTGCTCTGATGGTGACGCTGGAGATTCTAACCGTCTTGTACTGCACATCGCTTGGAAAAAATTTACTTAGAACCAACAGAATTGCCAGAGTTATAAATCCCAGAATGCCGAAAATTGTGACTTTCCTCATCTATTTTATTCAATATTTTTATAGTTATCTTAGAGTATTATCAAGTACGCGGGGGTCGCATAGCCTGGTCAATTGCGTCGCGCTCAAGTATCATTGAGCATTGATGAAAGATGATAAAGATACGCGATGGGTTAGTCCCTTCGAGAGTTCGAATCTCTCCCCCCGCATCACTCCTGTACATGTGAAACATACAAACTTTTAAACCCTTATCGTACAAGTTCATTTATGATAGACGAAAAAGTGCTGCAGGAAAAGATGCTTGTATACAAGACCTTGGAGTCACGCCTTAATGCCTTTGTCAAGCAAGGCGAGTTGGTGTCAAGCAAGATTGCCGAAATCATGTCCACGATTTCAAGCATAGAAGAAGTGGAGAAAAACAAGGACGAAGTCTTGTTCAAGCTCGGCAGCGAATCCTATATATCAGGCAGAATAACAGGTGGCAATGTCTTGGTGGAGATTGGGGCAGGTGTAGTGCTTGAAAAGCCGTTAGAAGAAGGGAAAGAGATATTGCATAAGAGGAAAGAAGAGCTGGAAAGTGCATTGAATGAGATCCAGAAAGGCGTTGCAGAAACATCAGAAGCGATGGGAAAGTTGGCGTCTGAAATTAATGAAATAGCACATGCTATGCAGATGCAAAATCGTGTAGCTGAGTAGGTGTTAGGATGTTTGGGTTTCTAAAGAAGAAATTTTCGCAGGCAATCGAATCTTTATCAAAGAAGAAGGAAGAGGAACAAAAGTTAGAGAAGAATTTGGAAAAGATAGAAGAGAAGCTTGAGAAGCAGCCGGAGAAGGTTGAGGAAGTTGTCGAAAAGGCTAAAGCGCTTGTTGAGAAGCAAAGTCCTGAACTAAGAGAGGTCGTTGGGAAGGACTTGGAAGGTGTGGAGAAAGTTGCGGAAGAAAAGCCTTCTGAAAGCCCATCGCTGTTTAGAAAGCTGATAAAAAAGATAACTGAAAAGAAACTTTCCGAGAGTGATGTAGAACCGATTTTGAATGATTTGGAGACTGGACTCATCGAGGGGGATGTAGCATATGAAGTTGCAGGAAAAATCAAGAGCGATTTGAAGAACTCTCTAGTTGGTAAAGAGGTTGGTCGCGGTGAGATAAAGTCCATTGTATCAAATTCTTTGAAGCAGAGCCTGCTCGATATTCTGAATGTTCCTATACTAGATTTGGAAGAGAATGTCAAGAAGAAAAAGCCTTATACGATTTTGTTTCTTGGATTTAATGGTTCTGGAAAGACTACAACTTTGGCAAAAGTTGGCAAATGGTTGGTTGGCAAGAATTATTCATGCGTGTTTGCAGCAGGCGACACGTTCAGAGCGGCTTCTCTGGAGCAGTTGGAAGAACATGCAGAAAAAATAAAAGTTGACGTTATCAAACACAAGTATGGCGCTGATCCCGCTGCCGTAATTTTCGATGCTATACAGCATGCACAATCGAAAGGAATTCATTTCGTGCTGGCAGATTCTGCTGGACGGGTTCACACAAACCGTGATTTGCTTGATGAGATGAAGAAGATCGTGAGGGTCAACAAGCCTGACTTGAAGGTTCTTGTGATAGATTCTATGACAGGCAACGACGCAGTTTTACAGGCAAGGATGTTTAATGAAACAGGCGTGGATGCTGTCATATTTACAAAGGTTGACGTTAATGAGAAGGGCGGAGCAATACTTTCTGTTACGTATGAATTGAAAAAACCGATTTTGTTCCTCTGTAATGGGCAGAGATACGAGGATATAATAAGCTTTAATGCAGAAGACTTTGTGAATAATTTAGTGGGTGGATAAGATGTTTGACAACCTGTCGAAAGGTTTAGGGAACCTGATTAGGAAATTGGTTACTGGCACTGCTGTTGACAAAGAAGCCGTAGAAGAGGTTCTTGTTGATCTGAAGAAAATTCTTTTGGAGTCTGATGTCGACATACAACTTACAGAAAACTTAGTAAATGAAATCAGGGAGAAATGCCTACAAGAAAAAATTCCTTCCGGACTCACACTAAGAGAACATGTTTTAAAAGTCATTTATGATGAGCTGGTAAAACTTCTGGGAGGAAGGCCGTCTGAGTTGTTGGGTAAAAAAAGATTGATGACTGTGGGCCTCTATGGCAGTGGGAAAACGACAAGTATAGGCAAGCTTGCAAGATATTTTATAAAACAAGGTTTGAAACCGGCTTTAGTGGGGCTGGACTATCATCGTCCTGCTGCACCTCAACAATTGCAACAAATAAGCAAACAGATAGGTGTTTCTGTATACGTGGATGAAAAGACCAGAGACCCCTATTCTACTGCCAGAACTGCTTTGGAAAAATATTCCGATTATGATGTTGTTATTTTCGATACAGCAGGTAGGAATGCGCTGGACAAAGAACTTGCGGACGAGTTAAAGAAATTGTACGAGATAATCAAGCCTGATGAAGTATTGCTAGTGTTGCCTGCAGATTTAGGTAAAGTTGCAAGGGTGCAAGCAGAAGAATTCCATAAATTAGTTGGTGTAACTGGTGTCATTATAACAAAGATGGACGGTACCGCAAAGGCAGGCGGTGCTTTGGCCGCAACAAGTGTTACAGGTTCGAAAGTAAAATTCATCGGTACAGGCGAGAAGCTTGACGCGTTTGAAACTTACAACCCTGAAAGGTTTGTTTCTCGGTTGCTCGGATTGGGCGATTTGCAGACGCTTCTGGAGAAGGCCAAGGAGGCTGAAATAAATCCAGAGAAAGTTGAAAGGATAGCCGAGGGGAAGTTCACTCTGCAGGATTTCATGGAACAGATCGAGGGAATGCAAAAAATGGGTCCGATGTCGCAAATAATGAACCTGATACCGGGCATGGGAATGGCGAAAATACCGAAAGACTTGGTTGAGAAGCAGGAGCAGAAGATGAAGGCGTATAAAATTATAATTCAGTCTATGACGAAAGTCGAAAGGGAGGATCCTGGTATTGTCAACGCGACGAGGATAAGCAGGATTGCAAAAGGCTCTGGGAGAACTGAGGCTGAAGTCAGAGAATTGCTAAATCAGTACAATCAAACAAAGAAAATGCTGAGGTCTTTGGGCGGGATGAAAGGTCTGCAAAGAGGGGAATTTAAGAAACTGGCGCAGCAGTTTGGGCTTAAGATGTGATTCGATGAAGCTAGATAATTTTGTTGAACTTTTGAAAATGCCTATTTGCGACTCGTGCCTTGGGAGGAACATAGCCGACATCCTATCCGGCTATACTAATGAAGAGCGCGGGAAAGCTGTTAGGATGTATGTCGCATTCCTTCTGGATTCAGGTGAAAAGCTGGACGTTGACTTGGCGAATTTCCATGGAATCAAATTCCGAAATATAAAATTGCAGGATGTAAAGCCTGAAAAGTGCAAAGTGTGTAAAAAATTTTTTCGTGAAAAAGTAAATGGGCTTGCGAAAGCTGTTGCCAAGAAATTAAGGGACATGGAATTCGACACTTTTCTTGTAGGCTCGATACCGTCGAATGAAATGTTGAAAAACGAGGAGACGATGAATGAAATTTTCGGTATAGAATTCTCAGAGCCCATTAAATCAGAAATAAACAGGGAGCTGGGAAAAAGAATCGAAAAATTAACCAGAAGAAAATTCAATTTAAGAAGTCCTGATGTCACAATATTGGTTGATTTGAACACCGACTCCGTAAAGTTGCAGGTGAAGAGCCTTTGCATCCATGGCGAGTACCAAAAGCTTGTCAGAGGGATACCGCAGACAAAATGGGTTTGCAGCAACTGCCAAGGGAAGGGCTGCATAAAATGCAAGGGCGAAGGGAAGCTGTACAAAACTTCCATTCAGGAAATTATAGAAAAGACGCTGATTAAAGCGGCGAAGAGCAGGGGTTCTTCCTTCCACGGCGCAGGCAGGGAGGATGTGGATGCAATGAACTTTGGGTGGAGACAGTTTGTGATAGAGATGGAGAGACCGAAGAAAAGAAAGGTTGACGTTAGGAAAATCGAGAGGATGATAAACAAATCCGGCAAAGTCAAGGTGAGAAAGCTTAGGATAGTCAAGGATGGGAATGAGTTGATAAGAAAACTGAAAACTGACAGGCATGACAAGACTTACAGGCTTGAAATCGAGTTTGAGAAAGACATCGACAGGAGGCTTTTGAAGAACTTGAAGAGTCTTGCTGGCAGTGAGATTCTGCAGAAAACTCCTACAAGGGTTGTGCACAGGCGTGCAAACAAGACGAGGAAGAGATACGTGAAGAAAATATCGTACAAGATTGTCGGCAAGAGCAAGTTAGTTCTGACTGTAAGGACAGATGCCGGGCTCTATGTCAAGGAGCTTGTTACAGGGGATGAAGGAAGGACGCAGCCGAATGTCAGCGAACTTATAAGCAATAAAGTTAAAAGCTTAAAATTGGATGTTATAAAAATTCATTCTAGTAAAGATTAGTATGATTTTGATGGTATACAAGGAAGTTACTACTGAAGAAGTATCGAGACTACCTCTTGGACGAAGAGTAGAGGGTATTTTTGAAATTTATATTGGTTTTGTGGTGAATGGACAGGCTAAACTATGCATAGGTGACACTGAGATAATATTACCTGATCATTTGTATCGCTGGTACATTAGAACTCCAGAATTGCTTGAAAAAATTGCAGATTATCTTTCGGTAAAAAATATTAGAACTAGGGTTAGAGGCATAATAGTCGAAGGTCATCCTCGAGAGGTTTATGATGATGACGGAGAACATGTACAACGTCCTCATTCGATATTAGCTGAGATGTTTGAACCTGAGGGTGGCTTAATAAAAGCTATAGCTGATGCCAAAAGATATGAAATGCCAGAATTATAAACATGCGGATGGGGAAAAACGTAGAATATATAAGTCTTAAATTATGTTATAAGAATACATTCGTGATTTTATGGTAAGGAGATCCAAGGGGCCGAAGACAAGGGCGAGAAAGAAGCTGAGGCAGAGGCCGAGCGTGAGGCCTACCATTACAAAGTTTCTGCAGGAGTTTTCTTTAGGACAGAGTGTGGCTTTGGAGCCGGAGCCGTCAAGCCACAAGGGAATGCCGTTCCACAAGTTCAAGGGCAGTATAGGCAAGGTCGTCGCCAAGCGTGGCAGGGCCTATGTCGTGGAAATCAGGATTGGAAACAGCATCAAGCAGGTAATATCCAGGCCGGAACATCTAAAGGTTATTTAAACTATTCCTCACCTATAAAATGTACGTGCTTTTATGAATATACTGACTGAAGATTTGATATCGAACTCGAAGGCTAAGGAGCTTTTGGAAGCCAGGGAAACGCAGGGCGAGCTCAAGTATGAGCAGAAGAACAGCCTTGACATACTGAAGAAGTTTGTAAAGATTGATTCCAAGGCTGTCGGAGAGCTTGCAGAGGAGCTGAGGAAGATTGAAAAACTTAGGGATAGGCATGTCGTTGCGATTGTCAATTTTCTCCCTGAGGACAAGGAAGATATGAGGGCAGTGCTTCAAAAGGAATATTCTACCTTGACTGACGAAGAGATTGAGCAGGTCCTGAAGGCTGTGAAAAAGCACGTATAGGTGATTAGGCATGCCGGCCAAAGACGAATTCTTGATAGTATTGGATTTTCTCCCGAAAGGGAAGTCTGGCGACAGAAGGGCGGAGCCTGTTATTCAGGGAATAGGAGAGAAGTATTTCAGCCTGCTCGAAGTCATCACAAAGGAAGGCGTGAACGTAAAGCCGAAGGACAAGGTCTACATAGGCGAGGGGAAGAGGGAGCAAGTGAAGTACATCCGGGGGAAGATAAGCTTTGACGAGCTTACAAGCTTTGCAAAGGACCATCTGGAAGAAGTCATTGATGATGTTGTCAGCAAGGACGAGAAAAGGTTTGTGGAATTTTTCAACAAGTCCGGGTCGCTTACGACAAGGATGCACAGCCTGGAGCTGCTGTCAGGAATTGGCAAGAGGCACCTGTGGGACATACTGAGCCAGAGGAAGACCAAACCGTTTGAAAGCTTTGGCGAGGTCAGGGAAAGGATACCGATGATGCCGGACCCGAAGAAGATGATTATAAAGAGGATAATAGACGAGCTGCATAAGAAGGACAGGCATGAACTTTTTGTTTCCGGTTTTGTTTAATCGACTAGTTGGTAGAATCTTTCTTTTCCGACTTCGACAGGCTTGACAACTCCCAAGTTCTCCATCTGCTTGAAGTATTTTTCGTGGCGTTATTTCAACTATCGAATTTTGTTCATCCTCTTCTTTTCATCAATTCCAGCATTGATTAAATTTGGGTTTTAAAGATATTCTTTATCCTCTTAAAAATCTAAACTTCTATTGCAGTGCTATTTTCAGGTTTAAGTTCTTCTATGATTGTATTCGGCTTTACTTCATGAACTATATTCATTATATCTAGGATTTTAGAAAGCAAAGGTATTGAATATCCTATTTCTATATCGAATCCAATAATCTTTGATAATTCGTATTCAGTAAATTTTTTTCCAACTGATTCCAGGACCATTCTCAGACAAGCTAAAGCACAAGTAAAAGAGGTTTGTTGCTTGTAATAAGGTAATACTATACTGCCATCTTAATCTATTCTTCTATCCCGATAATAGGCCGGTTGCTAGTAGTGTTGATGCCGTAATTTCTTATCACGATGTTGTGGTCTCCGGGGCCGAATCTGGTCTGGTTCACGATATCTATGCTCTGGTAGGGGATTATGAAGCTTAATTTCAGCGCGCCTGACTTGATTTTTACATTGTCGAAATAGTTTGAACCTGGAGACGAAAGAACAATTGTGGCATTGCTTTTGTTGCCTATGGTGGGCTGTTCATTCATATTCGATACTTTCTTGAAACTGGATTCGTAAATAAATTGGATCTCATCCGTCGACAGTACCCTATTGAAAAGCATGACTTCGTCTATAGTGCCGTTAAACCGTGCCGTTTCTGAAGGAGCAACCTCTATGTGGTTTGTGTTATTGTTGTACATTGCCGATGCAGCTTGCGTTGCTATAAGAGAACCGTCGACATAAAGGCGTGCGTTGGTTCCGTCATAAGTTCCAGCGAGGAAATACCATGTCTCTGTCTGAATAGGTGTTGTGGTGGCAGCATTTCCTAAATCAGTAGGCTGTGCGTCAAACTCTATATTACCACTCGTATCCGACATGAAAATTCTCCACCTTTGGTTTATTGGTACGCTTGTTTTTGCTATAATTCCCTGAACTCTTGTACTGTTTGGATTTACCCACAACGCCACGCTGAAAGATGTTGAATTAAATTGAGTAACTCCACTTATGTTAGTCAAATCCCCTATACCGTCATAAGATGTTGCATTCCCGAATTTTCCACCAATCCAAGTAGGGCATGCGTTATTAGTAAAGCAGGCGGCGGCGGTAGCGTTTATCATAGTTCCGTTGTTTTTGTATGCAGAATAATCATAGGTTGTATTAACCGAATTGTTGAAATTTCCGTCGAATGCCAAATACATAACTAGATTCCGCGGATCCCCAGGAATTAGGAAGACTTGCCCTGGCGGCTCTGTTGCAACTGAAGGGACTACAGTTCCAGAAAGGTCGTAACTGGAATAATTGCCAATGCTACTATAAGCTATGCCACCTGTTCCAAGAAATCTGCCACTAGAGATTGTCCATGTGCCGTTTAGTGAAGTCCAGACATCGCTTGCATTGTCGTTGGTGTTGTATCTGTTGAAGTATTCCAGGAACAATGGCCTGCTCTCTATCTTGACATCGCCTGCAAACCCGTCGAGAACAGTTCTCTCTCTAGGCTCGTAGTCGAAATACACCCAGTCGACAGAAGCGTTTGTCCTAAGCACGCCTTCAGTGATTTTCACGTGTATCGTCCTCTTGGATCCTTTAGCTTCGGATGCAACCGCCTTTACAGCCGAATCAATCAGCTGCATGTTCTGCGTGGCCTCGTTCACGATGCCGGAGTCTTTTGCCCTGTCCAGAAGAGGATTCACTACAGTCAGGACTATTCCCATTGCTGCAAAGCCGAATGCCACAACAAGAACCATGGACACGAGCGGCGACAGCCCTTTCATGAATCTTAATTTGAATTGCTGTGAAATAAGCTCGCTCATCCTATCTTGACCCTCTGCTGGAATTTGTCGTTGTGCGTCGCACGGATAGTTATCAGGCTTATGTCGTAGAATGCCGTATAAGTGTCCTTCCCGCCCCTTGTCTGCACCGTTATGTTCTCCACATAGTCCTTGCTTGGCAGAGTGAGCGTCAGGTCGTAAGTCTCGCCGCGCGTGAACGAGAAATTGCTGAACCAGACTCCGCTGTCGTTCAGGAAGGTGGAGTTTCTTTGCACCGTGGACGTGTTCAACTCTATCGTGAAGTTCAGGTTGCTCTCGCGGAGAAAATTGAAAACGGTTATGTTCATTGTCTGGTTGGTCGAGTTTGCAAGCACGCTGACAAACACCGCCCTAAAGTCGTTGGAATGGCTGCTGGCGCCGTTTCTTGTGAAGTTAAGGAAGTCTATTGCATTGTCTGACATTGTGTTTGGGGACGAGGAGACAATGACTGCAATTCTTTTGATCTCGTTGTCCACGTTCTTGAATGCAAGATCCTCCAGGGACACGTCCAGTATTTCCCTTTCCGTCGTTATCTGCGAAACTATGGAATAGCCCTTGAGCGCAACCAGAATTCCTATGACTATTCCGGCTGTGAGAAGGAACACCTGGCCTTTCATTCAAACCCCCATCCATGCACACGGATTTCTTTGGGGGTGTAGTTGCCCACATCTCCTGCAATGTAGTAGCTCACGCCTACGATGTCAACTGGCTGGTCGGCCACCTCTGCAGTCAAGTTGCTGAAGGATTTGTTGTATATCGCCACACTAATCTGGATGTTGAACGGCAAAAAGTCGTCCAAGTCATTCTTTATCGCAGTGGCGTTGTTGCTCAATGCCTGCTCCCTTAGGGAGCCTTTCGAGTCCAGAGTCTCCAGTCCTTTGTAGATGCTTGTCTTGGCGTTCGCCCGGTCTATCTCAGGATTTTTTTGCGGCGCCAGGAACAAGAGCAGGAAGATGCTTACCACCAACAGCACAGCCAATGCCGCCTCTATTGTATAGTAGGTCCCTTTCATTTTTTCTCACTTATCTCGATCCTAAAGTTGTAGTCGCCGCCGAGAATAGTGCGCACCTCGTCATACCGCCTAGCCGTCAGATTTTGCGCCTTGGACGCGTCTATGGCTGTCACGTTTTCTTGGGCGAATGCCGTGACTGCGAGGAGCGTTGCATTCGATATCGATGTTATTTCAGCCGTGGTCAGCGATTTGTTGTATATCCTGGCATCGTCCATTGTCCCATTGAAGAATTCTGACGCGTCCGAGCGCCCGCCCAGCTCAAGCTGGCCTGCGTATGTTATTGTGCTCGCAAGAGTGTCGGCTGCGCCTGAGACGTTGACGCCGTTGACATAGAGGGTTATAAAATCTGAAGAAGAGCTTCTTACGCACATCACATTGTACCATGTGTTGGCCGAAACAGTGCCTCCGCTAGGCTCCACTTTTATGGTTCCGTCGCCGAACCCGCAGACCACGCTGGCGCCTGAGAGTGATAAGTAGTATCCGTTGAAATTGGCATTGCCATCGTTCTTCCAGACAAACCTCTGCGTGCCGGACACAGTGCCGGGATTTATCCAGGCAGCTATCGCAAAGTCTGCTTTGGCTCCCCTTATGTCCTTTGTGTCCGCAACCGACACGTAATCGTTCCGCCCGTCAAATTTCAGGCAGCTGCCGTATTCGCAACTGCTTCCATTGTACCATCCTGAGGATGCGTTGAAGTCAAAGCTGTTTAATGTTCCATTGTTCTGGTAGCCTGAAGAATCTTTTGCAAGAATCCCGCCGGCTTCGTCGAACTTCCAATAGCCCGTAAGCGCTGTATTGTGTTTGGGGGAAGTTGTGTTGGTGTTATTTATCCAATAAACATAAACTCTTTTCTTCTCGTTTGCCGATGTGTTTACGAGAAATGTCACAATCGACGTGTTCAGCCACTGGCTGGAACAGAATTCCTGATAGGATATCTTCGAGGGCAGCTCGTTGAACTGCTGGTCGTAGACCCTGACTGTGCTGTTCCACGCAGTTTTTTTATCGCAGTCGAAATCATGTTCAACACCAAGTGCGACCACTTCGTTTGTTCTGGCGGTTCCGTTCGTATCGTCCAACAGCAAAGGCACTCGGTACAGCTGCGTAGTCAGCCTCTCGCTTGTTGCTATGCCGCCGCTTCCGAAAAATACGTTAAAGAGGTTTTTCACCTTGTCCCTAATTTCCAGTATTGTAGCGGACTCGGGCACTCGAGTGAAATAGTTTATGGCAGAGACTAGGATTAGGGAGATGAACAGCAGGAATATCGAGACTGCAACTAGGAACGATACATCCATAGTTATATTTTATCATTCGGTAATTATAGGCTTTCCGAGCTTGTGGACCGCAACCAGAGCCAGAATTATTATGACGAAAATGACTGCTGCAACTATTACTCCTATCATCACATACTCGCTTTTGAACGGTATTATCGGGCTTTCGTTTGTTTTTTCCGGATTTTCCGTACTTGTATCAGCTTTTCCTCCTGCTGAACTGCCACTCGCCGAGCTCCCAGAACTTCCAGAGCCGACTTTATTTAAAATATTTATTTCCTTCAACTCTGTCGCAGCATTGCCGGCCTTGTCTACCGCCGTTACTTTCAGAGTGTATTTTCCATCCCCGATCTTCTTCGAGTCATAAGCTGTCGAGCAGATATACTGCGAAGGTGTCTGTGGAGTGCACATCAAATTTCCAGTCGCAGAGCCGAGCTCGAACTTCACAGAGCTTGTGTTAAGATTGGTCTCTGTTATACCAACATCGATGTAAAAATCACCACCGACATTAGACAGCGGCTTGAGAATGTTCATGACAGGCTTTGTATTGTCGAAAGTTACCGCTGTGCTTGCGCTTACATCAAGATCAAATTTGTTTGCGACTTTGGCCTTGATTGTATAACCTCCATCGGAGAAGGCAGTTGTGTTGAGAGTGTAATTGCAGCTGGTGAAATTCAGGTTGCATGTCATGTTCTGCAGAAGCAGCGTCTGCGTGCTGCTTAAATTAAGCTCCACATAAGTGACGTCGGCCGAGTTCGCAAGGGATGCCATAACCAGTATGCTTCCGCTGAGAAAAGAGTTTTTTCCCGGCTCTGATATCGAAATTGAAGGCTGCATATTGTAGGATTCGAACGGCACAGACGTTGTGTTTGAATTTCCCGCTTTGTCATTGACTGTGAAATTCAGGGTGTAGTTCCCGTCCGCCAGATTGGCCGTATTCAAGACTGCGCTGCATGCGTAGTTGTATATGCTGCCTGTGCAACCAAGCGTGCCGGCAATTGTGCCGACATTGTACACGACGCTGGCGACTCCGGAAAATGAATCGCTTACATTGGCTGCTAGAGCTATGCTTCCTCTCTGGGTTCCTGACAGGGACGACAGAACCGTGAGCCTTGGTATTTCGTTGTCGATGGAAACGTTGACATTGGCAGTTCCGGTGTTGTTAACCATGTCCGATGCCCGCACGTACAGTGTTACGGTTTGGTTGTTTGACAGAGCAGTTGTGTCCCATATCCCGTTGAATGTTCCTTGAGTGCTGTTGCTCATGTTTGTCCACTGAGATTGGTCCGGCGAGAACTGGACTGTGTTATTGTTGACGCCTGACGAGCTGTCCGCGACACTGATGGAGATTGTCTTGCTCCCGCCTACATAACTGCCGTTTATGGGGCTGGAAAAGGAGATGGCGGGCGGGGTTCTGTCAAGCGTGAAGTTCAGCGGGCTGGTTGAATTGCCATAGTATCCTGTAGTGCCTGATGTGTCGCTGGCGCTGAAGTATAATAGTTCTATAGTGTCGGAACCTGCTATGGCAAAGGAAATCGACTTTGTGCAGTTCCACTCGCTTCCCGAGCCTTCGCACGACATCGCGTGCGTATCCCAGTTTTCCCCCTGCAGGTAGGCGATCAAGGAAATGATGTAGACTGTTGCAGAGCTTGTATTAAAGTTTGGATCTGTTACATTTATGGAAAATATTTTTGCCCCTCCGCTTATGTAGCTGTTGTTGGCAGGCTGCTGGTCGTGGAGAAAAGGCGCTGCCAGTGATATATTTGAAAATAGGAAAACCAGTGCTATTGCGCTGAACCAGGCAAGCTTCATATAATTATTTAGTGCTTTATTTGTAATGAGTTTTTAAATTGGTCAGAGCTCTCATCTTCTGCGCTTGATTGGGATTGGTATTTTTAATTCTTCCTCAGCAGCCTTATCGGCATAAGTTTCTGTTATTTTTGCATCTAATTCAATTATCTTTCTGACAATCGGGTTTTCTTCATTCAGTCTGTACAGCTGCGATTTGCCTAAAATCCTAGTCGGTTTGACAAGCTGATTTTTTTCCAGTATTTTCCATATACCATGCAAAGTCGACCATCCTACTTCTGAGTTTCTTGCTATTTGTGTTTTTGAATAGTCGAAGGGCCTGTTCTCCAGAAAAAAGTCTATGACTCTGACGAATGGTGTATTTCCCATGACCAAAACAAATGACGGCAACTCACTTTCTTTTTCCATAGTTAATGTTATAGTGTTCATACTTATAAACGTTAAGCTTTTATCTATGAATATTCACTTTAATGAATAATGACAGAAATATTAATGGCTTGGCTACTAAACAAGCTAAAGCGGCATCGGTATATAGGAGGGAAGCATACCGATACAATTAATGTTAGAAAGGGCGCGGATCCACAAGACTATCCTGAAATTGAAGATATAATAAAGGATTTGGTCAAATCTGGCAACATTCTAGCCAAGCCCACATCATACGGCAAGCACATTTCACTCAATCCTAGATTAATAAAAGAAATAGACGTGTTTATACAAAAACATTTGACAGAAGTCAAGTTTTAATTAGCTAGAACGATTTTATTCGACCTTTATCAAAAGTTTTTCTAAGAGACGAGAATTATTACTTCCAGACGCAGATTCTCACTGTCGATATTGCTAATGTGCCGTCAGGATTCTGAACAATCCTGGGCTCCTCGTAGCATGCAATTGATTCCGCCTCACCTTCGATTGCCGCCGCTTCGCCGAACTGCTGCTTGACAGTGAATGTGGTCGAGTTCCACGATGTCAATCCATTGGTCGGATCGTCTACGGTGACATTCAGCTCGTAAAGGCCAAGGGCAGCTGGCGCCGTAAAGTTGCAGGAGTAGCCGCCGGTCGAGTTTGTGTCTGTCGTGCACACAAGGGAGGAGTTTACGTATAGCTCCACATTTGCAGGGTCTGATGAAGTGTCTACTGCAGAGCCGTCCGCCCTCGTGGCATTGCCCTGCACGCCGACCCCTTCGTTCCAGTTCGGCGATGTGGTGTTCAAAATTATCGTTATCGACATATTGAATTTCTCCTGGATGCATACCTTGTTGCTGTAATAGCTGCAGCTGCCGACGTGGGAGTTGTTCTGTTGGAATACTGAAACAAGGCAGTTCTCTCTGGCAAGGCAGCTGGCTCTCACATTTGCGATTATCGGGTTGCTGGAAGTCTTTGCGCAGACGACGTTGCTGTAATACAAGGAAGTGCCGGCGTGGGCGTTGCTGGTTTGGTACATTGAAATGGCTCCGCCCTCGTCAGAATTGCAGACGGATCTTACCGTAGCCGAGCTTATTTCCGTGCAGCAAACTTTTGTGTTGTATGCGTTGCAGCTGCCGACGTGGGAATTATTCTCCTGGAGAACAGAGAACATGCATTCCTCGCCCACGCTGCAGGAGCCGCTCCTGAAGGTGCATGTAGGTATCGCGGCTGAAATGCCGGAGAATGCAACAAGGGATAAAACCAGCATGAAGAAGACTAGATATTTGCCCATATACCTACTTGGGATTTTCCAAATTAAACTTTATAAATTTTACTGCACAACAAGTATTAATGCCGAGAAAAAAGGTTCTGTTTTTGATTTTATCTGCAGCCGTAATTGTTGGCTTGCTTGTATTTAGCCTTGGTTTGTTCAAACCAAAAGACTTGATTGGCTTTTTCACTGATAAAAATGATGCTGCGGAAAAAGTTGTGAAACTTTATGAACTGGTTAATCCTGATGCCGGCATAACCGTTGAAAAAATTGAGGAAGTTAATGGTGTATACAAGGTTTTATTAAAGGCGGTGGATGCTTCTGGGGGCGTGGTTTACCGTGAAGTTTATGTAACAAAAGACGGCGAACTTCTGTCGGAAAGCATGATTATTGTTTCCAAGTCTATCAGTCAAATAACCGGCGCATACAATTTTGTGGACTGCCTTCAAAGCAAGGGGATGCTGATATTCGGGCTTTCGAATGATACAGCTACAACGCTTCAATTCAACATCTTGGGCGGGAGGTATGCGACCAAGCTCTTTGTCGGCTGCGATGACGAGAGAGCGCAGCAATGCGTCGATGCCGGGATAACACAAGTTCCGACCGTGGTCTATCAAAACAAGGGATACGCTGGCATCCAATCGAAACAGTCCTTGGAGAATTTGACCGGATGTGCTTAGCTGAGGGGGTTGGGCAAAGGTCTTTAATGTAATTCAGGTCAAAAACTTCTTGACCCATCTATATGTATTACTATATCAACCTTGTTTTCACTGGTTCTGTTAACTTGTGGTTGGTGGGTTTTGAACTTTATTTGGCATGAAATAAATAGTTAGAGCATGAATAAAGTGAAAATTTATTTGGATACTAATACTGTTTTAGATTTTTTTGTAAACGAGGCTAGAGTTATCAGAAATAAGGAAGATGTGAAAGTACCGAGTAAATTTCAATTTATGGTTGAAAGCAAGGAAAAAGTCGATTTTATAACATCCTTCTTGACAAAAGCAGAGATAACTAGAGAACTGATATCTGCATTTCAATTGTCCGGAGAGGATATAGAACGTTTATGGAATACTTTTGTTTCCTCGCTTGATTGTAGGTATGTAGAAAAATTTGAATTTGATGAAGAAATTGTGAGATTAACGATGAGATTTAGAATGAAGTTAAGGACTATGGTTAATTTCTTC
The DNA here is from genome assembly GCA_016181005.1 of Candidatus Aenigmatarchaeota archaeon. Lineage (GTDB taxonomy): Archaea > Aenigmatarchaeota > Aenigmatarchaeia > CG10238-14 > SCSR01 > JACOWB01. Next base: position 36,563 of record JACPAE010000001.1, read on the forward strand.
CATGTATTCGTCGCTATTAAAGAAGATGCATATCTATTAACTGGAGATAAAGATTTGATAAGAATTATCAGAGAAAACAAATTATATGACAAGATTATGAGCTATATAGAATTAAGAAATATGTTTACTTGAGTTTCTTTGCCATTTTCTCAAAGATATCCCTATTCTTTCTTAGGAATTCCTCCATTTTCTGACGTCTATCTTCAACTGCTTTATTTTCCATTCTCTTTTTCACATTTCTCACATTAATTAATGTATTTTTGAACTTATTTAAGCGCTTCAAATCCTGAAAAGCTCGGTTTCATCATCTCTTATTTTCTCTACAATCACAAAAGTGGCAATAGGATTGTACTATCCATTAACATAACCGGCACTCACTTCTTAACATAATATACCTCAGTTGCGCTTACGGGCTTTGTAATAGGTAGTTTAAATCGGTGACTTTTTACACAAAAAGAGGACTTTATACACAACTACGACTATCTACACGAAGCCGTGCTTACGGTAATATTAAAATACGATAAAATACTATATTATACTATACTATGGTTCGTTCCGGGCGCTCGATATCATTGGACAGCAGGCTGTGGGTGGAAATAGAGAAGTTTGCCAGAGATAACAATTTTCCCGACATCTCGTCTGCGGTGGAAAGCCTGCTGAAATCAGGCATTAAGAGTGATAAGAAATGAGTGTCAGACCTACTTTTGTTCCAGTCATGCTCGTGGCAATTGCAGTCTCTTTATTCTCCTCCGCAGCCCTGGCGCAGGTGCAGTCGCATCCCCTATCCCAATTGTTTCCTATTGATCTCAATCTCAGTCTAACTGGAGTGAACATAACGAATGCAGGCTATGTCTTTTTCGGCACTATCGGGATATTAGTTATTCTAAGACTAGGCGTTTTGCTTCTAGCCTCCAATTCTCTTAGAACACTTTCTTTGACTTCGCCCTCATTTTCTAGAATAAAAAGTATCTTTCCCACATCCATTTTTATTTCATCCATTTCTTTGTGCAAGGTTTTGAATTCTTTAAGAGTTTTAACTGGAATAAGCGTTCGCACTTTCATAAGACTTATATGCCACTTTAAACTATTAAATGTTATCCCGAGATGGGAGGGTTACCTAGTTTTGAACCCTCGCTTTTTATTTTTCTTAATTCTATCGCCCTCAGTAATAGCAATCACTTTATTCTCCTCCTCAGCTTTGGCCCAGGTCCAATCCCATCCTGTATCCCAATTATTCCCCGCAGATACCAATCTAAACCTTACAGGAGTGAACATCACTAATGTCAGCTACGTCTTCTTCGGCAACAATTCCGTTGACACCTATCTCTATAGATCAGGAACCAACACTTTGCAGACTGCCAGTCATCTGGTAGTCACAGGAGGATGGGTCAATTCAACGAATGTCAATGCATCGGCTGCCGCCTACGCTCAGACACTATACGAGGCAGGGCAGTCTCTCGCTGACAGGTATCTCGGCATTTCGTCCCAAGCTGCGAACTCGCAACTGCTGGACAATTTCGACAGCGCTTTCTTCAATCCCTTGAACATGACCGCTTACCTTATCGGCATAAACACGACTTGGCTGAACGCGACGTACATAAACGGCACCCAGATAAATTCAACTTCTGTCAATGCGTCGGGTACCATAACCGCAAATGAATTGGTAACCAGAACCCTGAACCTCGGCTGGCAGAACCTGACTGACTATCCTACTGGTTGCTCTGCCGGACAGGCTGTTATCACTATCGGCGACACTCTAACGTGCGGCGAAGCCGGAGGGGGGACCAACGTGTCTCTTCTGTACGGGAATAACGGCACAAATTGGCTGCCTGTGAATGTCACTAATGGCGGCATCCTCAGGCTCAATGTCCAGCAGGCCACATCAGTAGAAGCGGACAAGCTTGACAATTTCGACAGCGCTTTCTTCAATCCCCTTAACATGACCGCTTACCTTATCGGCATAAACACGACTTGGCTGAACGCGACGTACATAAACGGCACTCAGATAAATTCAACTTCCATAAATGTGTCAGGGACGTTATATGCAAATAGGACAGCTTTCAATGGAGTTACCTACACATGGCCATCTGCTGACGGAAACGCTGATCAACTGTTGACAACTAACGCAGCTGGCACGTTAAGCTGGACGACTGTAAGCTCGACAAACAACATGACAGGCTATGGGACAGCAGGTTACGTGCCGCTCTGGTTCAACACAACGTCCCTGAACAATTCTGTGATTTACCAGCTAGGAGGGAATATAGGCATAGGGACTGCAACGCCGGGTGCTGCACTGGTGGTGAGCGGAAACGTGAATGTTACTAATAACATATCAGCGAGCATATTTTCAGGTCTTACCGGAAGCACTACCCGCATCAGAGCCACTGGCTCGACAACAGGCAACGGGAGTAACTCGTCAATTTATTTCTTAGACTCCACCGGCGCTACGAAGGCGCGCCTTGAGACAGGCGTCACTTCCACGCCAGGCACAGGATTCGACGGGGATTTAATTGTCACTCCTAGTATCATCAGCAACATCCCTAATATGACAATTAACAACATTTCAGCAAAAATTAGTACCACGGCAAACTCTGGGCAATTGCTTATAAATTTGGCGTCGACCGGCGGCTTTTATGCCGGCGATGAAGTGCTCATTATCCAGATGAATGGGACTGGCACCGGCACCTTCGAAACGCGCTTTATCAGTTCGGTCATCAATAGCACGTACATAAACTTGACTGCAAATCTTGCGAATACCTATGTCGAGAATGCGACAAGCGACGCGCAGGTGGTTAGGATTCCTCACTATCAAAATGTGTTTGTCAAAAGCGGGATGACGCTTACTGCTCCTGCATGGAACAATGTAAGTGGGACAGGCGGGGTCCTCATTTTCCGCGCCCAGAACTCTGTGGTTATTGAGGCGAATGGGACTATTAACATGACTGGCAAAGGATTCAATTCGTCTACGCCGGCGGGTGGGATAGCTGGTCCGGCCTCGGTAAAACAAGGCAGGAACGGAACGAATGGGGACGGACCTGGTGGGGGAAGAGGGGGAACGAATGGAGGTATTGCGGGCAATTCGGGCGGTACGAGCGGTGGCACTGGTGCAGGTTGCTGCAGCGGCGCTGGCGGGGGCGGAAGTTATGCGGGCGGTGCGACCAATGGGACGAATGGGGGAAATGCAAGCGGTGGTGCGGGCGGAGGAGGCGGTGCGGGTGGTGTCAATTCGTCTGGCCCTGGTAGTGTAAACGGCTCAATTAATGGAGTGGCCGACCTATCTTCCAGCATCTTCATGGGCTCGGGTGGCGGTTCAGGTGCGGGCGGGAATGTAGGCGGCAATGGAAGCGTTGCGGGCGGAGGAGGCGGTGCGGGCGGCAACGGTGGCGCGGGCGGAGGCATCATAATTATCAATGCGTATACGATAATAAACAATGGAACCATAGCGAGCAATGGAGCTAGTGGAGCCCGCGGTGTAAACGGAAGTAATGGAGTTGGTGGCTCCAGCGGCGGCGACGGTGGTGGTGGGGGCGGGTCGCATGGTGCCCCTGGAGGAGGCGGTGCGGGCGGCTCAATCTGGTTAAATGCTAGGACAGTGATACTTGGGAATGTTACTGCCTCTGGCGGGATTGGCGGGTCAAGCAACGAAAGCAAAAGCGGCAACGGTGGCTCCGGCGCTGGCGGTTTGGACGATGGTGAAAGTTGCACTCTCCAAGATGGCCACGGCGGCGGCGGCGCTGGCGGGAATATTAATGGCACCGGAGGCTCAAGGGGATTCAATTCTCTTTGTGGTAGCGCTTCCAATGGTAAAAACGGGACTGCAACCGTCAACGGCAATGCGACCGGTGGCACTGGTGGCAGTGGCCGCATAAAATGCGACGGCACTTGCACAGGAGCAACGGCTCCGGCAAGCGGCTCCAACGGCACGTACTCTGCCGGCGGAAATCCAATCGGCTACGGCACCTTGTTCATAGGGAGCGTTGTCACAGACTCGGCAGACGTGGCCGAATATTACCGGATAATCGACCAGTCTATCGAACCTGGCGATGTAGCCGCGCTTGGGTCGCAGCCGCGCTATCCGGACCAGCCTGGCGGGCCTAAGATTTACGGCCTGAAGAAAACCAGCCAGGAATACGACCAGCATGCAATCGGCGTCGTCTCCACCAAGCCTGGAATTGTCCTGGGCTCTGACGACAGCCAAGACCAACGCCTTCTGGCGCTGGCCGGACGAACGCCTGTGAAAGCGTCTGCCGAAAACGGGCCTATTGAGATAGGCGACGCTCTAGCACCATCGTCCAAGCCTGGCACGGCTATGAAAGCGACCCAAGCAGGACAGATAATAGGCTATGCGTTAGAGCCTTTGGAGCAGGGCGAGGGGAAGATACTTGCTTTTGTGAATGTCGGCTACTATGTTCCGGCGGAGGAGTACAAAAGAATAAAGTCCGTGCTGGAGAATTTGGTGGAAAGGGTCGGTATTTTGGAGAGGTTGGTGGGAGCGAATGGAAAATGAATGAAATAAAAACAATCACAAACTTGACTAAAAATGATAATGAATCAGGTAGAAACAGAAGATTGCTCTTCATCTTATCGGCATTAGCAGCACTGTTATTTTTATCTATACCAGCATTGGCAGAAACCAACGTAACCCTTCTGTACGGCTGGAACGGCACGGCTTGGATACCTGTTTCTGTAGACAACAGCGGCGTGCTTCAGACTGACTTGAACCTCACCGAAAGCCTTAGCATACTCCCGAAATCAAACAACGCATACGACTTGGGAGCATCTAGCTTGAGGTGGAGGGATCTTTATGTCGCTAGGAATGCGTACTTGGCAACAACTTCTGGCAGTGTCGGGATAGGAACCGGCAGCCCGTTATCAACTTTGGACATATCAGGCAACCTGTCTGTATCAGGTAGCACTAACTCGAGCATAGACATCTCCACGCTGTTCATAGACGCCACCAACAACAGGGTCGGAATCGGGACGACATCGCCGAGTGCTGCACTGGAGGTGAACGGAAATCTTATTGCTGGGACTTGGATCAATGGAACCAATTTCAATGCAACATGGATCAACAGCACTAACCTAAATGCGTCAGGGACCATAACCGCAAATGAACTGGTGGCCAGAACCCTGGAGCTCGGCTGGCAGAACCTGACAGACTATCCCGGCGCTTGCACGTCAGGGCAGTTTGTTTCTGCACTGGGGGATTCGATAACTTGTGGGAGCCCAACAAACAACATGACAGGCTATGGGACAGCAGGCTATGTTCCTCTCTGGTTCAACACAACGTCCCTGAACAATTCTGTGATTTATCAGCTAGGAGGCAATGTCGGCATCGGGACTACTAATCCAACTCAGAAACTGCATGTAGAAGGGAGAGTGAACATCACACAAAACTTGACTGTTGGTGGAAACTTGACTATTAGTGGCGATATACTTCCTAGTGTTGCGCCTATCACTGATCTGGACATATCTGCATCAGGTAGTATAGTAATGGCACTGGGCTCAGACGGATTCGCAAGGATTGCATATGGTGAAACCACTACTCAAGACCTTAAATTTATACGATGCCCAAATGAGAATTGTTCAGAAAAGGTTGCCACTACAGTGGAAAGCACTCTCAATGTCACTACAAGTTCAGAGATTATAGCAATTGCTTTGACCAGTACCGATAATGCAATGATCGCATATGGAAATGGAACTTCTTCAGGCACTGGTCTTTATTTTGTTCAATGTACTAACGCCGACTGCTCGACAAATGTCAAAACAACAATATCTACAACCAATCAGGTAACTACATTAGACATGCGGGTAGGAAGTAATAACTTTGCCCGAATTGTCTATTCAGATGCCGGCACTCTTCGCTACATAGAATGCACCAATGCCGCATGCAGCACGAGGACTGATAACTCGCTAGGAGGCAATTCCTTTGCACAACCACTCGCTTTGGCATTAAATAGCACAGGCTCTGGGAAAATAATTGTAACTGGGCCCGCCAGTAGTTTTTGGTTTATACAATGCATCAATGCCGCATGCAGCACTAATGCTTCCACCGCGTTAAATAGTTATACCGGTTCTACCGCTGCAGACATAGAAGTGGCGAGCGACGGGCTTCCAAGAATTTTGATAGCAGCTGAAAGCAATTGGGGCTGGGATTACTACAAGTGTACTAACGCCAATTGCACGACAAATGAAAGAGTGGATTTACCTGGTTTAGGTTCTGGTACTGCATCTATAGATCTTGATTCAAACGACCTAGCTATTATTGTTACAAGCGCAAATGTCTTAAGATGCACCAATGACAATTGTTCTACTTCTGCTCAAAATGATGTGGGAGGGTTTGGAACTATAAATACTAAAGCTCTCAGGATTAATGACACAAGCAATCTACCCAGATTCGTCAGCATTTTCGGGAGCCCAAGTAAGTCTTTCTTTTGGGCATGTAAAGATGCATTATGCGAAAATCTTGGCTCAAGTCTTGGCTCAAACACAACTTATTTCTACAGGGTATATGCCCATACCTTCAGGGGCAAGCAAACAACTGTCGATAGCTTCGACGTTGCAGAAGACTATGCTGTCCGGGATACTACCATTGGACCAGGAGACGTTGTTATTGTCAGTCCCAATCAAAGCCGCGGGACAGGCGATGTCAACAGCGATATTTATGTGGACAAGTCAAGCAAGCCCTACCAAAGCGATGTAATTGGCGTTATCTCCACAAAGCCAGGCGTGCTGCTCTCAGATGACAGCACGAATTCCCAAAAACGCCCTGTATCATTGAGCGGCAGGGTGCCTGTTAAAATATCAACTGAAAATGGACCAATAGCTGTAGGTGATCTCCTCACTTCTTCATCAACTCCTGGCGTGGCAATGAAATCGACCAAAGCAGGCAGGGTAATAGGAGTTGCCCTCGAGTCTACCGACAGCAACGGCAAGGTTATTGTCTTCGTCAATCCGCATTACTGGGATGGTGATGAACTCTCAAAGCTTAGGACAGAGAATGAGGGATTGAGATTGAGAATTTATGAGCTTGAGGCAGGATACAAAGAAATGAAATCTCTGCTGGAGAGTTTGGTTGAAAGAGTCGGATTTATAGAAAGAAGGTGAATGAAATAGCCACGAGCCAATAAACCATGTCGACCAGATGCCGACTATCTTGACCTTGATGGGGGTCGAAGTTCCTTCTTATGTGCAGGGAAGAGTCCTGACCGAAGTTGTGAAATAGACACGTCACCTCCAACCCATAGGCTTAACTAGAGAATCTTTAATTGTCTCAAGGCCAATTTTATATTATGAAAGTGGAATTCAAAGCTAAAATAGACTATGAAAAATACGGCGGGAAATACATTGCTATCTTGGACAACGAAACTATTGTTGGTGGCGGTGAAGACGTAAAGGAGGTATGGGAAGAGGCGAGAAAAAAGTATCCGGACGGGAAAATATCTCTTATGAAAGTTTCTCGGCCGCAATTAATGATTTTGATATGCAAGTAGAGTTCCCGTTTGTCATGGAAAAGGCCTATGTCATTGATTTTATTTCACGGCCTTTCGCAGAAGTCGCCCTTATAGGTGATATTAATGAGATAACAGAGTGGTTTTTCGTTGATTCCGGTGCCGATGTGTCTCTGATTTCACGAAGACTTGGAGAACTTTTGGGGTTTAAACTAAAAGAAGGCGAAGAAATTAAACAATTATCTGGTATAAGCACTGGCACAGTTCCTTATATTCTGAGGACGATTAAAATGAGGATAGGGGAAAAAGAATTTGATGTAAGAATTGCGTGGAGTTTGGTGGAAGAAGTGCCATTGGTTTTAGGCAGATTGGATGTTTTTAACAAGTTTGATATACTGTTTAAAGAAAGGGAAAATAAGGTAATATTTTCAGATTAGGTCTTAACAATTTTAATATTATCTCCGACCCATAGCTTTTTAATGTTCATAAAGTCTAAACCAAAAACTAGATTTAATCCACAAAAGCCAAACATTATTTCGAATTATTCCCGTTGCATGCCGTCTACAGAAAGAATGAAGATGAAAAATAAAATACTGGTTTATTCGGACAATCATAACCCAAGCAATTTTACTACATCTTCTGTAGTCAACGCTTCCACAACAGATTGTTGCTTAAAATCCGGGTCATTTGACCAAATAGGACAATTATATTTCAATGCCAAAGCAAAATACTGCACATCATCCGGATCTGGAGATATTTTCTCAGCTTTAGATAACCATTCTTTGAAATCTTCAGCCGGCTCTATTTCCACACGTGTTATAAGCAAACTAATGAACAAATTAAACTCGTCTTCGGACAAACCTGACTTTTCCAGTATCTCATATTTATGCTCTTCTATTTCTCCAAAAATCCAATCTGGCACTATAGGTTGCAATTTATCAGAAAAAAACAAGTCTAAAGTAAAGCCTCTGCTTATTAATGCAGAAACAAAGATATTGGCATCTGCGACTAGAAGCATTTACATCAATTCACGATATCTTTTTGCCAACCCCCTGTTTATTTTCCTGCCTAATTCTAACGCATCCTTTTCCGTAAGCTTGCTTTTAGAAGCTATATCTCTTAACACAGCCAATTGTGTCGCCCTCTCTTTTATAGCCTGCCTGGCTACTTCAGACCAATTTATCTCTGGGAACTGCTCCATCTTCCTTTTCAAATCTTCTGGCACAGACAAAGTAATGTTAGCCATATACTCACACATAAATTATGTGTATTCACAGTATTTAAATGTTTGGTGCGCATGGTTTGAAGCCAGACATTGTTTCGAATTATTCCCGTTGCATGCCGTATACATCCTTTCGAAAGCGGTAATAGAAGAACAGCGATAGTCGCCACTGCCTCATTTTTAGAGGTAAACAGCGAAAAGCTTAATATCATACATGACGTAAATATATTGCAGGGTGTTAGGGAAATCTATTATACAGACGAGGAAATAAAAGAGTGGATAAGAGGAGGGAAAATCCGTGCGTTCGAAAGATGAATTCATTAGAAGATCAGAAAAATTCATTAAGAGAGAGAGAGACTGTTTCTGCAGAAAGTAGGTAAGATGTAGACTATGGCCTTGATGGGGGTCGAAGTTCCTTCTTATGTGCAGGGAAGAGTCCTGACCGAAGTTATAAAGTAGATGGTTTCAGTCATCTCCAACCTATAGGCTTAACAGTTCATAAAGTCTAAACCAAAACCAGATTTAACCCACAAAAGCCAAACATTACTTCGAGTTCTTCCGTTGCATGCCGTATATCCGAAACAATAAATTAGTATTCGAATCTTCTTTCATAATCCTTGTGCGGCAACCATTCCAATATTATCGCGACAATACTTACCTCGCTGCCAGCAACAGAATAAAGAAGCCTCCAGCCATCCGGCAAGTCGTATTTCCATAGGTTGTTTATTCCATATTTCTGTATGTAAATTTTCGGTATTAGTCTTTTTGGAACATGAATGCCACAGAAAGGATTTTTCTTGAGGTCGTCTATAGCCCGGCTAATGAATTTATGTAGCTCAGGGTTCCTCCCTTTAACCTTTTCAAATGCTTCCTTTGCTTTTTCATCAGCAAAGGTAACAAAAATCGTTCTATCTGGTTTCATGCAACCGCTAGGTGGGATTTTAAATACTTTTCCACAAGTTGGGGATTCCATATCCAGATTATTTTACCGTCTCTGATTACAATCTTTTCCGATTCTTCCAGATAGTCAAGAATCAGGTTGAAGGTCTGGTACATGACTTTCTTACGTAAAGAGAGCCAAAGCTGCCTTTTGGAAGGGTATTCTCCAGCTTTCCTGATAGCCTCCTCCACCATTAATACGGTATCCAATCTTGGATAGTGGAGCAGTTGCAGTCTTTGCCTTTTCATATTATATAGATATATATAATAGTATTTATATCTTTCAGGCAGCGTCGGCATCGGGACGACAACTCCACAAGACAAACTAAACATAGTAGGAGGAGATTTGAACGTCACAAACGGCAACATAACATTAAACGGGACACGTACAGGGATAATATTTAATGACGGGAGTTTTCAATCCGGTGGTACATTTGGTGGAGTGATGCTTATAGCCAACAATCAAGGATGCGATACTGGTTGGACTCTAAAGGATAGTAATATGGTATGGGTTTCTGGTGGCCCTACCCTAGATGCATGCTGGATATGCTAAAAAGGTGAATGAAAAATGAAAACACAAACATCAAATGAAATCTTTATCGAGCACCATCTACGCCAACAATAGCCGTGGTGTGATTAAAAAAGAAGTCCTGGACAAGCCCATAAACCATGTCGACCAGATGCAAACTAGGCCCTAATGGGGATAGAAGTTCCTTCTTATGTGCAGGGAAGAGTCCTGACCGAAGTTATAAAGTAGATGGTTTCAGTCATCTCCAACCTATAGCCTTTTAATTGCCAATCCAAGTTAACTTGGTTTTTAAGATTAAGAAAGACACTAATCTTTAAATACTAATCATACTAATTTGATTATATTGATTGATATGAATAGGATGCCGGCTAAGGAAAGGATAAGAACTGTAAACATAAGCGAAAGGGGCCAGCTTGTTGTGCCCGAGGATATCAGAAAAGACCTGGGGATTAAAGGTGAGGAAACCCTGGTGTTAATAGAAAAGGGCGATGAAATAGTGCTGAAAAGGGAATCTGATGTTCTTAAAATGATGGGAAGCGAGGACGCTTTCTGGAAAACGTTGTCTGAAAAGATAATGGAAAGGGCCTGGGAAAAGGAAGACGAAATTTGGGACAGCATATCCAAGGCGAGTTGATGTACCAGCAGGATCTAGTTTGGGTACGGCTTCCTTTCAGCAGTCTTGAAGACAGTAAAATCAGGCCGGCCATTGTAGTGTCCAACAATGGTTACAATAAAAGATACGAAGATATTGTTGTCTGCGCTATCACGTCCAAGCTGGAAGAAACTCCATATAGTATTATAATTGATCAGAAGAATATTTCAAGTGGAAGGTTGCCTGTTAAGAGCAGGATAAGAGCAGATAAAATAATGCAAATAGAAAAGAGTTTGGTGGTCAGGAGTTTTGCGAGACTTGACGATGAGACATTTGACGATCTAGTCAAGTTAATAACAAATCTTGTGAAAAGGATCTGACTGCGTATATGAAGAAATTACTTGCCAATTTATCTTCAACCTATAGCCTTTTAATTGCCAATTCATTTCTAAGGAGGGACAGATTGAGAATTGATGAGCTTGAGGCAGGATACAAAGAGATGATATCTCTGCTGGAGAATTTGGCGGAAAGAGTTAGGATTCTGGAAAAGGCGAATGAAAAATGAATAACTTATCACTTCGGGTTCTTTCCCTTTGCATGCTGTTTACCAAAATCTACTTCCTGATTGCATGTTCTATTCTTCTTCTTGCAAGCGAGACGTCCTGCATTATTGGTATGCCTCTTTTGTCCAATTCTGACTGGAAGTCCCAATAGTCTAATCCGGCTCTAGCAGCAGCCTCCCTTAAAGTTATGTTTCCTTCAACAAACTTCTCCACAGCCAACTTGATCTTCTCCTCTTTTATTGTCTTGGTCACCAGTTGCCTAATGGCTGTAGACCTGTCTTCCAATCTCATTTTTGCAAGCGCGTCCACCTCTTTCAACAGAGACCTGTTAAACATCACATTTACTCTTGTCAATTTATCATTCGTTCTCAATGTTCTCACCCCTTTTCAAATATTCTTCACTAACCTTCAAGCTGATTCTGTTTTTAGTAACCAAGTCTTTAATCAGATTTTGAAATTCACTGCTTTCAATTTTCTTGTCTTTCAGCTGTTTAAAGATTATGTCTGGAGTTGAAATCGTTTGTATTCCTAATGTTTCTGCAATTTTAGCCAAGTCATCGTCGTCGGTCAATAATTCTTTTGCATTAATCTGAAGAGCCAGAGATATTACTGAATGGTCGCCAATCTTCAACTCCTTTCCTAGTTTTTGTTTTGCAACTTGCCAACTTCGTTCCGTCACCTTCTTAGATTTAATAACAGCTTCGTTAAATAGAGACTCGATTAACACTGCGTCCGTCAATTGTTTCTCCTTACCTTCTTTTACAGTTTCCTTATAAACATATTCTGGAGCCACTATTTCTTTTCCCATTTCCTTTAACATATTCAATCTCCCAATCTTAGCTAGCGAGATTAGTGTAGAAGAGTTCGAGACAATCATATACACACTATATAATATTAAATGTGTAAACATATATTTAAATCTTCTGGCAATGTCGGCATCGGGGCTAGAAGGCGGATGAAAAATGAAAACATATTTACATTGAACCATCAATAATATTCGATGAGCAAAGCTGTCTTCCTCCTTATTTTTGTTCTCCTGCTCAGCGGGTGCACACAGGGCAATACAGGCGCCGTAAAATCCGGCGATGTTCAATCACCCGAAACTTTCAAATCGCAGTTGTCGGATTCTTGCCGTGGCTGCAATGTCCTCATCATAGGAATCGACACCCTCAGGCCCGACCACAGTTCCGCCTTCGGCTATTCAAAAGACACGACGCCCAACCTTGCCGAGTTCGCCGACGAAAGCTATGTGTTTTCAAACGCCATCTCGGCGGCGCCTTGGACCGTGCCGTCATTCATGACGATGTTCACAGGGGCCTACCCGTCCGACCACAAGGTCGTGAACAAATACGAGATATTCGACGAGACCCGGCAGGTGATTTCCAACCTTAAAAAACTGTCGCCAGAAGCGGTGACCTTGACCGAGATGCTCAAGTCTTACAACTACAGCACTGCAGGCTTTACAGGGGATGCCGGCGTCAGCGCGCAATTCGGCTACGGATCCGGTTTTGATTATTATCTGGATGACAAGGCATTTGCTGGACTAGACCATTCCGCTAACCCTGCTCTTGAATGGCTCAAGGCAAACAAGACAGGGCCTTTTTACATGTTCCTGCACGGATATGACCTGCACGGCCAATATGACATTACCGGCAGCTTCAGCGGCAGGTTCCTTGATTTCGACTACAACGGCTCATTCACCGGATCCAAAAAGGAAGAGGCAGTCCTGAGGGAGAAAGTCGTGGCCAACGAGCCGCTTAACCTGACCGGTGACGATGCCAGATTCTGGCTGGCGGTTTACGATGAAAAGGTGTACAACGCCGACCAGCGGTTCGGCCAGTTCTGGCGGGAATTCAAGGAAATGGGCCTTGACAGAAACACCATAGTGATAATAGTTTCGGACCATGGGGAGGAGTTTTACGAGCACCAGATGTTCGACCACGGCCATTCGCTTTACGACGAGCTGATACATACTGCGCTGATTATGCACCTGCCTTCAGGAGAACGCCGTGTTGTGACTGACCAAGTGCGTACCATAGACATACTGCCCACAATTTTTGACATCCTTGGCAAGCCTGTTCCTGCAAATGCAATAAAGCAGGTGAGGGGTGAAAGTCTTGTTCCAGTGATGTCCGGAGGCCATTGGCAGCGTGATGCCTTCTCCGAGACGGACTATCGGCTTTACACCCACAAGCGTTCGATAAGGACATACGACGGCTGGAAATTCATCAAGACTTTCGAAGACGGCCGAACTGAGCTGTACAATTTAAACACAGATCCGGGTGAGCAAGCCAACCTCAATGAAACACAGAGGCAAAAGGCGTACGAGCTTGAGCAGAAGCTTTACGTCTTTATGCGGATGACGAACCAGGACGAGAACAAGCTGAAAATATTGGGATGCTTGCCCGTTTACCCCGAGGAGTGCAAATGAGAAATGCTGTTCTTCTTATCCTTCCTCTGCTTTTACTAAGTGGGTGCTCCCAGAATACGACTGGTGTTAACAACACTGTCAATTCATCACAATATTCAAGCGGACAGTTCAACGTCATCCTGATTTCTGTGGACAGCCTGCGGTATGACCATCTTCGGATGTTCGGCTACGAAAGAGATACAGCCCCTGCTCTGGAAAAGTTCGCACAGGAAGGCGTCTCTTTCGACAGTTATATCACTCAAGCGTACCTGACTCCCATATCAGAAATGGCTCTCCACACCGGCCAATATCCTACATCAAGCGGCGCTGTTTCATTTGACACAGTCCTGCCCGAAGACAAGACGACGCTGGCGCAAATATTGAAAATTTACGGCTACCGCACGGCCGCTATAGGGACGTCGCCGGAGTTCGAAAACCATCCGGCATTGCGCAAGAGCTTCGAAAAAGGATTTGACACATACAAGATAAGTGATGCCAGAATCGGAAGCGACATTGATACAAGCACGAGCACGATAAAAGAATGGATAAGTGAAAACGGCACTAAATTCTTTCTGTGGCTCCCGATTGGGAGCATCCACTGGCCTTACGGGAATTTCAAGCCAACGGACAAATACGGCAAGTTCTTGGACCCCGACTATCAGGGATTTTTCTACAACAAGGACCCGCTTAACTGGAATGAGCTGGGCAAGATATACCAAAAGCAGTATTATGTGTTCGATGGCGACAAGCCAACTGGAGAAAAGAAGCCGCTTACGGATGACGACTTTGCTTGGATGGTGGACCAGTACGACGGCAATATACTGCGATTTGATGATTGGCTGGAGGAATTCCTGGATGCTCTGGACGAACTAGGCATGCGCAACAACACAATAATCGTTATCGCTTCCGAGCACGGGGAGGATTTTGGAGAGCATGGATATATAGCGCATTATGACATTTTCGACACGCAAATCAGGACTCCGCTGATTATAGTCGCCCCGGGATTTCCCAAAAATGTAACCATTTCCGACCAGGTTCAAAGCATAGATGTGCTTCCGACCATACTTGACATGCTGGCGATATCAAAGCACCACCAGATACAGGGGAGCAGCGTTTTGCCCCTTGTCAACGGTTCGGTCACATCGTTTAACGAGCATGTCTTTATAGAAAGGATTCCTTTGTGGGAGCATGTGATATCAAGAGGTGCAACAACACTGTATCCATACAAGGAATTTTACGAGCTGGACAAGGAAAGCCACTTCAAGGATGTCGCAGTCCGCACCAAGGAGTGGAAACTGATATACAGACAGAGCCGTGATATACAGCAGAATTATTCATGGTGGGGATATTTGACAGAAACACTCCCGACTATTGAAGAATATGAGCTTTATGACCTTAGAAACGATCCTATGGAAACCACAAATGTATATGACCGTTATCCGAAGGTTGCTGGTGCTTTGAAAGAACTGCTCATAGAATGGCTGCAAAAGGAGGAACGAAATAGTGCAGGAATGGCGTTGGATTATCGTCAGGATTATTTTTAAAGTTTCTTAAATCTATTATCTCCAACCTATAGGCTTTTAATTGCCAATCCCTAATTCATTTCCAAGGAGGTGCAGACATTGAAAGACATGGATGCAGTAAGCTGGGTAGCTGTCATCTTGCTAGTCGTAGGAGCCCTTAACTGGGGACTAGTCGGATTAGGCGGATTCATGGGTACAGACTTGAATGTTGTTCACATGCTACTAGGCAGCATATCTGTGCTAGAGAACGTTGTCTATGTGCTGGTAGGACTTGCCGGTATATGGAAGCTTTGGAAATTGTTCATGTAAGGAAAATTTAAGATTTTTTTAATTTTTGGTTTTTACTTATCCGTTTTGCTTGAATTCCTTCGCGGCCTCTTTTAAGATTTTTATCAAGTTCTGCAGCTGGCTCTTCTTCACCGCAACCGCCCCGACGGATTTGAACTTGCTGCTTGCTCTGATCAAGTGATCGTGCTTTGTCTGGTTTATCCGTATGAACTCCTCCTCGCCCTCGTACCTCGGCTGCTTGAAGATGTCTATCCACAGCTTGTCCATACCGCTTATGTCGACCCTGCCCACGAACTTGCTGGGACCAACGGAATAGTAGATCTTGGCCGGCCCCTTTTCGTCATAATTGACCTTCTTCTCTATAAGCATCCTTTCCAACAGCTTGGTTACAGTGTGCCTGTTCAAATCGAGCTTCTTTGCAACGTCGTGTATGGTCATTCCCCTTATGCTTTCATTCAATGTATCCAAAATTCTTCTGGCGTTCTTTGTATCGTACTCCACTTCCTTAGTTGTCCTGAATTCTAGCTTGAACTCCATTTAACCGCCTTAATTTACGATGAATTTTAGAGTTTATAAAGACGTAGGATTAGTGTATACGAACTAAATACCGATTTTCTCGGCTGGAAGAGCCTTAGATCGCCTTTTCATATAAGTTATCCGGCTTGGATTGCCCGGTGCTCTGAAGATGTGGAAATGAACCCTGGCAAAGTTTATATAGTGTGATTAGCATCTAATATATAGAAACTAATGGAGGTTGAGTAAATGAGTATAGTAACTGTATTTAAATTTGACGGCCTGTCTGATCCTTGGCAGGTTGCCAAACTGCTTAACAAGCACAAAAAGGATGACTTTTGGCTGACAGCCTTCGTCAGCAAATACAACCGGAACGAGGTTGTAGTGAACTACATGTTCTACGAGGACGTGGAGGAAGGCATCAAAAGGGTTTTCGACGAGAATGAAAGCATAGAGATAGTATCCTACCTGAAGCAGAACGGCAAAAGCCGGGTCCTGAAGAGGGTATACTGCTTCATAAACCTCATGATGAAAACTCTGGAGGTTTACACAGGCTCGGAAACGAAGCTGAACGAGATCGTAGCCACGTTCGAGGAAGTATTAAAAGCAAGGTTTACCAGGGTGGTCGTGTCTCCAAAGGAGCTTCAGACCATATACACAAACCACTCGAACGAACTCAAGCAAGTGATGTTCAAAAACGTGGAAGGACTGTTCTATGAGATTCTAAGAGGAAAGTATCTTGAGAGCAATGAGAAATTCAAAAAGTACATGGAAGAGTTCCCGGAAAGCCTGCGTGTGATAAGCTTTAGGCCCAGGATAAAGTTCTGGAACGGGAACAATCGCTACCAAGTTACTCTGAATGGGGACAAGGGAACTTTAAGATTCTCGTCACCTAATGAGGAGTTTGACTTTCGGCCAAGAATAGAGATAAGGCAGCTGACTTTTTTGATTGCTGCCACTCTTGGTTTTCTTGGGTGATGAAAATGAAAGAGAAAACATTTGAGAAATTAACTAGAAAGTGGCTATCTAAACCCTCTCACGTTATCGATACAAACGTATTGATAGAGACATTAATTGAAACAAAGCTAGGTGACAAATGCGCAGATTATCTTAACAGACTCAAAATTAAATACAGAGGATATATACCATCCTCCGTCTTGGGCGAATATTTTCTTATTATATTTTACGACGAAAAGATAGAGGAAAAGCATAAGCAGAGAGCATTCAAATTTTTAGAAGATTTGATTAAACATAGAAAGATTTTACCTTTGGTACCAGATAGAGAAGCTTTCAAGCTTGTAGAAGAGATTCAAAATACTGAAAGAGAAGTCGAAGACACAGACGCCCTTCACTATGCAACGGCAGTTATTAATAACGCAAAAGTATTTGTCACACTGGACACTAAAATGTTACAAAGCCGAACTTTAGGAAAAGAATTTGGTGTCAGTATATTAAGTCCAGAAAACTTATGATTTTTTGTCTAATGACAAGTGATCAAAAGCATGACTTTTCCTAATTTTTTTTACCAGCCTGTCCAACACAGGATCATCAAAGATTCTCTTCACTTTCTCCATAATAACCACAACACTTAATAGTTAGTATTATATAAATAAATGGGTCCGCGCAGAATTGAACTGCGGTCTCCACCTTGTAAGGGTGGCGTCCTAACCACTAGACTACGAACCCGTATGATAAATAGTGTGGTTATAATTTAAAAACTATTATCTTATTATCATTATGAAAAATTTGGCACTAGACATTTTCAGGCAGAGACTCTTGATTGAGGGCTTTTATAGAAATCTTGAAAAGAACTGGGATAAAGTTTGGAGCCTATAATATAGGAAGAGGTAAAATTAGAATACAAATCAATGGAATTAAAGAAATCGATAAATGGATGGATCAAATCGGCATTTGTAATAAAAATCAGTCTGAAAGATTAAGAGGTATAGCGGGTGCTGGAATTTCAGGAGTTTTTACTCCATTTGAACCAGCGACCTTTCCCCAAGGTACAGCATAAACTGAACCCTTCAAGGTATCTCAAAAGCCTATGAGCCATCCGCTGTAAATTTGCGAGCACTCCAGGCATTGAGGTTCTTTCGAACTTGCTCTAACCCGCTTCTTCACTATTATCAACCTATCCTTAAATTATTTAAATCGCTTATGTATTCTATGAAAACTCGCCGTGACGTCCAAGCCCTCATTTTCGACGAAGTTGGCGGCAAGAAAAAGGTTTTCCTGATAAAATTCTACGATCCAACAAAGCAAAGGCATACTTGGAGACTTGTCAAAGGCGGAGTTGAGAAGGGTGAGACCGATGAAGAGGCTCTAAAGCGCGAAATACTTGAAGAAGTCACACTGAAGGACGTTAAAATACTGGAAAAGGTCTATAGTTACGAATTTACATTCAAGGACACACAGCACAGTGTCTCAAGCTATTTTGTGAAAGGTAACATCAACGAAAAGCCGAAGCTGAACTGGGACGGCGACAGGGAAATAGTCGACTTTTCATGGATATCCCCAGAAGAAGCAGTCAAGCTTCTGTTTTGGGACAATGAAAAATACGTTGTCAGACTTTTGAAATGATTCGGCTTTTGCCTAACTTCCGTTTCCCGACCTTGACAAGATTTATCCCTCCCAGATGATTCACGTATTCCATGAACATTCTTCTTGTCAGCGGCTCGTTGACAGATTCTGAATACTCCTTGTACAGCTCGTCTAACGTCGCCCTGCTTTTCTTTGACAACATGTCCAAAACCATCCTCTCGACATCTGAAACCCTCTCCTTCAGGATTTCGGGCTTGGCTTTAACAACATCCTTCAAAACTTTCCTGACATGTTCGACTGCCACCTTATCGCTGCTTTCCGACTCGGCAATTCTCCCGGCCTTCATTAGGCACTCCAAACCGACCCTTACATCGCCGCCCTTGTTAATTGCATGGGCAGACGCCAAAGCCACTACGCCGCTCTCAACCGCCCTGAACCCATTGGCTGCTCTCTCTTTGAGTATGTCCATCATCTCAGCGACCGTGTAGGGCTTGAATTCTATCTCTTCCACAGACAGGCTGCTCTTTATTCTTGGCTCTATCTCAGAGAAAATGTGGGGATTGTTTGAAATGAAAATCAAGCCGACAGGATTTTTAACATACTGATTGAGCCTCAAAAGGTCGTATAAAACCTTCTGGTCCTTGTAAATTAGCTGGTCTGCCTCGTCCAGGCAAATCAACAGCCCCTTTTTTGATTTTTCAAGGACCTCGATTAACCTGGACATAACCTCATCCTTTGCCCATCCTCTTCTCTGGACGAACATTCCAAGCTCGGACACTAATTTCGACAGGATAGAAGTCGATGTGTTGAAGTCCCAGCAGTTTAGGTAAATTGTCTTTATGCCTGAATAGTCCTCGAACTCGCGAAAGACGTACTTGGCAGATGCTGTTTTGCCTATTCCGGGAGAGCCGAAGATGAAAATGTTCTGCGGCTTTCGTCCCTTGCTCGCAGGCAGCAGATTTTCGGCAAGATATTTTATCTGCTGTTCCCTATGCGGCAGAATGTCTGGAAGGTATTCATACGAAAGGGCTTCCTCGAGTTTGAAAATTTTGGATTCTTCATGGAATGCCATAATGTATTATTGGAAAACTTCAAATAATTTCTATTTTCCGAGTGTGAAGTAAAGGCGCCTGTTGTTCTTGCCTTTGTTTTCCAATTTCACGATTTCAATCTTATCTATTTCGCTTAACTGCCTTACGTGATTTCCGCCGTCCGCCTGAATATCAATTCCTTCGATCTCGACAATCCTCAACGTATCAACGTTTGGCGGGAGCGCCTCCAGCAACTTTATTATTCCAGGTATCTTCATCGCTTCCTCTCTTTTCATAAAGTAGGGCTTTACGGCAGCATCCTGATTTATCAGGTCGTTTGCCTTGTTTATGTAGGATATGAACTTTTCTTTGTCAAACTCTTCAAGATTAAAGTCTATTCTAGATTTTTCCAAATCCAAATTTCCTCCACTGATCAGTGCCCCAGTCTCTTTATTGATAATGGCCGCAAGCAAGTGTGAGGCAGTATGCATCTTCATCAACCTGTATCTTCTCTCCCAGTCAATAACTCCCTTGATGCTGTCGCCGGCTTTCAATCCTTCCTTGTCGACCCTATGCAAGATTTTGTCGCCGCTCTTGGACACGTCCAAAACAGAGAACTCATCGCCGTTTAGAAGCAGCTTTCCTAGATCATTAGGCTCGCCTCCCCCTGTTGGGAAAAAGCATGTTTTATCCAGTTCTACCATAATATCTTCGACGGAAACAATACTAGCAGTAAATTCCTTCATGTAAGAATCTTGCCAATAAAGTCTTTCGGTCACAATACACTCTCTAATTTTTTGATTATCTCACTCTTTCCCCTTTCTATTACGTATGTTCCCAATCTTGGCCCTCTGTCTGAGTTCAGAATAATGTTGTAAATAAGCTTAAACCCTTCTGGCACTTGCAAGCCATTCTTTTTTATTATTTCGAATGTTTTTGTTTGAATCAGCTCCGGGTTGGACTCTTTTCTAATCATATCTGCAATGTCTTTAATCATTGCCTTTTCCTTTTCACTCAATTTAATTTCTCTTAATTCTCTCTGTAGTTTTTTTGTCAAGTTTTTGGTGAATTCTAGCCTTTCAGCCAAGATATCTTCTAACTCTTTATTTGGTTTTTTGATGTGTCCATACTCCTTTAGCTTCTGCAACGCGAACTTTTTTTGATTCTTATCTGGAAGTATTCTGGCGATTTCAAGAAGTAAGCTATAAGAAATGGCCGGATTATATTTCCTTGGTATAGATCTCAATTGAATCAGTTCGTACAGCCTTTTCATTGTAATTTCGTCTCTCTTGTTCTGAACCTTTTTGATGCCGTAATAGACTTTGCCTAACTCGTCCAGCTCTTCCATCATATTGGGGACAAACTCCCACCGAAAATCCCGCACTCTCATTGGATCCTTTAGATATAGCAACCGAAGCAGTTCCGGCGTTGCGACTTCCAGCCAGTCATAGGGATACATTACATTCCCCACAGATGCCGACATTTTTTCTCCGTTAATCGTAAGGTGCTCGTAAAAGATGGGGACGGGCATGGGGTACTTTAGGATTTTCTCGGCTATTTCCCCATTTATCCAAAATGCACTGCCTGGCACTTGGTACTCCTTACCGGCACCTTCGCTGCACACATTCCATCTTGTCCATTGAGCCGCCCATTCGCTTTTCCACAACAGTTTACCGTTTCCTTTCAAAGGATCGTTCTCGCCCTCATATCCGCATCCTTTCGCCACATTCTTTTCAAATTTGTAATCTTTGCATCTGTATTCCACCTTGCCCTTCTGAACTCCCACGACTCTTGGCGTTATTATTTTCCCGCAATTGTCGCATATCGGCGTCCAAGGGCTCCAATCTTCAGGCAATTTATTCGTCCTATATTTGTTTTGGATTTCCCTCAATCTATCTATATTGTCCAACAAAAGTTTGATGTATTTGTTGAAACTGCCTTTCTTGTATTCCTTCCTCATGGAAAACTTTGCCATTTTTGTTGAAATGAATTGGTTTAGGACTTTGTAGTATTTGGAAACGTGGTGATCTGCATAAGACTTGTGGCATCCGTCTGGATCTGGAATGTCGGTGACCGGCATCCCGATAAACTCTACATAGCTTTTTGGGACTCCTTCAGGCACCTTTCTAAGAGGATCCATGTCTTCAGCAACCCAGATTAATTCAGGCTTAACTCCACTATCCTTCAAAGACTTGAAGACTGCATCGCCGCGAATCGTGTCGCTTAGCCTGCCTATGTGAAGCACACCGGATATGGATGCTGAGGTCTTGACGACAAACTTTTTGAATTTGGGTATCTTGTCGTCTGTATAATGAAATCTTTTCCTTGTTATTATACTTTGCGCTATTTTGTCCGTCCAAAAGGTGTATTCTTGTTCTTTTTCCTTTGCCATATAATCTATATGAAAGTCTTAAAAATTAATCCAAATAAACCAGAGAAAGCGCTGTTGAAAATAGCTGCAGATGCCTTGGAAAATGGCGGGCTGATAGCATATCCAACGGACACATTGTACGGTCTGGGGGCGGATGCTCTCAATAGGAAAGCAGTAAAATCTGTATACAGAGTGAAGGGAAGGGATTTTAGAAAGCCTTTGACAATCATGTTTTCCTCATTGAAGCAAGCGAAAAAATATGTTAAATTTGATCCTATCTCGCTAAAACTTGCAAGGAAATTTCTTCCAGGACCTTTGACCCTAATCCTTCCAACAAAAGCAAGATTCCCAAAGGAGCTGACGTTGGGGATGAACAGAGTTGGCGTAAGGATACCGGACAACCAGATAGCCGTGGAACTTGTAAAATTATATAATGCTCCAATAACATCAACTAGCGCGAATATCTCTGGTGAGAAAGACCCTATAACAGTCGAAGATGTTGTTACCCAGCTGGGTGATAAAGTTAATTTAATTTTGGATGGTGATAAATGTAAGTACAAGAAGCCTTCTACAATAGTAGAAGTCGTAAATGGTAAAGTAAAAGTTATAAGGAAAGGTGTGATAAAGAAAGGTAAATTAAAGGTTTGATGGGCCTATTGGGACTCGAACCCAAAATTCCGGCTCCGCAAGCCAGCGTTATGAACAGTGTTTTTATCCAATTAGACTATAGGCCCACGCTAACTATAAAAATTTGACATTTATAAGTTTAATAACGTAAATCAGGGAAAGGTTGATAACATACAGGGGAAACTGCATTGCACAACTTGCGGCATTAATGTGCTGGCAAAAAAGAACTTTGTAAAGTTTTCATGCCCCAAGTGCGGCAAGGTGGAAATTGTAAGATGCAGCACTTGCAAGAATTTGGGTTCCAAGTATACATGCAGCGAATGCGGATTTGAAGGTCCTTAGGATGACCGACGTTATCGTTACTTTCAAGATAATGCCTACAGGCGTGGATGTAAATCTTGACAAGCTTGAAAAAGACGTTGTTAGAGAGATTAAACCACAGAGAACAGAAAGAGAGCCTATTGCATTCGGCCTGATAGCAGTGAATGTAACTGTGCTGGTTCCTGACGAAGAAGGCCAGCTGGAGAAAGTGGAAAATAAATTGCGGGAACTTGAAGGTGTGGAAGGGGTAGAAGTTACTGAAATCACGAGGAGCATTTAATTAATTTTTCTACTTTAACATGATTCTTTCTGATGAGGCTTATGAAAAATTAAAAAAGAAATAAAAAGGAGGAAAATTTAAAAATCTTCGCTTTCTTCCTCGCCCAAAAAATCGTCGTCAGACATTTCGTCCTCGCCGAACTCCATGCCGTTCCGCTCGTCTTCCATATTGGGTTTACACCTTAATCTATCTGATGAGATTGCAAAGTATATAAGCGTTTGTATTTTTTATGAAAGCTTAATTTTAACGAAACTAACTTAAATTAATGAAGCTGCACCTTGCAAGACGCGTGAAAGTAATTGAATCCTCAAAAATTGAGGAGAGTTTGAGAATTTTAGAGCAACATCCGGAAATAATTTCACTGGGAGCGGGTGAGCCAGACTTTCCTGCACCGCCAAATGTAATCAAGTCTGCAGAAAAGTTTCTTGAGAAAGGATTTACACACTACTCGCCGTTGCAAGGAAGGCACGAATTAAGAGAAGAGCTTGTAAAGAAGCTTAAGAAGGACAATAAAATAGATGCCGATCCGGAAAACATTATAATTTCTTGCGGCTCCAAAGAATCAATACTTCTTGCAATAATGACTCTGGTTAATCCGAAAGAAGAAGTTATCATTCCTGATCCTGGCTACATTGCTTACAGACCAATAGTTCAAATGTTGGACGGCATTGCCAAGTCGATGCCGTTGAAAGAAGATGACGGCTTTGAAGCTCATCCGGATATTCTTAAAAAAATCATAACAAGGAAAACAAGATTGCTAGTCATAAATACGCCATCTAACCCCACTGGATCTATTCTGACGAAGAGGGTTTTGGAAGAAATTGCAGACATAGCTGTTGAAAAAGACCTCATGATTCTTTCTGATGAGGCTTATGAAAAATTAATCTATGACAACGAGAAGCATGTCAGCATTGCAAGCTTGGACGGGATGGAGGACAGAGTTGTAACCGTGCAGTCATTTTCGAAAACATATGCAATGTGCGGATTTAGAGTCGGCTACGCAGTTGCTGACGAACGAATTATCAAAGAGATGACGGAATTCAAGATATGCACTACGCTTGCCGCACCTACCTTTGCACAACTGGCTGCAGTGGAGGCCCTAAGAAATTCTGCCAGCTATACAAAAATGATGGTAAAGGAATATGACATGAGAAGGAGAATGGTAATCAAAAGACTGGGTGAGATGGAACTAGCTTGCACAACTCCAAAAGGCGCTTTTTACGCTTTTCCAAACATCAAGAAATTCAAACTGCCTTCAGTAAAGTTTTCCGACGCATTGATGAAAAAAGGAAAAGTTGTTGTTATTCCTGGTACAGAATTTGGGAGGTATGGAGAAGGCCATGTCAGGATTAGTTATGCCACTTCGCATGACAAGCTTGTGCAGGCTTTGGGAAGGATTGAAAGGTTCATCCAAAAGATTTAAATTACATGAATTCATTGAGTTTTACAGGAGCTATGGCCGAAGGGGTACCAGACCTTCACAGCGCAAATCTGGTTCATGGCGCGGCGACAACTCCAGAAGGTACATGGGCTATAGACTAGTCTGGCTGCTTGACTGAGAAGTCTCGTCTCCCAGGGTGGCATGCATAGCGAACCCAAACAGGCCCGGAAGGGAGCATTTGTAAGTTATGCGTGCTGTGCTTGGGAAAAACGGGGTGGAGAAGAGCAGTCGGGTGAACTAATCTATGGTCTTGTATCGACTGGAGTGCGCTCCTGTTTATTTTTAAAAATCAAATTATGATAACATGAAACGCAAGGACCGCACAGGAATTGTTTTCGTAGTTGTAGTTTCGCTATTCCTAATGTTGACCTTCCTTTCTTCAACTCAACAACAAACGTCTTCGGAAGTCGTCGAGCCTGCTAAAACAACTTCCTTGAATACAGCAACAATAAATCTTCCGGCTGTGGACAATGAAGGAAATGGTGTTATTGCAACTTTGAAAGTCCAGGCAATTCCTGGCGAAGGGAGGATATTGACTAATGTAGATAACATACTTTTTTGGGTCGACACTCAATACTCAATAAGAATTGCTGAAATGGTTGCGGAAAATTTGACGAACAAAGATTTATCTGACATAGATTTGATCTATACCATCGATACCAACGCCTCATTGATTGAAGGACAGTCGGCTGGTGCCGCTATAACTATTGCTACAGTTGCTGTGATTGAGAACAAGACCATTCCAAATGACGTGATGATTACAGGAACGATAAACCTTGATAGTACCATAGGGCCTGTTGGGTCAATTTTGGCAAAAGCAAAAGCATCAAAGGACGTTGGCGCGACGACATTCTTAGTGCCTAAAGGCCAAGGCACTCAGACGACGTACAAGCCCGAGAAAACATGCGAGAAGATAGGCCCTGTGACATTCTGCCAGACGGAATACAAGGCTGAAAAGGTGGATATTTCCAAAGACGCTGAACTGGAGGTTATAGAAGTAGCCACTATTCAGGATGCCCTTCCCTACTTCATCAAATGAACCAATAGTATAAAATATTTCGATTTCCAATCAAGTTTATGGAAGTGTTCTCGAAGGAGGAGATCAGGGACATAGTAGCATCTGTCATTGCCCTCATCATCATTTTTGCATGGCAGCCTTTCCCTGGCTTCGGGTTCAGCCCCGAGTCCCTGCCTTATTTTGTCGCCGTTGTAATCGTCGCGTTCTTGTTCCATGAGATGGCGCACAAATTCATGGCGCAAAAATTCGGACTAGCCGCCCATTACAGGATGTGGCCTACGGGCATTTTGTTTGGTATGATATTCATGGTTGTCGGATTGAAGTTTGTCGCGCCGGGTGCGGTGGAAGTCCGGCCTTACAAATTCGGCAGGTGGGGGTACAGGAGGATGAATGTGCAGAGCACTGAAATGGGAATAGTTGCGACCATGGGGCCTTTGACAAACATTGCATTTGCAATGATATTCTCCCTTTTCCAGGGGACGTTGTTCTACTATCTCACGTTGATAAACGCCTGGCTTGCGCTTGTGAACCTCTTGCCTATACCTCCGCTTGACGGAAGCAAGATAGTCATCTGGAAGCCATGGATCTGGGGAATGATGATAGCGACTGCATTAATACTTGTGGCCCTATTTGCATTTTAAGATATCATGAGATACATTGCAGACTTTCACTTGCATTCTAGGTATTCCAGAGCGACAAGCAGAGACTTGAATTTGGAAACCCTAAGCGTAGGCGCAAAGATAAAGGGTCTTAATGTCTTGTCAAGCGGTGATTTCACTCACCCTACTTGGCTTGAGGAGTTGAAAGAAAAATTAGAGCCTGCTGATGACACAGGAATTTTTGCCTTTAATGGAATAAATTTCGTGCTGACAGCTGAGGTTGCCACTGTATTTAGTTTTGAGGGAAAGACACGGCACATTCACCACAACATCCATGCAAGGTCTTTTGAAGTTGTTGACCAAATTAACGAGGCTCTGAAGAAGTTTGGTGATTTGAAATCCGACGGCAGGCCTATCCTGAATGTTTCTGCGCCTGAACTTGTTGAAGCTTTTATGCAAGTGGATAAGCACACGCTGATTTATCCTAACCATGCATGGACACCCTGGAGATCTGTGTTTGGTGCGATCGGCGGTTTTGACTCTTTGGAGGAATGCTACCAAGACCAAGCAAACCATATTTTTGCATTGGAGACTGGCTTAAGCAGCGACCCTCCGATGAACTGGCGTTTGTCAAAACTTGATAATATAACCTTGCTTTCAAACAGTGATGCACATTCTCCACATCCTTGGAGGCTGGGAAGAGAGGCTAATGTTTTCGAATTCAAAGAATTGACTTATGAGGAAATTTATGACGCGATAAAGAGAAGGGATAAGAAGAGGTTTTTATCAACCATTGAAGTCAGCCCCAGTTACGGAAAATATCATATAACAGGGCACAGAAACTGCAATGTAAGCATGCACCCGAGGGACGCAAAAAAACTGAACAACAAATGTCCGAGATGCGGAAAGAAGATGACTATTGGAGTTTTGCAGCGAGTTGAAGAACTGGCTGACAGGCCGGAAGGTTTCATTCTGGACACAATTAAATTCAAGACATTATTGCCTTTATATGAGATAATATCTTTTGTCATGGGTGTCAACCAACTTTACTCAAGAAAAGTGATTGAAGAACAAAATCGTTTGATAGGTAGGTTTGGAAATGAGATGGATGTGCTGATGAATGCTGGCAGAGAAGAGCTTGCGAAAGTTACCAGTGAGAAGATAGCGGATGCTATAATCAAGGTTCGGGAAGGGAACGTGAAGTTTGAAGACGGATATGATGGTGTTTACGGCAAGCCTGTCTTTGACGACAGAATGCAAATCAGGAAGACGTATGTGGATCAGAAAAGCATAGCAGACTTTAGCCGAAAGGGTTGAGGTTTAGCAGGACTTGGCTGAAGACGTCGCCGTATATTTGGAAAATTATTAGAACTGCCGAGAATCTGATAGTTGTAGCAAGCAGGGCCGCTATGGCAAAATTTTTATAGTTTGATTTGTAGGCGCCGAAAACAAACGGGAAGATATTTGGGAGTGGCAAAAGATGCGTTATGAATGTTATAGGTGCGCTGAAAAAATCCATCCTTTCGCTGTAACTAAAGGGCCTTCCTGTTAATTTCTCTATCAGCCGAGGGCCGAACATATAGCCCAACATGTAACTAAGGCTTGACGTGACGAAGGTTGTCGCAGTTATAGTGAGGACTATAAGAATCGGGTTTATTCCGTTGTTAAAGACATAAATGGCGTAAGGCTCGACTGGAAGGTTGGGTACGAAAGGTATGTTTGCAAAAGCCACGAAAGCTGCAAGGCCTTTGAGAGTCCCGGTTAGAACTTCTTCCTTGAAGAAAGAGTAAAGGGGAAGATTTGGCGCTACTTGATCCGCCAGAAAGTCCAGAATGTCCTGCTTAATTTGCTGTGGAGCTAACAGTTGTGCAAGAATGATAGCTGCTATAATTAGCGAAATTATGAAAAGCATTTTTACCGGGTTCACATTAATAAATTTAGATTGAATGAATAAATCATAAGGGTTTGTAGTCTAGTGGCAGGACGGCGCGTTCACGTCGCGCAGACTGTGGTTCGATTCCGCACAGACCCACTTAAGACAAGGCTTTGTTGACTGTTACCTGTGTGGTGCTCTCTACGAAGTAGCCATAGTCTGCAGTCAATGTCACAGGCTTGTCCTTGAAATTTCCTATGTTTGACACATCCAAATCGCATGTTATTACAGTGCTCTTGCCGCCTGCAAGCCTGATCGTATCGGTAGAAGTGAATGTTCCGCCGGCTGCTGGCACACTGCGGCATGCTGTCACTCCTGTAATTGTCAGCGTGTGTATCTTGTCGAGATTCGCAGAAGCTACATTATTAACAAACACTCTCCCGCCTCCTATGTTCTGGATTTCAAACTGCACTCTTGCAAGAGTGCTGCCAGATGATATCACCGGAGTCTGCGCCCTAACAGTAACCAAGAGCGGACCAGATGTTGATTTTGAAGTTACTACTCCGCTCTGCGCATTTGGATTTATTCTCAAATAATCTGAGGTCACAAATCTCAGCAGGCTGTCTGAGACAGTCGTATAGCCGTAGGAAACCCTTGCGGAGGCGTCATAAACTATGTCGTTGTTCTTTGCTGGGGGAGTTCGCACTATCCATTCGTTGGAAGCTTCTTCGCCGACAAAACCGGTTGGCTGATCGGCTGGTTCCAAAGCCCACGGACCAATAACGCAATTGCCTGAAGGCTGGCATACCCATTCCGTAGACAGGCCGAACAACTCCGCGTTTACGTTGCTCGCCGTCTTCTCGCCAACATTTTGGATAGTCAGCAAAAATAAAATGTCTGTGGCCCCTTCGACATCCGACCTTTCAGGAGCAAAGCTTTTTATGATCACACCTGTTCCGGTAGGTGCTGTTGGCTGGGTTGCACATCCTGCAAGAAAAACTATAGAAATAACCGAAAGCAACAACAACTCTTTCCTAAGGCTCATCCTATATCCCACTTAATATAATTTGCTTATAAACAATTTAAATATGTTCTCACTTGGGCGAAGGCTGGACTACAAACTCCTGCGTCATTATATACTCGTACTGGTAGGCGAATGCAGCCGATATCGTGGCCGTGTACTCGGGCAGTTTTTGGTTTGGTGTGAACGTGCAGAGGAGTGAATTGAACGGTATGACAACCGGCTTCTTGGACACAAGATTGTAGCCCTGGGTGTTTGGTACCTCGTATTTGGAGCCTCCTGGCAGCGTCAGCGAAAACGAGCTAGCGGCTGTCTTGCCAAAATCGCACAGCCCTGAAGTATCCAAGCCTGTCAGCTTTACTGTGACATTTCCGTCAGTCAAATTGATGTCCTTCAGCTTTCCTTGAACAGCTCCTACTTGGTTGAACTTGAACTTGGTAATGAACGGGAATGCATTGTCCCCGCTTATGCCCCAGTACTGCTTGATGGTCTCATCGCCGACCGTGAGCGTCCTCTCGATTGCGGGCTCTATCTCGACCGCAACAGGCCCTATTGAGGGCGTGCTTTGCCTTAGCTGGGAGGACGGCTGCTTCTTTGTCGTGCCGTCGATTACAGGGATGTTGAAATCCCTAGTGCCGAAATAAAGATACTTTACGCCGTAGCTTATTGTGTATGGCGTGGGTGACTTGATGTCTTTCGGAGCCACTAAAGTTATTGACACTTCCCTGCTGTCAAGCGAAGTAAGGGAATTGCTGCCTGAGTAAATGCACCTTGCACCTGCCTGCTCCCCCAAGCCACAGTTCAATTTCAATCTTGAACCTTCTGCATCTATGCTGAAGCCCGACAAGTCGAAAAAGTCTATCTCCAGATATGGAATGTCTTGGTCGCCGTTGTTGTGGACCTCGAACTGGATGGTAGTTTTCACTGGATCGGAATCTGTAGAAGTATATGGCGCCTTGGCTGAAACAAATATCTTCTCTATCGTCACAACTTCATTCTTATATTTCAACGGCCCTTTGCTTGTATTTTTGAAATTCGGCGATATCAAAAGGAACAGCACTATTGCAGCCGCTATAGCAACAAGTATGATTAATGCCGCCTGTCCTTTGCGCATAAATAAATTTAGCCTGCAAAGCTATTATTGTTATGAGCCTGATTGACCTGGTGAGGACCTACTATATAGACCCGATAATTCTCGGCGAGGGCTACAATCCAGTCAACACGCTGACGTATGCGTTGCTGGCAGTGCTTGCGGTTTACTTCACCTACAAGTATGTTGAAAGAATCAAGCTGAAGATCGATAGGAAGTTTGTAATCGGCGTTATGCCTTTGGTCTTTTTCGGAATCTTGGTAAGGCTGTTTGAGGAAGCCGGGGTTTACAGCTCATACTTCCTTGTAACGCCAATGATTTGGATAGAGATTTTTGCCCTTGCCTTTGTTTTATTCCTAGCATCAAGAGCGGTGGAGAAGAGATTCAAGACGCCGTACTACAAAACTCTCTTCGTTTCTGGGCTGGTGCTGTCGATGGCACCTCTGCTGATTCTGCTGCCAAGGATTGTCCAAGTTACTGGAATGGCAATAACTTTGGGTTTGCTGCTGCCCATCGCTGCGGCTCTTTACCTGATTAGATGGAAGGTGGAAAACAAGTTTGTGACTCTGGCGCATGCATTTGACGCGACCGCGACATTTACGGCAATCCAGTTTTTCGGATTCAGGGAAATGCACGTGGTTCCTCGCCTGCTCATAAGCTATTTCTCTCCTATATCGTTTATTGTTGTGAAACTGGCTGTAGTTGTTGCCGTGCTGATTCTTATCGACAAATATTCTGAAGACAAAAACTTTAACAATTTCTTGAAGTTCGCCATAGCTGTTATCGGGTTTGCGCCTGCTGTCAGGGACTTGTTCCTTTTAGGGCTTTAGCGGTAGTAGTAGACTAGAAGTGTTGTGTCTTTGAGGTTTATCGACGACATTCTCTCGAACATGAACGAAATTGTGTTCTGGTCGCTGAGAAAGAGTTTGTTGCCGAGTATGTCCCTGTCGATGGTCTGGTTGATCAAAGCCAGCGGCGGCCTGTCCATGTATACGGTCTGGCCGTTGATTTTAATTGACAAATCCTCCACAGGTGTTGAATAACCACCGACCCTAGTCTGCAGCTGGAAATGGTGGAAGTTGTCGATTTCGCTCCTGCCTAGTCCAAAAGTCTTTTGCTGCTCGAGTATGTCAATAAAGTTTATGCCGAAATCAAGGCTTTCTATCTTGTAGACTGCCCTTGACCAGAACTGCCAGAAAGGCGGGCCTTCCGTTCTTACGCCTATCACGTTTGTCGTGTTCAGCATGTCCCTTGTTATAGGTATTGTTACTTCCCCCACACCTACCTTCTGATTGAAGACCTGGGCTCCGTTAAATTCCACCACCAGGTTGCCGTTCTGGTTTGACTCAACTATGACAATTTTCAAGTATGCGTCGGTTGTAATTGCTGCCCTCTCATCCGGCAGAGTTGCCGAGAAGGCTTCCTTGGTTTCGACGAAAAGGCCTTTGTTGACCTCAAGGCTCCCCCTGCTCAGCAGTGTGTCAGAGCTTCTGTTGTAACGGACATCGAAATCTCCGAGAGGAATTGGACGATAGTCTAGCCTCTGCACAGGGGAGCTAACAACGTTTATTGTGAGCGACATTGCAGAGCTGCCGCCGGCAGTCTCGACCTTGATGCTTCCAGTATAGGCTCGAATGCTTGCCGAGCTTGGCACGTCTATCCTTGCCCGGACAGTTGTAGAGTTGTCGACGTTAAAATTGTTGCTGTCGAAGCTTATCCAGTCCTTAATTTCGCCTGATGGCGTCAGTGTGACATTGGCCATGGGCCGTCCTTCTGCGCTGCGGATAGTAGCGGTGAAGGTATAAGAAACTCCTCTTGCCAGCGAAGTCTGGAGAGTGTTTGGCTCTATGAGCGGCTTGGAGATGGTTGTATTGAAGACGATGGTGATTATAAGAATAAAACCTACCGAACCCAGAATTATCCAGGCGAATTCGTCCATCACCATTCGCTGGCCTTTCTTCAACATACTTAATTTCTATTTAGGAAACAAACAATAAAAATCACACATTTTGCTTCTGTTTCTTCAGTTTTGTGATGTAGCCCGCTATCACGTTCTCAAGTTTTTTGGACGTTATAGTGGCGAACTGGCTGAGAGTTTCCTTGTTCTTTGCAAAATCTGTTGTGAACTTGTCGCTGTGCTTGTCAAACAACTCGTGGCTCACATTCTTTACATAGGAAGTTTTTATTCGTCCCATTAAATCGTCCTAAGGTGTGATCCTCTGTATTGTATAAAAAGTAACTCCAGCCTCTTTGTCCACCACAGCCCAAACCATGGTTGCCCTTATGTTATGTGCAAGTCTTACTGCTCTAGACATTTCTGGTAATGAAAATGCAGACTCTTCTGCAACAGCATGCACAACGAATTTCGTATGTTCATGGGCAGCTTTGGGACCTCTTTTCAACTTAACGCCCCTCTCATAGACACGGAAATGGCAACCGAACTTGTACCCAGTTTTTACCAAATATCCACGCTCCCGCAAGTCACGGTAAACAATATATTGCGGATGGAATTCGTGCACCTTCTCGCTTCCTATTCTCATCAAATCCTTGAAATCGAGTTTCTTGTTTTTTCCAGCATCCTTTACAGTGACTTTCAGCTTGCCTTTTTCGACAAGATAAACAGCCTCCACCAAGTCCATTTCAAGCCTGGTAGATTCCTCTTCTGGCAGGGGCTTTCCGTAACCGGCTTCATCATAAAGCTCGACACTATCCTTTCCCCATATAATTACGCGCTCTTCTAAGAGCTCTCCTTCCCAAACTTTCTCTGCCATAGTAACAAGTATTGTAAATGCGCCTTTAAAAGATTAAAAAAATAGTGGGACAGGAGAGATGAATTCGGTATTTTGTACCTTTGAACTCTCGACACACCGCTCTTCAGGCGGTTTAGAGCCTTTATGGTTGCTCTCCTTAACCTCATCAGATCGGGCTGAGCTTACAGTAAATTAATTATTACTGTCCCAGTCTCTGTCCCTAGTTCAACGATAGTATTTCTACTGTTTTAAATTTTACTATCGTCCAAACCTATACTTCAACCCTTCTTTAACTATGTAATAGAGGACGTCAAGAACCACCCTAGTGCCCCGTCTTACGCCGCTTTTCCTGTGGTAGCTTACCTTGACCTCAACCTGTGACATCTTCAGACGATTCTTAAGTGCACCTATCAAAATCGAATTGTCGACAATGTAACCGCCTAGAATGCTGTCTTTTATCTTTTCCACAGCCTTCTTGTCAAACCCCATCAAGCCGCAGTTCGTGTCCTTGAGCTTTGTCCCGAAAAGAATGTTGAATGCTGTCCTCCACACAAAATTTCCCAATTGGTGCCTGAAAGGGACAAGGCTCCAGTCCCTGTACCCCATGACAAAGTCCGCGCCCGCTTCTTCCAACTCGCGCAAGATCTTCAAAGCCTCCTGCGGCGCATACTGGTTGTCTGCGTCTATCAGAATCAAGTAATCAAAACTCGGATAGTGCTTCAGTATATGCTCAAGTCCTGTCTTTAACGCCTCCCCCTTTCCCTTGTTCCTCTCGTGCCGTATGCAGATTGCGCCGCTATCAACTGCAACATCATAAGTATTGTCCTTAGAACCGTCGTCAATTACAACAGGCTTTAATCCTATCTTTGAAACCTGCCTTACTATGCCTGCTATGTGCTTGCTTTCGTTGTAAGCGGGTATCAGTGCAAAATTTACCATATCTGAAAATAGGAAGACAGATATTTATTTAAACTCAAGTTTGAGACATGCATAACATATTTTGCCCCAAGTGCGGCAGGACGGTGTCGAAGCTCTATAGCGGGCTCTGTGGGGATTGCTTCTTGGAAAAATTCAGCTTTGCAGACAAGCTTCCAGATAAGCTACTAATAACCGAATGCAGGGAGTGCGGCAGATTTTACCTTGGTGAAAAGGATTTCCATACATTGGAAGGTGCGATCGAGAAATTTTTCAAGGGGCTGAAATTCAAGGAATTGCATTCTGTGACATACCGCGTAAGCAAAGACAATATCCATGCTACGCTGCACGCAAGAATAAGCGGGATGAAGAAGGAGGAGGAAAAAGAAATCAGCTTGAAGCACCCGCTCGTCGTCTGCAAAATCTGCAACATGAAGTTCTCCGGCTACTTCAACGCCACTCTTCAGGTGAGGGGAAATGTTAATATAGATAAAGTTTCAAAGGAGATTGAACGCAAGGTTGATGAGTTGAAGAAGGAGGACAAGATGGCATTTGTTTCTGGCTCCGCAAAGAAAAGGGGAGGCATTGATTATTATTTCGGCTCCAAGTCGGCGGCGGACAAGGTGGCGAGATTTCTGAAATCCAGATATAGAACAAAAACCAAGATTACAAGAACCCTGTATGGGATGAAGGAAGGGAAGAAGGTCTACAGGGATACTATACTGGTCTCATTTGGTGAGTGAATGGCAAAAGTGGAACAACCAACAAGGGAAGAAATAGAAATATCCAGGACAAGAATGCCAAAGGCGCCGGAAGTGCTGGGAATTGTGGAGATGATGCTGGGCGGCGACAAGATGAGGGTAAGGTGCAACGACGGCAACACGAGGATATGCAGGATACCTGGAAGGCTGCGAAAGCGCGTCTGGATAAGGGTGGGAGATCTTATTCTGGTGGGACCTTGGACAACGCAGAGCAGCGAGCGCGGCGATGTTGTCTTCAGGTACACGCCAACGCAGGCAAACTGGCTTAGAAGAAGGAACATTGTGAAGGACTTTTAGAAAATCTTTTTAACGCAGGAAATCAAAATTCATTTGATGATAAGAGACTTGTTGATATCATTCCTGGACGGATTTCTGGCTTACCTGGCCTACTTTGTGCTCAGCGGGAACTTGTTCGGTATAAATGTTGTCTCACTGATTCCTTTGCCTATGGTGGCTTCCAGTGCGATAGTGCTCGGCGTTCTCGTGCTGGTAATAGACTATGTGGTCAGAAACGTAATAAGAATGTAGGCCGATACAGATATGCATGATAGCGCACGTTGTCATACCAGAGGATAGAATAAAGAAGCTGAGGCATGAAAAAGGCTGGGATGTGGAGCTTGGCAGGTTCTTCGACGTTTCAGTTGCAATAGCCGAGGATGTCGTAATCGAAGGCGAGGATGTCGTGCAGGTTCTGAATGTGAAGGAAATCTACAAGGCATTTGGGAGGGGGTTCGACTTTTCAGAATGCATGGACTTGGTGGATGACGAATATTTATTGCTGGTTATAAACATTAAGGATTTTGCCGGGTCTGGCAAGAGGGAGACTGTGATGAAGGGGAGGATTATCGGCGAGATGGGCGGGATGAAGAAGCAGATAGAAAAGTCTGCGCAGGTAAAGGTGGCTGTCTATGGAAAGACTGTCAGCATCATCGGCAGGCCGGAAAACATACTAGTGGCGGAAGAGGCGATTAAAATGATTTTATTTGGGAGCAAACACAATAAGGTTTACAGATTTTTGGCGGAGCACAAAGTGGTTTGATGGCTGAAAAGATAAGGGGCGGAGAGGAGCTATCCGAGCAGTTAAAAGCTGTTAGCGTTGCAGAGTTCTTTGAGAAGAACAGGCACCTGCTGGGCTACGAGAATCCTACGAAAGCATTGATAACTATAGTGAAGGAGTTTGTGGACAATTCTCTCGACGCGTGCGAGGAGGCGAGGATACTGCCGGACATAAAAATAACAGTGAAGGAGATTTCGCCGGAGAGGTTCAGAGTCAGAAATGAGGACAACGGACCAGGCATTGTCGAAGGCAAGCTGGCACTGGCATTTGGCAAGCTACTCTACGGCTCAAAGTTCCATCGGCTAAAGATGTCTCGAGGCACTCAAGGATTGGGAGCCAGCGGCGGATTATTGTATTCCCAGCTGACGACAGGTAAACCTGCCAAGCTAAGTTCGAGCACAGGAAAAGACATCCACGAAATTGAATTAATGATCGACGTGAAGAAAAACGAGCCGCACGTTATTTCGCAGAAGAAGGAGAAGAATGAGAAAAGGTGGCACGGGCTGAAGATTGAGGTGGATGCGGAAGGGAGATATATAGAAGGCAAGCAGTCGATAGCAGAATACCTCAGGCAGACTGCAATGTCGAATCCTTATGCGGAGATTGTTTACGAAGGTCCGAACGGGAAGGCAAAGTTTGACAGAGCCGTGAAGGAGCTGCCCCCGTTGTCGAAGGAAATCAAGCCCCATCCATACGGAGTCGAGCTAGGGCTGCTGAGAAGGATGATAATGGCCACGAATGCGAGGAACATGGTAGGCTTTTTGACAAAGGAGTTCTCAAGGGTGGGGAAGGGATCTGCGGAGCAGATTTGCAAGCTTGCGAAAATAGAAACTAAAAGGAAGCCGCAGGAGTTGAACCATGAGGAGACTGAAAGGCTGCACAAGTCTATGCAGATGGTCAAGCTGGTTGCTCCGCCAACGGATTGTTTGTCGCCGCTTGGAGAAAAATTGTTGGAAGAGGGATTGAAGAAGGAGACTAGAGCTGAGTTTGTTGTCGCGGTCACCAGGCCGCCAACAGTTTATCGCGGAAATCCTTTTCAGGTCGAATGTGCACTAGCATTTAGCGGTGAGTTGCCTAAGGAAGGAAGTGCGCAGCTGTTCAGGTTCGCGAACAAGGTTCCTCTTATTTATCACGTGAGCGACTGCGCCACCACAGAATCTGTTATTGATACTGACTGGAAAAGGTATGGTTTCTCACAGTCTTCCGGGCAGTTGCCGCAGGGCCAGCTTGCAATATTGGTCCACTTTGCATCCGTCTGGGTTCCTTATACATCCGAAGGGAAGCAGGCCATAGCAGGCTATCCGGAGATCATCAAGGAATTGAAGCTTGCGTTGCAGGAAGCAGGCAGAAGGATTGCAACTTATGTCAGGCAAAAGCACAAGATGAGGGAGGGACTGCTGAGAAGGGAGTTGTTTGACAAGTACATACCTGAGCTTGCCGAGTCGCTGGAAAAGCTTACAGAAAAGAAAAAGCAATCTTTGATTGAGAAGTTGGAGAAGATTGTGAAGAAAGGTGGAAAGGTTGAAGGAGAAGATACAAAAGACGCAAAAGAATCTTAGAAACCTGGGAAGTAAGGTAGTCGGGGATATAGAGAAGGGTGAGAATCCTTCGCTGGATGTACCTATAAGGACATTGTCAAACGTAAAGTACGATCCGCGCCAAAGAATGATAAAGATGGGTTCTGGGGTTGCTACAAGATACTTTTTCAACGTAGGGCATGTCAGAAAATTCGTGCAGACGATTGAAGCGGCGGCCGTGGCAAAGGAGCTGCTAGACATGAACAAGCATCTGAGCTTGAGGGAGGCCTTTTACAGGATGAAGAGGACTTTGCCCGGCTCAAACATCAATCTTGTTGACGAGCAGGTCGAGTCCAACCAAGCGATAGAGGATCTGGAACTTATTACGGGTTCCTCGCGCGAACAGCTGAATATCAACGCGAACAAGCTTGGATCGATTGCCGGAAAGGTTGTCATACAGGACAAGGGGGACACGATTGACTGGAGCAAACTCGGCTCGGGGGGATGGAGCATACCCAGCAATGTCGAGGACATTGTCTTCAAGAAAGTCGACGCCAAGTTCATCATTTATCTGGAAAAGGCTGCAGAATGGGAAAGATTGCATGAGGATCGTGTATGGGAAAAGCTGAACTGCATCATCATTTCAAGCCAGGGGCAAGCTACTAGAGGCATCAGAAGGCTTTTGCAGAGGCTGCACTTGGAATACAAATTGCCGGTTTACATCCTAGTGGACGGCGATCCTTGGGGCGCATACATTTACTCTGTCATCAAGTACGGCTCTATCAGCCTTGCGCACATTTCCCAGGAGCTGGCCATACCTGGAGCTAGGATGCTCGGGTTGACTGCAGAGGACGTTGTAAAGTATGACCTGAAGAGGCACTTGATCAAGTTTGAGGACGTTGACTTGAAGAGGCTGGACCAGGTGAAGAACTATGATTGGTTTAAGGACAACAAGGAATGGCAGAAGCAGTTCAAGCTTTGGAAGGAGCTTAACGGGAAAGTTGAGCTGGCAGCATTGTCGTCAAGAGGGATAACATTTATTTCTGACAAGTACATACCCGACAAGATTAAAAACAAGGAATTTCTAGATTAGATTTAAATCTTGAGTGGAAATTAGTTGTATGCCACGGTAGCTCAATTGGCAGAGCACCCGCCTTGTATTACATCAGGCAAGCGGAAGGTTGCGAGTTCAATTCTCGCCCGTGGCTCTTTTATGAAAAAATTTAATCGTTTGTCGAAATCCCTGTTTGTACTGTCTTCAATGAAATTCATTTTCATAGTATCGCTGATTTTGTCCATAGTCTTATGGAGCATACCGGTTCTTTCATTCAATACAGCCATCTGGTCATTTTTCCAGGAAAAGAACGGGGTTGATTTCACTCAGGATGCTGGATTCTACAACAGCATTATACTTGAATTTCTGGAGTACGGGACAAAAGTCCCATTCCTAAACGAGCAGGAGTTCAGCCATATGCAGGACGTAAGAAGAGTTATTGTAGTCACAAATGTCATCTTTTTTGTTTCCTTTCTGGCGTTACTATCAAGCTTGAATCATCTCACAAAGACTAACAGGAGATTCATGATAAAAACCATTAGAATAACTTCAATAGCGGTTTTCATTTTGTCATCGATGATTTTCCTACTTTTGCTAGCCAACTTTGATTATGTCTTTGATGCATTCCACAAAATTCTTTTCGAAAGGAATTTCATATTCCCAGCCAGCAGCATCCTGAAAATCCTTTACCCAGACGAGTTTTTCCTAGGGCTTGGCACGATTTACCTTTTGTCAATAATTGTTGTAAGCCTTGCCGCCGCCATAATTTCGCACAGATTAAAGCTTAAGTAATTTCAAACTTTATCTTAACAAGACGAGGTCGTCGTCTAACCTGGTTCAGGATCGGTGCCTCCAGTTTTCATGGAGATCTGATACAAGATGATGGAAGAAAGCACTAGATTAGGGTTCAAATCCCTACGACCTCATTCAACTGATTCCGCAAAAGAACGCCAAGCCATAAATTAAGGCGTTTATGTAAATCATCGAATAGCCTGCTGCCGGATAGATGCTATAAGGCTTGACAAAAATCTTGACGATTAGGAATATTATGAAAGATACTGCCAGGAAAGATATTAGGGTTACAATCATGACGTCTACTGGCAAGAATATGCCGAAGATTAGATTGAAGAACTTCACATAAAGCAGCGCTATTGATGAGACTATCGGTATGCAGAAAGACATTATGACCAGCCATATTTCCCTCTAAGCGGGACGAATATAACGGATAATATGTTTTTTGATATTAAATCTCCAGACTTTGTTTTCCTGATTTTGATCAGATGTTGCTCGCCTTCAGGGGCGCCTATTACGGCGAGTATGACGCCGTTGGATTTGAGCTGGCTTATCAATGGCTTTGGTATATCTGGAGATGCTGCACTTATTGCAATCTTGTCATATGGCGCGTATTTTGGATATCCCATAGAGCCGTCCCCATGGACATACGTGACATTCTTGTAGCCTGCTTTTTTCAGGCATGCCTTCCCGAACTTGTAAGTCTCCATGTTTATTTCCATGCCGACAACCTTCCCTTCTTTTCCGACCATTTCCTTGGCATAAGCCAGCATTATTCCTGAGCCTGCCCCCACTTCCAGGAATTTCTCGCCTGGCTTCAAATCCAGTTCTGAAAGGACTATCCTATGCATATGTGATGCGCTTATCGTCTGCCCTCCAGGGATGGCTATAGGCTGATCCATGCTTGCAGATTTTATGAATTCTGTTGGTACGAATAACTCCCTTCTGACTTTGGACATCGCCTTTGCTACAGTATCCATGAAGATAATTTAGCGAAGAAATAGAAAAAGAGGAAAGGTGTCACTTTCCTATTGAAATGCTTATTGTCGAAATGTTGACCTTCTGCCCGTTTTCAAGCGCCTTTTCCTCTGTGCCAATCTCTATGTTTGAAATTCTTGCGTCCTTTGCGAATTTCCTTCGGACAATCTCTGCGACGTCAACTGCTTTCGAGATTGAACGTCCTCGAGCCTTGATGAAGATCTGGTTTTGCCCGTTGGACATTTGTGTCATCACGCCCAGAACATAGGCCATTGAAGGCTTCTGCCCGACGTAGACGACGTTTTCTGATGCTTTTTCAGCCATTTGCACACCTCCGTTGATGTAATTGATAATGTGGTGATAGGTTTTTAAGTAGCTGAAAGGTATTTAAATTTAACATTTAGTTTAAACTGTATGGTAACAACTAGACAACTCTCAGTTAATCAGGAGTATTTGCTAGAGCGGTTTAATGTTTTTGCAGCTACAGACTCTCCCACTTATATTGTAGCGAGAAATTCGCTTACTGGTGAATTTAGTGCCCATCCCTACGGTATTTATTTCCCAAACTCTGACATTGGTGATTTGCCTCTTGTGGGTTGGTTTTTCAAAGCATTGCATATTCGCTTTCCTATTTTTAATCCGGTAAAATTTAGTGGCTTTAAATTTCGTACAGGTAATATTGTGTATACTTTTCAAGTGGGGGATCCTGAACCAGAATCGCCTGATGAACTGACATACGCCGATGGTTCTACTGGATTTGCTGTAATAAGCTTAGGGTATAGGTTCTACCTTGATAATCAAGAACACCGTGCAACAAAACGCTTGATAGGGGAACCTGCAGGTAATAGAATGACGAACCTTGTCAAGTTTTACAGAGAAGCAGAGCATAGAAGACCAGATGGGGTGATTGAGAAAGATTCAGAAGCTGTTGGACTTTTAAGGGGTAGGGTAGAAGAAGTTGTTCGTGGTATTACTTCTAGGATGAATTACTTGGACGCACAACAACAACTTGGGCCTACACTTCGAGTATATTTAAAATTAGTCAATAAAGGTGCTTATACAAGACCGCACTCGATAACAAAAAACCCAGATGATACAACTGTGGATATACCATTCGATATGATATCTGAAGATGAGTATGGGAAAGTTGTTGATAAAAGTGGCTATGAATTTCGCGCTGGTGCAAGTGATGAGCTCTATTTAGAAGCTATAGAAAACGAAACCACTGCAATCCCATATTTAACTCGCACATCACAGCAATCAGTAAATAGACAATTTGCATTACGGCAAGAAGGTGCAGGCTTAAGGGAGCTTGCTGAGGGACAAAGAGCACTTGTGCAAGTACGCATGGAAACGTATAAGGCAGCTGGTCTTACTCCAGCAGACATACGTGAGATAGAAAGATTCAATGCATTACGTGGGCAGGGTGGGGATGAACGTGGGCAGGGTGGAGGTGGAAATGTGTTTTTCGGTGAAGTAAGAGAAAGATAGCACTAACCTATATTCTTAAAGCTAATTACCAAGAAACGACAAATTTAATTTAGGTTTAATGCCACGATGTAGAATTTGCGACGTTGAGTACACTGATCCAAGGATTCATAGGGAACTTGCTCATCCAGATAGAGATGTAAAAGACATTACTGGGTCGACTTACGAAGTTATTGCAAGGGTGCCTCCTGGCTTGTTAGGCGGGGGGGATAGAAGAGGGGATAGGGAAGAAAGAGAACCTCCATCAGGCATCATTAAAGGAAAAGTAACTGACAGTAAAACAGGTCAACCATTATCGGAAGTCGCTTACATACAAGCAGATTCACCCTATGTATCAAGGCCATTTAATGTCCCAACAGATCAAGATTCTTCATACCAAATAACAGTCCCTACACGTGGAGGTGGCATAGAATATTCCGTAATAGCAACTGCCGATTTTTATAAAAAACCGCGTCCTAGAGTAGTTAGAGTAGCCCCAGGTCAGACTGTTAATAATGTTGACTTTTCATTAGAGCCTGATGAAGAAGCGTTGAAAAAACATGGGGAAGAAACTAAAGCGAAAAAGGAGGAGGAAAGAAAACAGAGGGGTGAGAAGGCTAGTATTTGGCAACGTGGATGGTGGAGTAGGGAAAGATTGCTGATAGGAGGCGGTGCTTTTATTATTACCGCATTGACATATGCTATCTTTTACCGGCCTATAATTTTGGAGGGTCTAGGGTTCGACGATCCATCCGCACCTCCGTGGTGGATTTTAACTGTTTTTGTTCCTATCGCATTTTTCTTTGCAGTATACAATTTGATTCCAAGGGATATCAAAGATATAAGACCAATAGTTATCGGTGCTATTGCCGCTGGTGTTACATTTTTATTGCTTCAAATCGGTCCGTTGAGCACGATTAGGAGTCCTACTATACAATTTGGGATACCGTTGATTGTTTTCTTTGTGGTGGCATACGTAGCCCAAAACAATTTACAACAACCTGGAGGTGTGGGACGCACGATATTATGGCTTACTGGTATTTTCGCAGTAATTGGTGTTGGTTTTTACGTTCTAAATTTGTTCACGACAGGCGCATTCCTAAACATTGAAACCTACCTTCAGCCATTAAATGTTCTCACAGTTGTCGGGGTGCCGCAAGAGACTGTAGACGGCATGAAGCAGGGCATAAGGGACGTACTCAAGTTCCTAAACGTACAAGCTATCAAGCCGTTGAAGCCTGAGGTTAAGAAGAGCGGTGGCTTTGAAGCTATCCAGCTGAATTTCGGGAGCAAGTTCAACGACTACCGGCTGCCGACATTATTCGCAAGGATGGAATATTTATTGCCTGTGACTATTATAAACCCGAATAAAATCGAGACTGGTGTCGAACCTGTAAAAGGATTCTACATAGACGAGGTGTATATAATTAACGGTTCTACCGACAAGGTAATCTGTGGTGTGGCTCCCCTTCCATTGAAAGTTGAGACTGCGAAGCAAGAGTCGCCAATATTCTCTGGCAGAGTTGATGTCGGTGATATACTCCCGCAGGAAGAAAAATCCCTCACTATACTATTTACAGGCCGTTCGCCAAAAATCACTGACGAAGGAAAATATGTGAACTGCAGCTATACTGCATCATTTGGGAAGACCTACTCATTTACCCCGCTGGCACCTGTTAGAGTCAAGGAAAGTCCTAGCGGAGAGAACAGCGTAATCAAGGCGTGTGAAAAGGCGCAAAACAAGAGGGAATGTTACACTAGCCAGTGCAAAAGTTACTGCCAAGGGGTCATGCAGACGAGTAATGGAAGATACGGTGTTCACAACAAATTGGACGAACCGGCCACGAGGTATATAGAAAATACAAATGAATGCGAATGCAAGATAAAGAGGCTTGACAATGTAATGGACGACTTGTGCTTCATGTCAGGCAACAAGGCAAAACTGGAACTGAAGGCCCATTATAACTTTTTTGTCGAAGGCAAAGGTGAATTAGTGGTTGCGCAACAGGAGGCGGACCAGAAGCTGGTGCCAAAGCCGCGAGTGACGAGCAGTCTCGGTCCATTGACTGTTACGGCCTACTTTGTCCCCGACATTTACGTTGTGGAAAGGAATGCCGGTGTTGTTACATTGTTTGTGGACATAGCAAACGACGGCGAAGGGTCGGCGACGATAAACGATTATGAAATAAAGGACTTTGACACGAGAACATGCGTACCTACAACTCCTCTGTCAGCAGATGCGAAGGCAAGCACCACTATAGTTTGCGATGCAACTGCCTTTGCAAAAGGCGCCAAGCTGCAGGGAAGGTTCACGACACTTCCCTTGATAGTCGATGTCAATTACAGTTATTCGCAGAAATATACCAAAGACTTGAATGTTGAGAAGAAGTCGATTTCTGATATTGTGACCGAAGGCAGTGACGAGTATATAGACTTGGACAGACAGTTCAGTCCTTTGCCGTATTACTGCGAACGAGGTTTGAATATTTATGGGAGTGGAGGACAGGCAATTAGTGTGGCTCCAGTTACACAGCCGACAGCTCCTAGCAGCTGTGATGGATGCACTCTACCA
Source organism: Candidatus Aenigmatarchaeota archaeon (assembly GCA_016181005.1). GTDB lineage: Archaea > Aenigmatarchaeota > Aenigmatarchaeia > CG10238-14 > SCSR01 > JACOWB01. The sequence goes on from JACPAE010000001.1 coordinate 80,672, forward strand.
ATCAAAGACACCAGCATCTTGCCGTCTGAAAGCGCAAGAATAAGTTATTGTAATTCAAGGCCGCAGAGTTCTGCGTGTGATACAGCTACGTGGAATAGAGTTGTGAAAAGGGCTCAAGAACTAGGGTTAAATCCAGCGTTAATTGTATCTTTATGGGGTGAGGAATCTGGTTTCTCTGATGCACTGGTACAATACAGTGCAGCGCTTGGGTGCGATCCCTACCACACAGTAGGATACGATAAAGAAATTGACGACCAACTTAACTGCGTAAGCGACTTGGTTAATAAAGGCAGTTACTTGAATTGTGGTGGGACAGAATTCTGCAGCTTTGCCAAGTGGTATTCTGCAGGACCTGCGTGCACGCTTACAAACAATCCTAACTTCTATGGAAATCTGGCGAAAATTTACAATGACTTCGTGCAGGCTGGTAAAGGAGCATTAACTTGTCAAGTGACGACAACGCCCACTACCGTAGCAAAAGGTAGCCTGGATTTCTGTGCACAAAAAATAAAGGATGGTCTAGGTGAGTGCGTTGTTGGACAGGGTGGATGTGTGAACAATAATGAATGTAGTCCTAATGAGTTCGGGCCGACTGGAGGTGGACTAGAATGTAGAAATGTTGGTGTGAGAGTTAATGTTTGTTGTTATAAAGATGAAAGTAATGATAGGTGCAAGTCGTTGTTTGAAGAATGGCTTAAGAGTACTTAATATCCGCCTGTTTTCGGCAAAGCATTTGGAACTGCAGGTGTTGCTTCCTGCGTAGGAGTCGGAGAAACTGTTGCTGACGGACTAGGAGTTTGCGTCTGAGTCGGGCTTGGAGTCTGTGTAGCCGTAGGTGACGGAGGTGGTGGAGGAGTAGGTGTTGCTGGAGGTGCAGTAGGCGTAGGCGTTGGAGTAGTTCTTGATGGTCTATCATATCTTGATGGAACTTTACTGTCTCTACCTGTAATCCAGTCTAGCCAGTCTGAATCGACTGACAGATGCAATAAGCCGTCTATATCTCTATAAGCTTTCACAGGATGATCGACAGGTGCTTTGCCTCTCACACTTGTATAGTGCCTTGTGACATTCTCTGCCCCTTGCCTTATTCTAAAAGCAGGTGTCCTTTGTAAGTTCTCCCATATCTGATCTAGCTGTCCTGGCGTTTGATAAGGAACCTCGACTATGTATTCCAATACACCATTTAATCCTGGGACAAAAGCGTGTGCTTTAAATTTAGCTATGCCTTGATTTATTGCATAACTATGAAATTCGCGCTGCTCATCTTCTGAATAAATTGCAGCTATCAAATCAATATTATAAGGTATTTCTACACGATCGTTCGCTGTTTGAGCTATTTCCAAGCTATTTATGTCGCCTTGTGTGAACCTGACGCTATCCCCCCTCCTAATCCTATATGCCCACCTTGTGGCTGAATCTGAGTCATCTGTTCTAAAGGAATAGTTTTCTTCCTGACCATTGCGTTGTATACGCAGATTATAGGTTGTTCCTAATCCGTCCCTTGTTTCAACAAAATCGCTTATAGCTTCTCCTTCTCTCCTTCCTGTATCGGCTGGTTGAGCCTGTCCACATGCTGTAGCTCCCAAAGCATACAAACCTGCTAATGTAGCGAGCACGACATTTGCTCTTTTGTAATTGACCATTTTTGGTTCACCGAACAGTAATAATACTACACCGATAACTATTTAAGCTTTTCGCTACTGGTTAGTGAAGACTAGATTATTCAAGATAGCTAAACTGGAAAAGTCAATTGTATACCATTAATTAAATTAATGTAACCGTCCCAATCAAGATAGGCTCCTGGATCTGTATGGCAGTCGGAACCACCACCGCCGGATACAGGACATCCTGGAACTTCGTTATGGCCTATTATATGAGACCTGTCTATTGGGATATTGTATTTTGTTGCTAGCCATTTAGTCAATGTGGCGGACGCTTGCAACATTTCCGGTGTCCAAGTACTCGGATCTCCAGAGCGGCCTTCGTGTTCTATACCAATACTGTGCACATTGTAATCATAATATCCGGCATGGAATGCTATGTCCTTATCTGAAACGACTTGCGCTATTTTTCCAGTTTTGCTTATTACATAATGTGCGCTTACTTGCCTAGTGCTCCCCCTAAGTGCGTTTATGCAAGCCTGATAACCCCCTTCACATGTGTGTACAACTATGTATTTTATGTCAGTCCCGTCTGCTTCTCTATTTGCAATATTGTAATTAAATCCAGAAGTACCACCGCCAACAAATACTATATCAAGGTCTAATGGTGTACCAGGAACAATTACAGGTTGTGGAACTGTGGGAGGTGTGCCTTCAGGAACTCCATGTAAAGGAACTTCAAAAACAGGTGTGCTTGAAGGGAACCCGAGTAATTTGTCGCCACTTAGAACATAGAAATTCATTTCCAAATTCCTTAAATTAGTTGTTTTCTGCACAGTGTCGTATACCGGATATAGATTTTGTTTATCTTTTATATTCACCAAAGCGCCTACGCTCGAGGAATAATCGTATGTGCAAGTTTTAGTGTATAATGGAATGCAACCCCCCATTGGACTGCAACCACATCCGTTTGAATCTACATCTAATTGACATTGACCTTCATTATCAACATAAGAGTTTACACCTATCTTTAAAATAACATCTATATTTGTTGAATCAAGTTGTGAATCCAAATTACCGATATTTTGTTTGATTAAATTTTCATATTGATTTAAAGCATTTGGACATTTTTGTTCAAGATTACTTTTTTTATCCAGAGGTGTTGGTGGTGAAAAACATTTAGATTCGACTATACTCTTACATTCAGAAGGCATTTGTTGTTCTGAAAATTCTATTGCATCATTTATGGAATCTCTTGCTACAAAATTTTCATTAGCTTTATCAACTAACACTTTTACATTTAATTTCACAACTTCGTTAACATCTGGTATGTCTGATATCTCAATATTTTTACTAGTGAATTTAATCTTTGATTCTGATACTGGTTTAATGCTTACACTAGCAAGTTTATCGACTTTAACCTCTATTTGAGGTATTTCTATATTAATTTTTTCGGTTTCTTTTCTTAAAGAAGATAAATATTCATTGAATCTCCCTTGCAGTATTTGGGTTAAATCGTTTTCTAGTTTTCCGGGTGGACAAGTTTTTTCGAAAGTTCTCCAAAAAGGAAGATTGGCGAATCTTATTGGTTCACATATTTCTCCAGTAGAATATCCACCATATTTTAAAGTTTCGTAAGTACCTTGGTATGCTGAATAAATTAAAGCTTGGTTTATTGCTCTTTTCACAAACTCCATCTGATTTATTCCTTCGACGATAATCCGTTCGTTAAAGTCCCTCACAACAGTTTGGGATTCGTATGATAACGTAAGTGAGTATATGCCTATCAGTGTGAGAATGCCTGCAGCAGCTACCAATGCCACGTTTGCTACCGACTTCATGTTACACCAATCCCTATGATTTTTACCAGTGAGTCTTTGTTGTAAGGCAGGACGAAGACTGTGTTGAAGACCACATTTGTCGGCTTGGGCTCTGATAAAATTCCGCCTGGAGGTATAGTAGCATATCCTGTTAAAATTGATGTTCCTGTCGTCGATTGCCCATTTTGTGTTATTCCACAAACCTCATTGCTTTTCTCTTTTAATGCATTGCAAAAAGTCGACTCGTCTTGATAGAATGAAAAATCATCACACCATCCTTCGTGCAACTTAGGTGAGAATTGCCAGACAAGAAAACCATCGGCACCTTTGCTGAAGAAACTATCTATATCACTTTTATAAGCTTCGCTCTTTCTAATTTGGTTCACATTGGCGCATGGTTGACAGTTAGAGCATATAAACTCATTGGGTGTAAAGCCGTCAGACTTGTGATAAGTGACTATACCCACTTCACCAAGAAAATATGGTTTATTAAGTTGGTTGGCAATTTTTAACTCTTGTAATTGATAATATTTACTTTCGTCCGATAATGGTCTATAAGCATCAGGATAATAGTGCGATGTTACAAGGTCTACTGTTGATATCGAATGTAATCTCCGATAGCTGCCGTCATCTATTGTTGCACCAGGTGTTAGACTGCCTACAACCCCTATCGAAATTAAGTGGTTTGGATCGGCAGATTTTATAGCTTTGCTCATATCCTTTACAAAATTGTAAAATGCATCATAACATCCTTGATTTTGATTCTTATCACAGGTGGGTTCATTTGCTAGTTCCCATGCAAATATTACATCATTGTTTTTGTGGTTGGGTGCTGATACAAAATCTATTACGCCTTGTCTCCAATTAGAATCTATTGCACCTTCTAAATAATTTATTTTATAACCTTCGTCAAACCAATAAGTAGGATTTTCTACTTTAAACCTGTTATTAACAAAGTCGTCTAAAACTATTAAAAATTTTACATTGTATTTTTTCCCGAGATTTAACAATGCATCCATATTTGGACCATTAAATACACGTATTATAGTCGTGCCACAGCTTCCTGAAAGGTATTTAACAAAATTTTCCATGTCTTGTGCTGTATACTCATCACTAAATTCACTTGCCATCCAATGTGCATTCACACCAATAAACTTGAATTCTCCGTCATTGAGAGTCAATTTTGTACCTGCAACTTTTACAAATCCTGAACCTCTGCATAAAGAAAGAGTTGGTGTAGGTGGTGCTTCTTCCTCTGGTGGTGGTGCTTCTTCCTCTGGTGGCTCTGCTGGTAGTTCTCTAGGTTCTATTCCTATAGAAATATAATAGTTATCAGTTCCAACTAATTTTTCAAACTGACTTTTAATAGCCCCGTTTGTTGGCTTGTTCAAAATATAATTTGTTCCTATAGTTTCGTATGTTGTCTTGTCAGCAGATTCTGAAGACAATAAAGCAAGCAAAGCATGCTGAGTCTTTTCGGATTCATAAGTGTAAACCAGCTCCCTATCAGCCGTCATCTTCACAACTGTAGGTGGCACAATCAAACCCGCCATTATTGTCATAGTGCCTATAAGTCCGATGAGCGGTAATTCTGCTAAAGATTTCATTCTACCACCACGACTCTTAGCATCCCCATGTTTGTTTCATCATCTGAATATCGTATGTTAACTGGAAAGGCACCGTCTAGAATTGTTGCTGCCTCGTATCCGCATTCTTCAAAAGCCAACGTTTGCAATCCTTTGTCAAAGATTTTTGGTATGTCATTTTGGTTAAAGTTCATCAAGCATGAGGTAATGTTGCCAAGCAACTGTATTTGCTGGTCAGGAGTTAGGTAATCCAATGGGGGGTATAAGACTGAAAACCAGCCGTTTCCATTTTTAATGTCAGAAACCGCGATGAAAGCGAATGACTCTGGAGGTGAGCTAGCATATTTGCATATTCCTCCTCCTGTAGCAACATCTACTTTACAAACTGCCAAGTTGTCTACCTTCAGTTCAGCTAATTTAAAAAGATTAGAATCTAATTTAGCGCTGTCAAATTTCCCACGATAAGTTACATCACCATCAGCATATGCTAATGCAGGATTTGACATTAATGAATTTCCTAAAATTATTGCCTTATTTTCAAATTCTTTCTCTTCAATAACAGGCGTGACTTTAACAACATCAGAAGGAAGAACTATAGCAAGAGTTACAGCTATGAGACCGGTAAATAAAAGCGCGAAAAGAGGTTCGATGTACGATGCCATTCCTTTTCTTTTCATAACCATCAACAAGGTCCAAGTCCACAATTGTTTGCATTGGTTTTCCAGGGACACCAATTTGTGCCGCCACTTGAAATTTCATATGCCTTTTGCATGTTTACTTCAGCATTTCCATATCCGTAATCCTGTTTGCACCGTTCAAGAGCATTTTGATCGACTATCTGGCATCTTGGATTGCTATAATCATGATTCCATGTAATGCCAGCTGGACAGCGGTCTAACAGATTTGTTTGGAACAGACCGACGCTATAGTCTGCACTTGTTCCTCTTAAGCATGCGTCATTCAAAGCTCGTGTATTCCCCCCGCTTTCTTTCTGACATATCTGCGATGCTGCCTCCGCCGCTGAACCGAATACTGCTCGTAATTTCTCTGGAGAGCATTCGCCAGAACCCAATTCACACGTTCCAGACTTCGGAATTCCTATACTTGGTGCTGTATCTGATTTTGATAGATGAAGAGTCGCCTTGCCTGATTCTTTACTTATAACCAAGAACTTGATGTCCTCCTCTGAAAATTCTTTATCTATCCGAAGAAAGGCTTTGGATTCGGAGCACGCATTCTCAGCACACACTTCAACATAGCCGCTTGTTTTAACTGTGACTTTGTAATCTTTTCCTTCAGGGAACTCGTGGCTTAATGTTATGCTGCCGGGTGAATTGTATGCAATGCTTAGGAGACCTGCAACCGTTTTTGCCTGGTTGTTGACAGACTCTTTGTCAAGAACTGTCCTTATGTCGTTAGACATTGCCGGCAGTTGTGTAGCAAGCAATAAAACCGAGATGGCAATAAAGCCGACGTTGACTAGTGCATCGACAACTACGACACCCTTTTTCATAACTCTATTTTGTTTTTAGGATTAAATTATGGGCACGAACGGGCCTGAATGCATTTGGAATCGTCTGAGGCGCGCTTCAGGACTTCTGTGCAGCACTGGTCTCTTGTAGGTACCCCTTCACACTCCTGATCCCATTTTGGGCACTGCCCTCTTACTATCCAGTTGCTGCAGTATGCTAGCCTCTTGGAATAGCAGCCGGCCTCCTTGCTGCCGAAATTGCTCACATCTATCCACTGGGCGAAAATCGCTATGATGAAGAAGAATGTTATTGCAATGACTCCCACGATGAAGACTGCCTGAACTGCGACTGCTTTGGACATATTAAACACTTGTCTTTCAAACAGCTTGAAAGTAACTACATTATAAGAACCTGCAGGTGATGCAGAACTGTCCGCAGAGAAGCTCACTCTCCACTTGTATTCTTTCTCTATGCACACCTAGTAGAAACACAAGAACCACTTGCACATTCGCTGTTGGCGGCACACGAAGCTCCGGCTGCCTTAAGGCCTGTACTTACCCCTAAATCTGCACATTCGTCGGCTGATAATGCCTGATATTTACGGTCTGGGAAAGCGGTTTTGCATTCTGCTGTTTCTATCCAGCCGTTTAAATCTGGAGTCGAGCCGGCTGGTGTCGCTCTAGCTTGTTGGTCGCAATATCTGATTACTTGGTTATTGCATTGCAACTCTGCGGAAGAAATGCCTATCCGACCGCCTGAAACAAACAACCAATAGCCAATAAGGCCAATAACAGCTATGCCAAGAAGAATGGCGATAATATAAGGAACTGCAATACCTTTCCGCATCAAGTTCACTAGATTATTATTTGGGAGACCTTATTTAAGTATTTTGTTTGGACTGTATTTAAGTATTATTGAACTTTCTATCTTATAACTACATTCTTTTGTCCACTATCTCCTTTATTTCCAGCCTTATCAATTGCGTATCCTAAGATAGTACATGATGCTTGACCAGAAGGTGATTTTTTACAATTACCATTTGGGCCAACTGTAATTGGTATTTGCGTATTACAATTTCTTTCTCTATTTTCTATCGATATGCCTATATCATCTTCAGGATTAGAGGGCTCACCATATCCAGTAGCTTCGTATGTAACACTATAATAACATTTGCTCACTCCACTTTTATCCGCTCCAGCTCCTTGATCTTCGTCGGAGAACGAAGCAGTAAAGTCTAGAGTCGCTTCAGACGGTGCATTGATAGTTGTTATTGGTTTAAGAGGATCATTTTCTTGTATTGTTATTTCTGTAGAAGCAGAACATGCAGACTGATCACCTTTGAAATCAACTGAGTAAGTTCCAAAATTAAATAACCATGTTCTACATATCCACTCCCAACCAAAACTCTTTCCATCGGTTGTTGGATTATTGCAACATGTGGGTTCTCCGCAATTAGAGAATGCTTCAGATTCTAGAACAACATTGGTGCACATTGCATCAGAGGTCGCTCTTATTGATAGGGCTTGACCACGAATTGGTCTGTTAGTTTCAACGTATATATTTGAAGATGGTGGCTGATAATTCACAGATGCGACATTTGTCTTTACTATTACAACATTCTTGTCTCCAAGTGCTGCTGCCTTGAACTTGTACTCGGAAGGTTCGGAGCACTTTATGGACCATGTAGCTTCGCACTTGTCGCCATTAGAGCATGGGTACTCAACAATCCTGCCGCCTTGCTTTATGCCTGAATATTGGCTTGCAAACTCGCATTTCCCAGTTTTGTCGCCTTCGTCGTCAAGGTTGAGCTGTATAGATTTAATGCCTTTCTTCGTCTTGTCCTCTGCGTTGATTGCTATAGCAACTTCTCTGTTGACCACTTGTGTAGTAGGATTTATCGACAATTTTGCCGTAGGTTTTGAAGATATGGATGAATCTTTCCAAATGTAATATTCCCCAGACTGTTCGTTTTCGCACTTGGCTTCTACTATTACACTATCCCCGCTAAATGTAGACCTCTTGTCCTTTTTTGCTTCATCATTGTTGCACGTATGCCATTTGCCGTCACCGCCGCATATAAGGCCGTATTTCACTTCATATGAATTGTCCTTGACTAAATCGCACATTGCACGATTTTCTCCGCAAGTGTCTTTAAAGTCCTCCACTAACTGTGAAAACCTCTGTTTTTCTACAAAACGGTCGTCTACATCATCTTTATCACATACTTTCGGTTGCAAAATAGTTCCCTCTCTCCAAATTGTGAATTTCCCTGATTTCTGTTCTGTTGTGGCGTCGCAGCCTGACGCGGCAATTTTGCCTTCTATACATTTACCTAAATAATCCCCACATCCGCTCTGTATCTCTGTTCCAGGGTTGACATAGTATATGTAGCCAACATAGACGTCAAAAAGTGCCTTTTCTTCTTTTGTCGTGAAAATGATGCAACTGTTCTTATCATTAAAATTTACTGTATCTATTTGAAACCGGGATTTTATGTCAATTCGATCTTGTTGAATATGAACATTCTGATTTGTCAAATGAAACTCGGACACGCCGAACTTGCTTTCCTTGTCAAGGTATTTAATCAATTTTATATGTACTGCTTTGCCCTCCCTTGGAACCCCGACCCGATTCAACAATTCTTCAAGAAATCCAAAAAGGTCAATATTAAATGCTTTCAGCAGAAAAGATACAGCAACCACTAATACCGCTATCATTAGGAAAATCTGCATTATTGCCTCTACTGCCATTCCTTTCTGCGACATAATAAAAATAATTAGTTTGTGATAAATAAGTCACTGGCAAGCTTCATTGACTTTGTATCCCCCAAAACCGCCAGCTAGTGCACCTAAACCAGCACCTAATGCACATCCAACGGGAAGTCCAACGCCTCCAGCCAGAAATCCTATTCCACAACCAATACCGCCAAAAAGTACTCCGCCAGCACCTGCACCTATGGCGACTCTTCCTGCCTCATCACCAGGTACTCTCGGAACTATGTTCTCGCAAGCAAATCTATTCATTGCCGCGCCGAGAAGACCAATCGAAACCCCTGTAATCTTCTCAAGAATGCTCCAGATCAAAACCAAAGCAATCGCCGCAGTAATCAAAGTGATTATCATCGTCAAAACTTTTCCAAAAACTCCCTTTTTCATTCAACCGCCCTTGAACCTCTGGTAAATGCTGTATCCTGCCAAAAGCACCATCAACCCAATCATGAGCATGACAATGAACCAGATTATATAGTCCGTGACCCCTTTTCTCATCAACCTTATTTGGGATTCCGAATATTAACGATTTACTGGAGAGTAAGACGCTCTATTGATATCACCGAAGTGAACACGAAGTAAGTGACAAGCAGGGATATGAAATAAACTATAGCGCTGTAGAGCAGTATCTTTGCGACATTCAACCTCTTCAGCAAACTCTCATCACCGTTGGTTATCGTGCTTGACGACACGGCTATCAGCGTGGCAATCTCTACAAGGTAGACTCCTACAATCAGCTGGAATGCGTGGACAGGAAGTATCGAGCCGATGTTGAAGATGGACTGGAAAATTCCCGAGCCTATGTCGCTGGCAGGACCCAGCGCCGAGCCTAGGCTCCCATAAATGTTCTTTATCGATTCCCCTAAACTGACAAGCAGCCTTGTCATTATTGCTGCCAGTGTCACGACAACTCCGGCGCTCAGTGGCGCAAGGACAATGGCCTGCGTGTTCATCGTCGACGTCACGTCCTCCATCATGTTCTTCAAATCCTCATTCACCTCCCGCATGTCCTTCAGGTACTTGGAGATTATCACCATGGACTTGGACGCGCTCTGCATCCCCTTCTGCGACGTCTCGACAACAACATTCATTATCGCCTCTATGAGCGTTGAAGGGTAGTATCTTATCGCGCCGTACTGCTTGTCGAACACCGCGCCCTCGAAAGTCATGCCGAACGTCTTTATGTTGTAGAGTATCTTGTCGAAAAAGTCAGATATCTTCATGTTCTTCGTCTGCTCCTTGGACCTCTTGAGTGCAGTCTCTAGAGGAATCCCCCTCATCATCAGGCTGCCGAGCTGGAACAATGCCTCTGCGAACTCGCCCTCTATATCTGCGATCTCCTGCCTTATCTTCAGCTTCCTTCTCACGGAAAGATAGGAATAGCTTATGATGCCGGCGAATATCCCAAGAGTCACAAGCATCGAGTAAACCATCAGCTCAAAGCTGAAAATCTCCTTGGCGCCGATTAACTTCGAGATTCCGAAGCCGATAAGCGGCAGCGACACCAAAACAGGAATTATGTACGGCTTTTCGTAGAACTTGTCCACCGCGAACTGCGGGTGCTTCCTCAAGTCGGGCTGGTGGAAGCTGTACGGCCTCCTCTCAAGATAGCTCGACATCAGGAAAAACACTATCAGCGGCAGGAAAACGTCGTAGCCGATCACAAGCAGCACCGGCTTTACAATCTCCGGGAGGAATATGCTTACCACAGGAAAGAACACCAGGCCTATTATCGGCAGGAGTATCCCCAATGCATTCAGAATCGTCACAGGCTCCTTCATCTCCCTTGCATATCCTTTCATCCTCTCCTTTGTGCCTTCCAGTATCACAGAAACAGCCTCGTCCAAAAACCTTTCGCGCTTTAGCTGCGATTCAGCGCTGGAGTTCTTTATCAGATACAGCGCTGTGGCGAACTCCTTGTTCTCCCTCTCCCATTTCTTGATGAAGACTTCAAGCGCGTCCTCTATCCTGTCGTACTTTCTGGTGTAGACGCTCCACAAAAGCTCGCGCAGGTCCTTGGCCAGCGCCCCCTTGAGGTTCCTTGACGCAAACTTTACCGAATTCTCCAAGTTGGCCGACAGATGCATGGAGATGCTCATGTAGATTGCTGCAAGAACCATTTCTGAAGACGCATTTATCCTAAAGCTGGTGGCATAACGGATCGGGTACGATGCTAGGAAGTAGAATGTCATCGACGCTATTGTCAGGGAGAGAATTGTTGTCGAAAGTGAAAACGAGTCCAGCGATATAAGCAATGTCAATGACGCTGCAAAAATCATCAGTGTTGCAACAATTGAAAGAGTGATTGCCCCCTTCGGCGTAATCTTCAGGTGGGAGAATTCTATTGCCTCGCTGTATTTTGACTCCAGACCTTTGGGCAGGAATACAGGCAGGAACTCTGATATTTCGCAAAGCCTTTCGTAAATGGAAAGCTTCCTTGCCAACTGCTCCTCCTGCAGGAACTTTTCATAGTCTCTTGAAATTGCCGGCACAATTAAAGATTGTCTTTATTCAGGCATAAGTTAAGGCGTCGTCGGCTTGCTGCAGCCTGAAAAGCTAGTGCCTTGGATCGGCTCCCAGCCAGGAATTATTGAACTGCAGAATTTATAGCACTCGTCGTTCTCGAATTGCTTGCCGCATTTTGTCTTTATCTTGTCCCAATTCTCCTGCGTCTGGAAAGTGCAGAACCGAATCTTGACTGCGATGCACTCGGCCTCGTTCGTGCCCTGGCGCCCTTGTCCGCCTGCATAAAAGAACCAATAGCCGAGCAGCGCTATTACTGCAACTCCCAAAACAATTGCTACGATGTAATTAACCGCGCCTTTCATAATATCACTTCTGCCATCTATTTGATTCTTCCCTTGAACCAGTTCAGCCACTTGTCGTAAATCATCTTGGAATCCATAGCTCCTATTTCCTCCCTTACCTGCTCTGAAATCAAATGGAACATGGAGTTGGACTCGACAGCATACTCGGCCTCAAGGATGTTTGGGTTGGTTTGGCCGGCCAGTTCAACCATCGTTTCTTTAATCTTCGCCCTCAGCAGGATGTTGTCCCATACTGCATCCCATCGGCCTCTCCACTCCCTCACTCTTTTCGCAATCTCGTTCAAGACTTCAGACTCGCCGTCTATCAAAGTGTCTGTCGGCTTTAGCGTGTCCTCCTTTGCCGAATACTCCATCAAATTAACAAACCCTCCTTCGTCCATGGGATCGTTCTTCCAGTTTTTCCTTATCTCGGTCAATTCAGTGACCCTTCTGAACCTGTGAAGGCCGTCGGGGGATTTCAGCTGGTTGCACACTGTGATTAAATCCAGCGCCTTGAAGCTTGTCGGCGGCACGCCTAAATCATGGACAACCCTGTCATAAACGCCGTAAGCTGATTCCCCGTGAATTGTGCCGGCGACGACATTCGCCAATGCCCCAATTCTCATGGCCTCGAACAATGCAAGGCTTTCCACGCTCCTAACCTCGCCGATTATAAGAACAGAATCTCCCAATCTCAACGCAGTCCTCAACGCCTCGTCTGCAGGCAACTCAGTTTCCACTTTTGTAATTACAGAGCGGGATTTCATTCTTTCAATGTTGTAGCCGAGCCTTCTCATGTCAGCGACTGCGATTTCTAAAGTGTCTTCCGAGGAGACTACTCTGAATTTCGGCAGGATGTCGAGCATTAGTGCATTAAGCAGGGAAGTTTTTCCCGAGCCTCGACCGCCTGCGACAAGCAGCGCCCTTCCGCCGTCGATGACAAAGCTCATCACTCCTGAATACAACGGGTCTATCATTTTGTGCTTGATGAAGAGCGGAATAGTCCAAGGCCTTTCCCTGTGCCTTCGGAAAGCGAATGCCAGGCCTTCCGGCGACAGCGTCCTTGTAATTGCAGCAACCCTTGCCTTTCCTCCAGGAACAACCAGCTCTGTGTCAAGCACCGGGTTTGATTCGTCCAGAGGCCTGCCGGAGAAAAGCCTGAATCTTGTCGCCCATGCGTCTGCGTCCTCCATCGTCGGCATTAAGTTTGTCTCGCACTCCTCATAATCAGAATGCAAAATGAATATCGGCACGGTGCCTATCGGCGAGTTTACAAACACGTCCTGGATTTTCTCGTCCGATAGCAGAAGCTCAAGAACTCCATAGCCTGCAGTGTATCGCGAAAGTATGTTCGCCAGCTCGTCTATCTCTGCCGAAGAAAGGTTGACGTTCATGCTCTGCGCGATGTCGCGCACCAAGTCCCTCCCAAGATTCTTGAAGAGCTCGCGCGATTTTTCCGGCTCTACAGTTTCTGCTTCCGTTGGTCTGTGGGACGCGAGATACCTTCGCGCAGAATCCAGGATCGAATATTTTTCGTCGCTGAGGACAAACTCCTTCGGCGTTATATGATAAAGATAACGCACCTTGCCGAGCAGCTTGTAAATTTCCACCTCGGCCCCCTTTATGCTGTACTTTTCAAGCAGCCTTGCGCCCTTCGGTATCGACAGCATGAACCTTGTGAGCATAAAGTTCGGCTTGACTGTCGGCGAGAATAATTCGCGGTAGATGTCCCTGCTTCCAAGCTGGTAGTTTTGCAGTACCGGCATGGATTTTTTAATCAGAGCTGTCCCCTCAAGCATGTTCTTTATCGGCACTAGAGCATTGTTCAAATAATGGACGAACGCCATTCTCTGCTCCAGCGGAGCCGTGTTCTCAAGAACCTTGTTCGCGTTCACCATCTTCACGATTCTCTTTCCTCAAAACTTCCAGAACTAGAAATTGCAAGTCACCAAGCCTTTTTGGAACTAATTTTTCGAACTGGGGCGGCGCCATGTTCTTCATGCTTAGAATCTTGTCGACGTTGACAATCCTGTTGTAGACATCCGCGATTTCCCTCAGCATCCTTGTCTGCTCCTCGTCGTACTCGTTCTCGCGCGCCTCAACCAATGCAACCCTAATGGCATCGGGCACCTGCAGGAGCTTGTCAATAACAATCGCCATCGTGGCTTCCGAGTCCTCCACGCTCGGCGCTATCGCCCAGTTGATGCAGTTGATCCTTATCACATTATTGACGACTTCGTACTCTACAGCCATTATACCCTATTATTTTATCTGTTTTCTATAACAAATCTTTTATAATGGCCATCCCAGACCCCACTAGAATACTGCAGTTCGAACAGCACGGCGACATCACAAGGCTTGCCGAAGAGCTTGTAAAAAGACTAAATGAAAATACGAGAAGGATAAGGATTGTGGAGCAGAGGATGGACAGGATGGACAATTCTATCAATGCTTTGGAGGACAACACGCTGAACCAGCTTAACGACTTGAAGATGTTTTTGGAGAAGATAACCGACAGGCTTGTGTCGCTTTCGGAGAAGCTTGTGGGGATAGAGAGCGAGATTTTGCGGCTGAGCAAGGAGCTGTCGAAGACTGCGACTAAAAGGGAGTTTAAGGAAATAGAGACCTACATGGAGCTCATCAACCCTGTGACCGCAAAGTACGTGACGAAGGACGAGATGGAAAGGTACATAAGTTTGAAAATACCCAAGGCGAAGAAGGCTTAGCTTTATGTTCAGGTAAAATTAAACTAATTACAGTGAAATGATGGCTTTGCCTTTTCTTAAATCGAAACCCAAAGTTGCCCCGGTTGATAGGGTAAAGGAATTGAGCGGGAAGGGGTTTTCAGATTCCGAGATTGTCGACATTTTAAGGAAGGATGGATATCAGGCATCGGAGGTCGACGCCGCTTTGACGCAGTCCATGAGGTACGAGGCCACCAGGTCGCAGACGACGGAAAGGAGCGAACTTGAGCTGCCAACCTTGGAGGACATCACGCCGGAGACAAAGCCCCAGATGCCGCAGATACCGGAGACTTCGCTGCCACAGCAGTACTACCAGGAGCAGGCGCAGCAGTTCCCGACAGAGGAGTATGTCGATTATATAGTCCAGGCTAGGATGGGGGAGCTTAACGAGAAGATTGTGGAAGTTTCTGTCAAAATCCAGGGTTTTGAAAAGAGGCTCACCGAACTAGGCGACAGGATAAATGAAATCCTTAGCTTGAGGAATGCGGAGCAGACGCAGATTTTGAGCAGGATAGACACATTCAAGGACAGCGCTGGCGGCGTGGAGACGAGGATTGGAGCGCTGGAGAAGGCTTTCAGGCAGACATTGCCGGCGTTGATAGAATCTGTAAGGGCGTTAAGCGATTTGGTCCAGAGGATGAAATCGGAAGCTTAAGACATTCAAACACCAATTAAGATAAAATGGCAGTTCCTATAGAGACTTTCATAAGCGAGAACTTTAAGATTTACCTGGTAACTCTCATAATACCGTTCCTGATTTTCTTCACGCTCTTCCTCTGGGCGCTTAAGCAGACGAGGCTGTTCGGCGGGAACAATTTCACATATGTCTTTCTTGCGGCGTCGTTCACCATTCTGATTTACGCGCTTCAGCCCAACACTTTCGCCTTCCTTGCAAGTTATCTGGCGCAGATAAGCATAGCGAGCAGCATGATAGTTTTCGTGGGATTGATTGCGCTTATATTCTGGGCTATTATTGTGAGGGGTGTCGGCATGGCTGAGAAGCTCAAGAGCGACGAGAAGAAGCTGGAAGACTTGAGGAGGCTGGAGTCCAGGCTAATGGAAAAGTTCAGCAGGGAGAGGAATGTTAAAAAGAGGTATGAGTTTAACTCAAAGCTAAACGAGATCGAGAGGGAGATGCAGATGTTGAACATAAGGATGAAGAAAAGGGCTAGGACTATTTACAGCTAGTTGCTTTAAATTTTTAGTAAACTAACTTATTTTAGAGAGAATGGCAACCGATGTATTCCGCATAGCTGTCGAGCAGCTGCTGGCGCTGGGCTTTTACGAGTTCGTGTTGCCGTTCATCCTGTTCTCCACTGTCCTTTATGCGATGCTAAGGAAGACGCAGATACTCGGGGATTCGATAGTGATACATGCAATCGTCTCTATGGGTGTCGGCCTGTTCATATTCGCGCTGCCGGTGATAATCGGAGTGGGAATCGTGCCTGCGCTGACCAGATTTTTCGCCCAGATGTCAATATTGATGATCGTGCTTGTGTTTTCGTTTCTTGTGGCAAGCTTCTTCTACCCGAATATCGTGGAGAGGCTGCCGGAAATAGTCAAGACCAGCGGGCCGCTTCAGTTCATAATTTACATGATAATCGGCGTTGCCGGATTCCTGGGACTTTTCAGCGTATCATCTGACTATCTGAACTATCTGATAAGAATCTCCGGCGTCAACTTTGAGCTTGTGGCAATGTCGGGAGTTGTGTTAGTTTCCTTGGTTGTGTTCCTGCTTGTGGCTATGGCAATGTCAAAGGAGGTTTCATAATGCCGACGTTTTTCGAGACAGCGGTATTGAAATTGAACGAGCTTGGATTCTTCAAGTTCCTGCTGCCGTTCATCCTGACCGCGGCAATCATTTACGGGGGGCTGAGAAGGTCGCAGATTTTCGGCGATCCGGACAGGAACGTTGCTGTGAACGCCGTCATATCGTTTGTCGTCAGCCTGTTTGTCTGGGCGACTCCCATAATCCTCGGTGTCGACATACAGACAAGGCTTACGGCGTTCTTCGTTCAGGGATTTGTCGTGTCGCTGGTTGTTCTTTTCGGGTTGCTGATAGCCGGCATGTTCTTCCCGCCTGACCTGGCGAAGAGCTTGGGTGAGAAGATAAAGTCAGGATACTTCTGGGGTGCAATCATCATACTCAGCTTCCTTGTGATAGGAGTAGTCGCGGTGTCCAGTGGGTTGGCGACTGTGATGTTTCCGGAAGGAGTCGGTGCAGGAATTCCGTCTGACCTATTTATATCTGCGGGAATAATTTTATTATTGGTTGTGAGTGTTGCTTTCATTGTTCAAACGGCAAAGTGAACCTATGAACAGAAGAATTTCAAGCGTTGTGATTGGCGTTGTCAGCCTTTTGATGTTCTCCACTCTTGTTTTTGCGCAGACAGGCTTTGACGACTGATGAGGTCGAAGATTTTCGGCGAAAAGGGCGGCATTCCAATCGTCATTGCGCTTGCAGCGGCGGCGTACATAACTGTTTACACGCCAGTAGGCATTTCGTTCAGCCAGTTCCTTGCGAATTTCGTAGGCAACACGATGGTGGTTATTCTTACCTTGCTGGCAGTTTTAATGATGGCTGCAATGCTTAAGACCGGAGGTATAGACTTCGCTGGCATGTTCGCGGGAAATACTTTATGGGTGGCTTTGATTTTCCTACTTTTGATAGTGTTCGGTGTTTTCATCGCAAGCGGCGGGGCTTCTATATTCCCTGGTTTGAATTTGCTCCCTACCGAGACATTCAGGACAATAGGTGGAGCTGACACGACCACAGTGGCGCTGATTCTTCTGGTATTTGGAACCGGCTTAATTATCCTTCTGGTCACCAGAGGAAATGGTGGTGGGGCTGGTGCTGGCGGACCTCCTCGTCCGTAATCCACTGGCTTTATATACCAGTTCTGCATAATAGTTACTTATGAGTGGCAATTTTAGGATGCTCACATCCAGCCTGTACGGTGGACCTACAATTCTTGTAGAGGATGGCGCGGATGCCACAAGGGTAAACGAGATCAGAAACACTATCGTAAAGCATGAGAACGGTCTTGCAAATTTCATGAGCAGATATATACCAGGCGCAAGGAACCTTGTAAATAAGGGGGTTTACTACATACAAAGACTTGGTAGAAGGCTTGGCGGGCAATACAATCCAGCCACAGATAATTTGCAGATTAATGTCGACCAGAAGAGGGACTTTATGGACGAGTCTACTGCGCACGAGAAGATACACTTTTATCAGAAGGTTGGCGGTGCATTGGAAACTTACTGGAGCACTCTTGTGAAAAATCTGGGCTATGTTGGAGCGATGCTTTACAGGCCTATAATTGAGGGAGGAGCATCCTACATGACGCAGAAATACAGAAATAGAGAAAGCCTAGATGCATATGAACATTATAGAGCTGGCGCTAGAGCTGTTGCAGAGAAACATGGCGAGGGCGTTTTGGTCAACCCGCCTAGAAATGAGAACAAGGTAATGCAAATAGCTAACACTTTCTTCAATGCAATGATGAGCTACATGAGAGGAAATCCCAGAAGGGCTTATGCTCTAGCCTAATGACTCCAAGAACTCGTTTTCCGAAAAGTGCAGTTTCCCGGGAATTATTATCACTGAAGGCGTGTCTTGTGACTTGACTTCTTCTGCAATTGTATATTCTATATGAGGCTTGTCGCTTCCGGCTTTGCCGAAAACAACAGCCTTGTCTTTTGCCGTAACGACTTTCCCTTTCAACAAAATTTCCACAGCTTCCTTAGGCGTCATGTATTTATCATTCTCAGCCAAGACATCTAACAAACATAAAGTATGCAATCCGCGCTTCTTGTTTTCTTCGATAGTTTCAAAGATTGATTTTGATAATTTCCCTTTGGCTCTCTCAGGAAACGAGATTGTAACCGTCGGGCCGAATTTGTAAACATGAAGTCCTGTTTCCCCGATTGCAGAAAAGATGGAAGCATTGTGGATTATCTTTGTCTCTACTCCTGCTTTTCTTGCCTCAAGGATTAAAGCGGAATGAGTCGTCGCTATCAGAGGATCTCCCTGCACAAATATCGAGATTGATTTTGCTTTCGATTCTTGGATTATCTTATTGGAATCGTCTTCCAAGTCTTTCCTTTCAAGCTGGATAATTTTTTTACCGACTAGATTTTCCAGATTGGACAAGTTGCCGTGCCACTTTCCCGTATAGTTTTCTATGTAAACTTTGTCGGAATTTTTTGCTTCTTCTACAGCTCTGAGTGACAAATCATTTTCGTCGAAAAGACCTAGGCCTATTAACGTGAGTGCCATAATAAGACTTGGACGATAAAGCTAAAAGTTAAACTATCCCGAATAATCTACCAGCTACTGCGCTGGTGACACCAAGTGCAATTCCAGCTTCATGCGTAAGAACTACAAAATACACACCGCCCACTCTACCCCAAGGATTCCCATAGCGAGTTCTGAAGTGAGTTGCACCGTCGTTATAAACTCTCTGAACGGCCGTTGCATAACGATTCCCTAAGGCTCTCGCCCCTCTGCCAACTGCAGAGGCTCCGGATCTCATGCCTCTCCCAATTCCATTGGCTGCCCTACCGTACAAACCGGCACTACCTGCGCCTATAAGCAATGAAGGTACCAAACCGATTGCTGCTCCTTCAATAGCGCCGTCTCCTAATCTCTGAACATAATTTGGCAGATTCTGATAACTGTCTACGACACCGCCCACCAAAGGCCAATTATTCAAGGCACCTAGAAGTGACTGGTATCTATCAGGCTCGAAATAATGGCCTATTCCATTCAAGACAGCACCCAAGTAGGCAGACCTAGGAGTCATCCCTAGAAATGCATTTGCGTATCTTTCGCCGGCTGGTGTACCAGGAACGCTTGCGTTTTCTCGGAAATTATTAACCGCACCTTCAATGACAAGCGGTGCTGCAAAAAGTCCCATTGTCTCTATGCTGCTAGGTACCCCGTATCTTACAAAAGCGTCTTCTATATTTGTAGGGTTTAATTCTCCTAGAGTAGGAGCAGCATGCCTAACCGTATCTGCAATACCTGAAATCGTTGCTCCAATAATCAGTTTTAATGGACTTGCTGAAATATGCCCTATTGATTGTCGCGGTTGTACTATTGCCATAAAATCACTTAGCTGCAGCCGAAGGCTTCATCCCGCTTCTTATTCCTGCATATGCCCTATCTGCGCCATAGCCGATGCTTCTTGTCACTCCCCATGCCACTGCGCCTGTGAAAAGTGCCGGAGCCAATAAGCCTGCTGTAAGAAAAGTGCCTATTCCTGCCAATGCTCCGAAAATATTGCTCCATCCTTTGTAGGGCTTTTCTATTACCTGATGCCTTAATTGATTCTTTACTCCGTTGTACACGCTTCTGGCCCTGTCTGTCATGCTGTACAAACTTTCGCTGCCTGTTTCCATGCCAGCGTCCTGGTAAGGCCCCAAGCTTCCTGCGCTTTCGTAACCATAATTTGCTCTCATGTTCACTACTTGAAAGTGACAGTATATAAAGATTTCTATCCTCCACTATACACTTCAGAAACCAGCTTTCTTAACCTTCGACCGGCTAATTCTATGAATGGAAGAAGTGGCACTCCAGTATCTCGTATGGTTCGGATTTGCAATTGTCGGAGCTGTCGTAACATTCTACGTCTTCGGCGCCGAGCTGCCTATATACCTGCTTATATCAGTCATCGGGCTTTTCCTTTACACCACTGCCAGCAACCCGCTGGTAAAGTTCTCTGGAGGATGGGTCGGAAGGCTTGCGGTAATACTGTTCCTCGTCAGCCTTGTTTACTATATGGTCACGAGCAACTTTTTCCCAGAGAACATATTCGAGTTCAAGTTTTTCATGGCAGGGACTAGCTTTGTGGGCGAGCAGTCGAAGAACCTGGGCGAACTTGTTTTAAACTTTATCAGGTAAAGTAGTTGCATGAGGCCGCTTGCCAAGTTTCTTGAGAACCAGCTGACGAAGGACGAGCTGGAGATGGTTCCGAAGAGCTATGATGTCATGGGTTCGGAGGGGAAGGGTGTCGCCATTATAGAGATTCCCAAGAAGCTGGAAGACAAGAAGCATTTGATTGCAGAGGCTGTCATGGACGTGAACAAGAATGTCAAGTCTGTTTTGAATAAAGTTTCTGGCCGCAAGGGGACTTTTAGATTGGATGAACTGGAGTTGGTTGCCGGAGATGAGGATACCGAAGTTTTGCACAAGGAATATGGATATATGCTCAAGCTTGACCCGCAGAAGGTATTCTTTTCGCCGAGGGAGGCTACCGACAGGGACAGGATTGCATCTTTAGTGAAACCTGGTGAGACTGTATTGGTGTTATTCTCTGGAGTCGCGCCTTATCCGATAGCTATTGCAAAGAAGTCTGATGCTAAAGTTTATGGTGTGGATATCAATCCGGCTGCGCATGAATACGCCAAGGAGAATATCCGAATCAACAAGCTGGCGCACAGGATTGTCGTTATTAATGATGACGTGAGGAATGCTGGCAGGATTTTTGATTTCAAGTTTGACAGAATCGTGATGCCAATTGCTGTCGGAGGGGAGGATTATCTGGATGAGGCGTTTTCAATGGTGAAGGATGGTGGCGTTATTCACTTTTATTCGTTTGGTGATGAAAAGGATTTGTTTTCGAAGGCGGAAGGTTTTGTCAAGGAAGCTGCAAATAGAAACAACATAAAGTTTGTTGTGGAACAGAAGAATAAGGTATTGCCGTTTGGCATTAGAAGCCATAAGATTTGCTTGGACATTAAAGCAGGGGTACCCAAGCCTGGTCTAAGGGACTAGCTTCAGGAGCTGGCGGCTTAGTGCCTTCGAGAGTTCGAATCTCTCCCCCTGCACTTTGGATTTAGAGGAATTCTAGAAGATACTATTGTCTAAAGGTTTAGGACTAATTCCATTTGAAATAAGTATGATTATCTATTAAGTATAAATTTAATTATAGATGGAAAAACTTTATACTTCTAGATAAAATCTCCTAAATGTTAATTCTGATGTGTTGCTCTTTAGGAACAACTTTAAGCATATAACTTCGTGTGATGATATGTTCTTTCATTTTATGCCTATATCACCAAAAAATTCCAATAAGTTCAAACACCTGATTCCAAAATTTTGAGCTATTACAGGAATTCTATTTGCTTTTGTTTTGCTTTCATTTGTAACAATTATGGCGTTCATACAAATACTCAATGAAATTATCCATGGATCGGCCCATGCAGTAAGACCGTTGGTTTGAGTATTCCAATAGTCTAGATTGTATTTCGTTTTTACTTTCTGCAAATTACTTACTTGTGCATTATCGACATTTATGAATATTTTTCTATTCTGTTGACACCATACAATCAATTTGTTGTTACCATTTTGAATTTCTCTTTGGACCTCAATCGGTGCAATAATTTTATCACTAGCTACAAATTTTTCAATTTGTTTCCAAATAGGTAAAAAAATTACTTTATTCTTTGGGTACCATCTATCAAGATCAATCAGGGAGCTGGAATCAATACAATATGGAGGAATTAATCTCTTCTGCAACAAGTCATCACCCTATAAGTTTTTCTGCATATTTTGTTTTGACATTCAGGATTCCTGTAGCTTCAGAAAATGCTATGTCACCTTTCTTATAGGCTCCACTAACTTCTTTAATCGCTAGATTACCGACACGGTTAAAGAAAACCTTTTCCCATTTTCTACGAGCAAATTCATTTTTTTCCATTTTTTCTTTATAAAAAGTTTCTTTGAACATGTTGTAAATTCTACCGTCGATTTTTCGAATAAAAAGAAGTCTAAGCATCACGACTTGCTTGCTAACACCGTAGTGCTGAGAAATGTCTGAAATATTACTCCAATTAATTTTTTCTAGTCCTTTTACCGCTATTTCTAAATTATTTCTAGGAACAAGAAATTCGGCAGAAAATGAATCACAATAATTCTCAATTGATTGCTTATTTTCTTGTTCGATTTCAATAGAACAAATTGCGGATGTTCTTTTAAGCAAATGACAGACTTCATGAAAAAGCGAGAATAACTTTACAGTAGATTTATCACTTTCATTTAGAACAATTATTGACATTTTTGAAAATATGCTAAATGCTCTAATATCATCTGCTCTAAAAGGATACTCTATGATTAGTATAGAAAGTTTTTCTTCTAAAATTTTCTTGTAATAAGGAAGTATCTCATCATATTTGCGAAACTCATGATTATCTATTTTCAAAAGTTTCTTGAATGATTCTACCAATTGCGTGGCAGTTAAATCTTCTGGAAAAATAGGAATCTGGCTTTGTTTTTCACTCAATTCTGCAATTTTACTAGCTAAATATTGTGCTCTTCTTTCGGCCAAGAATATTTCTGGAGTAAGTTTTTTTTCACGGTTTATTCTATAATCTGGTATAGTCTCCAGTTTCGATATTCTCTCTGTAAAAAAGGCTATTAAAGGACGTTGATAAATATCAGATAGTCTCCTAATTTCTGTCATGGTTAAAAAATCTCGTCCAGATTCTATATTTTCAAGTTTTTCTTGGGAACGACCAAGCTTTTTTGCGATATCTTTTAGTGTATATCCAGAACTTTCGCGAAGATAGAGTAAACTAGCAATCGGGACTTTTATTGTCTTATTTTTCTTCGTCATCTAAAACACATTATAATTCTGCCATAATTGAAATAAGTTCAATTAATTTATATTATTTTTCTTTTATTTTCTTCTTAATCAATTCTTCCAATAAGCTGGATGCTGAAGTTTCTTCTTCTATAGCTTTGATTTTGAATTTTTTCCATACCTCTCGATCTATAAGTATAGTCGTCCTAGAAAGATTCTTATCCATGTAATAATTGTGCAAAAGTAATACTTATATACTTGAGTAATAATGTAATAATTATGCATCTGGAAAGATATTTAAATAGAGTCTGCGAAATAAAGAAAGAGGTTTTCCATGTCTAAATCACTGACTGTGTTGGATTTCTTTTGCGGTGCGGGTGGTTTTTCTGAAGGGTTCAAACAGTTAGGTTTTGATGTCGTTTATGGTGCAGATAATTGGAATCCTGCTATCCAAACATTCAAAGCCAACAATTCCGATGCAGAAGTAGTCAAAGTTGATGTTCTAGAACTCAGTGCAACAGATGTACCTAAAGCTGATGTAATTATTGGAGGACCACCTTGTACAGAGTTCTCAGGATCGAATAGAGGAGGAAGTGGAAATGTAAAAGAAGGTATGGAACTTGTAAAAAGATTTTTGTATTATGTGCACGAGTTGAAACCTAGATGGTGGATTATGGAGAATGTACCTAGACTGTTGCAGACCCTGCCACCAAAATTTAGATTGAAAGATTTGGGTATTGATAAAGAAGGTATTTTCGAAATACCTAAAATGCAGGTATTCAATGCTGCGGATTTCGGCGCACCGCAAAAAAGAACAAGATTGTTATCAGGTAAATACCCGAACCCTCTACAGACGCATTCTGAAAATCCTGTAGTTACATTGAACGGACAGAAACTATCGCATTGGTTCACAATGAGAAAAGTAATAGAATCATTTCCTAACCCGTTGAACGAACCACGAAAGGGAAAGCACGTCAAAGATCCAAATTATAACTTCAATGTTACTGAGATGAAATTAGAGGATCATTTCGGCGACCATTCCATTATGAAAGATGAAGAGGCCGAAAGAAACAAGAGACAGAAAACGGAACATCCGTATTATGGGAAGATGAAATTTCCCGACGACTTGGACAGACCATCGAGAACTGTGATGGCGACTCAGTTCAATGCATCACGAGAGACCATGGTCATCGCGATGAGTAATAACGGTCGCAAGATTATTTATAGGAAACCCACGATAAGAGAATGTGCATCATTGCAATGCTATCCTATAAACTACAAATTCATCGGCACAAACCCCACCACAAAGTACAAGCTGGTGGGAAATTCCGTTCCCGTGAAGTTGTCTATGGCTGTCGCGAAAGCCATACTGAGAGAAGCTGGAATGAGAACTCGGAAAAACTAAGCTCTTAGTGACATCCTTGCCTGTTTTTCAGAGGCGTTTGTGTATCGTCTAAGCAGATAATATACGACGGACATGTATACGCTCGCACGCCTTGATTGATTCAAATTCAGACTGTGAAAACTGTAGAACCATGCATCGCCTCTATTGGCCTCTTCGCATGCAAAAGCCAAGACAAGGGAAGCAACCATAATCCTCAACGGGACATCTTTCAAGCTCCTTATCTCGCCGTTCTTCATGTAAGTGTCGCCATCCAACCTGATGTTACCATATCCGTCCTTCGGGAAATGTTTCTCGACGAGCTGTTTGGTGAGTTCTACTATGTCGTCTGAAGAAATTATTCCTTTGCTCCTATAGACGCCATCAATGTTACTCTGCAATGTCGTCGCGTCTGGAATTTTCATAGCTATGCTCTCTAGGACGTCGTCTATGAAACCGTCCATGATTTTGGACCTGGTGGGGAAGTCTTCTCTCATCCATTTGACAAGAGTCTCGGTTATTTTGAAATGTGGCAGAGCATCAGTCGAACATTGCTCACGACTTAACCCTGGTGGTATTATCCTCCCTATCCAATCACACACGTGAGATATTTTGATGGTACTATGAATTGGACAGAGGCCGAACATGGACCTTGTAGTACGCTCACATTCCGGATGTCTGCATTTTATGACGATGCCTGAGTGGTTCACTGGTGTCGGGTTCTCCTTCGGCAAACCACCCCCATTGGAAAATTCGACGATGTATCCTCCTTCTTCAAGGACTATACTGTCGTACATCTTTAGTGACATATCTCTTAATCCTACCTAAAACCTTATCTGGATTACTCCTTATATCATGCTCCCAAAATTCAAATACTTTCCATCCTAGATTATCAAGTTCTTTTTTATTGATTTTATCTCGTTCGATGTTACGTTCGAACTTCCTTTTCCAGAATTCTGTATTTGTTTTAGGTATAGGCAGATTGCATTTTTTACACTTATGCCAAAAACAACCATTAACAAATACGGCAATCTTTTTCTTAGGGAAAATAAAATCCGGATTTCCTGGCAATGTGTTTCTTTCAATCTTTTTCTTCAATAACATGGATAGAATTTTTTCAGGTTTTGTACCACGGGGTTTATTGGATTTCATTGACTTGGAGACAGTTTTTGAGTTTGATTTAGGTGATTTTCCTACAGGTTGAGTTGTATACGCACGTTTCATGAAGAATATGTTGTAACCGAAAAGCTTATTTATTTCAAATACAACTGTTATTCAATACAATACAGCCGACGCATGTTCGGTTTGTCCTGTAAAGGGGCACTTGAATGGAGTAGTATTGAAATCTATTCCTGATAATTTACTGGATATGTGACGTTTGTTGAGTATGGTTTGCGTATAGCGAACCTTTAAAAGGTCGTAAAGACCGGAGGAAAATAAAATGCAAAATTTGAAAACGAAAGAATCTTCAGGTTGGGTTCGATTCAAGGCTTTAGAAGCCAAACAACCTGGTGGTACCCTTTACACTATAGTCATGAAAGGGAAAGATTTGGTTTCCAAATCTCGAGTTCTTACTAGAGACAAAGACGATGAAGGTGTGCAGAGAATCTTGAGTAAGGCGAGATGCAGAAGGATAGCTAGATTTTATGCTATGGATGACACACTCTTGCCTGGAAATATCGTAAGCACAATAGATAATAACGATGTCCGCATAGAAGATGGACATGTTCAAATAAGTAAAGACTTCATAAACGAAGTAATAGATGGTCAGCATAGATTGTGGGGATTTGATCCTGAGTATAATGAACAAGGGACGGATTTCGATGTGATACTCACATTCTTAATCGGTGCTGACGTGCAAACTAAAGCAAAACTCTTCTACAAAATCAATAAAGAACAAAAGAAAATAAATCCAAGTCTAGCATATGATTTGCTAATCGTAATGGGTAGCGATGAACTGAAAGCAGAGATTGCTAAAGTTGTACAGGATTTGAACGAAGACAAAGAATCTGCATTCTACGGAACAATAAAAATCAGAGAAACCAGCGAAGGTACGATTTCGATGGCTACAATGGCCCATAAAATCGAACAGTTTCTTAAGGGACCCATGGGAAAACGTTTCCTCGATAGAGAAGAACTAAACAAACAAGTTCTCTATGACGTATTAAGAAACTATTTCACAGCAGTGAAAAACTTGTTACCAGACGCATGGTCCGATTCGAATTGCATACTAGTCAAATCATTGGGTTGTGGCGCTCTGATAGAACTACTTCCAGATGTGATATCTGAACACACGTCTAGAAATGGCCGTACAGTACCGACAGTAAAACAGTTTGTAGAGATAATGAAACCCGTATCATCATTCGACTTCTATGATCAAGAAGTAACTAACTTGGGTGGTGAAAAGGGTCAGAGATATCTAGCTAATCTATTAGTGGAAGAAATTGGAATCGGGGGATTCGAGGTGGGAAAATAACCCACCCTTAATTTTAAGTGATGTGAATGGACGAAGAAACGTTAAGAAAACTCCAAAGTGAATATACAAACTCTAAAGGGTCAGAGAAACAAAGATTGTGGAGAGAAGAAAATCTACGAAAAGAATTTGTTGAAAATTTTCCCATAGAAGAAATACCTAAGATGAAACTTGAAGATTATGTTGTGGGATTACCTAAAGAAGATGGCACAAGAAATATTCATAGTTTTTGCAATTGGATTGAAAATGTTACGCAGGAATCTGGACAGATATGGATTGGTGGTTCTGGCGCATATGTTATTTTCTTTGAAGTTGAGCGTGATGGTGAGATGATAAACTCATTTATGATTAGAGAAGGTAACGAAAGCACCCCAATAAGAGAAGATGTAGCTGGAGAAGAATTTGAAAAAGTCAAAAGAATGTTGTATCGAATGTTGAAATTCGGAGAAGATGATAACATAGACGCAGTAAAATCAATTTATAACGAATTTAAGATGCACAGTCATGTTAAAGCTAAGATTTTGCATTTGTATTTCCCTGAAATGTTTTTGAACGTTTTTTCAAGTTATTGGGTGAATAGTTATTTGAATTCTTTGGATTTACAAATAGAATCCGATGCGTTCGATGGTAGAATGTCTTTGATGAAGTTTAAACAAAATGATTCTATAATGTCTAAATGGACTACACAACAATTTGCAGATTTTCTATTGTACACGTTCCCACCTAACATTAAAGCTATTAAAGAGTTGGATAAAAAGAAAAAGGAATTAATCATCAGGATGAAAGAACTAGAATCGATGTTTATCAATGGTGAAAAGGGTTTAGAAGATGACGCACTTGAATATAATAAAAATCTACAGAAGAAAATAGACGAAATAAATAAACAACTAGAAGAACTTTAATTCAGAGATAACATACATTATCAATGAGCTAACGATACTTTCTTTACCCGCTCTAACACCATTTAAACCCAAAAAGCTGAATATTCTCGTTATAGAACGAAAAGGACAAGATACTTGATGATCCAGCCGTACATAAAGAACTGCTAAGGAATTTCTATTAATTGCCGGGTAGTCCTAGGCTTATTTCTTTAAAAATCCAACCAATATTCTATATAAGTGCTGGTAGGCATGGGAAAAAGAAAGCTTGGCCTCATACCCCCGATGTATGTAGAGCCAAACAGAAAAATGAAAAACTTTATGAAAGTGGCCAAATATCCGAAAACCATTAGAGAGTACAAAGACCTTATGAAAAGTTTGAAAGCCAGTCCAAGAAACTTCAGTAAAAAGCTTCGAGAGTATACTTGGAAGGGTAAAACTGTGGCCGATATTGAGAAGGAACTAGCTGGATAAGTCCTAATAGGTGATGGTATGAAATTGAAGATGAAACTCCCAAAAGAATTGGAGGTAAGGGTGCTTACGGCTTTATACAAGTACTATACAAAGGACGTGACCTTTGAGAGGGCCGCAGAGGACGAAAACATACCAATAGTATTATTTGTAAACTATGTCAACGATAATGACCTGCCCATAGTACACACAGATAAAGACATGAGCGTTGGAATACAAAGGGTGCTGGTCCTTATGAAGGAAAGGGGTATGAAGGTTGACAAGTTAAGACTTTCTGCCTAAGATATCCTAGATAATCACACTTTCATTACTCCCATAACACCATTTAAAAACCACAAATCAGAATATTGATGTTATGGTATCCTTCGAGATCGTCTCGCTTGTCGCATTCGCCACGGTCATAGGATTGTGGCTGTTGTCTGACAGGAAAAACAAGGAGATGACGTTCAAGTACGGCTTTATTATCAGGAGATGGACGAAGGGCTTGGAGCTTATCGACAAGGTGGTTTCCAGCCATCCAAGACTAATTACAATTGTCGGCAACATAGGGATCGGTATAGGTGTGTTGGCAGGACTGGGGGGTCTGGCCGTCCTGATATATCTCACAATTAACCTGCAGCAGGCGTTCCAGCTAGTTCTTCCAACAGCAGGCGGCTACCAGATACCTGGCCCTGTAATCTCGATACCTTTCTGGTACTGGCTGACAGCGATTTTCATCATCGTCGTCACGCATGAATCAATGCACGCAGTCTTCGCCAGACTGGAGAACGTCAAGGTGAAGAATTACGGAATCTTAATGCTTCTTCTTCTGCCGATAGGCGCGTTTGTCGACCCCGACGAGAAAAGAATCAAGAAGCTAGGCACTATAAAGAAATTAAGAATATTTGCCGCCGGCAGCCTTGCCAACTTCATCACAGCAATAATCGGAGTCATTGTCCTGATATCATCGGTGTTTCTCTTCACGTCCGCAACAAAGAACATGGGCGTCGCGATAGAGTCTGTGGAGCCCGGCTCGCCTGCGGACAAGGCAGGTTTGGAAGGGACTATAACGGAGATCAATGCCATCAAAATCAACAACAGCCTTGACTTCGCCAAAGCCTTGAACAGCACGAAGGCCGGGGATACCCTGGACATAACAACAGACAGAGGCGTCTACAAGCTCGCGCTGGAGATCCATCCGAAAAATGAAAATAGGACCTACATGGGCGTAAGCATCAGGAACGCGTTCTCCTTCGACGTCTTCGGACTGCAGGGAATAGTTTCCAGTGTGTTTTACAGCGTCTTCTTCACCGTAATCTCCTTCCTCAACTGGCTGATAGTGATCAGCGCTGGAGTGGGAACAGTTAACATGCTCCCGATGAAGCCGTTGGACGGCGGCCTGTTCTTCGAGGAGATATTCACAAAAGTGTTTGGCGACAACGGAAAGAAACTGATTCTTGTCTCAAGCTACCTGATACTGGGATTGCTATTGCTGAACCTCTTCGGCCTTCCGCTGCTAAAGTCTATTCTTTGAGAACTTCAGTCTTCCTGATCTCGAAATTCCTTACGGGATAAATAATCCTGCCCTGCCGAATAATCCTGTTCTTGATCTCGTTGTTCATGACCTTGCTGATGAACTCCTCTAATGTGGAATTCTCAACCTCTTCCTTGACGATGCTCACGACATATTTCCTTATCTTCGCCTCGACATTTGTCCTTACTTTCTTCGACATGACTGTCAGTCCCTTTACGCGTAGCTTGACATTGTCCTGCGTCTTGAGGTCCTGCACAGAATCTATCCTCTTTATTCTCCTTAGAACCATCCTTGAGATGTAATCCTGCATGCATTCGAAACCGTCGAAAACTGTAGATGCCCTGGTCCCGTTTACAGCATCAATCTTGAACTTGAATTTGACATAGTACTTGTTCATGTCGTCCATAAGCTCTATGGCGTTAAGTATCAACCTCTTGCCTACGAGCGATTGCGGCTCCGCTGTCCGCGCCTTTCCTATGTCCTTCTCTCCGAAAACCTTCGGCGCCACAATCGTGCACCACTGCTTCCCCTTTATCTTAACTGCCAACAAATCAACCTTTCTGGATTATGAGCCTTGCCTTCTCTGGGTCGTACCTCCAGTCTGAAGGAAGCTTTTTTGTCCTGACATAGTACTTGACCAGCCTTCTTATCTTAGACTCGAGGTTCTGCAGGCCTCTCTTAGAATGCTTGTCCTGCTTGTTTGAAGACATGTGCTTCCTCAAGTTAACAGCTTTTCTTAATAAGAATAATAAATCTTCAGGTATCTCAGGATAATTCCCGCTCTCCTTCATTATCCCGCTCACAGGCTTTCCGGCGATAACCTGCACGTCCGGTATTCCATGCGTGTCCCGGAGTATCGTGCCTATCATGGAAGACGAATATTTCTGCTTTGCAAGGCCTGCAACCATACCTTCGACATCCGCCTTGCTGTACTTGACCCATTTGGGGATAGACTTGTGCGGAGGCCTGTGGCTACCGCTCCTGCCTTTCTTGCCTGAGTAGATTCTTGCCATAATTTCACGGTAAATGTTTTAGAAATCTATATTTATCTATCTTTATAAAGTACGCCAAGGTCATTCCCTGTTCGCATATCTTGCCCGCTTTTCAATCTCCGTCAACTGCTGCAGGACTGCGCCTGTGTTTTTGTACTCCGACTTGTAGCCGGCAAGTATTCCGCTCCAAATGGTGTTGAAATTCTGGAAGTGGGTTGACTTGACCGCCTCTTTCAGCAACTTCAAGTCCACCCCCTTGTCTTCAATCCTTTGCGTGAAATCGCCGAGGCTAAAGTCTATCATGTAAATCTTGCCGTTGCTGAGAATCATGTTCGATGTCGTCAAGTCCCCGTGAACTATGTCACTTGCGTGCAGCTTTCCTATTATCCTGCCCAATTCCCTGCACAGTGGTTCCAAATCTTCCTTTGAAGCTGCGTTCAAATAGTCCCTTAATTTTTCGCCTTTGACAAACTCCATAACGATTTTGCAGCTCTTTTCATCAACTGAAAATATCTTCGGCGTGGATATTCCAAGCTTCCTTGCTTCTGTCAGCAGCTTCACTTCTTTCCTCGTCCTGAGCTTCCTCAGCTCCTCGTCCAGCTCCTTTACCCTGTATTTTTTCGGAGTCCTTTCCTTGACGAGAACGTCCTCGCCATCGAAGGAGTCGATGTACACAACAGCTTCAGCCCCGCGGTACAGAATTTCCATAAATTAAAAGCTGTGGCAAACTATTTAATACTGATGAAGATAGACTGGAAAGTTTACGCGGCTGTGATGGGACTGGCGTTGATAGCGGCTATTGCACTATTCATAGCTAAAATTTTCTATCTTGTGGGCGCGATTCTAGCCACACTGCTTTTGGCGTTATTGCTGGGGGTCATGAAGCCGGTGAAATACTTGGGAATCGAATTGGTCACATTGTCCACAATACTTATCGGGATAATGTTCGGGTCTTTAATCGGAGCTGTATACGGGGCTGTGGTTCTGATAGCCCATTTGATTCTTGGGAGATACTATATAGGCCCTTATTTACTGTGGCTGTTGCCAGAATATGCACTGATTGGAGTTGTATCCGGCGTCATGGGCAATGGCATTATAAGCTTGGTGGGTGTGTCGGTAATAGCGGGCATGAATTTTGTCAATCTATTTTTGACTTTCCTTGTGGACCGAGAACGCGTTGGCCCCTACGTGCCGTATGTCTTGGGGAATGTTGTAATAAATTCCTTGCTGCTGATGCAGGTCATGCCGCTGCTTCTCTAATCAGAGGTCTACAAGGCCGCCTTCAGCGATCTTGAACACTGCCTCTCCCTCGCTCAAGTTCGGGGCGTCAACCATGCGTGCAATCCTTGTTCCTTCCTTCCCTCTTCTCAGATACATTCTGTATGTTGCAGCGTGGGCCAGGACATTTCCCCCGACGAAAGTTGTAGGATCTCCAAAGAGTATATCAGGTCTTGACATTACTTGATTTGTGATATAAACAGTTATGTTGTATGCGTCAGCCAAGCGCTGCAGCTGGTGCAGGTGCTTATTCAACTTCTGTTGCCTTCCTGCAAGTTCGCCCCTTCCGACAAAATCTGCACGGAAATGGGATGTTACCGAGTCGACAACAATTAATTTAATTTTTTTTTCTTCGATTATTTCCGGGGCCTTGTCTATCAATAGTATTTGATGTGCTGTATTGAATGCGCGCGCGACATAAATCTTTTTCAGGACTCTCTCTGGTTCCAACTTCAATGCTCTTGCTATCTGGACTATTCTCTCAGGCCGGAAGGTGTTCTCAGTGTCAATAAAGAGGCATGCCCCGTCTAATCCTCCTTTGTCTTTTGGCAACTGCACCGCCACTGCCAATTGAAACCCCAACTGACTCTTGCCTGACCCGTACATGCCGTAAGCCTCTGTTATTGCCTGCGTCTCCACGCCTCCTCCAAGAAGCTCGTTCAAAGTCTTGCTTCCGGTAGTTATCTTCGCCACCGTCATCCTTTTCTCCAGAATCTTGTCAGCGGTCTCGTAGCCGATGTTGAGCATTTCCCTTACAGAGCTTATTATCTTTGCTGCCTGCCCTTCGCCTATCTCTGCTATGTTCGCTAGCTCGGTGGGCGACGTGACAGCAATAACCATCGGGTCCGTATAGCCAATATTCTTCAGCTTTTCGGCAATCTTCACGCCCACTCCAGGCAAGTCCTCAAGTGAAAAATCCTTTTTTGCCAAATTATCCACCGACAATAATTTCTATCTCGTTGACTAATCTTTTACTCTCTTCCAAAGCATTTATATCTTCAAAATCTGTGACGCTGAATTCCAGCCTGTCGAACATCTTGTTTCTCTTCACTCTTCCCCTGAAAAGCATCTCCCTGCCAAGCAGCTTTTCCTTCATCATGTCTAACCTTTGGTCAGTGCCGAGGTCGATTAAATCAGCCGGAGTAATCTCGCACAATTTTTCCGCAACTTCCCTGAATAAGACGCATCTTATGTCGCCGGTGCCGTCGTCGACAATAAATGAGACTATTAATGCGTGGTTCGGGGGGACTTCGCCGTGCTCGTTGCACTTGCCTGCATCCAGCTTGCCTTCGCAGATGGAGCAAGTGCTGAACATGAAATTCCCCTTGAACAACTGGACTATGGTTCCCCTGATTTCAAAGGCTCCGCTTGATGCAAGACTTGCTATGCTGGCTCTTTCTGGCAAAGGATTGTAAAGTATGCTTTCCAGTTCCTCGATAGTGGGCAGATCTAGGTCATGAACATGGTTTATCGAGCCGAATTTTCCCAGCGCAATCTCCTTCTCCCCATAAATATTTTCCTTCACCAAGCCATTGCCGATTTTCACCACATCTCCTATAGTAACAAGCCCGTCCTCCACAATTCTCACCTGATCGTCCCAAAGCGGAATCCTGACGACACCGGTGCTGTCGCCGATGTGGATGTTCGACACCCTCCCCTTCCTTCCGTCTCTCTGGAACTCGTTGATCTTGGATATCTTGAATATCCTTCCTGATATGCTGACGTTTTTCATTCCCAGACTTATTTCCCTTATTTTCATCCTGTATTCACCGGCAAGGTTTATGCCAAGCTCCTTCGCGATTAGACGCACTGCGCCTTCCTTCGTAATTAACGATTCCATCTCGTCGTATTTATTGTTGACCTTCCTAAGCAATTCGTCCCTGGCGACATCGGACTTGGCTGCCAGCTCCTTAAACAGATGGTCAAATTGGTCCATGTCTAATTCTTGTAAGTTGAAGAATAAATTAAGGCTTCTTTCGGCTGAGCCTGATATCTTCCGCGATGAGAGTCTTCCTTCCTGCGTGCTTGGCAAGTTCGGACGCTTCCTTTGCCACTGTTATCAGCCTGTCCTCCATCACAGTCGCCAGTTCTTCCAGCGCCTCTTGAGAGACCCTCTTTGCTCCTACCTTTTTCAGGATTCTCTCGAACGGAAGTTTAGGCAGAATGTTTGCCATAATTAAAATTAAGGATTGTTAAATTAAAGCTTAAGCTTCCTTGAATTCCCTGGCAACCCACACGGCAATCAAGCCGATTGTGGAAAGAAAGCTTACAACAGCCCCCATCATCGCAAGGATCACGGTGAATCCTCTTGCACTAAATATAGTCAGACCTATGCCGATCGAAAGCATTGCGACTCCTGCTATGATAGCCAAGATGAAATAGTTCTCGTAGCTTTCCATCCTGTCCTTCCCTTTCAGCCTTTCAAGATACTTCTTCATAAATTTCACTGCAGTTTCGCCTTAAATATCTTTACCTCGGAGTTCGAATACATGAGCTCGAAATTCTTCAAGTCCCTGCCTTGGAAGAAGAACATGTTAGTGTAAACAGAATCCCTTATAGAAGCATCCATGAAAATCACTGACCTGAAACTTGGGTCGACCCAAACCATTGCGTCTAATGTGTTGTTGTCGGTTTTGCTTATCCTAATCTCCTGCCCGGCTTGGAAGTATACAATATCTCTTACTAGTGCATTCCTCACGCCGTATCTTGGAGCGTTCAAAACAGCCAATATCTGGGTGTCGTTCTGAAGAAGCGATATGGTCACTTCACTATTTTGATAGACAGACCTGTCGAGCGCAGACAATGGAATTATCTGATAGTTCTTGCCGTCGCATTCCCACTGTTTCCCGCCTGTCGATTTCCATAGGTTCATGTCAAATGTCCCGAAGCAGCTCATCCAGTAGTATTTCCCTATCAAATCATTCGTTGCCATTATGTAAACTTCGGAAACGTCTTTACATGCGTCCTCAGGCATCTTGTTCCCGTTCGTCTGCCTAGCCAAATCACACTGATCGTCGGTAAGGTGCGTATATTTCTTTATAATTTCCAATGATTCAGTTTCGTTGTCTGTAGACATCATTCTCCCCATGTCGCGGATTCTTATGTTGTGGTCGTAAGGTATGCAATCGCCGTACCAGCAGTGCGCGCCGTCTGCATGAACCTTCAGTCCCGTGTAGCCTGCTATAATGTGGCCGGGATCCCACCAAGTAGCAACTAGCGCGTTATTATCGGCGTTGCTCTTCAGCCACTCGAGCGCGTTGTACCAGTTCTGGCTTATGACAAGGTCGCTGGAAGACTGGCCAATCTGCATCGCGGTTGATATAGAAACGAAAACCATCGCACCTATTACTGCAAACGTAGTTGCAAAGAGTAAAGCGTTCCTGCTTTTCAGATAATTGAAAAGATTGCCTATGACATAACCTCCGGAGAGTGCGGCTGCAGTGCTGAACAAAAGCTGGAACCTTGTTCCCTTAAGGATTAAGTAGAATGACATCACTGCCCACATGAAAAGGAAAACTTCCATGAAGTTTATCCTTTCCCTTCTGAAAATCTTGTAGACGACGAGCAGAGGCAAACCTAGAAGAGTCATTATTGTCGGCAACATTCCAACCCTGTTTGCAACAGAAAGGAATCCCTCCTTGGTGAAAATGTTCACTGCCTGCAACTCTGCGACCGAGATGTTCACTATCAAAGGTTCGCCTCCTAGTCCTGTGAATGTAAGACCTCCTATGAAAGACTGTATCATCGTCCTCTGAAGGAGAATGAATCCGAGAACGTTGGTTATCAAAAGTATTATGAAAATAGGTGCGACAATCGATTTTATGTCGGGTAAAAGATTTTTCCAGTGTACCTTGAACCTCTGCTGATGGATGATGTCCTCGATTATTCTGAAGATTATG
Organism: Candidatus Aenigmatarchaeota archaeon; assembly: GCA_016181005.1. Taxonomy (GTDB): domain Archaea; phylum Aenigmatarchaeota; class Aenigmatarchaeia; order CG10238-14; family SCSR01; genus JACOWB01. Next base: position 116,943 of record JACPAE010000001.1, read on the forward strand.
AATGCGGGTATGAAAGCGGTGAATAGTATCAGCGGTAGCCATCCTGCGCTCCAGTTGAACGCGAACAAAAGCACGGAAATAACGCTGAGGGTATAAAGGGGGATTGAGAGAAAGAGATTTTTAGAGAACTTGATTGTTGTGACTATGGCCAACAAGGAGAGAAACAGATAAAAGTTGACTACCACATCGGTGTCGACATAACCTCCCATTGAAACCACAATGAAGCTCGGCGAGACTACGGCGAAAAGTGCAGTCAATAACCCGCCAATATTGTTGGAAAGCATTCTCCCCAGCAGGAAGGCGGGGATAGTCGTCAGCGCAACCATAATAATCGGCGATATCTTGGCTACATTCATCAGGTCTATGCTCATAAAACTGTTCAGTGCCTTGTAGAGGTACGCAATTGTAAACGGCCAGCCCTGATATATTGAATAAGGCCTGCCTGGCGGATAGTAGCTTAGAGTGTCCCAGCTTGGGATATTGTATCCGTTGTCTACAATCTCTTTTGCATGCCTGTAAAACCACCATGGGTCGTAGTCAAGCACAGTAGGGGATGAAAGAGTGGACGTCCTGATGTAAATGCTTAAAATTATTATGAAACCAAGAGCTGCCAGTGTGGCCAAACCACCAAAAATTGATTTGTTTAAATTAATCTTCATGCAATCGCTCGACTTTTTTTTAAATATCAACCTTATGGTTAATAACGTTTTCATACATATCCAAATGCATCTTGGCAGACTTTTCCCATGTCATGTTTTTATATTTTTCCGTTCCCATATGTCCCATTTTAATCCTTCTGTCATCATCTTCCAGCAGTGTGACGATTTTGTCAGCAATATCTTCTGGTGACGCTATTGACAACAGACCTGTCTTTCCATCGTCTACTCTCTCAAGATGAGAGCCCATGCTAGTGGCCACTGTTGCAACGCTGAAATAGCTGGCGTCCGCGAGAAGAAAGCAGAATCCGTCACTGAGTGCAGGGCAAACAACTAGGTCGCATGTCCTGAAAAATCTTGACACATCCTCCTGCGGTATTCTTCCTATGTAAGCTACATTGTTTTCAAGCCCCATTTCATGAACAAAAGGTTTCAGCTCATCGTACCCAGAGCCTGCAACTAGAAGACGTGCGCTTGGAATCTTTTCCAGAACAATTTTCATAGCCTTGAGCAGTGTGATGAGGTTCTTCGACTGCCCTGTCTTTTTGACGAGAAGCCTTCCTATGTATCCTATGACAAAATTGTCATTAAGTTTCAGCTCGTCCCTGTAATCGCCAGATTTGACATCGGGTTTGTCGTCGACTCCGTGTGGTATGACTGTTATCCTGCTTGGAGCAACGCCGTTTGCCTCCAATGTAGTCTTCGAATATTCGGAAGGACATGCAAACCAGTCGTATGGAGATTTAGACATCAATCTCTCGGCAAGCGGATAAATGTTCTTTTCTAGGGAATTCTGGCCTATTTTATGCCAGAGCTCATTGAAAAATTCGTGGCAATAAAGGACTGAGGGCTTTTTGGCATATTTTGAAATCATCCAACCTGTCAACCCCGGCACCAGCGTGTTTATCTGCACTATGTCGACCTGCCTAGCCAGCTTTATGCCGGTTATAAGAGAGGTAAGAGCGAACGACTGCCTCCCTGGAAAAAGGTATTTAGAACTGTAGAATATCGGCACCCTGTGGATTTTTATGCCGTCCAGAAACTCTTCCGACATCGTGTTTGGAATTTTCGAAGTAATCCAATGTACTTCATGGCCAATTTTCACCAGAGCCTTGCCTATGTTGAGTGTATATGTCTCCCCCCCGCCGAAATAAGGCGGTGCCAAGTCAGATGAGATTAGTACTTTCATCAAATCAAGCACTCGATAAAGTTTACTCAAATGTTAAGTATTTTAACTTTTGGTTGAATTAGATATAAGGGATCGAAATTGTACTATAATATTCACGATATCTTAGGTATAGAATCGAACATAAAGATTTTGCCGGAATTCTTCGAGGGAAAGCCGAAAAATGTTGACATTGTCATAAGGCAGGGTGACTTTGAGTTTGACACATCAAAATATGGCAAGCTTGGACTGAAATTTTTCGGCGGCAACGACAGGCTTTATCTGGAATATCCGTTCTACGGAAAGCCGATACAAAAGCTTCTAATAAAGGATCTTTTGGGAAAGAAGACTGAGTTTCTGTTCACCAAATTCACGCATAGCATGTTTGGCGTTGATGCGATTATAGACTTTATCATACAGGCCAAGTTGCTGGAAAAGGGATACACGTTTATCCATTCTGGCGGCCTTACAAAGGGCAACAAAGCATTCATAATAGCTGCATGGTCTGAGATGGGAAAATCGTCTACAATATTCGGTTTGGCTAGGCAGAATTTCGGCGTCCTTGGAGACGACACCGTTATATTGGGGAAGAATGGAAAAGTATACTCATTCCCAGAGAAAGCTGGAATTTATTTCCACTCGAAAAATGTTCACAACGTGAGATTGTCGCCGTTCAACAAGATGAAACTTTTCTTCAAATACATGATATCAAAAATGCCACCTTTGTATTTGTACATTGACCCGAATCTCAGGGTTGATTTGTCCAAACTCCTTCCAATAGAGAAGGGTGGCAAGTTGGAGAAAGTGTATTTCTTGGAATGGGGTGAAGGCAGAGGTAAGATAGACAAAGAATCGGCCATAAACAAGACGATTTCGTCCACAATACACTCGTTGTTCAGCAATTTCTTCGCAAAAGAAACATTTTTGGCATACTCGTACCTAAACGGCTTGGATACGCAGTTTGTTGAAAAAGGTATGGAGGATGTCTTGAGTTCAGCGCTCAATAAATGTGAAATTTTGCGAAGCACGAAGAAGGATTTTTACAAATACTTGCTTGAAGATTATGGCGACAAATAAAATTAGGGTTGGTTTAGTTGCAACGTTTCCGCCGGAGAAAGGTGGAGTCGCTATAATTTCGAAGAACCTTTATGGCAATCTTAAAAAAATTTGCCATGTTGTTACAATAGGTCTGAACGACTCGAAGGCAGATTACAAGATATCAGTTACTAGGAACTTCGATAAAGATTTGAACAGAATAATTGAAAAGGAGAGACTGGATATTCTTCATGTGCAGTACATAACAAGCGGTAGGTACTTGGGTGTCAGCGGGACTTCCATAACTTCGCCGTTAAAGACTATCATGGCTAACTTTATGTTTCTAAAATTCCTCAAATTGAGAATACCTAAAGTCGTGACGTTGAGCGAGGTTCACACAAACGTGAGGAACAACAAGGATCGCATATCAAAATTCTTCGAGAAAATAATTGCGGAAAAATCAGACGGGATAATAGTTTATGAGGAAAGCTTGGAAGAGTCCTTGAAAAGGAATTGGGGGATTGATGCAGAATACATCCCTCATGGGATAAGGGAGATAAAAACACCTAGAAAAAGCGGGAAAACTATCTTGTTCCAAGGTCTGATAAATCCGGAAAAGGGTCTGGAGTATCTCATAGATGCGATGAGATTTCTTCCAGATTTCTCATTGATAATAAAGGGTCAGATCGTGAATCAAAAGTATGCTGAAACCCTAAAATCAAGGATAGAATCGAACAAGCTAGACAATGTCAGAATCGAATTCGGGTGGGTGGGAGACAAGGAAAAGGACAGGCTGTATAAAAGTGCAAGCATTGTAGTTGTGCCTTATGTCTGGGCCCCGTATCCCTCCGGGATTTTGCATGAGGCTATATCTTACAGAATACCGCTAGTAGTCACTGACATACCTTCATTAAGCCACATAGTTAACAGGTTCCAATGCGGTGTTGTAGTTAAGACCAGGGATCCTGAGGATATAGCAAATGGTGTGAGAAGAGTTTTTAATAACTATGAAAATTACTTGAAAGGATTAGACAGCTATAGAAAGGTTGCAAACTGGAAATCGGTGGCCGAAATGCACATAAAGTTTTACAATAGTCTTCTCGACGCATCTAACTGAATCTATCCATGTTATTGGAATACCACTTATAAGTCAATTTAAGGCCTTCTTCGAAAGGTGTCTCTGGAGACCATTCCAAAAATTTCTTCGCCTTTTGATTATCGCAGTGTATGAGCATAGGGGATGATAGTTGCTTATTTAACGATGTGTATTCTGCGCCAGAGTGGACTGCTATCTGCATTCCTATGTCGCCAACTTTTATCTTGCTTCCTGAGGTTATGTTTATCGGGCCTCCTATGAACTCGCTTTCTGCGGCCTTCAAAAATGCGAATACTGTGTCGGCTATATAAGTGAAATCTCTGATAAATTCGCCGTTCCAAACTTCGATCTTCTTGCTTTTTATCGCCTGTATTATTATGGTCGGTATTATGTAGTCCGAAGCCTGTTTTGGACCGAACATGTTCGAAAGACGTAGATAAACAGTGGGTACATTTCTGATTTTACTATATTGTTCGCATAATTCTTCCCCGATTTTTTTGGTTAGGCAGTAAACATTTGTTGAGATATCTATAGGATGGTTCTCGTCTATTGGCAGATATTTTGGATTACCATATAGAAGGGTTGATGAAGAAAATACAAGCTTTTTCAAATTGCTATTTTTTTGTGCGAAATTAAGGACGTTCAAAGTTCCCATGACATTAATTCTGAATGCCAGCTCTGGATTGTCTTGGCACACGCGTGGCTGTCCTATTGCACCTAAATGAAAAATATGCTCATAGTCTGTTTTCAAGCTATCAAAATCTTCCTTTTTTGATATATCAATATCAACAATTCCTATATTGTCCTTGAACTCGTCGAGATTTATTGTAGAAGTCTTTCTTATTACATCAAGAGCTGTGACATCAGCCTTTAACGCAACCAATTTCTGGATTATGTGAGATCCGATGAATCCAGCCCCACCAGTCACCAGAACTTTCTTTCCTTCCCAGTCCATTTTTGTCACATAATAATTCGCTAAAAATGGTTATATTGGTTGCTCCAAATCAATTTCCGTCCTGAAAGTGTCTTCCTCATACTTTCCACTGTCTCTTGTCTCTGTACTGAACGTGAGGAAAACAGTATCTTCCAATGCCTTGTGAGCATGTATAATCATTTGGGGAACTATTTCCAAATCACCAGGAACTAGTATGTGGCTCTTCACAACTGCACCACCATCCAATTCTTTGGTGAATGACTGCATCTTCCCGCTAACAATATAGATATATTGCGCAGATTTTTTGTGATAATGTTTGCCTCTTACCGCCCCTGCTTTGGATGCTATTATACCGATATGACTCACTGGTTCCTCAAGTATGTCGCTTATTGTTCCCCTCTCGTCGATAAATGCAGGTTTTATCTTTACAATTCTGTACATGAAGCATCTATTGTTAATAGAATCAATTAACTTTATATCTTATAGGGAAAACTGTTTATAATGGTTAAAGCGCTTTCAGAAGAACTTGTTGCAGTCATTACAGGAGGTGGCAAAGGGATAGGTAAATCCATTGCTCAGGAGCTGGCGAAAACTGGGGCACATATCGTAATTTGTGCAAGAAATGAGGATGACTTGAAGAAAGTATGTGAAGATATTAGAAGGTCCAATGGAAAGTGTGATTATAATGTGGTTGATGTAACCAGCAAGCAAGATGTTGAGAAGTTTGTTGAAAGCGTGATTATGAAATATGGGAGGATAGATGTTTTGGTTAATAATGCTGGATTTGCAAACGGTAAGAAATACATAGAATCTGTCACCGATGATGAGTATGAGAATTATTTCGAAACCAATGTTCACTCTGTATTTTATTTCCTAAGAAAGGTTATACCTGAGATGAAAAGTCAAAATAGTGGTTTGATAATAAATGTATCTTCACAATCTGGGCTACATGCAAGCCCAATAATGCCGATTTATTCAGCCAATAAATTTGCAATTGAAGCCTTTACCGAAGCAGTTGCGAAAGAGTTTGAAGAGTCTGGCTGCAATGCTAAGTGTATTGCTATATGCCCTTCTGGCGTGAATACGGAAATGCGAGTCAAGTTGTTCGGTTTGGAGGATGCTAAATTACAGCAGTCACCAGATGTAGTGGGAAAAGTTGTAAGTGATATTGTTTTAACGAAAATAGACGTACCTAATGGTGCCAATGTGCATATCAGAAACGGTTCTGTCGCTAAAATAGATGATGTCCTATATGACTGGAGATCTAAATGATTCTTAACAAATTATTTGTCTTTATTACGAGATTCAAAGACGGTTATACCTTCTTTGATAAGATAAAAATCTTTTTCCATAATGTTTTGTACATAATTCTGTATCCGATAAACACGATTTCATTTCTTCTTTCGAGAAGGCACCTTTTACATCCTCGAGTGTTCTTTTCAGGTTTCGTAATTAAAAACTCCGATGGTACATTTTACTGCCGTGACAATGTTGATATGGATATAGTTTCAGAAAGGTTTGAGAGCGATTTAAGAAGATATTTCAAAGGCTTTAAAAGAGGGACATTTATAGATGTAGGTTCCAACATCGGGAAATACACTGTAATGATAGGGAGAGGAGGCAAGGTAAAAGTAGTCTCGATAGAACCTGAGAAAGATAATTTTCGTGCGTTAAAGAAAAACTTGGATTTGAACAACTGTAGAAATGTATTGGCTGTCAACATGGCTGCATGGAAAGAAAGAGGTGAGATAAAGTTATTCGAACATGAGGGTCAAGGTGTCTTGGCTTCTGCCACAAAACCATCTGAGACTTATACCACCGTACGTGCAGATTCAATTGATAACATCATTAATGATAACAACATCAGTGATGTAGATTTTGTAAAAATAGATGTAGAAGGCGCAGAACCTGAAGTATTGAAAGGGATGAAAAACATCCTTAGTGCTGGTAACACCAAGATAATTTTTGAAGCTTGGGACGAAGAACATTTTAGAAAATGTATGAAGATATTGGACAAATATCGTTATGTTGCTAAAAGAATAGGCAAAATCTATTGGTTTGCGACCAAACCTAGGACTCGATAACACTAGGCTCTGGTATTGGTATTATAATCTTACCTTTGTATCCCTTGTTCCTTATTTTCGGTATTATGTCATCCTTTATATTCCATGGTAACATTACTGCATATTCCGGTTGATCTTTTACCATTTCTGATTCATCAAAAATTTTTATATGCATACCGGGAGAATACTTATTGGCTTTAGACATATTTGTTTCTACAAGATAGTCGAGTAAGTTAGAGTCGATTTTGCAAAAGTTCAGCAACGTTGTGCTTTTCGCAGGGGCTCCAATGCCGATTATTCGGTGTCCTTTTGATTTCAAGTCATGCAGTAGGTTCCTCAATTTTATCCTGGTTTCGTTCACACGTTTCCTAAAGTTTTCAAATGACTCTTTTGTATTTAAGCCCTTTTCCTGTTCAAGAATAGTTGCGACAGAATCCTTTATTGTATGTACACCTCTCTTACATGCAAAAACTAATATTGAACCTCCTTGGTTTTGAGTCCTTTCAGCATGAAAGACATCCATGCCAAATCTCTTGAACAAATTAATCAAGGCTTCCAACGAATAGTACCTCAGATGCTCGTGGTATATTTCGTCGTATTGTAGTTTTTCAACCATGTCTAGAAGATAGTGCGACTCTGTGATGAACACTCCAGAATCTTCAAGGAGCATTTTCACGCCATTGATTAATGATGCCAGCTCTTTTACATGAGCAAACACGTTCAAGCCTGTTATGATTTTTGCCTTTCCATGATTTTTAAGAATATCTTTTGCCAAATTCTCATCGAAAAACTCATTTATGGTAGGTATTCCCTTTTCTATTGAAACCTTTGCTACACTGGATGGATCTACGCCCAGAATCTTGACATTGTGGGGTATGTAGTTTTCTAACAATGTCCCATCATTTGAGCCTACGTCTATAACAAAGTCGTTTTCTTTCAGGTTATATTCCTTTATCAGCCTGTCTACAAGCATATTGGCGTGCTTGACGAAAACCTTGTTTGATGACGACATGTAAACATAATGATCTGTGAACAGTGCCTTTGGGTCGACTGTATTGCTCAATTGTACAAGCTTGCAGTCTTCACAGTATACGGCCTTCAAGGGATAGAAAATTTCCTCTTTGTTCAATCTTTCATCAGACAAGAAATCGTCGCTGGGTGGATGATGTCCTAAATCCAAAACAGTGTAAAGCCTATTGCCAGAACATACTTGGCATTTCATAGTATAATCTATACTGGAAAAGGCTTTAAATCTCTTGATGCCGTTAAAATATTAAACCTTGTTCTAGAAAGGTAATATTCAGGGAAAGGTAAAAATGAGGTTTGATCTGACGTCAAAGGACTTTATAGCAGTCCTATTGATCCTAATAGTCTTTGTGTTCGTCCTTGAAACTACGAGCATGATTAAATCGAACGTAATTTTTGGCGACGAGGGCTTTCACGCCGGTCTGGCCAAGTGGATTTCAGAAAATAAGGAGTATCCTAAATGGAACCCTCTAGGATATACAAACGTTTTCAAGACTGGATATTCAAGACCGCCTCTATTCAACATTTTGGAGGCAGGATTTCTTTTTGTACTTGGAAATCATGAAATAGTTCTTAAGATATTATCTCCGATTATAGCTGCACTTATAGGCATCTCATTCTATATTCTAATCAAAAACTTGTACAATAAGGAAATAGGTTTTATTGCCACTCTGATTTTCATAGGATTTCCTTCATTTGTAACTTATAGCCTGTTGGTGTTTGATGAAATTCTCTTTGTGTTTTACATGGTGCTGTTTATGCTGACGCTTTCTATGGGTGTGAAGACTGGCAACAACAAGTATTGGCTACTGTCCGGCATCTTTGGTGGATTGGGTATGCTAACTAAGAATGCAGGTATAATGGTCCCATTATTTCTATCGCTTGCTTTCCTGTATCTGGTGATAAAAGAAAAGGATTTGAAACTTTATGTAAAGAAGTTTTTGTTTCTTTTAATCATAATTGCTTTGGTTTTCGGACCTTTCGTATTAAGGAACTTGGAACTTTATAACACTATTGCATGCTACGAAATACCGTTCGCCCCAATAGACCAAAGCGGATGTGATCTCAAAACCTTTGAGGAAGTGAGAGCATTTGATGTTAGGAATCTGTCTGGAAGCACAGAGTCTGATATATTGAAGGTTGGGTTAGTTAGTTTTGTTGACTTTGCTTACGGGAACTATTGGTTTGTTTTAGTTGGTTTGTTCGGGGGGTTTGCACTCTTTCTAACCCAGCAGAATAAGGTTAATTCTCTGTTTCTAATCATGCTTTTTCTAGTTATATTCATTATTTATGGTTCTTACAGCAGAGCAGAAGATGTTGCAAGGCAGATACTTTTCTGGTCTGGCATACTTGCCTTGATAAGTGCCGTGTACTGGGGTGAAATATACAAACTGTTGGAAAAATATAACAAATATCTTGGTATTGTAATACTTGTTGCTATTGTTTTCCTTTCTTACCAAAACATAACTGAAAAGGTTAAGACCATGGAGAACGCCAAGCGATTTTCTCCTGAATTTTTCCAAGCATGTGATTGGGTTAAATCCAATTTATCAAAAGATATTATACTGATGACGTTTTGGGGATACAGAGCATCTTACAGCTGTGAGAGAATTATAAGTCCGGGATGGGCTGATATAAGACTGAACGATGATCCGGCAGACATTGTAAGAGTTGCTGAAATGCATGGAATAACGCATTTCTTCATACAAAAATTCAGCATAACACAAGAGCCATCTAGAGAAAGTTATTCTGTCGCTTTCGTGAAATTGCTTGAGGACAATCCGGACAAATTCGAGAAATTATATGAAAACGGACCACCATTTGACCAGTGTCTGCAGCAGGGGCTCTGCAACGGTAATATCATTTATAAAGTAGTCTATTGATTACTGATAATATGATAACTATAATTGCTGGGGTTCTTGTTTCCTTTTTTGTAACTTGGTTTCTTACACCATTTCTAATCAATTACTTTAAGAATGTGGGTATTGTAGGCATAGACCAACATAAAAAGGACAAGCCTATTTTACCTTCTTCAGGAGGAATTTCTGTCGCAATTGGCATACTATGTGGACTGTTGACATTTGTCGGCTTGGAGACATTTCTTTTCGGCATATCCGGTGACATCCTAAGCCTGCTTGCGATAACATCATCTATACTAATAGTTACTTTGGTCGGACTATTTGACGATTTGAATGTAGCCTCGAAAAGGGTTATTGTAAAGGACATGAAAGAAATAAGGATTGGTCTGCCTCAATGGGCAAAGCCTTTGTTGACATTACCAGCTGCAATACCTCTTATGGTTATAAGTGCTGGGAACTCCCATATCAACTTGCCATTGATAGGATTGATTGATGTGGGCATCCTATATCCACTTGTCCTGATACCTATTGGCATCGTAGGTGCCAGCAACGCGGTGAATATGTTGGGCGGTTTCAACGGTGTAGAGGCCGGTATGGGTATTTTTTACATGCTGGGTTTGGGTATGTTTGCCCTTCTTACACACAATGATATTGCTGTGCTGTTTTTCATAGCAACTGCCGCCCTTTTGGCATTTATAAGATTCAATTGGTACCCAGCCAGAATACTTCCAGGCGATTCTATGACATATCTTCTTGGATCTGTTTTAGCGGCTGGTGTAATAGTCGGCAACATGGAAAGGTTTGGTATTATACTGATGCTGCCGTTTTTGGTCGAGTTTGTTTTAAAGCTAAGATCCGGATTCAAGGCAACCAGTCTTGGGAAGCTAAGAAAGGATGGCGCTATAGAGAATATATATGGCAGTAAAATCTACAGCCTGACGCACATTGTTATGAATATTGGGAGATTTGGGGAACGTAGCATAACTGTAATACTTGTTTCGCTCGAAATTTTACTTGTTCTCATTGTTCTTGGTGTTTATCTTCTTTAGAAGAAGCTTCTTAACCTCTTTCAGATATTTTGAAGATTTGGGGAATTTTTCCGATAGAACGTCTATTGTTTTTATGTCGTTTTCATTATAGAATTTCAGAAAGTATAAAATTACAAAATGGGACAAGGTGAATATAACTGACAATATGCCGCCTATTATAAGGTTTGGAATGAAAAATGATGTTAAATAAAGTATCCCATACACTATGAACGCACTCAGCAATATTTTTACAACATATGGAAAGTCTATTTTGAAATTGATGTACTTTTTCAGATAGTAAAGGCTTATTCCAACCATTAGAAGAGTTGACATGAGATAAGCCAAGGCTGTTCCAAGTATTGAAAAGTAGTGTGTTAGTGTTACTGAAGTTATTATATAGAATGCTGTAGACACCACAGCTATATTTTGGAATGTTTTCATCCTGCCTATAGCATATAGAGTTCTTGACAAAAGTGTGCCTATGCCGAAAAACAAAGCTGCCGTGATTAGTATCGGCACTATATTTGAGGCTGGGAAAAATTCCGCTCGTCCTATAAGGTAAATCAATTTTCTAGGAAATATTGAAACGAAAAACAAAATTGGGAGAGCTATTAGTAGAGAGTATCTGAGTGCAATGTTGAGTAGAAAGCTTTGTTGCTTTACAAGCTCCTTTTTCGCAGAAAGTCTCGAGGAGATAGGAAACAATGCATCAGACAATATTCTTGGTATGAAGTATATTTGTGTTGATAATATCATACCAACCGCGAAAAGACCTGTAGCATACGGCGATTGTAAGATTGATACTATAAGATACTGTCCATTAAACAGCATCATCCAAAACAGCTGAGTTATAAAAGACGGTACCGCATGCTCCCTTAGACTTTTCAAATCTGGAATTTTGAATTTTGTGACGAAAAGTTTCAACGTGCCCATCCTCAACAAGAATATGCTGATAGAACCAACAAGATACCCTATAAGGAAGCCGAATATTTTGAATCCAAAAAATGCAAGTACTCCCGCAGTTAGAAACTTTATAGAATCTCCTAGCATGGCGGAAATGGCCAAGTATTTGATTTTTTGATAACCTCTTAAAATGCCCGCTAAGAAAAATGACATTGAAATGGGTAAGAGCATTGCAATGCTAAAGAATAAAACATTTTGAGGTATCTTTATGAAAGCGGCTATCTCATTTGAAAAAAGAAATATTCCAAGTATGGAGACTATGTTGAAAATAGTTGTCAAAATCAGCGTGAAGAATAGTACCGACTTTAGATACTCGAGTTGATTCTTTCCAAGATAGTATGCTGTCAACCTTTGTATTGTGTTCTCCATACCGAAAATAAGAAGGGCTGATACCATTGAAGCGAAGTTGAATGCAATAGCCAATATCCCAAGCTGATCAGGAAGCAAAGTTTTTGCCGCAAGAAGTTGGAAGAGAAAATTTAATATTATTGAACTTATCCAAGAAATGAAAAGCCAGACTGTATGTGAAACTAGACTCCTTTTCACTTCCATTATAGAACCGCCGTATTGGAATTTATAAAGCTATAAATGAATGTTCACCTACGATGAGCCTGGAAGATTTGGTTTTATCTGAAGGTACTATATTCACTTTTCTTCCTATAACACTGTCCGTTATCTTGGTTTCACAGTCTATTTTTGCCTCGCCTATAACTATGCTACGCTCTATCCAAGCATTTTCCACAACAGTCTGGTCACCAATCGATGCATAAGGACCTATTACAGAATTTCCGCCTATTATGCAGTTGCTTCCGATGATAGTAGGCCCTTTGATTGTTGCTCCTTTCTTGACTATAGTACCGTCACCTATGCTAACTTTACCCTGTATGTCGGCTCCTTCCTCAATTTTCCCTTTGTTGGAGGATATTATTTCATCTAGCAGAAGCGTATTCGCTTCCAGTATTCCTTCTGCATCCCCAGGATCCTTCCACCATTCTGCGTCTATTATCCGATAGTCGACCTTGCTTCCATCATCCAGCAACCCCTGTATGGCTTCTGTTATTTCATACTCGTTTCTCCAAGACGGCTTTAGTTTGTCTATCTCGTTGAAAATTGCTTCATTGAAAAAGTATATGCCAACTAATGCAAGATTGTTCGGTGAGGTTATTGGCTTTTCTATAAGCCTGATTATCTTCCCGTCTTTGATCTCTGCGACACCAAATCTTTGTGGGTTTGGAACATCTTTTAACAAAATCATTGCGTCCAAGTCCCCATTTTTGAAGGTGTCGACGTATTTTTTAATTCCTCCCTTTAGTATGTTGTCTCCAAGATGGACAATGAATTTTTTATCTGCATTATCATTAACCAGAAATCCTCTGGCTACTTTAACTGCATGTGCCAGTCCTCTAGGCGCGTCCTGCTCTATGTAAGTAATCTTGATTCCGAACTTTGACCCATCGCCTATGGCATCTTTTACCTCCCTTATCTTTTCTTCTGTGTGACCTACAATAATTCCAATGTCAGTTATACCAGCATTCTTTAAAGTTTCTATCGGATAGTATATCATCGGCTTGTTCGCAAGAGGTATCAAGTGTTTGTTGCTTGTGTGGGTTATAGGCCGCAATCGAGTCCCAAGACCACCAGATAAAATCAACCCCTTCATTTTCTTCACGGTCAAAACATATTAAGTGTTAATCTATTAAAGATATCGAATATATGCCACATAAACTAGAGGTGTGCTATTACACTCCTAACATGCGGATTTACAAGGTTGTCCTGCTTTAAAAGCTCTTTAATCTGGTACAATGTCACCCAAATAAATCCGTTGGGAACTTCAATTTCCTTATCCTCATCCGCCTCTACAAGCATGTTGTATGTACGTTTCATATAAAACCTTCCACCGTCCTCAGGTAGCCACTGTGCATAAAGCACCTTATGCTTATCTGGATTTTCAAAGAACTCAGAAAACAAGGGCTTCCTTCCCTTGTGTAACTGTTTCAGGTTGCTAAACGTCACTTGCAAAGTTGCAGACAACTGGACTTTGCCATAGTTCCCAGGCTCGGCCTTGGCCTCGAGTAAATAGTGCGGTATGCCGTTGAATCTTTTCATTAAGATGCCTGCTATACCACTCTCATTACCTTGATCTATCATAGGCTGGTCCCATCCTTGTCCGGCTTCACGGAACTCTGAATTTGATATCCTTACACCAATAACTGAAAAGAAACCTCCGGACTCGTGGACAAGATTCCCTGTCTTTTCGTCGAAACTCCAACCTTTAGCATCTTTAAGATTAATCTTTTCAACTCTCATCTTACATTCTTTGGCTCTATCTTCCAACCATTTCCTGACTTGCTCCAGATTGTTAAACTGGTTTTGATCGAAAATGCTTTCTGAAAAATGCTCGGCCATTGCCACTAAATTTGGATTCTCGTCCAATTTTTGTATTGCCTCAAGCAAGGATTTTTTAACGCCTTCGTTTCTTCTAGGCATGAAATCACCTATTAAACTCGAAAATCTTTTCAAACAGCATCTGAGCATTTAGCGCATCCTTTAAATTCGGTGAGGACTCTAGCAACTTGCCTTCAACCAAGTCTCCGAATTTGGAGATCTGGGCATCATAACCGAATGGGTCCGGCTTCCAAAATACTGAATTTGATTCGCTGAAGAGCATTATTTGAGTTTCTGACTGGTTGAATTTTGTTAGAATAAGCTTATCCGCATTTTCAATGTATGCATGATTATTTTTGTCATCGATAGCTTCTATCCTTTCATGCACAGGAAGTCTCCAGTTTGCGGATGATGTGTAAAATAAATTAACCGTGCATCCATTTTCAGTTAGAATCGATGTTGAAATGGTTTTTCCTCTTTTGTTGTCGTTTAAGATAGAAGAAAACTTTGCATTTACTTCTTTAGGTTTTCCCAGTAACCAGCATAACAAATCGCAATAATGAATAAGGTTTTGCAATACACCTGCCTCTCCTTCCTTGCGTCCATGTTGTGTGAAGAAAGACATTGTGCAGCCTACCAGATTCCCCAACTCACCTGACTTTCTCAGCTCGTCAAACTTTATGATGCCAGGATAAAATCTTTTGTTGAATGCAACCATTAACCTGTTTGATCGATCTCCATTGGTTTCTATGAATTCCTTGATGCTTTTCGATGAGGACGATACAGGCTTTTCCAAAAGGACGAAAAGATTGTTGTTCAGAGCCACCTGAGCTATCGAAAGATGCGAATCGACATCGGTAGCTACAAGCACACAGTCGACTTCACCTGATTCCATGAGTTTGTTGGCGTCAGAGTATATTTTTGCATGAGGAAATTGTGATTTGATAGGCTCCAACTTGTCCACTTTCCTTCTGCACAATGCTGTTATCCTGAATCTTTGGTCCTTAATTATTGCTGGTATGTGAGCCTTCTGCGTTACTACACCGCAACCAATTAAGCCTATTCTTATTACCATTATACACCATGCCAGCTAAAGCAGCATGTGACTTCGTTGTTTAATAAAGTATTAAAAGGTAACATTTAAGTAATTAGTTTCGATGCACGCGTAAAATTTTCGGTGTGACGATGCAATTGCCTTCAGTCTCTATAATAATAGTAGGTTATAACAGCAAACCACATTTTGATAGTTGTTTTTCCTCAATTTCAAGGATCGGTTATTCCAAAACCAAATACGAGGTTATACTTGCCGACAATAATTCGAAAGACGGTTCTGTCGAATATGTGAAGGAAAAATTCAAATGGGTCAGAATACTGCCTTTAAAGGAGAACTACGGAGTCGCAATAGCAGTTAACAGAGCTGCAAAAATAGCGAAAGGAAAATATATAGTCATCTTGAACCCTGACACGGAAGTTGAGAAAAAATGGCTTGTCGAACTTGTAAAAGTAATGGAATCCGATAGAACTATTGGTGCGTGTGGGTCTAAGCTTTTGTACTATGATGAGAGGGACAAGATAAATACTATAGGAGGATTTTGGAGCGTGCTCGGCTTCTCTGGCTCTTTGGGTGAAGGGGATAATAAAATTAAACATACTAAGATGAAGGAGGTCTTTTTCCCTACAGGCTCTTCGCTCATGGTAAGAAAAGATTTGTTTCTGTCTGTTGGGGGATACGATGATGACTATTTCATGTATGTTGAGGAACCTGACCTATCTTGGAGATTGTGGAATATGGGATATAGGATTGTTTCAGTGCCGTCCTCGATAGCTTACCACAAGGTTGGCGCAAGTGTGAAGAGAGGTGATGGGGGATTCAGGTCAATGGTCTACTACCATACAACAAAAAATCGTCTGGCTACAATAGTAAAGAACGCGACTTTTCTTAACGTGGCATGGATGCTGCCTACAAGCATACTTGCACACATTTTCCAATCCCTAGTATTCTTGGCTAGAGGCAGGTTGGATGCTTCGTGGGCTGTTTTGAAAGGTATATTGTGGATTGCACCCAACTTCGGTAAGCTGGTCGAAAAAAGAAGCCGCTTAGTTCACAACGGCAACACTTCTAAATTGATGATAGGTGTTGCCGACAGCATCAAGATTTTCTTCTGGAAATTTAAAAAACACTTCTAGTCAAGCGTTTGACCACCATGACTCATTGTCGATATACCATTGGACAGTCTTCTTTATGGCATCGCCGAATGTTGTACTAGGTTTCCATCCCAACCCATTCCTTATTTTCGTGTCGTCCAATGAATACCGTTCGTCATGCCCTAGTCGATCGGTTATAAAGGATATCAGACTTTCTGGCTTGCCCAAGATTTTTAGTATTTGTTTCACTAATTCGAGATTTGTCTTCTCATTGCCGCCCTTTATGTTGTAAGTCTCGCCTAGTTTTCCTTTATGGAGGACTATGTCAACCGCCTCGCAGTTATCTAACACATATATCCAATCCCTAACTTGCTGGCCATTCCCATATATAGGTACCGGCTTGTTTCTCAAGGCATTTATCACTATTTTTGGTATGAATTTTTCAGCATTTTGAAATGGTCCGTGGTTGTTCGTTGTTCTTGTTATTAGAATCGGTGTATTGAATGTTTCAAAATAACTTTTTGTTAGCAACTCTGCTGCTGCCTTGCATGCTGCATATGGATTTCTTGGATTTAACGAATCTGTTTCCTTAAATGATCCGTTTTTTATGCTTCCATAAACCTCGTCTGTCGATATCTGTACAAATCTTTCCACATTGGTTTCCTTTGCAGCTTCTAGGAGCCTTCCAACACCCAATACTTCTGTGAGTATGAATGACTCGGAATCTACTATACTTCTATCCACATGGGTTTCTGCGGCAAAATTCACAACAAAGTCACAATCTTTAACTGCTTTTTCCACGTCTCCCTTATTGCATATATCGCCGTGAATGAATTCTATTTTGTCCATCACGCTTGCCAGATTCTCTTTTTTTCCAGCATAGGTCAGCTTGTCCAGGACTACAATTCCATAGTCTGGATGCTTTTCGAGCATATAGTGCACAAAATTACTGCCTATGAAGCCACAACCACCCGTAACTAGCACTTTCTTACTCATTAAATCACTATTCCATATTCTTCCAATTTTTCTTTTATCTTCGGTATTGTTTTAAAATCTATTTTCTCATAGTCTTCCTTGTCATAAGGATGTGATGACATTGCTAAAACTGCTACTGGCTCATCTGTCAGCGGCAAGAAAACATGGTAAACACCTGTAGGCACATACACGTGCGCCATTTTTGAATCCTCTATTGTTATGGCTGGATCTCTGGCATTGCTAGGCGGTTCCGATCCTAGAATTATGGAGAACACTTTGTTGAACGTAGATGAATTCTTTCTCGTGTCCCAAAAAAACCAAAGTGCAGTGCCTGATAACGTGTAAAAATTCTCTATCGTTTTCTTGTGCAGGCAACCTGCACGTGGAATATGCTTCTTATTTGCGACTGATATGTAAACATTTTTCACTCCAGCACTAAAAAAGGGATCCTGCATTCCTAATGGGGCCAATTCAGCCAGAAATCCTCTGTTGTCCTTCAATACTTTGTTCAGCCTTATCATTAGGCCTTCTATATCAGTCTTTATTATTTCCATAAATCTTACTTTTGAGCTATAGATTTAAGTTTATCAGTCTACATCTAAAAATGAACATTTGGGTCTATTGTTGCTGGTAATATGTGTGGAATAGCAGGCATTGTTGGGGAGGAAAACAAGGACTTGATCAAGTCTATGTGTGATGTCATAGAACATAGGGGTCCTAATGATTCTGGGTATTTATTAGACAAGGATTTGTCGCTAGGAATGAGAAGACTAAGCATTATAGACTTGGCTGGTGGAAAGCAGCCTATACATAACGAAGACGAAACAGTGTGGGTGGTCTATAATGGCGAAATATACAATTATCTGGAAATAAGGTCCGAGCTGGAAAGCTTCGGGCATAGATTTTATACCAAGTCAGACACCGAGGTATTCGTTCATGCTTATGAACAGTATGGGGATATGTTTGTGGAAAGACTGAGGGGGATGTTCGGTTTTGCTTTGTGGGATATGAAAACCAGAAAACTGATCCTTGGCAGAGACAGGTTAGGGAAGAAGCCTTTATACTATACACTGCAAAACGGGAAGCTTATATTTGGGTCTGAGATTAAATCCATACTGCAGACAGGCGTAACTCGGAGAGTTAATTGGCGAGCCGCTGATGACTTTATGTCTCTTGGCTATGTGCCTGGACCAATTACTATGTTCGAGGGCATATACAAACTTCTGCCTGGCAGCATACTTGTTTACCAGAATGGTGAGGTAAAGATTTCTAAATACTGGGAAGTGAGCATATCCAATGATCCTGTATCTGAAGCTGAGGCTGCGGAAAAGGTAATCGAACTTTTGAAGGAATCTGTGAGAATAAGGCTTATGAGCGAGGTCCCTCTTGGAGTTTACTTGTCTGGGGGGATTGACTCAAGTTCTGTTGTGGCTTTGATGAGCTCCATCGTCGAAGAGCCTATAAAAACATTTACAGTAGGCTTTGGAGAAGACGATATTGAACTGAAGTATGCGAGACTTGTATCCAACAAGTTCAAAACTGACCATAGAGAATTGATTGTGCATTCCGATGTAATTAAAATATTACCCGATGTTATTTGGCATTTCGACGAGCCTTTGGCTGATGCCGCAGCTTTACCTACATATCAGATGTCGGAAGTTACAAAAAAATTTGCCACAGTTACTCTATTGGGGGAAGGTGGGGACGAAGCCTTTGCTGGATACGATAAATACAGGCAGATGCTATCACTGTCGAAATATTCGAAACTTGTGCCTTATCCGATTAGAAAGAACTTGATTCCACCAATAACTAATATGTTGTTGAAGATTGTGCCTGGAGTTAAGAACAGGAAATATCTTGAATTCTTGACTAGAATTCTTCCGGCGACTAACAACGAGAGTGAAATGTATTATAACTTCATAATAGCTGGATTTGACAAAACGGACAAGGTTGAATTGAATGGTGGAGGCGTCCAAACAGGCTATTTAGACGGGCTTCTACAAGAGAACTTTTCGAACAGAGATTTGTTCACAAACATGATAGGATTTGATTTTAAGGTATGCCTTCCTGACAGGTTGTTAATGAAAGTCGATAAGATGACAATGGCCAATTCTATCGAAGCTAGAGTCCCTTTCTTGGACCACAAGTTTGTGGAATATGTGAATACTCTACCAAGAGATTTGAGATTGAATAAGTATATTCTAAGAAAATCTATGAAAGATTTGTTGCCTAAAGAGATTGTTAAGAGGAGGAAGAGGCCGTTCATAGTTCCGATTACAAAATGGTTGAATTCTGAATTGAAGGAAATATCAACACAGATAATTTCCGGCTATGAAAATGCTAATAAATTCAACTATAGCTATATCAAGAATCATATTATGAAGAACCCGAACAATCTGATGCATAATTATCAGATATGGAACTTGATGATTTTCAGACTGTGGCATAAGATGTTTATAGAAACTGATTCTGTTAAGCGGCCTGGCTCATTAGACGCTCTTCTAGGTTAGATTTATGAAAATCTTATTCGTACATCCAAAAGGAGAGATTGGTGGCGGTGACCACAGTCTATTAACAATTATCAAAGCTATGGACAAAAGCAGGTTCAGGTCATACGTCATCGTGCCTAAAAAGGGACATTTGTTTACAGAGTATGAAACCCATGCTGAAAAAGCCCGGCAAGTAGATTTTACTGTACTTAAAACACCTGACAGTTTTGTCGAATTGGTTAGAATGCTAGCTGGATTTGTTCCTTCCATCTTCAGAATATGGAAACTAATTAAAAAATGGGATATAGATCTGGTTCATGTCAATAGTATTGTAGTGCCATCAGCCGTTATAGCGGCTAAACTGGCTGGAAGAAAATGCGTTGTACACAAAAGAGAGATAATTGTTTCTAGAAAACTTGTTGGGAATATTTTGGACTTTGTTACAAACCTTTTTGCCGACAAGGTTATAGCAGTCAGTAATGCAACTAGAAACTATTCCAAGTTTATTGGTGGGAAGACTGTTGTCATTTATAATGGTGTAGACATTTCTTCTTTCAGCTCAAGGAAAGGAGAGAGTAGCCTAACTTATTTGCATAAACTCCATGGAAAAAGAAAACTTGTTGGTGTTTTCAGCAGAATAGAACCTTGGAAGGGGCAGAAAATCGTAGTTAACGCTCTCAAACAAGTAGTTGGTGAGATAAGGGACATCAAAGTCTTTATCTTCGGCGTGCCTTACACAGCGCGTGGGAAAGCTTATTTCAGGGGACTTAAAAACAGTGTTAGTGAATATGGTTTGGGTGATTTCATAGAGTTTCCTGGTGTGGTCATATCATTGAAGAAAATTTACAGCGAATTTGACATTATACTATTGCCGTCTATTGACCCAGAGCCATTTAGCAGAGTATTAATTGAGAGTATGGCTGCCGGAGTTCCTGTTATCGCTACTAACATCGGTGGAAATGTTGAAGGTGTTATAGATGGTAAAACTGGTATTTTGGTTAAGCCTAACAATCCGGACGACTTGGCAGATGCTATGATAAAATTGCTTAAAGATGGTGAACTTAGGGGGAAAATGAGAAAGTTCTCCTTAGAGTATGTAAAGAAGAATTTTGATATCAAAGACAGCATACTATTAGTGGAAAAGGTGTATGATGAAATGGTGAAGAAATGATTGGTGTTACTGGTTGTGCGGGGTTTATAGGATCGTCACTGACTGAGCAACTGCTTAAAAACGGCGAGCAAGTTGTAGGTATAGACAACTTCGCTGATTTCTACCCAAAACCTATGAAGCTTTCAAACCTTGAGAATCTTCAAAAATTCAGTACATTTACCTTTATAGATGGGGATATTTGCAATCAGGATGTCGTGAAGAACTTTTTGCAGGATGTAGACATTGTTTATCACATGGCTGGAACAGGCGGAGTCAAACTATCTGTTTCTAATCCTTCTTTGTATTTTAAATCTAATGTTTTGTCTACATTCACATTGCTGAATTGTGTAAGAGGCTCTGATGTTGATAAAGTTGTTTATGCTTCTAGCTCATCTGTGTATGGTAATGCGTCTTTAGAAGACTTGCCTGTGAGTGAAACTTTCACCTGCAATCCAATATCGCCATATGGTTGGAGTAAATTTGCTGCAGAAACTTGTTGTGCAACGTTCAGTAAAACATACTCTATTCCAACTATTTCGCTAAGGTACTTCACTGTTTACGGCCCCAGACAAAGGCCTGATGAAGCTGTTCACACATTTGTCAGAAATATGCTTAATGGTGAATATGTGGAGATTTATGATGACGGCAATCAAATAAGAAACCTCACTTACATAGACGATGTAGTTGTGGCTACGATTTCGGCCGGCAAATCTAACTTATCTGGTGCTGTGTTTAACATAGCGTCCAAAGATACTATAAGTGTTAAGGCACTTGTTGATGTTATAAGTAGTGTTGTTGGAGTAAGGCCTAAAATCAAGTTTGTCGAGTCACCAGCTGGGGTAGCTTACAATACACATGGTGATATATCAAAGGCCAGATCCATTTTGGGTTTCGAACCGAAAATACCGCTAAAAGTCGGTGTTGAAAGGTTTGTTGAATGGTACAAGCTACATAACAAGGGGTGACTCTACTCTCTTACTCCATATTTTTTTGACATGAAGTTATTGATATCCAAAACTGCTTCTAAACCTTTGGTTTCCACATTCCTTTCTTTGAGGAAAGATACAAAAGCTTCCAAATCCTTAGGCAGGCAATTGCCACCGAATGCTTTCCCATGAACGGTTCCGTATTTGCCTATTCTATTGTCTGTGCTTACAATTTCAGCCACCTTTTTTGAGTCTATACCAAAAGCTTGGCATATTAGAAACAGTTCGTTCCAATAAGATATCTTGCTGGCAAGATTAAGATTGTGTGCGTATTTAATCATTTCTGCTGTTTTGGCATCTGTCCTGAAAATAGGCACGTTAAGTGGCTTGAAAAGCTCTTCTAATACTTCGCCGGATTTATGATCATATTCGCCTATAACAATTTTGTCTTCGAATTTTTTGATACTAAATGGATTAGCTTCATACCATCTTTTCAGTTCCGGATCCGTGGTGGTTTTGTTCACCTGCGTCAAGAATTCTGGGCTGGCGCACAAACCAAAGTCTTTTCCACATACTTTGCCTGAGTAATTCTCCAAAATTTCCTTTACAATAGTCTCTGTTGTAGTTGGTATGACTGTACTTTTAACAACAACCAAATGATATGTGTCCTTCTGTTTCAATTGTTTGCCTACGGCTTCGGTTGCAGACTTTATGTAACTCAAGTCTATTTTGCCGTCCTTTGTCGGAGTCGGCACGCATATGAAAGATACATCGCTTTTTCCCATGGCTTCCGTTATGTCATCTGTGGCTTTGTATCCATCATTTTTAAGTCTCTCTATAAGCTCCTTGTTAATATCGTAGAAAATTACATCATTCTTTCCTAGAAGGAGCTGACCTATTGAGGCCCCTACATAACCCGAACCGATTATACTTACCTTTGCCAAACAATCACGCTAATATTTTCACATTGTTTTAGGTATAAAAAGATTTGATAGACTATGAAAAGAATTCTTTTATCTTAGTAGACACGTAGGTTATCTGCTCATCTGTCAACTCAGGGTACATTGGGATGCTAAGTATCTCCTTTGAAACCTTCTCTGTAACTGGCAAGTCTCCTTCCTTATAACCCAAAGCTTTATAGGCCTGTTGAAGATGTAATGGAATAGGATAGTATATCTGAGTAGATATACCATTCTGTTTCAAAAAGTCTGCCAACTGATCCCGTTTACTTGTTCTTATTGTATAAACATAAAAAACATGCTTACAATCGTCCGCTTGGACAGGTAGTATGAGATTTTTTACACCTGACAAGAGCTCGTTATATAGCTTTGCATTCTTTCTCCTCTGTTCATTAAACTTTTCCAAAAATTTTAGTTTGACATTCAGAATTGCAGCCTGTATGTTAGCCATCCTATAATTAAATCCGATTATGTCGTGCTCGTATTTCTTTCCTTTGGCCCTTCCATGGTCTAGCAACATTGAAACCTTTTCGGCTATAGCTTCGTCATTAGTCACGACACATCCTGCATCGCCGAATGCACCCAGATTCTTAGCCGGAAAAAAACTGAAACAGCCTATATCGCTCACGGGTACTCTCTTCTCTTTATACTCTGCACCGTGTGCTTGTGCACAATCTTCTATCACAGCAAGGCTGTACTTATCTGCCAACTCTTTTATCGCGTCCATGTCGCACGACTGTCCATAGAGATGGACAGGTATAATTGCCTTTGTTTTATCGTTTATTTTCTGCTCGATATGTTCAGTGTTAATGTTGTAGGTGTTTTCGTCTATATCCACAAACTTTGGTAAAGCTCCCGCATGCACGATTGAAGCCGCCGTCGCTGTAAAGGTGTTTGCAACTGTTATAACCTCGTCTCCCTTTTGTATACCTGTGGCTCTAAGTGCCAGTTCCAAAGCAGTTGTGCATGAACTGCAACCGATAGCAAATTTTGAGCCGCAGAATTTTGCAAAATCTTGCTCAAATTCTTCTTTTGCTTTTCCTTTTATGAATTGTGTACTATCTATTACATCCTGAATAGCAGTGTCTATGTCATTTTTTAATTTCAAATATTGTGTTTTGAGATCTACCAATGGAATTTTCATTTTAGCCATTAGATTATCTATTACCTTCATCGTTTATGAATCGAACGATTTGTGCAGGTATTCCCATTACCAGTGCACGAGACGGTACATCTTTTGTGACTACTGCAGACGATGCTACTATTGCGTTATCCCCAATGACCACACCCGGAAGAAGGCTAGCATTTGCACCAATTGCTGCCCCATTGCCTATTTTTGGACCTTTTATATGTTCCTTCCCATGTCCTCCCTTACCGAATGTGTTATCGTTGGTAGTTGCTACCAGTGTACTGATAAAGACGTCTTCACCAATTTCGCAATTGCCTGTTATATGCGTGAGATCCATTATCTTCGTTCTGTTACCGATATGGGAATTGTAGCTTATGGTCACACCCCTCCCAATTACACAGAACTCTCCAATAGTCACTCTTTCTCTTATCGATACGTTATCACCGATGAGAGTGTTTTTTCCAATAAAAACATCGTAATAAATGATTGCATTTGGGCCGATTGAACAATTTTCTCCGATAATTATTCTTTCTTTTTCGTACTCTGGTTCTCTGGTCAGTGCACCTGAGTTTTTTGGACGCTTTCCCAAGTATGCTCCTGGAAAGATTTCCACATTATTGCCTATAGTTACACCTGTCTCTATTATTACATTTGGGTGGATGGTAACATTATTTCCCAGAATAACACCGGATTTGATAATGGCGAAATTTCCTATTGAAACGTTTTCTCCAATTTGGGTCGTCTCTACTATAGCAGTTTTTTCTATCATTCTTCCAACCTCTGTGTATCGAGGGTTTCGAGTATATCTTTCACTACATCCTCACCGATAAGCGAGATTATCTGGAAGGGTCCCATTACATGGTTTAATCCTAGTTTTATAGCTTCATCAATCTCTTCTTTGCTAGCAATCCCTTCTTCTACCATTTTTATGGCTTCTTTCAACTGAACCATAAGCAAGCGGTTTACGATGAAACCTGGTGAATCGTGTACAACGATAGGTTTCTTGCCTAATCTCTCACAAAAATATAGTGCATCTTTTATTAATCTATCCGGTGTACTGTCAGTCTTCACTACTTCCACTAGCTTCATTTTGTTGACAGGATTAAAGAAATGGAGCCCTATCGTTCTGTTTTCTGCTCCTTTCGGAGAAAGGTAGGAAATTGGAATTGATGAGGTGTTTGAAGCTATAGTGCATTGCGTTGTTTGGCTGACTTTCTCAAGTACTTTTCTTTTTATTTCCTTGTCCTCACTCACGCATTCTATAACAAGACCGCATGGGGCAAGATCATTAAAATCTGTCGTTATTTTTAATAGTTGAATTTTTTTTCCAGTGTTATCGTGATCATTTGATTTTGATAGAATAGAATACAAAGATTCACGGATTGTGTCTTTCTTATTGTTGTCTCGTGTCTTGACTATCGTCTTGAACCAATTATCTATAAGCAACGCTGCAATTCCAATTCCCATTTTCCCGCTACCTATAACACCAACTATAATATTTTCGTTGTGGTGGTAATCCTGTATTATATGCGTTCCTCTAGCTACATCAGACCCTCTTTTAATTAATTTTTTCTCGTTACCATTATCTGCTAGAAGCAGGAAATAAGGCGCGTTGTGTTTCTTAGAACCTGACAATACCTCACTCGAGTAAAGTACCTTAAAATCAGATAGTTTATTTTCTACAATATTTCCATCGCAATAAATACATTCTTTTATTTCGTGGTTCCATTTACGATGGCAGTTAGAACACTCAAACATATATATTTCCTTTTAATATTGTTACAACAGCACTTCCACCAGAACCTCCTATATTATGAGCTAGTCCGTACGCACGTTTTTTTACCTGTCTATCTCCAGCCTCTCCACGAAGTTGAGTGACTAACTCGGTAATTTGAGCCACTCCAGTGGCTCCTATTGGATGACCGTCTGCTTTGAGACCGCCGTCTGTGTTAACTGGGAATTCGCCTGTAATACTGGTATTCAAGTCGGACGCTTTGCCGAATTTGCAAAACCCAATTGATTCGAGAGAAACGAGTTCATTTATCGTGAAACAGTCATGAATTTCGGCTAGTGAAATGTCATTTGGTTTTATAGAGGCTTTGTTAAATGCCATTTTTGACGCTTTTTCAGTAGCTTTCATTTTAATGATGTCTTCCCGTTGGGTGATTGATAATGTATCAACAGCCATTTCACTAGATAATATTTCGACATCTCTTTCGCTGGATTTTGTTGCCGATAGTATTACTGCAGCAGCTCCGTCTGAGATTGGACTGCAATCGAATAGGCGCAACGGACTGCAAACAACAGGTGATTCTTTTATTTCATTCAATGTGACTTTCTTGTGGTAAAAATGAGCGAGTGGATTCTTGTTTGCATTCTCGTGGTTTTTTAGAGATATTCTATCCAACGCTTCGTGAGTAACACCATATTTATCGAAATATTCTGAAGCAATTAGAGCGTATGCTGCTGGATATGTCAATCCATTATCTTGTTCCAGCCGTAAGTCGGCAGCAGACGCGAGTGCATCAGTAACTGTTGACACGTCACGATTGGTCATTTTCTCAACACCTACAACCAACACGTTTTCATAATTGTTTAAAAGTTTTGTAGCTAGATTGAATGCCGCACCACCGCTTGCACAAGCACTTTCTACTCTGATGCTCTGTTTATCAAACCCTGGAAGAAGGCTGGCTATTAATGAGTTTAAATGAGATTGGTTGTCTATCGTTCCTCCAAAAAAATTTGAGACAATGCATGCATCTATATCTTCTACACTAATTTTAGCGTCTTTTTTTGCATTTAATATCGCTTCGTACATCAATTGTGGTATCTGTTCTCTAAGCACACCAAATTTCGTGCGACCTACGCCACGTATGAACATATCTAGAATATAAATGAAAGTGTTTATATACTTGTTTGCTATAATGCATTTTCTAGATTAACCGGCACTCCGTTTTGTGCAGATTTCATAGCAGCTTCGAGTATTTTGACTATTTCCAAGCCAACTTTTCCATCGGATATTGGCCTCTTTCTGGTTTGAATACACTCAATAAAATGTTTCAACTCCTCTTTAAGAGGTTCTATATTTTCTAGGCTAAGTGCTGATTTACCGCCTTCGCGCGTTATTATCTTATAATCACCGAATGAATTGGATATTGGGTAAGATCCTGAATCATAAACAACAAGTTCGTTCTTCATCGAATCAACAAAAGCACTTTTCTTTTCACCGACTATCCAAAAATCACGGAGCTTTACAGGGGATAACCAACCAACTTGAGAATACCCTAGAACACCGCTTTTGAATTTTGCAACTATAAGAGCAAAATCTTCAAACTCTCTTTTTAAAGTATTGGTTGTTATTGCAGTTATTTCTGTCGGTCGTTCATCTAAAATATTTGTTATTATATCGAAATCATGAACTGCGAAATTAAAAATTACACCACAGTCTTCACGTGGCTTTCTGAGACCCATTCGCATTAATGAAAGGTAGTGTATATTACCGAACTCTCCAGAAACTTTTAATTCTTTAGCCTTTTTGACAGCTGGATCAAAGCGGAATGTATGACCTACCATTAGTATTACGTTGTTTTTTTCAGCTGTTTCCACCATATTTTCAGCGTCAGTTCTATTAAGCGCCAATGGCTTCTCAACTAACACATGTTTTCCAGCGTTCATACATTCTATGGCTATTGAGGCATGTGTTGAAGCCGGTGTACATATACTTATTGCTTCTATATCGCTGTTTATGATATCTTTATAGTTTTTTGTAACACTGGTACCCAATTTTTGGGCATCTTTTAAAGCGTTGTCATTCAAGTCAGAAACCATTTTTAACTCAATGTTTTCAAGTGAACGATATATTCGTATATGATTACGCCCCCATTGACCTGCACCTATTACACCTACTTTCGTGTATCATCACCTTTTCAGATTTATTTATAAATCTTAAAGTTTAAAAAGGAACATGAAAATTTTGATGCCGACAAGCCCTGGTGGACATTTGAAACAGAGCCTATTGCTGGCCAATCGTCTTAAAATGAAGTTTGATTTAGTTTTCGTAACTTACAAGACGCCTCTAACAAAAGAAATTTTAAAAAACTACAATACAGAGTTCGTTATAGATCCGTATAGGGGAATAAAATCACTGTTTAGATATCCTGTCCTAGTACTTCAAGCTTTAGGTATACTACTAAAAGAGAGACCCAATGCAATTGTTACTCCCGGTTCAAATATACCTATACCATTCTGCTACTTGGGCAAACTGTTAGGTATAAAGGTTATTTTCATAGAAAGCTGGTCTAGGGTCAAGACTCGTTCCACATCTGGTAAATTTGCATATAAGATAGCAGATCTATTTTTTATTCAATGGAAACCCTTAAAAAAACTCTATCCTAAAGCTGTATATGCCGGTAGGTTTATGTGATATTCGTAATTGCTGGGGAACCAAGTTTTGAAGAATTGATAAAAGAAATCGATAGAATAGTACCGGAATTAAAAGAACCTGTAATAGCGCAGATAGGAAACGGTAAATATATCCCAAAAAATTGCAAATGGTTCAGAGTTCATTTTCCTCTATATCCATATTATAAGAAAGCAGATATTATTGTGTCGCATCATGGCGCAGGCACTATATTTGAGGTGCTGAAATTTCACAAAAAGCTTATTTGTGTGGAAAATGCTTTCAAAGGACGCAATCCGGATCTCATGAGTGAGTTAAGTAAAGGAGGGTATTTGATTGATTGTAAAAAAATTAGTGACTTGAAGAAATGTATTAGTTTGGCTAGAAAAACAAAGATAAAAAAATACAAGTCCCCTAAATGTGAAATTGGCGAAACAATTATAAAATTTTTGAACCGGGATTAAGTTAATCGTGTTGGCGACAAGTACCGAGACTTTACACCATTAAACTCAAACAACAGTTCGCCGTGACATTGCAGGCATTTTCCTGCTAACGGCACTGCCTTGTACAGTGTGTCGCAATTTAGGCAAGAAAACGAGTCGTACGCTGGTAGGGGCTGCTGCAGGGTTTCTCCGTTTGTCGGCTTTATCCTGTTGCCCCTGAACAATTCTTTCAGTAACATCTGCCTTCCCAGTCCTGTCAATTCGTTTTTACTAATCCCGATGACTTCAAAGACCCTTTCCAAAGGAGGCAATATCTGATTCTCAATATAGTATCTTGAATCGACTGCTATCTTATTTTCCTTCACGTAATCAGGATCCTCCGCGCGTTCGGACAGCAGCTGCATTCCTTTGACTATAACAAACCCCACGCGGTCACCAACGCCTGGCGACGAACCGTTTCTCTTCTTCAATTTCTTAACAAGCTCGACGTGAGGTTGTATCCCTTTATATGAACTTATTGCCTTGGATATGCTTTTCGTAATCACTAGGTCTTCAATGGGAACCTCGTTTCTTTCAAGCCTTTGCGTGATATCCTTAACGTACCTAAATGCCTTTTTTGTATCCTGCTCTTTCAACAAAATATTTAATACTTCAAACAACGTCTTGGTTGTAGCGTCGCACCAGTCGCGTCTGACTGTCTCAATGCCTTTCATCACTATTTCTTCTTTCCATTCACCGTCAATTTTTTCATAGCTTAAACCTGCATATCTTTTTTTCGAAAGAATTAAAAGCGACTTGTAAACACTTTCAATTTTTAACTGGACTATGCCGTCGAGTTCTGTATTCACCAATTTTTCGACTTCATGACCGATTCTAACCGCCTCGTCTAAATCTCTCGTATTAGTCTTGACCATTATTGAATCTGTGTCCCCGTAGACTACCTGGTAGCTGGTGCCTTTTTCCACTATCTCCTTAGTCCTGTTTATCAGAAACCTACCGCATCCAGTGATCGTATTCGCGATTTCCATGATGTACAATCTCGCCCTTAGGTATCCTGTGTATCCGTAGAATGCGTTCGTCATTATTTTAAGGGCAAGCTGTTTTGCCTCCAGGATTCTCTTAATCTCCCCACTAGATTTCCTTACACTGTCTCTAACCTTGTCCCTTTCAAATATCAACCGTTTTAAAATTGCAGGTATGACACCTTCCCTAACTTTTGGCGAGACGAACTTTGTCTCATAGGGTGTCGTTATGGTGTCCGCTCCATTGTTTTCATCCTTGATAAGCGTTGTTGGACAGATATTGTAAGCTATGAAAATAGACGGGTACATCGACTTGAAATCAAGATAAACCACAGATTCTGTATGCAGCCCAAGCGTCGGTTCTAGCACCAGCGCGCCTTTTAGTGTTTGTATCTCGGTTTCTTCGGAGTGCGTTCCATCGACTGGTTTGTCTGGCAGTATGAAGCTATGAAGGTTGAACTCTCGCAGCAGAAGGTTCTCAACCCTTTGCGCCTCCCCACCGTCAAGGCAGTCCTGTAGTAGAAGTCCAGACACCTTACTCAACTCAAGAAACTTGTCTATAAACGACTTTTCTAAGAGAAGTCTTAGTGGGAGCACGGAATCTTTTTCCGCATAGTCTATCAGCTTTGACAGCTGTTCTTCCGTTCCGTGCCAGTATGAATATATTTCGCTGTGCGGGATGTTTATTTTTTCATCGTTCAGAAGTGCGCGGGACACGTCACCCAATCCCAAACGCTTCAATCTTAGATTTCCTTTTTGTATTGACTCTTTAATCAAGGCATACGTGTCTACAATCACCCTGCCTGTAACAGTGTTCCTGAATTGTTGTCCGAATTTTCTTGAAGAAGCCGGTTTTTGATTGCACCTTCCTATTGTTTGATGGAGCTTGTTTTCTCTAAGCCTATCGAGGATGTATGGAAAATCGAAGCCGTTTATATTATATCCTACCAACAGGTCTGGGTCGTAGGCTTCGATCACTCTTAAGAATTCTTGGAGCATTTCCTTCTCTGAAGAGAAGACTTTTACGTTGCTTCTTACTCTAGTCCTTTTTGCGACCAGGGACAGGCTCTTGTGGTTATTGTAGTCGGGATTAAATGTAAGGCTTATTATTCCGATTTCATCTTTTCTAGAATCTGGTATGACATCTTTAGATATCGTCTCTATGTCTATGGAGAGATACTTGAAACTGCCATTCTCAGGGTTCTCAACTTCGGCAAAATCCTCGACGTCCATCGAAATGTCGCACTTTACCGTGTTAGTCTTGGACGGCCTGCCTTTTACGTTAAGCCATTTAAAGCCGGATATTCCCATGTCTGCCATAAACCTGTACTTGAAAAGTATGTCAGACTCGAACACCGATTGTACAAAACTCTCCTTCTTTAGCGATTCCCTTACTTCCGGTACCTTTGACGGATCTGTCAAGGTTACTTTCAGCATCTTCGTTTTTTCCTTTTGGTAATTAATCGACTTGAATCTCTCAACTTCTTCAATGTTTTTTATTATTTGGAAGTTTTTTTTCAGAAATTCCACCACCTTGTCCTTCTGTTTCGGCAGTACGTAGAAATAGGGATAGAACCCCCTATAAAAACCGCAGACAGCTTTACCTTCCTTGGTTTTGCCGAAAAGTCTGACTATTGGAGCATTGTCAAGAACTATATAATCGCAGTCTAGAAGCTGAAATTGAATTTCCATACTCTAGTTATAAGAAGCTAGTTTTAAATATTTCCCGCGTCTGCAAATCGACATGCCATAAAATAGGAACTGCGCTATCTCCGCCTAACAAGACTGTTGTTCCCTTGTAATTGTAAACTGCTGGGTCCCCTTTAGTCATGATGATAATGTCCGGCACTATGTCAAGGAAATATATGTTGCCTTCATGAAGACTGCTGGAAGGATTTAGATTCCGCCTTTTAAGCAGCAGCGTCATTGTTTTTTCCATGTCAATATCCCACTTTTCCGCATAATGGGACAAGAGATTGCTACTTGTCAGGAAAATTTTAACGTTGTTGAATTCAATTAGGGCTGGGTTGGGATACAACATTTCTTCCTTGTTATTCGCTTCCCCTCCGAAAAAAAATATTTCATGTTCGCTTAAATCGGCTTTCAGCCTTCCTATATCAATATCGGTTTCCAACAAAAAAATCTTTGTGGAAGGTTGTTTTCGTACCAACTCCAATAACTTGCCATAATTTTTTATGTCGAGTTTTGTTGGAAGGATTGTGATATGACTGGGTTGTTCGCTTTTTACAACAGCCCTTTTAATTTCTATGTCAGGAAATATCACCTCTGTTACTTTAATGAATCCTTCTTCCTTTTCACAGACTAGCGCGACAATATCATTTTCAAGCAGGTGTTCTAAAATCTCTGGGGACGCTTCAAGAGTTAAACTGCCTGTATTGTCCTCTATTTTAATTTCCCTTTCACCAACTTGTGTGACCAATGCGATTAACGTGAACTTTGGCAGTTTGTCGGAGATTCTGTTTGCCGATATTAGATTTTCGAGATTTTTTTTAGCTAAAAGAGTTTTTATAAAACTGTACCGGTAGTTGATGAGTTCCGTTGCATCTTCTACAGAATACCTTTTCTTAAGCTCAAGTTGTTTGAGGATTTTGACAGACCTTCCCTTTAATATAAAATCTTCGCTTAGAACAAGTGGCAGCTCTTTTAGCGACATGCTCGTTATTTCTTCTAGCCTCTCAGGATGATTATAAAGTGTGTCCAATGCTTCGCTATTGACTTGAATGCCCTTATTTAGGAAGTGCTTTAGAATTTCGGACTTGTCCATACCCTCGTTCTAGTTTTTTACTTTTTTAAGGTATATACTATGAGGCCGTCCTTGGCGCTGATTTTTGAGTGGGGTAATGGAAGAGGTTGTATCTTCCCGGCTTCGACAAGCTCCTGAATGTACTTGTTGACCGTATTCCAGCTGACGTCGTGGTCGGTCAGCTTTGATATCTCTTTTGAGATTGTGGATGTTGTAACTGGTGTGCTGAACGTAGTTAGTATTTGTACAATTCGGTTTTGCACTTCCCTGCGAATGTTGGGTCGCCCACGCTTCATAAAGAACATCTAAATATTGGCGTTGATTTTTATAAACTTTTAAACTGTTTTTCCATATGTTCAAACTTTTCTTTATGTAGGTGTATTATGGTCAATTTAGTTTAAAAAGATAAAAGTAGGTTCAATTAATAATAACGATGTTATAATATAATTATATTATTTATTTATTATTTATATTAAGTGCCGGCCGTTGTGATCTGGTTAAACGAACTTTTAGCTGAAGGCTTGCCTAAATGGGATGAAAAAATGCAGGTATTGGACGAAAGGCCATGGATTTTATATGAACTTCCATAATTAAGGTTAGAATGTTTCAACTTATTCTTAGGAAACCTCATAAAAATTTAGTCAAACCACTAATTAGGAAAAACTTTGTGATAACAGCTCTCACAAAATTATCTTTATTTCTAACTGGAGAATAGCTTACAGGGTTCGAGTGTTTTATCTTTAATAACAGTTCAGTTTTCACCAGTCTCTCAAGACGTTTTCTAAAACCTTCCACACCTATCCTCATCTTATGAACAGTCTTCATCTCATGGTATAGTATTGGAAAGCAGTGCGGTTGGCAGTCAAATGGGTAGTCCTTTCCAGTCATGTAGAATTTACGCAGTATCTGAACATCAACGAAATCCAACCTCTCGGCAAGTTCGATTGCCAAGTTGGCGGCAGAGTTATTCTCCTCTAAGAGGGAATCTTCACGAAGCGGTGAAATAAAACTTTGTTCCATAAACAACAGCTCAGGAAATACCATTTCAAGCTTGCCTTTAAAATGAATTTATATTCTGCAGAGGTTATATCAAGTTACTTAGTTTAACATCAACTTTGCCATCATCAACGCTCACCAAGCCGAAATATCCTTCAGGGAACCGTCCACTATTGATGACTTTTGTCCCCTTTATAATGTCAACACCACTACTTTCATGTATGTGAGCGCACACAGCAGCATCCGGCTGGTTGGCTTCTATAAATTCCCTTACAGCCAGAGAGCCGACATGGGCCCCGGTTGGAATCAGGTCTATTTTTGTGTTGAATGGAGGGACATGCGTAACCTGGATTTTAATATCAGCACGTTTCACTTCACCAAAAGCATTTTCCAGACCCAGCATGATTTCACCTTCAGCAGGCTCGAAGGGGGTTTTGAATGGAGTTCTCGCACCTCCATAGCCGTAAAACCCAACACCATCAATCACCTTTCCCTCACCATGCACACTTATACTCTCCTTCTTCAGGAATTCTATCACATCTTTATCCCAGCTCCCCGGTACTGTGATAATAGGAGCGTGCAACGATTTCAGCTCCTCCAAGATTATCCTAACAATGTCAGTTCTGCTAAACCCTTTCGGTACAGCATAGTCTGTAAAATCACCCGGGCAGACGATGGCATCAATGCTGAGCACAGACATCTTATCCAGAAACTTCATTATGGCCTCTATGTCTCCGTGGATGCATCCAAGAACTGCTATGTTCATTGACATTAATTTTATCTTGAAAGTGAAATATTTAATCATGCTGAACAAGCGGAAAGGCTACAGGGTAGAAAGGAAGATAAAGCTTCTTTTGGAGAAGCATGGATGGACAGTTGTACGTGCAGGAGCTAGCCTGGGTGTTGCCGACTTGATTTCCATCAAGAACAAAAAGTGCATCCTATTGCAGATCAAATCGACAAACAAGAACACGCTGTATTATTACGGTTATGACAGAGCCAGCTTCGAGGGGTTCCCATTCTACCTTGTGGTGGACTTTGGATACGGTAAAATAAGGGTGATGCACCCAAAGAAGGTTGTTGGTGTGACAGACGGCGTAGATTTTAACAAGTTTCTGCGCTGATTAATACAACGAAAAAACAAATTTTATTCAGAGCAAAATGTCAACCCGGTATTTAATCAACCCGGAGAACAGGATAGCGCTGATTACAAACTCAAATGTAATGTACGGACTGGAGAATACTACAATGCACAGCATAGTGCAAGCGATTCCAGGTGCGCAGCGAAGGCTTCCAGTTCTCACAGAAAAGGGAAATTTGGCAGGGATACTGACGTACACGGATTTGATCAAGGCATTATTAGGCGGCAGAGCGCCGCACTCAAGGCTCGAGTCTTTTATGACAAGGGAAGTTGTCAGTTGCGGACATGACAGTTCCGTATATGCTGTGATGAATATCCTTAGGAACTCAGGCGTTGGAGGAGTTCCTGTGCTGCGGGGCAGAAAACTTTTCGGGCTAGTGAATGAGCGCGACTTTCTAAATGTACTGGCATTAAAACCGAACACATCAACTGTGGAGGAGATTATGACTAGAAAGCCATTTTACATAAACAGCAGTTTGCCAATCCTAGACTGCATTAAAAGCATGGCTGGAACGAAATACAGGAGGTTTCCTGTAGTGGAGAACAAAAAGCTTGTCGGGATCGTCACCAGCTACGACGTACTTACCCATCTTAGGAAAGTGAACTTTAACATCGCGGAACTGAGCGACCCTGTGAGGGCGGTGGCAAAGCCGGCGATTACTCTTTCTAAAGGCGATGATGCCGCGGAAGCTATCAGGATCATGAAAGAAAATTCAATAGGCGGCATTCCGGTTGTCGAAGATGGAAGGCTGGAAGGAATCGTCACGGAATACGATTTTATCAGAAAAGTTAGTGTCTAGCGAAGGTATGAAATATGGAGTTTGGAGTAAGATGGTGCACCGCTTCCGAGAATGCTCTTAAAAAGGCACACTTCATCCACAGGCATCGACATGCCGCTACTTTCTATCTTTTCCAAGCCATCTTTAAACACTGCCTTGTCTATAACCTTTCTCACACGGCATATCGTCAAATGCGGCGGTTTGCTATCGCCGTCGATGGCCGACGCCAAATCCAGGCGTAATTTCTCCAGATCGTGGCTGTCGAGCGACAGGGCTATGACCTTTACATAATCATCGCTTGGTATGGCAACGATTTTCTCAATAGCGACCTCAAACTTTTCACGGGTTCCCACAACATCGTCCATAACTTTAGATATCTCTGGAATCTTCATCTCCGGAATCTCTCCGAGGAAGGACAATGTTATGTGGAGGTTTTCTGGTTCGACGAACTTTGCTTCAATCGGCAGTTGTTCAATCGCTCTCTTAAGTGTGTTAACATGTCGCACCACATTTTCAGGCAGAGAAATCCCGATAAAACACCTGACCATAATCTTTATTAAATTATTCTACGAATAATATAGTAGAGTTATATGGGAGAAGTCAAGATAAGAGCTGGGGATATTGTAGGAAAGACAATAATAAGCGAAGAGACTGGAAGGAAGTTCGGAATTGTCACCAACATCGATTTTATAACTGACAGCGGGGAGCTGTTGAACATTGTCGTAGACCAGCCTACAAGGCACCTGTCAGAGATGAACCTGAAATCGGACGACGCTGGAAAGCTCTTGATTCCGTTCACTGCAGTCAAGTCAGTCGGAGACTTTATAATCATAAGCGAAAGCGAGCTCATTTAAGCCAGGGAATTTCAACCTCGTCTGTTCTCCAATTTTGAAGCACACCACTATTCTCTATAGCAACCTTTTGTCCAGAGCCATATGCTAGAATACCGTTCCATGCTATCATTAACCCATTATCGCCTGCGTACTCTTTAGGGACTACATGCATCTCGGCATTTCTTTCATCGCACATAATTTTCATTATTTCCTGCAGCCTTTTGTTTGCAGCTACCCCACCGACAAGAAGAACCTCTTTTTTATTCGTATGAGCTAAAGCTCTTTCCGTAACTTCTGTTAACATAGAAAAACAAGTTTCTTGCATAGAATACGCAATTGCCTCTTTACTAACACCTTCTTTAAACTTTTCTATCGCGTCAGTCATTATTCCAGTGAATGATATATCCATCCCTTTCACCACATAAGGCAATTGTACAAAGTCGCCATTCCTTGCAAGTATTTCTATTTCCGGTCCACCAGGCATTTGCAAACCCATTTCACGTGCAAGAACGTCTAAAGCGTTGCCTATTGGGATGTCGAGCGTCTCGCCAAAGACCCTGTATTTTCCATTAGCATAAGCCAAAATCTGCGAGTTCCCGCCAGAAAGATAAACCACCACTGGATCAGTCGCACCGGTCTTTACCTTTCCTATCTCTATGTGCGCCACGCCATGATTGACTCCAATTAATGGTTTGCCCCACTTTAATGATAAATATCTTGCCAGTGTAGCCCCTACTTTTAATGCATTCGGTATTCCCATACCTTGTGAAAATGCTATGACGTCGACACTGTTTAAATCAACCTTTTCTTTAACAAAGCCAAGTAGCTGTGGTGCAATTGCTATGTGATGGTCAGCAAGATCGCTTGGAATAAAGCCTTTGCCTATCGTGGGTGTGAACATGTCTTTAACGTTCACTAGCACTTCACACTTGCCGTCAACTACACCTATGCCAATTGTGTGTGCAGTTGCCTCCAAACCAAAGGATATCATACAACCACTATAAAACAGAAATATTATAAATAGCTATTCTATTCATGCTCGTCGAAGATCTGGCAAGGTACGGGATTCCCGAAAAGTACATAGAGAAGATGAAGGAGGAGAAGGTCAGGACATTGTATCCTCCTCAGGCACAGATAGTTGAGAAGGGGCTGTTCAAAGGAAAGAACCTTATATTGTCCTTACCGACGGCGAGCGGCAAGACTCTGATTGCCACGATGGCGATGGTTCATACCCTTTCGGAATCTGGTGGAAAGGTTGTTTACATTTCACCGCTTGTTGCTCTGGCGTACGAGAAGCACGGATATTTCAAGAATTTTTTCGGAAAGGATTACAAAACCGGGATAACCGTTGGCGACTACGATTCTTCAGACCAATGGCTCGGAGAATGCGACATCATTTGCATGACCACGGAAAAGTTCGACAGCATCCTAAGGCACAACGTGCAGTGGGTAAATAGAGTAAGGCTTGTCATTGTCGACGAGATTCATATGATTGACGATCCTTCTCGCGGGCCTACGCTGGAAGTTTTGATAACAAAATTAAAGATGATAATACCTCACGCGCAGGTTCTGGGTCTTTCGGCTACGATAAGCAATGCAGATGAATTGGCTAAATGGATCAACGCCACTCTTGTGGTCAGCGATTTCAGGCCGGTGAAGCTTTACGAAGGAGTGTCATTCAATTCAAGAATTCATTTCAATGAGAAAGATGGTTACGATCTTGATGAAGGAATTGACATAGAGAACTCGATTGTTAAGGACACGATGAGGATGAACAAGCAGGTGCTGATGTTTACTTCAACAAGGAAGAATGCAGAGAGTCTTGCTGAAAGGCTGTGTCAGACTACGAAATTAGGATTAAAGAAAGGCGAAGAATACCAGTTGCAGGTATTGTCGGATGAGATAGAGAGTATCCTTGAATTACCTACAAGACAATGTAGAAGAATAGCAAATTGCATTAAATCGGGTGTGGCATTTCACCACGCGGGATTATTAGGACAACAAAAAAGGATGATAGAAGAGAATTTCAAAAAGGGCTTAATCAAAGCAATTGCAGCGACTCCGACTTTGGCTTTAGGAGTCAACCTTCCAGCATTCAGAGTGCTGATTAGAGACGCTAAAAGATACTATGCCGGTGTGGGATCTATGTACATACCTGTCATGGAGTACAAGCAGTTTGTCGGAAGGGCCGGAAGACCTACTTATGATAGCTTTGGTGAATCGATACTGCTTGCAAAGACGGAAGGGGATGCAAAGGATTTGATTAAGCATTACATTTACGGCGAGCCGGAGAAGATTAGGTCCAAGCTTGCATCAGAGCCAGCTTTAAGGATGCACATACTGTCGCTGATTGCGAGCGGATTCTGCAATTCAAAGGGCTCATTAACGGAATTTTTCTCAAGGACATTTTATGCACATCAGTACTCAGACATGTCGTTGCTGGAAGAGCATATTTCAGAAATAGTAAAGTCTCTCTCTGAATGGAGATTTGTTGTAAGTAAAGGTGGAATTATTTCGGCCACGATAATCGGTAGGAGAATTTCCGAGCTTTACCTTGATCCATTGACTGGGAAAAGGTTCGTTGACGGAATGGCTATGTTAGATAAGAGGAAAGTCGCCGACTTGAGTTTTATGCAGTTGTTATCGAATTGCATAGAAATGAAGCCACTGCTTTCCGTCGGAATTAAGGAAACTGAAGAGGTCGAGCAGTTCTTGCTTAGGAACAGGTCGAGCATACTGGAAGAGATACCGGAAGAGTTTGATACGGAGTTCGAAGATTTTATGCGGTCGGTAAAGATGTCGATGATCCTTGAAGGATGGATACATGAAATGACCGAGGAACAGATATTGTCAAGGTTTAATGTTGCTCCAGGCGAAATGACATCGAGGCTGAGGAATGTTGACTGGTTGCTTTATGCATTGCACGAGGTCGCACTGCTTGAAGGACACAAGGATATTCTATCTCATGTTAGAAAATTGAGGGTGAAAACAAAGTACGGGATAAAAGAGGAGTTGATACCGCTCGTAAAGCTTGAAGGAATAGGGCGCGTGAGAGCTAGAAAGCTGTTTAATGCTGGATTGGAGTCCTTGGAGAAATTGAAAAGGGCGACAGTGGAAAGTTTGTCGAGATTATTGGGAACGAATATTGCGAACAGCGTGAAGAAGCAACTGGGAGAAAAGCACGGAAAGATAAAAGAAGAGAAGCAAGCCACGTTAAAGAAGCCCTAACGAAACAAATTAATATTATGATGAAATGGTACGGAATAGCAGGCATATTCATAATTTTACTTGCCCAATTTACAATGATTCTACGAATCCAGCCCTTTTTGACATTCTTTACACCGATTGTATGGATAGGCTACATCATTCTAATAGACAGCTTTGTTTACGCTATAAAAGGCAACTCCTACCTCGTCAACAAAAAGCACAAACTCTTCATAATGTCTTTAATATCAGTTAATTTTTGGTTCATTTTCGAGATATATAACAAATTCCTTCTTCTCAGACGGTTAACCATACCTAAAGCCACTTGAGGTAAAGTTGATTTACTGGTCATTAAACATCACTAAATAGTAGTGTATGGAAAGAAATAAATACTATGGGGTCGCTGGGATTCGAACCCAGGTTTTTCGGCTCAAAGCTTACGAACTCCCGAAGCTCGTGTCTTAACCAAGCTGGACTACGACCCCGTAAGTTTCCTTGCAAATATCAGCCATCCTGTGTGCACAAGCCCCACATTATGCGGCCTTGTCGTTCTTTCAGTCTTCCACTCTCTGACAATATTCTCTACGGTCTTTATATTGGAAAAATATTTCCTCAAAGCTTTCGAGACTTTGATGACCTCTTCAATCGTTGGAGAATAAACAACAAGCCACCCTCCAACCTTCAATGACTTGTAAGCATGCTTGACGACTTTCTCAGGATGCTGAAGGTCCAACGTAACGATGTCTACATTCTTTTCGCTAATGCCTTTGGAAATATCCTTCTCCTTTAGCTTTACATTTTCCAGTCCGGATACCTTTATGTTACCCTTGGCTATCTTTGAAAATCTCTTGTCCTTCTCATATGTCACAACTTTCCCTTTTGGGAGAAAATTCGCTATCATTATCGACATGTAACCGCTGCCGGTTCCAGCATCAACAACCAAACTATCTGGGAAAATTCCCGTGTAAGCCAAAATCATTCCTATATCTTTCGGTAGCACAACTTGCGCACCGCGTTTGAATTTTTTGCTGATTAAATCTAGAATAGTAGGTTTTGCGACCAAGAACTCTTTACCCAAATGTGTCTTTATCTTCCCGCCGAATTTACTTTTCAATAAATCCTTCGATCTTATGATTCCACTTTTCGTATTGATGTCACTACCAGCTTTGATTAAATACGATTCATTTTTTCCTAATAGCAGAACAAGTTCTTGCGATCTCATGATTAGTTTTCTATTTCTGTCTACTTAATTCCTTTTCCAGTTGCATCAAAGCATTTACACGTTTAAAGGTCAAAGGGTGAGTCCTAAATACTTCACTGATTCTAACCCACAAGTTTTTTTTCTCCCACTCCATCGCACTTTTGATTTCTTTGTCGCTTATGTGGAGGTCAGAATACTCGGAAGAAAACTTGGAAATTTCCATCGAAGATGTTATAGGATCGGCGATGTAAAACGATCTTAAAGCGTCACGCGAAGCCTCTTTCTTGTTTACGCTAAGGCCATATGTAATTTTGGTTAAAGCCGATGCTAGCACGCTTGGTTTAGAAACCCTCCCGCCAAAATCGTCAGCATAGTATTCCCTGTATCTGGACAATGCCAGAACAAGGAGATTTGAAATTATGTAAACGAGATATGCCCCAATTCCAATCAAAATAGCTGCACCAGCACTTCTTCTGTCCCCATCGCCTCTACCATAAACCAGACCTATAAAGACATAGTAGGCTATGAGTGGTACAACGCTGGCAAATGTCATCACAACCATATCTTTATGCTTGATATGCCCCATCTCATGCCCGATAACAGCCTTCGCCTCTTCTCTACTTAGGGTGTTAAGTAAACCTTGTGTGACAGCCAAAGTTGCAGAACCCGGAGTTCTGCCGAAAACAAAAGCGTTAGGCGCACCGCTTCTGGCAAGAGCAATCTTCTTCGGCATCGGAACTTCATGCTTTTTAGAGTACTCTCTTACAGCCTCCCAAATCCATGAGTATTCGTTCTTTCCAATCTCCCTCATGTTTGAGGTCATCCAAATTATCGACGGTCCAACCATCCATTGTATGAAAACTAGAACAAAAGCAAATATGACCATGAATATCGTCGAGATGTTGAAGTAGAAACCGACGGCGGCGAGCAGTCCGAACAATAGGCCGAACAGTAATATAACAGTCATGTTCATTAATAGCAACAGTTTGAGAGGCATAGTAAATGATGTAACTTGCGAGCTTTTAAAAGTTTCTCCTCAACAAAAGAAAGGCTATTATCAGAATCACAGAAACAGCTATGAGGATGTAGAAGACTTCCTTGCTGGTAGCCGCACCGAAAACTGGTATAGGTCCGATAAAAATAACGCCGCCGCCTTCGACCTTAGATTTCCCAGACTGTACTTGTGAGACTATACCCGCAAGTAAAATTACAAATCCTATGATTATTATTACTGCACCCAAAGGCACCAAGTCTTCAAACACCTTTAATCACGTTTGGAATTTCTTCTATCAAATCGGTCGGGAGCAAAGACTCACCGAACTTCTTAGCGGCCCATTCGCCAGCCTTGCCATTAATGTAGGCACTTGCGGCGGCAGCTCTAAAAGTATCTACACTTCTGGCCAGCATAGCCGCGCATATACCAGTCAAAGTATCCCCACAACCGCCTTTAGTCATCAAAACATTACCTGTCTTATTCAAAAGAATATCCTTACCATTCGAGATAACGTCGACATGTCCTTTCAGTAGAATTGTTATCGGTGGATTCAGAGGGCATGCATTCGACTTGCCGCAGTTAATTCCGTATGCAACCTTTCTAACAGCATCAACCCGTTCATTGATATTGCCAGATACGTTGATTCCAGCCAATTCCAAGAACTCGTTTGCGTGCGGCGTTAAAACAATTTTCTTTCCCCTCAGGCCGTCTTTGATCGAACTTACAGCACGTATGGCATCGGCATCTAGCACCATTGGCAAATCAACCTTTCTAACAAGCATGTTAATTGCCTGTCTGGTTTTCTGAATCCTCCACAAACCCGGTCCTATAGCCAGTGCAGTCACCCTCTCCACCTCAACCATGTCCAGGATAGTCTTGACATGCCTCGGTTCCAGCCGTTTACCTTCAAGGGGGTTAGTTATCAGTGATGGAGAATAGTTCGCAGCAACGTCCATCGACCGTCTGGGTCCGACTAGATATACAAGATCGCATCCAGCCCTAGCAGCTGACATTCCAACAAATATCGGAGATCCTGTGTGACTCTCGCTGCCTGCAACTACAAGCAGTTTCCCGAATTGACCCTTATGAACCCATTTGCCGCGTTTCCTGTAAACGCCTCTTAAAACCGACTTTTGCACATATTCCATAATTTAATTAAAGGTTACTCCAGTAAATACTCTTATGAAAGCGTACCTGGTGAAGACGCTTATAGGGATATTCGCCGTAGACGAAAGGAGGAAAGTAATCCTGTTCAGGCCTTATTCCAAAAACCCGGAGGAAATAGCGTCAAAATTCCTCTCTGAAGATTCAGACGAATTCAGGCAAGTCAAGCAGGAGGTTTCACGCAAGGGAATCAAAGATATTATTGAAAACGACAAGAGCATCGCCGAGTTTGTAAACCAGAACCTGCTCAAGTATGCGATGGAGAACAATTTCGCCAAGAGCAACATAGAGTTCAACCAGCTTCTGACTCAAATCAACCTTGAAATCTCGAAGCAGAAGGTCAAAAAAGCTACTGGAAGGGACAACCTAATTATCCATACGGTCAATGCAATCGACGAGATCGACAGGGCAATAAACATTTTTGTAGAGCGTCTGCGGGAGATGTACGGCCTGCACTTTCCCGAGATGGACCGGGCAGTTGCGGACCATGAAAAGTTTGCAAAGTTTGTTGAAAAGTTCGGCTCAAAAGAGTTGATTGAGGACGGTGACTTGAAGCAATTGGCCAGGCATAGCATGGGAATGGAGTTTACAAAGCAGGATGTGGAAATGTCAAGGACGCTTGCAGGGAATATAGTGAAATTGTACGAGATAAGGAAATTTGCGTCTAATTATTTAAGCAACATTTTGAAGGAGATTATTCCCAACTTTTCTGCCCTTGCAGGGGACATTGTAGCTGCAAGACTTGTGGCTAAAGCCGGTGGACTGGAAAGGCTCGCTAGGATGCCCTCTTCAACAATCCAGCTGCTTGGAAGCGAGAAAGCATTGTTCAGATTCCTCAAGTCGAGAAAGAAATCAAAGTCGCCAAAGTACGGAATAATTTACAACCATCCGCTCATACAGAACGCTCCAGATGAAAAGCGCGGAAAGATAGCGCGCCTGCTTGCCTCCAAGCTTTCGATAGCCGCCAGGATTGACTATTATTCAAAGGAATATAAGGCCGACCAGATGAAGAAGGAATTGGAGAAGAAGGTTAAGGAAATCTAGGCTGTGTTTTATGGCTAAAAAAGCAGTTCACGGCATCCATTTTATAGGAGATAAGATTGTTACGGAAAATCTTGTGACTGGCGTGAAAGTTTACGGGGAGAATTTAATTAAGGAGAATGGCCAGGAATACAGGACATGGGACTTTTGGAGAAGCAAGCCAGCCGCAGCAATTAAAAAGGGATTGAAAAATTTTCCGCTCGAAAAGGGGATGAATGTACTTTATCTGGGAATAGCCAACGGCACAACAGCGTCTCACTTCTCAGACATTGTGGGAGCCGAGGGTCTGATATACGGCGTGGAGATTAGCGAAAGGCCTTTCCGAGAACTGCTGCCTACAGCACAGAAGAGGGGAAACATAATTCCGATACTCGCGAACGCAAGAAAGCCTGAGGATTATGAGAATATAGTACTAGGCAAAGTTGATATGGTTTATGAGGATGTTGCAAGTGGCGACCAGATGGAGATACTGATAAGGAACTGTGAAAAGTTCCTCAAACCGAACGGCTATGCAGTAATCGCCATTAAATCGCAGTCCATAGATGTCACAAAACCGCCTCATCAGACATACAAGGAATGCCTGCTGGTGCTGGAAAAACATTTTGAGATTCTGGAAAAGGTCGAGCTGGATCCTTATGAAAAATATCATTTATTTGTTGTGATGAAATGGAAATAACTATTTTAGCAACC
Organism: Candidatus Aenigmatarchaeota archaeon; assembly: GCA_016181005.1. GTDB lineage: Archaea > Aenigmatarchaeota > Aenigmatarchaeia > CG10238-14 > SCSR01 > JACOWB01. The sequence continues at coordinate 161,597 of JACPAE010000001.1, forward strand.
TTTCATAGTATTTTCGCCTTAATGTCATAGCTTCCCTAAATTTATTGAATCTGACAACCTTGTCGAAAGGAAAACCGATATTACACGTTCTGCAAAAAATCCTCTTTTGTCCAAAACCATCCATAAATTCAAAGAGTCTAATCGAATTGCATCTAACGCATCTCATTTACTCTCCTCCTTTTTCTGAACTTTGTAAGTACCAGCCTTATCCAACTGCTGGGTTTCATAGCGAATCCTCAGTAGCCCTCTGAATAAGAACTAGGCGACAGCAACCTTAGCTGATTAGAAGAGAATCTGTGCAAGATACTTCCGCATCTATAGCAGAACATCACATTGTTTTCATACATCATACTACATGTTTCACAAACGTTCATACAATCATCTATTTCACGCAGTTCAAGCAGCCGATGTATCCTCCCCTTTCCACTATCTTGCTTGGTGTCACTTCATCCGAACATGCCGGGCATATTATCACGATCGGCATTCTTTGCTGCTGAAGGGGAAGCTTCATCAGGGGCTTTAGAGCCTGATATACCATGTAATCATTGCATAAGGAGTTTAGTAACATATAAATACTTTCCTATTCAAAAAATAAACATATGTCACCTAAAATTAATGAGAGAGCGACAAATGTTAAAGAGCCTTTAAAAGCAAAATCATCAGACAGTGGACAAATGTCAACTGACGAAATAGACAGGAAAATACTCAAGCTTCTGGTTCAAAATGCTCGGTTGTCTTTTCGCGAACTCGGCCGGCAGCTGAAACTTTCAACAGGTGCTGTCATCGAACGGTTGAGGAAGCTGGAGGTTAAAGAAGTGATTTCAGGTTATTCTGCCAACATCAATACAAAAAAACTCGGATTTGACATAACAGCAATAATCGAGCTTGTAGCGCCGAAGATGATTCTGAAAAGGGCAATGGTGGAACTGTCAAACTCACACAATGTTTATGCTATATACCACACAGCAGGAACTATAGACGTCATAATAATCGCGAAATTCAGGAGCATTGAGGAGTTGAATGTGTTTCTCGAAAGCCTCTACAGCAAATTAGAAGTGATAAGGACGGAAACGAGAATAGTCTTCAATACGATTAAAGAAGATTTCAGGACGCTGATTCAATAGTCAGCATAGTCCCGCGGCGTCTTCCATTCGTCAGTGGATTCCACAAGCATATTACCACATATCCCACATGCTTCGTTATCATCACCGTACTGTAGTCGGCACATCCTGCATAGCTTCATGAAATCACTAAGAAAAAGGAAGAAGTCGGAGAACATTTCGGTCTAATGGAATCCTCCAAGGGGGTTGTTCTCCAACTTCGGTTGATCGGCCAAAAGGGTTATCTGCAATACGAACACCTTATTAGTCCCTTGTCTTCAACTATTTCGTGCAAGTCCACTTCACTGCTGCAGGACGGGCAGACGAATGCTACAACACGCAGAGGTTGTTCGATGTCGTACGATTTTACAAATGATATCGGCAGTTTTTTAAGCGGCATTTCTCATCTGAAAGTAGGAATATGGAAAGGCGCTTATAAAGCATCTTTATAATGATATTTATAAAAGTCGTTCTATGTACTTGAAAACCATAAAGTTTATATAAGCCTTTCTATAAGAAAATTCACACTATTGTTAAAAAGTTCATAGTATTTATGCACATGCTATCAAGATTTTAATAAAAGGGATAATATGCAAGCGACACTGATAGAAAACAACGGTACTGGAAGAATTGCTTACGATTCTTTAGTTGTAAATGACCCTAAAGCACTTTCATCATTAAATAGCAAGCTCGCGATGAAAATTGTTAAAACTTTAGCCGAGAAACCACAATCAGCTATAGATATTTCTAGAAAATTGAAAATGCACGAACAAAAAATTTATTATCATATGAGGAGATTGGAAAGAGCAGGTATAATTTATACAATTTCCAATGAAAAAAGGCATGGAATGGTCGCAAAGATTTACAGCATAGTTTCTCCTGTAATTGCCGCTAAGCTGCATGAAAAAGGAACAGAGATTAAAGATGGCGAGCATACCGAAGTACCTACAAATGTTCTTGAATTCTTCAAGCCGTTTATTCAAGCCGGTAGATTTAACGCAAAAATAATTATAGGAGACCCAACACCACACGGAACGTATAATGTCGGCGGTCTTGATGGTGTTCATGTTATAGATTTGTTGCTTTTCTTAGGCAGATTTATTAGTAACTTTGACAGCCCGAATTACAAATTAGATACCGAGGTTAGAGAGAATGATTTAAAAAATAATATGATTTTGATAGGTAACAACAAAACAAACTCAATCATAGATAAAATAAATTCCAAGTCTTATGTCTACTTCGACACGCAAAAATCTTCCATAATATCAAAGATTACGGGTGACACTTACAAAGATGATAGATGTGGTATCGTGTTAAAATTCGATAACCCGTTCGACAAAACTAAAAAAGTGATGATTATAGGCGGAATGAGGACACGAGGAACAAGAGCAGCCATGATAGCAATATTAAAAATTCTAAGCAACAACCTTTTAAATATTAAAAACAATGAAAATTTCCACTATATAGTCCAAGGAATGGATAAGGACAGTGATATGATAATAGACGATGCGGTTATATTGGAGGGTAATTGAAATGGTAGTTTACAGTCCGTATAGAAGCTTAGCAAGAGTTCACAAAGAAGTAGTAGGGGACAGTTTTTTCCTTTTCCCATTAGGGTGGGGTGCAGCAAGCGAAGCCAATATTTTGGAAGAAGAGTTGCGTAAAGAAGGGATTTCTGTAGTAAGGTACGATTTTGTGGTTAATGATGTAGGAAGTAGCGATGGCTATAGACATGTTGAAAACCGTCTTGAAGAAGTAGCTTATGATTTGAACCATGGGGTTGCTAGAATAATTAAACCAACTGGATATGATGTTATAGAAATACCTCCAGTCTCCTTTGATTTGCAAAGACCTATGGTACCTTTGGAGGATTATGTTAGACGTACAGGCCTAGGACTTGTCGGAGGTATAGAATTTTGCTATCGCCTAAAACCACTAGTGAATGGCGGGATGATACACCCATCAACTATCAACAGGGATATAGAAATGAGAATGCCTGCAGATTCCAATCCTGAAATGTTAAAAAATGTAGGAGATGTTTTACATCCAGATTATCTTGTTAGATTACCTCATATAACTCCTTTAAGACAGAGAGTTGTGAGAGTATGACAACTGGTTCCAGACACATTACGAACGGTCTTTATATAGCGGATTTCGCTGTAAAGGGGGAAGAATATCAGCCTCTTGTTAACTTTTTAAGTTCTGAACAAAGCTGTAGAATAGCAGACAATATTTACAATCCTTCTGGATTACTTGTAGTTTTTCAAGTGTATGATGGAATGAATAATAGGGCATCTGATCTTTACTATGATTGGAATCAAAAAGGAGCTGTTAATAGAGTGCACTCAAGCGGTGTGTTAAAGCCAGTTGCTAGCTATCGAGGACTTGGAGGCGGTTTCAATTGGGCTAAGCTGACGTATCCTCGTAGGGCACTAGAAGCCTTGAAGACGGATATAGCTGGGGAAAGAAGAATTGGTGAAACCTTTTATACAGAAGAAGGTTGGTTGTATTCACGTGTTAAGATTCCAGAATCTGAGGCTTCACGCGAAATACAAGAACTGTTAACTAGAATAGAGGGAGCAAATAGTTTCAGATACCTTTCTATAATAAAGGAATTGAAAAATGTTTGGAATTTATCTGATTATCAAGAACTTCCATGGTCTTGAATTATTATGCCAAAAGCTTACATAACAGCACCATTCACAGAAAAATCTGTTATCAAGGATAAAGAACATGTGTACGGTGAAATAAAAGAACAGTCTTTCATTAACTTCCTAAATACAATAGAGTCTGTGTTGAGAGAGTTTGGATTCTCAACTTTTCTACCACATCGTGATATTCATCAATGGGGTAAGATTTATATTGAACCAGAAATTGTTATGAAACAAGTTCTAAAAGAAATAAAAGAATGTGATTTATTTATTACATGCCCGGAATATAGCAAAGGGCCGAATGTTGAATTAGGTATGGCAATTGCACTAGGAAAGAAAGCCGTAATAATTCAGAATGAAAATGAAAAACTTAGTTTGGTCCACGCTGGATTGAAAGGATTATCACCAACTTCAATAATAAGATTTAAGGACATAATGGATATGAAGGATAAACTTAGAAGAGAGTTGTCTGCGTCTACTGGGATACCTGTTTAGATAATTCTCTGATTTTCTCAAGTAGCCTTTCATTTTCTTCTGGTGTGCCAACAGTTATTCTTAAGCAGTCTGACAATCTACCACTATCAAAATATCTAACGAGAACTTTATTTTCAGCTAATCTGTCATATAGCATTTTTGCTACCGCTGGTGACCTACCTCTTGCTAAGACAAAGTTAGCCTGTGAAGGTCTTACATAAAATCCAAGTTCAGTTAAGTCTTGAGTTAATTTAGCTCGTTCTGCTTTGATTTCTCCCACCAGTTTTCTTGTATGTTCAATAGATTCTGGTTCAAGTGCAGCTAATCCCATAAGATAAGTTACGATTGTTACGTTGTAAGGCAATCTAACAGCCTCGACTCTTGAGATAATATCAGGATGACCTAAAGCATATCCTAACCTTTCTGCAGCAAGTCCGAATGCTTTAGAAAATGTCCTAGTAACTATTAGATTAGGATATCTGCCACTTCTCACTAATTCTAAAGCATCGTCTTCTGCAAAATCTGCATAAGCTTCGTCATCAACAAATATACCATCAAGTTCTGCAACTAACCTATCCAAATCTTTAATAGGTGTAGCTGCCCCACTTGGGGTATTTGGACCCGAAAATGTTGCAAGCTTGGGTTTTGCTTTTATTATTTCATCTATCGGTAACGTATATCCATCAGGTAATTCTATTATTACTGGCATAGAACCAGTAAGTTTTTGATAGTTTGGCCACATTGAATAATCGGGGCTGCCATACGCGTATCTGTCACCCTTATCTAAAAATACTAATCCTATGTTCTGCAAAACTTCGTCAGAACCATTACCGAAACTAATCTGTTCTGGCTGTATCTTAAGATATGCAGATAATCTTTTCTTCAACTCTTTATGATCTCCAGGAGGATACCTATGTAGAAGATGAGGGTGGGTTTTAATGTAATCTAGAACTTCCAATACCCTAGGTGCAGGAGGATACGGAAATTCATTTTGATTTAATTTGGCCCAGTTTTCATAATCGCTAATTTGCACACCACCAACATACGGAGACATTTCACGTATGCTTGGCCTAACAAGGTCCAATACAGATTCTACATTTCTGTCAGTCAACTAAACACCTATGTGAGTTTAGTTATGTAGATTTTAGCGTTTAAATACTTAACTAAATTTAAATGTAGTTCTGTAAAAGTAAATTATGAACATAAGGATTACCAGCTATCATTGAATTTTTCACTTTCACAAACCCATTTCTAACAACAGTAAACCATTGACTGCCTCTACCATTTGTTACTCTACCGCCAGCTTCTTCTATACCGAGTGCAGATATCAAATCGTGCATGTCAGCTTCTCTGAAAATGTATACCAAACCATCAGCGCTTCCACGAGCCACCATCCAAATATCTACAGCATCTGACGCAGATGTTGGAGTATAATCAGTTATTCTCCTTAGTACATCCAAATACCTTCCAGCATATTTTCTATCAGGCCAGTGATTAAAAATTATATCAAGATTTTCTCGTCTATCGCTAACGTGGATCCGTTCACCATTAAGATACGCCCCACCTTCTTTAATAGCCCTGTATAATTCTTTTGTTACAGGATTGTAAAATACAACATAAACAGGTCGACCATTTTTCACAAGTCCTAAAGTAACCCCAAATCCAAATTCTTTTCTCTTTCTTGCAAAATTATGTGTGCCTTCCAAAGGATCGACATATAAAATACCGCTATTACCTAATCTTAAAGGAAATTCCATGTCTTCTAATTTTTCTTCAGCAACAATTACGTAAGGTAGATTTGCTTCTTTCAACCGTGTTATAATCAATCTTTCTGATTGAATATCTGCATTGGTTGCGAAGTCATGCTCACCCTTTTGTAATAGCTCCAGTTCTGTATTATAGAGGCTTAATAACAGACCACCAGCTTCTTGAGCTATGTCGTCTAAGGTTGAACTTTCTCGTTCTTCAACTATAGGCATAATTCTAAACTAGAATGAAAATATTTAAAGAAAAAGAAAGGGGGATAAGGATCAAGAGCAACTTCCTTCTTGGAAGCCACAATTAGGGCATAGGATTAAACAGTTTCTTATCTCATTCATGCAGTTGTTGCCACATATCACGCAATGATAGTTCAAGGCCAACTACCTCTATACAGGCACTATACAACCCATCATCTTTCCTTTGTCCATGTAACTAATTCTTATCTTTCTTCTGCCTCTATCTAGCAGCAATGTCTTCGTTACCGTTGCTATCTCATTCATTTAATCCCCTCCTTTAAAAGTGCTTGATTACCGCCCTATTGTTATAGTAAGTCGTGCTAAACTCACTCAATTTCCTTTGCTCAGCAGTGATTGCTGGAATCTCAAGGAAACTCCCCCAACATCCCCTGCAAAATATTCTCCGCTGAGAGAAGCCGTCTATAAATTTCATCATCCTATGGGACCCGCATCTGAAGCATTTCACACATTCCACCAAAATAGAATTCGTCAAACAACTATACACGCCTTTCGGAGGGGGTCATTTCCACATCTTTTCAGAAGAAGCCAATCCAAGCCTTATTTCACTTGTTCCAAGCCTTTTTCCAAGTTTTTTAGCCAAGAATTCGTGTATTTTACCAGGAATCTTGCTCCAGCCGCCTGAATATGCCCTCCTGAATTAGAGCCAGGTATGCCAGCAACCGACTTTGAAGCCAGTTCGTCCAAGTCCACCTTACTTCCACCACCCCTTCTAAAGCTCGCATCAACATACTTCCCTGATTTCTGGTATATCACAAGAACATCATTTTTCATCTTTCTCGACAGGAAAGTAGCCAGCGGCGATTTCATGTTCAGTTTCGACTTTACCTCGTACACAACAATCCCCTTCCTTTGTTTCCTGCTTTTGTCAAAGTCATTCACAAGCCTATTGAACTCCTTTTCGCTCAGGTTGTGAAATTCCAGCAGCTTCCTGCTTTCGTCAAATCTTCCGTCCAAAATCTCCTGATAACTTTTTGCTTTTATCAGGGCAGTCAGTGCAAGAACAGTACCGTCGATCCCACCCACAACCCTACCGCTGTCACAAATCTTTGCCAGTTTTCCAAGCAGGGATTTGTCGAAAAGAATTTCGTCAATATTGCGATTGTTCCCCACAAGTTCGCCATAGTCCCTTTTAACGCCCTCAAACAAGTCATTACAGTTTTTAAGCCCCATATCGGAAAGAGTTCCAATGCCTGCTATCCATGAAACATCTTTGGCGTCAGAATAGTTTTCGTAAAGCTTGTAGCAAAGGTAAGTAGCAGGGATGTACGCATGCTTGTCATAGATTCTCGGATTCACATAAGCAACCTTCACGTAGCCTTTTGGCATATGGTGGTCGATAATCAAAATATCAGAAATTTTTCTTAGTTCTGCCAAAACCTCCACACCTACGGTTCCTATGTCAACAATGATAACATGGTCAGACTTTGATTTCCTTATTCCCGCCAAAACGCTTTCAGTGACTTGGGAGTTAAGTTCGGAAACTATGAGAGTGCTTTCAATGCCATGCAGTTTTTTCAGCAGCTTGTAAATTATGGTAGCTGAGCAGATTGTGTCATTATCATGGCCGTAAACAATGGCCACCTTGTCCCTAGGCTTTATCCCGTTTATGAATTGTATCCCGGGCTTTATTGTATCTTCAATCAAGCTTGCCATAAGATTAGAATTGGATATCGAAGCAATTTAAATTCTTTATCCGAACAATGAGCTCAATCCAGCGGAAGCCTGTTCGGCAGCCTTGGCTTCCTCCTCTTCATCCTTCTTCTCCTCTTTCTTCTCTGCTACGCCAGCAGCCGGCGCGGTTGCAGCAAAAGAAACAGCTTCCTTCAACGCTTCATCAATATTAACCCCTTCCAAACTTACAACCAGTGCTTTTATCTTCACATCGTCAACCTGTGCGCCCGCACTCTCCAAAACCTTTTTCACATTACCTTCGTTAATCTCATGCTTGCTCTCATGCAATATCAATGCAGCCCTTAACTCCATCATTCATTTCACCAATTTTCTTTTAAGCGCAATTTCCTGTTGATTTACTTTTGCTATCAAGTATTTAATGTTTTCTTTTGTTGGATAGCCGATGTTGATGGAGAACATCAAGTCTTCCCTTATTGCCTCTCCGAGTTTCTTTGGATATGTCTCAACCATTTCTAAAACATCCCTAGGATACAGCATTCCGTCGTAGAACGAGTCCACCTTCAGCTTGACTTCTGCGGCTTGAATCTTTAATTTTCTCAAAACACCGGCAAGATCCTTGGAAATCACGGCATCCCTCTTCAAAATAGTGGAAGCTTTTTTCACGGCAATCTTCCCGCCTTCCACGCCAGCTATTATCCCCACTTTCTGCAGCTCGCTGATGGCAGGGCCCGGCAGCAATTCTGTAGGTCCAGGCTGCACTGCTACATCCGAAAGCGCCACGTCCCCTTCCTTTGCATAGGTTTTGAATCTCATAGAATTGATTTTCTTGAAAATAGCGAACGGTTCTGAATTGGACAGTATAAGCGCAGGTTGCTTCGGCAGGTGCTCAATCATAGGCTTGAACCTAGACTCTTCCAGAGCCATTTTAAGCAAAGACTTTTTACTTATCTTGATAACAACCTCATTTCCCAGATTTTTCTTAATTTCCTGCAACTGCTTTGCAGGCATCTTCAGCATATCGACAAGCCCAATAGTGTTGTACATACCCAAAAGCTGTTTCAACACCCGCAATTCCTTCTCCTTGTTTTCTGCCGGCATCAGTTCACCTCCACCTTTACAGGTTCGCCCATAGTAAACTTTAGCAGTACCTTCCCCATATTCTGCCTGCCTCTTGGCAACTTTGTTTCCAAAAACTTTAGAATTTCCGCGACATTTTCGGCCACCTTGTCGCCGGCCATATCCTCCTTTCCCACGATGCACTGTACGACAGGAGCCGACTTGACAATTAGCCGGACACTTTTCTTATAATTTGCAACCATCCTTTTGGCATCACCCGTGATAACTTTCGGCATCTTGTTCCTAGGAGCAAGCACCTGTCCCATGACTCTTCCTATGAGTGGCATAAGCGAAGCCTCTGAAAGAAAGAAATCAGTCCTGTTGCCAAGCTTTTTCGCACTTCTCTTGTTCGCAGCAACCTTCTGCAAGTCGTCGCTGTTGAAAACCTGGCAATCCAATCCTGTCAAATTGTCGGAAAAAACAACAACCTCAGCATCCTTGCCCCTCCCGTGCGGCAAAATAAAATCCTCGGCAAACTTGCTCTCAGGCCTTTTAAGGTCGAGACCCTTCAAAGCTACAATAAGGTCGACACTCTGCACAAAACCCTTTTTTCCCTGCGAGTTCCGCAGTGTCTGCAACGCCTTTAATATCTCATCTCTCATGGTAACCCTCCTGCCTAGGCAGTCCAGCGGGCCGAATAGATTTTATAAGGTTTAAATTTAAATAGATTTAACTTTTAGTGTTAGCATGGGTTCCAAAAAAACGAGCGTAAAGGATCCTGAAAAGGAGAAGCAGAAAAAGGAAAAGGAGGATAAGAAGAGGCCTGAGAGCAGGCCGGCCGGCCCCAGGCAGGTCATACGCGTGGCAGGCACCGACCTTGACGGCGACAAATCTGTTGTCAGAGCTATAAGGAAGATAAAGGGAGTCGGCTACAATCTAAGCAACAGCATCTGCCTTGTGTCCGGAATAAATCCTTATGCAAAGCTTTCATCACTTGGGGAGCAGGATATAAAGCAAATAGAGGGCGTTATCAAAAACCCCATTGGAGCAGGAGTCCCAAAATTCCTTGCCAACAGGCAGAGGGATATGGCGACCGGGAACGACGTCCACTTGACAAGCTCTGACTTGGATGTCGCCAAAAAATTCGACGTGCAGAGGTATGTCAACTTGAAAACCTATCGCGGCTGGAGGCACATGTTCGGCCAGCCTGTAAGGGGCCAGAGGACGAGAAGCACTTTCAGGCAGAAAGGAAAGGTGGTGGGAGTGATTAGGAAGCAGGCTTTACAGAAGGCTGGGGCTGCGCCAGCGGCAGCTGCGCCGGCATCGCCAGCGAAAGCGCCTGAAAACAAGTGATATGATGAAAAGGCAGAGAAAACTCTATCACACGCCGAAAAGGCCTTGGGACAAGGAAAGAATAGAAAGCGAAAGGGAAGTAATGAAAAGCTTCGGGCTGAAAACCAAGCGGGAGATATGGAGAACTGCATCTTTATTGAGAAAATACAGGAAGCTCGCACGTGAGCTTGCCGCAAGGAGAAACATGGACAAGGAAATGATAATTATAGAAAAGCTGGCAAAGCTCGGCATCCTAAAGAAGAATGCAACCTTGGACGACGTGCTCGGCCTTACGCTCGAGGACTTTCTCAACAGAAGGCTGGAGACGGTCGTGTACAAGCGCAAGCTGGCAAACACGCCAAAGCAGGCAAGGCAATTCATCGTACATGGAAAGGTTTTGATAAACGACAGGAAGGTCAGATTCCCGAGCTATATAGTTCCTGTTGGCGAGGAAGAGAAGATTATGGTTAAGATGAACGTGGCAGTAAAGCAGGGCGAGGCAAATGGAAAGGCAGCCGAGTAGAGAGGAAAAGTGGGGAGTAGCCCACGTCTACAGCACCGACAATACCACAATAGTCCATATAACAGACATCACAGGCAGCGAGACGATATCTCGTATCTCTTCCGGGATGATGACGGACAAGGATAGGGAAGGCGGAATGCCGTTCCCTGCAATGCTTGCTGCAAGAAAGGCTGCGGAATTAGCGGTCGAGCACGGACTCACTGGAATCCACATAAGAGTGAGGGCAAGAGGATCCCAATATTCAAAATCAGAGGATCCCAATATTCAAAATCCCCTGGAAAGGGCGCACAGCCTGCCATCAGGGCATTGGCGAGGGCCGGGCTGAGAATCGGAACCATAGAAGATGTTACTCCTATCACACATGGGCACTTGCGCAAAAAGGGCGGACGTTTGGGTCGCCGTGTCTAAGTAAAGCAAATGCTTGGTGTGCCGCTGGCAAAGGAAGATATTCAACCTTTTTCAGTCGGTAAAAAGGCAATATAGGCCTATTCTATATGGAAATCTCTGGTATAAACGGAAAAAGACTTTTGACCAAAAGCAAACTTTTAAATGGTACCATTCCCACTTTCTTTTTAACGAAACGTGGTCTAATGGAACTAAGAGCAACTTTAGGCAAACTAGGATTGCTTGGCAGTTTTGCGATTGCCATAATAGGCGAGGTGCTAGGCGCTGACGCCATGAAATTCGCATCCTTGCTGATCGGCGGAACTTCCCTAGTGATTCTTCTGAATTATGCTGAAGGAAAGAGCAGGGCGATAGGCGACGACGTTTCTCGCTACCTCAAGTTTCTCAAGTGGCCGAAATAAAGTTTAAATTGTTTCAAAACCCAAATCTACTACTGTTAATTCGTGGTTTGATGAAAGTGCAGCTTGTGGGAAAGACAGATTACGAGATGAAGTTCATTCTTGAGGATGTGCAGTTTCCCTTCGCCAATGAGCTCAGAAGGATAATGATGACCGAGATTCCGACCATGGCAATAGAATATGTGGATTTTGTGAAGAACGACTCGGCGCTGAACGACGAGATTATCGCCAATAGGCTCGGTCAGATGCCGCTCAAGTTCGACAAGAGGGGATACAATGTCACAAAGGAGTGCAAGTGCGACGGCAAGGGGTGCAGCCTGTGCCAGGTGAAGATGGTGCTGAAGAAGAAGGGACCAGGCGTCGAGCTTTTTGAGGGCCAGGAGATAGAGCTTGAGGCTGTTGCCACGCTTGGGTTTGGCAAGGAGCATTTAAAGTGGCAGGGAGCTGTTGTCGGCTATTCGAACTTGTTCGAGGCAAAATCAAAGGCAGGCCAGATGAAACTTTGCAGGAACCATCTGAGCCATGTGAAGGATGTGAGGGGAATAGAAGTTCAGCCTGTTGAGTGTGCTTTGTGCAAATCCATAAATGAAGACGGCGATGAGTTCAAGCCAGTGAACGAAAGTTTTCTTTTCTCTGTCGAGACTGCTTCCGGATTGAATGCAGACGAGATAGTTGCTGATTCTGCCAAGATTCTTGAAGAGAAGATGAAAGAATTCGACAAGGCATTGAAGAAGCTCAAATAAGTATTTCTACCTACAACTTTATTACGCAGGGGTCGCCTAGTCTGGTCAATGGCGCGAGAGGGGTATAGGTTACTTTCCCTCAGCGATGCTTAAGCATCAGACTGAATTAAGCCCTGATAAAAGATGAAGAAACCTCGTGAGTTAGTCTCTTCGCGAGTTCAAATCTCGCCCCCTGCACTTTAAGGAAATGAACCCTAGTTAATTTTATATACAGCGTTTAATAATTTGTTTTGTAGTTAAGTGATAAATAAAGAAAACTTATTCCAAACATTTAGAAGTAGAGAAAGTGCGGAAAGATGTAGTGATATCTGTAGAACACGAGAGTGGTTTTCAAATGAAAAACCTGAAATATTCGCCTTTTTAGTCGCGAAGATTATGGGAGATGGTAATTTAGATGAAAATTTCACAAGTAGATTTATTTCTAAAAATAAGAAGGATCTAGAAGCTTTGGAAAAGTTATTAAATGAAGAATTATTTATTCCTGTTCAAAAAATGAAAATAAGAAGCAAAATAGCATTTGGTAGATCGTTCGTCTTACAGGTTAATGACTCAACTTTTGGGAGAGTATTGAAAATCCTAGGAGCGCCACAAGGTAGAAAAACAAACGTGTCTTTTAATATTCCAAATTGGATAAATTCAGAATTAACTAAAAAGACATTTTTGCAAGGCATATTAGAAGATGAATTAGCTGGTTTCAGAATAAATCGTGGTTTTCCTAATGCACCCAATTTCAAAATGGCTAAAAATCCACTACTTAAACAAGATTTGTTAGACTTTATAAATGGCGTGAAGAATCTGATTGAAGAATTTGATGTTAAATGTAGCAAAGTTATAGATGGTGGAATGACAAAGTCTGGAAATGTAGAATCGTTGTTTTGGATACAAAGTAATGCACAAAATATTATTTCATTCTCTGAAAATATTGGTTTTAGATTTAATGCTGAAAAAACCGAAAAAATGAATAAAGTAGTCATAATAGCTCGTGAAATCTTAGATAGAAAATTTGATAGCCTCAAAAGAGGCATCTGAAAATCCCACCCCCGCATTCTATTTATCAACCTTTTTAGCAAGCTACAATATTTAAAAATGTTGCCATCTACATAGTAGTATGCCTGAAAAATTATTATATCGTCAGATAGTTACAGATAGGAAAACAGGACAACGCACAACAGCATATGTAATCGAGCATTATAGAATCGGTTTTCTTGGGTGGTTTCAAGATCTTTTTTCGGAGGGAGCCGCAGAAAACTATGAATTTAGGGTTAAAGCAGAAAACGGTAGGATTATTAACGTGGGAAAATATGATACCTTAAAGGAAGCTAGAAACAGGTTCGATACATACGTAATAGATGTTGAAGTAAACCCCCCGAAAGTATAAATGAATCTGCTTCAAAACTTCATCAAGCTGTCAACCAGCTTCTGAGTAGCATCTTCACCGGTTTCATCCTCAGGCTTTATAACATCCTTAACCAATTTCTCTATTGTCTTCCTCTTCTCCTCGTCACCAATCTCAACAATTGCCCTAAACGGTTCCTCTAGATTCCCAAGCAACTCGTTAGTCTTGTCCAACCTCTTCTGCATCTCAATCAAAGCAGTCCACAACTGTGCATTCCTAGCATCACCAGAATTCTCATAAGCGTACCGATACTTTTTCACAGAATTTAGCAATGAAAGCAAAATTTGCCTGTCTTCATCACCCAAATCATTTTTCCAATCTTCCTTGTTTGCCATAAACTGAAATCGTTCTTCAAAAATAAATCGTTGTGAAGCAAACCCTTTTAAACTTTATGGGGCAAGTTGGTAAAATGAAAGACGGAGATTTTGTAACAATCGAATTTACCGGAAGGACGAAGGACACAAACGATGTTTTTGACACCACGAACGGCGAGGCCGCGATACTTGCAGGAATTTACAATCCAAAGGCCAACTACGGTTCCGTTCCGGTCATTGTCGGAGCAAACCAAGTTATTCCAGGAATGGATGAAGCCATCAGAGAAATGAATGTGGGAGAAAAGAAAACAATTGAATTGACTTCTGAGAAAGCTTTCGGCGAAAGAAAGACAGAACTGGTGACTCTGGTACCAATGTCAACATTCAAGGAAAGCAACATGGAGCCTGCACTTGGAAGGACGGTTAATGTCCGCGGAATGGAAGGTAAGATTGTCAGCGTTGACGGCGGAAGAGTGAAGATTGATTTCAACCATCCGCTTGCAGGCAGGACGATCGAATACGAGATTGAAATAAAGAGCGAGCTGAAGGAGACCATTGAAAAGGTCCAGGGCATTGTGAGGTATTTCACTGGCCTAAAGATGGAGGATTCAAACCCAGTTATAAATGACAGCGAAGTCTCGATAAGCATCCAGAAAGCAGATTTCCCAAAGGCAGTCAAGAAGAACATAGCCGACACAATCATGAAATGGATGAACATGACCAAGGTAAGCTTTCTCGACGTCTTTGAGAAGGAAAATTAAGCATTTATTGTTAATCAGTGAAATAAATATAAGGTTTTTATGGGAGTAAAACAGCTGGCAGAAAAGCCGGTTAGGGACAAGGCCAACGAATACGACGAAAATCTCAAGCAGATGATTGAGCAGAGGAGGACCAGCATAAAGGTTGTTGGATGCGGTGGATCCGGCGGCAACACTGTAACAAGGTTGATGCAGGTTGGAATAACTGGAGCCGAGACGGTTGCACTCAATACAGATGCCGTGGACTTGCTGAATACGGAAGCCGACAAGAAGCTCGTTATAGGAAAGGAGCTGACACAGGGTCTTGGTGCGGGCGCCAACCCGAACGTTGGAATGGAATCCGCGAAGGAAAGCAAGGACGAGATTAAGAAACTCTTGCAGGGAGCGGACATGGTGTTTATTGCGTGCGGACTTGGTGGGGGGTGTCTACGAGGAAGCTCCACTATATACACTAATCCACAAGGCCCTGTGAGAATAGATTCTATAAATACAGGCTCCTTTGTTTACTCTTTGGAGGAAGGAAAACTTGTGAAAAAGCCCGTAGTAGCTGCTATGAAAACCGGCATCAAAAAAGTATATGAGGTTAGAACAAGGAACAACTCTTTGGTCGCTTCCTACGACCATCCGTTTCTGAAAGTGGTGCCAAAGATAACGGACAAGCGTGGTAGATTTTCCAGGTTCTCTTTCGAATGGGTGGGAGCTGAGGAGTTAAAACCTAATGACCTTGTGGTCATATTGAGGAAGGCACCAGAACTCGACGAGCCAAATCTGGAGATAGAAGACGGCTTTTATGCCACCCAGAGCTTTTGTAGGTTGTTCGGCTTTCTTTTGGGCGACGGCTGGGTGTCGAGAAGCAAAGACAGTTGGAAAATCCATTTCTCTCCCTCAAAAGACGAAGAAAGGAACAACAGATACATTTCGCTTGTCAAAGAAATATTCGGACTTGAGATGAAAAGGCACGACAATTGGTATTATGCTAATTCCAAGCGCGTATACGAGCTTTTGTGGAAACTAGGATTAGACAGGCACGCTAAAGAAAAGGAAATCCCATCATGGTTGTTCAAACTACCGGATTCCTATAAAAAGGAATTTATCCTCGGGCTAGCAGACGCCGATGGTCATTACTATCGCCAAAGGAAATCTAACGGAAAAGAGAAAATTGAGCTCAGATTTGAAATGAGCAGTAAAAAGCTCATAAGACAGTTGAAGGTTTTATGCGATTATCTCGGTTTGAGATCTAGCAACATCTCGTCAAGAACTCGTGAAGTCAAACCGCCAAACTCGAAACAAAAGTTGATAAGCACATCTTGGGAAGTGCGAGTCTACAAACTTTACCAGCTAAACAAGTCTCTGGAGAAATCACGGGAAAGAGACGGTATAGGTTTCTTGTACGGTTATAGGGGAACTATTCGGCCAGAGTTTTTCAAGCACTTCGGCTTTACAAGAGTCAAATCAGTCAAATATTTGGGCGAGGAAGACGTCTATGATATAACTGTGGATGGAAGCCATAATTTTGTCGCCGAAGGTTTCCTTGTGCATAATACAGGAACAGGTAGCGCACCTGTTGTCGCCGAGATTGCAAAGAAGGTGGGTGCTCTCACAGTCGCCATAGTCACTATGCCCTTCTCAATGGAAGGGAAGAGCAGAAGCAATAATGCCCTTGAAGGCTTGAGAAATCTTGAAAATGTTGTAGATACACTGATAGTTATTCCGAACGACAAGCTGCTGGAGATAGTTCCGGACGTCAGCATAACTACCGCATTCAAAGTCTGCGACGAGATTCTCGTGAATGCCGTAAAGGGGATAACAGAGCTTGTGACAAAGCCAGGACTTGTCAATCTTGATTTTGCCGATGTGAGGACGATAATGAGGGAGAGCGGCCTTGCAATGATAGGCCTTGGCGAAAGCAACTCTGAGAACAGGGCATTCGAGTCCGTGGAAAGAGCTTTGAATAATCCATTGCTTTCGGTCGACATCAACGGTGCTGTCGGCGCGTTAATCAATGTCGCCGGCGGGCCTGAAATCACGATAAGGGAAGCGCAACAAATAGCAGATGCAGTGTCGTCCAAGCTGTCTCCTGACGCAAGGATAATCTGGGGGGTGCAAGTGGACAAGTCGATGGGTGAAAATGTAAGGACAATGCTTGTCATCACAGGAGTCAATACACAGCAGGTACCCGGCAAAGATGGAGTTCGCAAGAAGAGAGACATAGAAAAGTTCCTAGGAATAGAATTTGTAGAGTGATGCAATTGCGGTTGAAAGAGACACTTTCTAACTATGTGAGGATACTTAGGATTGCGAAAAAGCCCGACAAGGAAGACTATTTTGACACCTTCAAGACCGTCGTGCTGGGAATTTCTGTCGTCGGCGTGATAGGATTTATATTTTATTTTGTATCGGTTTTACTGATTGGTTGAAATGATTTACACGATAAAGACAGTTGTCGGCAGGGAGAACGTGGTCGCTGACGCAGTTGCATCCAGAGTATCCTCGGAAAACTTGGGCATCAAGGCCGTAGTTCATCCGGAAGAGATAAAAGGTTACGTCTTTGTCGAAGGGAGCATCGACGACTTGGAAAAGATTGCCAAGGACTTGCCGCACTCGCGCGGGCTAATCAAGAAGCCAGTCGAGCTGAGCCAGATAGAAAGATTTCTGCAGCCGAGGAAAGTCGAGGTGGAGCTTGACGTGGGCGACACGGTAGAAATTATCGGTGGACCGTTCAAAGGAGAGAAAGGAAAGGTTACGAGATACGACAAGGTAAAAAGAGAAATCACCCTCGAACCCATTGAGACGTCTGTGCCTATTCCCATAACAGTTTCTGTAGAATTTATTAAAGTTTTAGGAAAAAAGAAATAATAAATTAATTTTCTTCACCAGGCCTATTTAAAATAATACGTTTAAGAAATAAGTGATGCTATGGCCAAGAAAGAACCAAGAAGTGCAACGGTGAAATTACTTAAGGCAGAATTGAAGATAGACACTGCAAAAATAACAGAAGAAGACAAAGCCAAAGGAGTAACTCATGTCGCAGATGTAAAGCTTGAGGGTGTTGTCAAGGTTGCAAAGGAAAGGATGGAAAATTTATCATCGAGAGATTTGAAGGGCTCAGTTAAAGTTGTTCTTGGAACACTTAATAGCTTTAATGGAGTTTTGGTTGAAGGAAAGAAGCCAAAAGAGTTAAGTAAAGAAATAGATGAAGGAAAAGATAGTGGAACCCATGCACCATTATACCTTTTACTCATCTCCTCAGGAGTTAAAATAGGAATATTACAATCCAATATTGCTGTTAACGTACCTGGTCCTTTTGGTATAATAGACCTTTCTCTTATAGGAAATAAGAAAATAACATCATCGTAATCAGCAACTCCTTCTAGTGCTATCCTTATATTAACGGCATATGGCACACCAAGGTTTCTGGCTTCTCTCGGCGATAAAATACCAAATTCTCTTATTAGTTTTTCTTTATTATGCCTTTCACCATTTAGATTGAAATATGGATCAAAAGAATGAGTGTAACCAAAAAAGTCTGATCTAACTTTAGGTAAAATACTACTCATAAAGACTCTCTCATAAATTAGTGGACTGGTGGGGATTTGAACCCCAGGCCTTCTGCTTCAGCGACCTCTATGCCATCTGCGGAATCACTCTATGCAGACGATCTACCAGACTGATCTACCAGCCCATATATCTAATTGGAGAAAATAAAATTAACCTTTCTTCAACTTGGCCCACTTTAATTTCTTCCTATCCCTTCCCATCTTAAAACTCTTCCCACACTTGGAACTGCACCAATAGCTTACGTTGCCGGTTGGTCCAACAAACATCTTTCCAGTTCCCCTAGCAATGTTGGAATTGCAGAATGAACATTTCATCCTAATTACCTGGCTTCCATCTTTCCGGCTGACTCCATCTCAGTCTCTCTTAGCATAAGAACGTCCTTTATCCTAATCGGACCAATTACATTCCTAGTCAAAATCTTTCCCCTGTCTGGTCCATCCATCACCCTGCATCTTACCTGCATCACACCCTTAACACCAGTCCTGCCCATCAATTGCAATACCTCGGCCGGGTAAGATTCTCCTGCCATTCAATCACTTCTTCAGAGCCTCGATGCCCTTTACAATCTCTTTTACAAGATCGTCGCCTTCACCGGCGTCGACAATGCAAATAGCGGACGACTGCACATCCAGTCCGGCAGCCCTTCCCAGCTCGGTCTTCATAGGAACATAGATGTAAGGTATTCTCTTCTCGTCGCACAGCGCTGGCAAATGCATGACAATCTCTTCAGGATCAACATCAGAAGCTATCACCAAGAGTCTCGCATTGCCCCTCTCGACCGCCTTTGTGCTTTCATTCACACCTTTTCTTATCTTCCCGGTGTTCCTCGCTGCCTCCACAGCCTGCAATGTCTTTTCACCCAGCTCCTTTGACACCTCGAACCTAACATATGATTTCGGCATACTACCACATCCTCTATTTCTATTTATGCGTAAAGTATAAAACAGTTTCCCTACCTTGTTTGTTCACTCTTGCAAAGCCGATTCTTGGAAACTGCACCAATGAGCCGACCTTCAACTTTTTAATACTGGGCTCGGCAACACCCTTTACAACCTTACCGTCAGGCATCACCACCTTGATTTTCGCATTCGGTCCCGAAACCCAGTGGATTTTCTGGATATCATACTTGACATTCTCCGATGTCACCACCGAATTCTTGTCCAGTTTTGCCGAAAACAGGTTCATAAAGCCGACTTCCCTTCCTTTAAAATTCCTATAATCCTCCTCTTCCACGTAAATCGCATTCGTATCCACATGAATTCTTCTTCTCCCTCTTCCGGGAAAATCAGGGTGCAACTGGGCTTCGACAGTTCTTGGTTTCGAGTTCTTTACGGAAATTTTCACAGGATTCAAAACAGCAAAATACCTGTTTGCCTTCGAGTCTATCAATTTCCTGTTATCCGCATAAAGAATCTCCACAGGCATCTTAACATCAGCTAAACTTAGCCCCATGTTAATTATAAAATTCCTAATGGCATGAGGTTGAACGCCTCTTTTCTCCAATGACTTGAGGCTCCAAGTTCTTGCGTCATCCCATCCACTATAAACTTTCCTTTCAATTAACTTTCTAGATTCTGTTTTACTCAGCCTTACGCCTTCTAAGTTAAGAATTCCATAATGCAAAATTTCCGGCTTATTCCATCCCATCGCATTCCAAATAAACTCCTCCATCATGTCTTCTATAACCAAATCCTTCCCGCGCAATATGTGTGTCACACCCAGCATATGATCATCAACAGCCCAAGAGAATTCTAGCATCGGCCACACTTTATATCTTTTTCCAACTCGGGGATGCCTCCTTTCTGCAACCCTAAACAAAACTCTATCCCTAAATGCAGGGTTAGGATGCTGCATGTCCGTTTTTAATCTTAAAGTCACTTTCCCCTCTTTGTACCTACCATTTAACATCTTTTTCCATTTCTCAGTATTCCTTTCGCTTGTCTGTTCTCTGTGTTTGCAGACAACTCCGTTAGCTCTATTATCGCGCAAAGTTTTTGCATCACATTCACAAACGTAGGCAATATTTTTCTTTATCAAATCTTCTGCGAGTTTGTAGAAAATTTTAATTCTATCTGATTTGTAAACTATTTTGTGATATTTAACACCCAGCCATTTCAAGTCGTCTGTTATCATTTTGTAAGCTTCTGGAATTATGAACTTCTCCTCGCTCCCTATCGTGTCGTCAAAAACAAGCAGAAGCCTTCCTTTGTAGCGCTTCACGTATTCGTCATTCAAAATGGCCATTCTAGCGTTTCCTATATGCAATGGACCGGACGGATACGGCGCAAGCCTCATCACGACCTTCCCTTTCGCATTCGGAAGTTCAGGCAGCCCAGTTTCAACAATTTTCTTCTCCTCCAGCCTTACCCCCAGCTTGCCCAAAAGATTTCTCTGCTCCTCCAACGTCTGCGAGTTCACATCGTCTACTATTTTCTTTACCTCTGCAACAACTTGAGAGATATCTGACTTGAGCGACGGCTCCTCTGCAAGGACCTTCCCTATCACGGCCTTGACTTCCGCCTTGCCTCCATACTCAACCGCATTTAGAAGAGCATGCTTGTAAATTACATCCCTCATATCCAATTAGAGAATTGGTAAGCTAATAAAATATTACAGATGCATAGCCTGTGACCGGCAGCATTGTCTCGTCTATGTCGGCGGACGTGCCGTAGCCTACTACCCTACCCCTTTTCGCACCCATCTCCTTTGCGGCAAAAATAGTCGTGGCAATAGCACCATACCCACACACTCCTTTATTTTCACCCTTCACCCTGCTGAACAAGTCCTTGCAGTCCAGCTTTGTTATACTTTTGAAGAGTTGTCTGTCCGCAATTTCAACGAATTCCTTCTGTGCGGCCTTGGAAAGGTCAGAACTGCCTATGATTTTCCACCCGCCCATGGCCTTGGCAAGCTTCCCAATCATCCTCCCGACAGCTCTGCAGTTCTCAAGGAATTCCTTGTCCGGCAATTGGTCGTTCACTGCAATAGGTAGCATCTTGAACTCCCCAATTTTGTGCAGCAGAAACGGGAGCTGTACCTCTATCGAGTACTCCTGTTCGTGTGCAAACGCGTCGAACTCCACCATTCCACTTTCCTTCAGCAACCTGTCCGCAAAAAAATCATCAACCACAACCTCTCCAATAGGAGTCTTCCACAAACAGTTCCTCATCGTGGTAAAAGCAGAGCCGTATGCGGCATGGTTGCTGCCTATGATTACAAAATTCGACTGGTCCACAGCGGAATAAAATTCCGTGGCCACTTTCCCGGAGTATATGTATGACGAATGCGGAACCAATGCCGCAACTACCCTCTCCTTCAGCTTTTTTGTCTTTGCATTCTCTAGAAAATAATCCAGCTGCTTCCTCAAATTGTCTGGATTTAGGTCATAAAGCATGCCTGCTGCGATTGGAGATCTGAGTATCACTACCATTGAATTAAACTTGGCGCGTCAGAAATTAATCTTTAACACTAGCATTCCAAAGTATGTCTTTTTAAATAAATGAATAAGTATAAATATTTTACAGGGGAACTTTAATTAAGGGTGCGATGTCTTGGCAATAAAACAAAAATTCGGTCCGAAACTTTTTTTCAGACTAAAGCCTGTGAAAATGCTGACATCGCTCAAGTCCGGCCCTAAATACGCGACCATAATATCAAAGGAAACTGACTGCACCTATTCCCACACTGTCAAGCTGCTGGATATGTTCCAGGAATACGGCCTTGTCGACTTTGAGAAGAAGGGAAGGATAAAAATAGTCAAGCTCACAGACTTTGGAAATGAGGTTGCAAAAAACATGGACACGATTCTTACAAGCCTTGCCAAAGCTAGGGTGTAGTGTCAACATGCCGGAGAACAAAGGTAAACTTTTGAAGGAGTATGAGAAGATGATAAGAGAGCCCGGCAAGTACACCGAGGAGCAGTTCCAGGAAATAGAGAAAGAGCTCAGCGAGGATGTGCATGAGACTTCCGAGGGCCTTGGTATAGAGGATGAAGAGAAAAAAGGCGAAGAGGCTTACCCTGAAATAGCGGACTCGATAAAGAAAGAAGCTGACGAAGAAGAGGATGAGGATTAGCGGATTAACTCAACAGTTCCAAGCTTTTCATCCCTTTCGCATACCATTCCTTCAGTTGCTCTTCAGTATAAAGCTCATATTCCTGCGAGAGGTATCTTGCATGCCCTGTTAGCCTGTCGACAATCGGGCCAGGTACACCAGCAGATATCATCTGCGTTTTGAAATATTTCCTCAGAGAATGTGCATGGAGTTCATACCTCTTCCCGATCTTCTTGCTCACCTTCCTGAAGACATTGTGCAGAATGAACTGCAGGTTCTGGTAACTCATCTGGCTTCCATCATGCGTTGCGAATAAATGTGCATCAGGGCCGAGCTGGTGTCCGTTGTTCTTCCTGTGATCCATGTAAGACTGCAGTACTTTCTTCGCCTCTTCCGACATGAAAGTAAGCCTTGATTTCCTTTCCTTAGCTGTCAATCCCTTCACCCTGACGGTTGCAGGCGAAGAGTTTAGGTCTACATCAGACAATTTAAGATTTCTCAACTCACCGATTCTGAGCCCGGAAGAAGCAAGCATTAAAATTATGGTCTTTGCCCTTGAGCTGGAGTGCGACAGAACGTTCTTCAAGTCAACTTTTGACGGCAGCGTATCCTCATGTACATTATACATCTTCATAGTCACTTTTCCCTTCAAGTCTATTCCGTTTGACAGGAAAAGCTTCTTCACCGATGCACCCCAAGCACCTACGGTCTTAGGCGCCATGTTCTGGTTCGCAAGCGCAATTACAAAATCCTTGTAAGTCTCTTCCGGGTCCAGCG
Organism: Candidatus Aenigmatarchaeota archaeon; assembly: GCA_016181005.1. Taxonomy (GTDB): domain Archaea; phylum Aenigmatarchaeota; class Aenigmatarchaeia; order CG10238-14; family SCSR01; genus JACOWB01. The sequence continues at coordinate 184,785 of JACPAE010000001.1, forward strand.
ATTTCTCCCGCAACTTCTCCACAAAACCGTCAAGGTCATCAATCTTCATTGTCTTGGCAAAAAGGTTAACGCCCTTTAGATATGTCTTGGCGGTGTTGTCGCTCCTCGTTAGAAGCTTTAGCTCACCAAGCATCTTGTTCACAGAGTTGAACTTCATTAGATGTTCCATGATACCACTATGTCAACTTAAGAATTTATCACTTCTCATTCCTGTCGCACTTGCTCCTGTACTCGCACATGTTGCACATCCAGTTCATATCGTCATTCCTCTTCGCCTCGTCTATCGGCAGGACGTCCTTTACCAAAAGCTCGTGCAAGACTCTGAACCTTTTAATGATGTCCATGCTGTGCATTTCGTCATACGGTATTTCAAATGCCCTTGTCTTCAAGTTCTTCTTGTCTATGTAGAGTATGATTCCGTCCTTGATCCCTGTGGCATGCATGTAGAACTGCAGCTGCATAACGTGGTTCTTGTTGGCTGTATCAGCCCTTCTTATGTCCGCAACTGACTTCACCTCGATTATCATCTTCCTTCCGTCCTCAACGGCTATGACAACGTCGTCAAGCCTGCCCGAGACCATGAAATCCTTAAAGTCCTTCTTTATCGGAATCTCAGACTCGAGAAACTTTATCTTGTCCGCATTCTTCTCGTTCTTGAAGACATGCATCACAAAATCATGCAGAAGGTTGCCAACCTCGAAAATCTTCAGCCTGTCCGGGTCAGTTTCCATCGGATGCTTGTAGGAATACCAAACCTTCCTTATGCAGTTGCCGATCTCCGAAGGATAGTATCTTCCTATCTCTTTCGGCTTCCTTTCCCTTTTGATGTGCGCCTCTATGAGCTTGTCAAAGTCTATGATGGAAACACCTACTATAATTAGAATGCGACATTCACATAAAGCTGACCAGAGCCCATTTCCCTAACTGTATTCCCGCCATCTCCAGCTGCATTCCTTGCATTGGTAGAACCTTGTCGGCGGCTCGTCACCTCCCCTTGTCTGCTGCATCGTCCAGTATGCGTCCCTTATAACGCCGCACTTTGGGCACAGGATTTGCGTAACAGGAAACTCCTCCTTCTCATCCTCTACAACTATGACCTCCTTCTTCTCAATCTTCCTGGTGTCCGACAATTCCAGCTTTTCGTTCAACCTCGTTTTGTTTCCGCACGAGCGGCAATAAAGAAACTTTGCACTGAATTCAGTCTTCACATTCATCAGGTTCCCGCATTTGTCACAGAATTTCATAGATTGAATAATAGCAGAAAGGATATATTAGGTATGGTGATAGTAAAGCGGGGCTTCCGATGGCTCCTTTACACCAAAGATAGAAAGAGGGTTCTGGGCAAGTTCAGGGCAAAGAAGGATGCACTGAAGAGGGAGAGGCAGATAATATTTTTCAAGTATGCCAAAGGCAGGAAATGATTTAAAGAGCGACTTGCATTTATTTTCATGGCTATGGAGTCGCAGGCAAAGCTCAAGACCGGAGACAAAGCACCTGGTTTCAGCCTGAAGGGAGTCGACGGAAAGAATTATTCCTCAAGTGATTTTTCAGACTCGGAAGGCCTGCTGGTTGTTTTCATGTGCAACCACTGCCCTTATGTAAAGGCAAGACTTGACGCAATAATTGGCCTGCAAAATAAATTCGGCGGAAAAGTTTCGATCGTTGGGATAAACAGCAACGACCCGAATTACGAGGGCGAAGGCTTTGAGAACATGGAGAAATTCGCAAAGGAGCGCGGCATAAACTTTCCTTATCTTTTCGACGAGACTCAAGAGGTTGCCAAATCCTACGGGGCCACGTGCACTCCGGACCCGTTCCTTTTCGACAAATCCATGAAGTTGGTGTATCACGGCAGGATTAATGATGCCCTCACTTTAGACGGCGAGCCTAAGGAAGACATAATGGAAGACAACATGAACAAGCTTCTGAAAGGAGAGGAGATTGCAGAGGATTTCCTTCCGTCTATGGGATGCTCAATCAAATGGAGGCAATAAAGAATAAAATGTCCCCGGCCGAGGGACAAAAATCTTGGCTTACGCCAAGTTAGTTTCTAAGAAACCACTATCGCTTTCTTGATTTCTTAGCGCTTCTTTTAGCCACTTACTTTCACCTCTTGGTCACCAGAAACAAAGTTTTGGAAAACCATGCTTCCAGCATCTATATCACTATAGAGTGGTTAAACTTTAAATATCTTTCGGTAAATCGATAAAACTATATTACATGCCTGGAATTGATTAAATTCATCCTTCCAGTTTCATCATCAGAAAAAATAAGTGTGCCACTCGAATCTCTTCTTTCCGGATTAAATCCAAGAGCATTCGCTAGCCTTTCAATTTCTCCAAGCATAGTTGCATGCGAAATACTTACACGACCGTTATTTTTCGTTCCTTGGCTTGCTAGAATAACATCAAAAGCAGATTGCTGCAAATCAGGATTTAATTGAGACAATACTTGTGAATATCCCAAGTCTTCCATAAGCCATGTGTATACTGCTTTGGACCTTACTGCAACTTGTGGATATTCCGCAGAAGTTCTTTTTCTGAATACAGTTGACCTGATGTTATGAACACTCCTTATCCTAGGTACAACAAAGTTCTCATAAAAATCAAAATCATCGCTTTTGCCACTCAACTGTATAGTGTACCTATCGTCCTTTGCTAATGGTGCACCATCCATTAAGTAAACCATAAGAAGCTCAACAGCCTCTGAAGTGAGTTCAAGAGGGAGCCTAACCCCTTGAAACCAGTCTTTTCTTGACGGTTGGAATTTTCCCCATTTCTTCCTCTCCTCAACAAAAGGGATGTCACCTGTAATTTCATACCTCAGCAAAACTATAACCGGCGTACTCAAGCCGTATTTACATTCAAAATATTCTAGTTCTTCTGCAAAATATCTCTTTAGTTTTTTGTGCACAATTTTAACAGTAAAGTCAACTTCTGAAGACAGGTTTTCGTAATTAATTGCCCTGGCATCACCACGTCTTTCATACAAAGATTTTGCAGCTGATATAAGGTCAGGTATTTGAAGTTCTCGCATTCTCCTAATAATATAATGAAGATTTAAGAAATTTAACATTAAAGCGAAGATTTAAATCCATTGAAACGAAAATTAAAGGAATGGAAGCCTACTGCATGAAGTGCAAGACGAAGAGGGAAGTAAACAATCCCGAGGAGACTGTCACCGAAAAGAGAATAAGGATTATGAAGGGCACGTGCACCGTCTGCGGGACGAAGGTCGCCAAGATTCTAGGAAAGGCCAAGCAGATTTAAACTAAAACTCCATTTCGGATACTTGCTCTGCTGGTGTGCCTTGAAACAGCCTGGTTGTAAAGGCTTTCCGCCATGAGAAATGTTCTATTAACATTTGGTTTACCTTCAACAAATCCTTCCGGAAGAGTGCCAAACCCTTTTCTCAACTCAACAGCTTTCCGGAAATAACTCTCATCGCCTGTAATCAAATAAACCAGCGGCCAGTACATCGACCATTCCATTTCATTGCCTTCACCAAGACTGTGATATAAACCATCCCACTTGTCACCTTTATACCTCTTTGCCCCGAACGTCCCTTCCAGCTCAGTCTTTGCCCTGTCCAGTATCTCGTCTCTTGCCCTGTCGTCAACGACCTGTTTTGGATAAAGCAGAAACAATAGGGCAAGGTCTACTTCCCTTGTCTCTGTCTCTCTCGGCAATAATCTATGTAAATTGTCTTGTGCAGATTCGATCAAAGCATCAACATACCCATCTTCATTGAAAATCCTCTTATATGCAGACACGCCTCTTATTATAGAACCCAGAGTACTGCTTCTAAGCTGTCTAGGTCCTTCTTCCCAGATTCCGTAATCTGGGCATCTCCATGCTTCAATGCAACGTAAATAATCCAGCAACAATCTAGACCTTTCATAGTCCCTCTCTTCTGAAACAAGTTCAAGCACGTTACTCGCGGCGTCAAGTTGGATCCACCCCCACTTTTCTCTGAATTCTTGCAAATCAAAGTTGTATCTAGGATGAAAAAACATCCACTCTTCTGTCGGCTTTACTTCAGCATGGTATTCTAATTTTTTCCTATGGTTATCAACGATTTTTTGAAATGCAACTATGACTTTTGACCTAGAATGTTCTGGAAGACCTAGACTAATCCAGTAATTGTCCCTCAGCCAGTAGGCAGTCATATCAGGATTCCTTGTATCGGCCGTAGCTGGGAATAATCCATTCCCATGTTGATATTGTTCAATATTTGCCAGTCGAAAGTTTGGCATAGTGCTCCTACCAACTAATTAAACTTTGGTTTTTCCAGCTTAAATCTTGTGTTTGTATTCGAAACACCAATTCGCTTTCCAATACAGGCAACTATCATATAAGATCGATGATCAGCGTTCAAACTCTGCATACGAAGAACCGAATAACCAAGGTCCGCTGCCACAACTGGACAAGTCTTGTTTTTCAATTACCAAACTTGTAGGATTTTTAAGTTGAATTAAAATTACAAATAAGAATCTACTATCACTAAATCCATCTCGTGGTTCGTAACAATAAACATTTCCATCTGCATTCACATCTTTAAATTCCCTGTCTACAAAACCTGAATTTTTCGGATTAAAATAATAAGTGCCGACTTGTAAATTAGGTACGGACGTTCCAACAGAAAACACTCCTTTCACAGGATTTATATTGTCATGAGCTAAGGCTATATGCGAATCTTCTGGATAAGTTTCTTTAGTCCCTTTAGCAAACCAAACTCCCTGTGCAGTTCCTTCAACATCTTGATTTACCTCGCCACAAAGAGGTTCGACTATTCTTCTCATGTCGCTATTGCCCAAAAGAGAATAAAGATTGGACTTGACATCTGGTATGAAATAATCCAGAGGGCACACACGGTGCAGAGGTTCATCATACCACCTGTTTCTATTAGCATAGCTAAGCTCTGGAGTTCTCAAATCAGCCAAGCCGAAATCAGAAGATCCACCAACAGTCCCCAGAGGCTCACCAGCTTTTAACAAAATAGGTGAGGAGAAAAAGCTCTTTTCGCAATTCTTGTAATTTATTCCACCTGTCTCATATTCCTTGCAGTTGCTAGGCTGGCCAAAACTTTGCATTAATTTTTCAGATAAGGAAGCGAGGTGAATGAAATACCCTTTTACCTCTTCGCAAGCAGAGAAATCCATTTTATAATCAGTTATTCGTTGCCCGTTCATTGTGTATTCCGAAGAATCAATCCTAGTAACCCAAATGTCTCCTGGTGCGACAATTGATGCGCTGGAACTACTCGACTGGCCTTGAAATCCTTTGAGATGGAAGTAAAGGTGATTCGTAGGAAATACATGCCCGCTAGGGTTGAAGTTTCCAAGAGGGACAATGTTGTTCAGATTTGATAATGCTATGTGAGGGACAGTGAAAAATTCTTTATTTGAACCGCATGAAGGTAATCTCTGGAATGGACTTCCAAATCCAGAACCAAAAGGGTTCTCTATTTCTTCTTGCACTTCTGTATAATTTGCTTTTTCCTCTTCAGTAGAATTATCGGTTTCATTGGTTTTGTTCATCTCGTCTGTGATAGAAGTGCAGCCAGCAAGGAAAACAACAAATATAAGCAATAAATATTTCATAAAATTATTTGGTTTTCCGAAAGGTTTAATATGCATAATTCAAATTTAGAATATGCTTTCAAAACAATACATGGCATGGGGAGCAATAGTTGTCAGTGTCCTCATTACAGCCACGGAGTTTTTGGCTTTGCCGAACTGGCTGAATTACGTATGGGCTCTTCTGGTACTCCTATGGGGTGTACTGGCTTTAACGGGCAAATAGAACAAGATGCGATTATGCCTGCAAGGAGAAATAATTATTATGATTTATCAGGTCAGTCGAGTTTCAATGAGCGTATTAAACATCATGGAGAATAGTCTAAATGCAAAAAGATGCTAAAATTGGGATTATTATATTAGCATTGGCAATAAGTGCTCTCGGATTCGTTTTCTATATGAATGTTTATGAGCCTTTGAAATTCTTGGACAACCCTCTTTTCGGAGAAGGTTTAGGAAATCTTTGCGTTAGCGAAGAAAACTGCAGAAATTTTTGTCATACGAATAGAGGGCAGTGTAACGAATATTGCCAAGAAAATTCTTCGAATGAACTTTGTAATATTTTGTTTGGAGGAAGAGGATGAAAGAAGGCAAATTTAATTTGGATAAAATCCTTATCGCCTCAGGATTTGTTGGAGGAATTATATTTTTTGCAACTATCTACTTCCTACTGCCGTTGTTTTATCCTGAGTTTGATCCTGTGAATCAGACAATAAGTGAGCTTGGAGACTCTCATAGTCCTGTAAGGATATTTGCAAATGTGTTCGGCTTCAGCATGTTTGGAGTTCTTATCATGCTTTTTGCAGTCGGGATTTTCAGATCGGACGAAATAAACATGTTAGGTAAAACTGGTGCAGTATTCTTCCTTTTAGCAGGAGCTATGATGTATTTGGTCGGGATTTTTTACAGTAAATCGAACTTTTCGACAATGGCAACTCTCCACAACATAGTAGCCAACTACCAGTTTCCAATACTTGCTATGGGATTGGTTCTATTCGCCTTAAGTATCGCGTTAAACAAGAAGCTGAGATGGCTGACCCCAGTTATATTAATTCTGGGAATAGCAACTCTTATTCTGGCATATGTTTTCTTTTTCACGAATGATCTGCAAAATAGGGGAATCTGGCAGAGATTTGCTATTGGTATACCTTATATTATTGTGATGATTATTTCAGTGGTGTTGTACAAGGAACGAAATTAGGAGTTGCGATAAATATGAAACGAATAAAGCTGGCTATATCCATTTTGATTCCGTTAGCTGTAGGTTTCCTGGGATCATTATTCACAACGCCTTCTATTGGAACATGGTACACAACTATAAACAAACCGGCATTCAATCCACCGGACTGGATTTTCTTTCCTGTATGGACGACATTATTCATATTGATGGGGATATCACTCTACCTAGTCTGGGAAAACTCGACAAAGAAAAGCGGTAAGAGGTCGTTCTACATATTTGGCATACAGCTAACACTGAATCTTCTATGGTCTATACTGTTCTTCGGCATGCACAAACCGTTGTATGCATTAATCGATATAGCAGTTCTATGGGTAGCTATACTTCTAACACTGCTTGAGTTTCGCAAGTTTTCTAAAACAGCTTCACTGTTGCTTCTCCCTTACTTGGCTTGGGTAACATTTGCTACAGTGCTAAACTTTTCAATAGTGTTGCTGAATTGATATGATAATTTCCGTTAAAACCATTCCAAACTCGAAAAGGATTGAGGTAAAGAAATTAGGGGAGAATGCTTATTCTGTAAGGCTGGACAAACCTGCCGTAGACGGGAAGGCAAACTCCAGATTGATAGAAGTGCTCTCAGATTATTTTAATGTTTCAAAGTCTTCGGTAAATATAGTTAAAGGATTCAGGAGCAGGGAAAAGATTGTAGATATTATTCAGGAGCATAGTTCTCCACGGTAATAGGTAGACCGGTCGATAAGACAGAAGCAATTACAATAGTTTTATTACCCAAAACAATATAGGTGTATGCAAAGCTCTACAATCGAGCAGAAACTGGAGAGCATGCCGCCGAATTTTCTCGCTTCCTTAATTTGTGGCATAAACGACAAGCCCGAACTGTCCAGAAAACTCCTAAGTTATTTTATGAGGAAAAAAGGTAGCTCAGGCATTTACTTGACTCTGGACAAGCCTGGCATGACGATAAAAGAAGAGATGATAAGAAACAAAATACCAGTGGAAAACCTTTACTTTGTCGATCTCATATCTGAGGCGTCAGGTGCAGGTATCCAGCGCGACAACATTCTTTTCTCCAACTCGCCTTCAAACCTCACTGAAATAAGCATTATAATAAGCGGTGCCATTAAGAACATGAAAGCTGAGAACAAGTTTCTAATCTTCGATACGTTGTCCACGTTGTTCAGCTACAATCCGCAACCTTTGGCTTTAAAATTCACCCATTTTATGTCGACAATGATAAAGAATCTCAATGTATCAGGCGTCTTTATCATAATAAGAAACCAATTGGATGAAAGAGCAGTGTCGTTTATTTCAGGATTTGTCGACGAAACAATAGAGATATGATGTTATGGCACATTTGGGCTTTGAAATCGGCGAAGTTTTTTCTTTATTCATAATTTTAGTAGGCTATGTAATTATTATCATAGAGTTTGTAAATCATAAAAACCTGTTGCATTTGTTTTTAGCATATACATTTCTTTTAGTTGGATCAATAGCAACAGTTGTAGAAAGTTTTTATCTCGCGGATATTATGAATCTAGTTGAGCATGTTATCGGAATGGCGGCAGCGGGTATCGCATTCGGCATCACATCGTTTTTAGCATATAGAAAAATAACTGCTCTTGACAGTGGGATAAAAAGAAAGTTGAGATGAGAAAATGGCAAATACACTGATAGTGTTATTGGACTTCATAGGATTTTTAGGTTTTACTGTAGCTTTTGTATATTCGCTTAAAAACTTCCAAAAGACAAGGCACATCTCAGTAACATGGCTGCCATTTACTTTAGGCATGGCGTTTTTGGCAGCATTTTTATTCTCTAACATCTTAGAATGGTCAGATTTCCATTTAGAAGTTTTAGACATACATCCGCAAACTCTGGACGAGATAGAAAATTCAATTTTGGTTGCTGCAATAGTCAGCATTTTCACCTCAGTTCTGGTAACCCGCGAAGAATTTCTTAAGCCAGTATCAAGGTGAAATACTGCATTTATTTCTTACGTTTTGAAATGTAATACTTAAATATTAGTAATACTAAATAGTTTGTATGAAGGTAGAGAGGATAGAGTACCTAACTAGAGTAGGGCCTAAAGGTCAAATGATGTTGAAAAAAAACGTAAGGGAGACACTTCACATAAAGCCTGGTTCTTTGGTTAGAGTTCTCGCTACAAAAAGCGAAGGCAAATTTCAACCAGTAAGTAAAGAAGACATGATAGCAGAAGTTGAAAGAATAGCAAAACTAGCTGGAAAACATTGGCCTAAAGGCAAAACATCAGTTGATTTAGTTAGAGAAGAAAGGCGGTAAAGTGAGAGTTGTAGTTGATACTACTGTTTTGGTTAGTGTATTTTCGGACAAAGATAAATTCCATAAAGACGGAATCAGACTTTACTCGGATATTCTAGACAGGAAAATAGAACCTATTATACCAACTTTAGCTTTCCCAGAAACCTGTGGTGTTATTAGAAGAATATTAGGCGAACATATTGCAATTATGGTAGAAGACCAGTTGAATTTGCTTGTAGATAATGAAGTGCTTAAAGCAGAAGAATTGACAATCAAAAGAATGAAAAGCTCGGTTGAAAGCGCCATAAGATATAGTGTTAGAGGCGGTGACGCAGTATTCATTTCTTTAACAGAGGAATTTGATGCGAAACTTGCAACTTTCGATGAGGAATTAAAAAAGAAAATAAAGGGCAGAGTAAAGTTATTCAAAATATAATAGCTGTGAAAAATAGGTGAGGAAAGAATATTTTTTGTTTCAATACAATTTTAGAAAGTGAGAGTTCGTGATGTGAAATACGGCGAAATCAAAATAAGACCAGTCATTTAGTTAAGATTGCTTTTGGTTTTGCTATCCGCTCTGCGTATTCATTCGCTAGGGCAAGTTCCAAGTCTAGCAAACGTCTTACAAATGTATTCTCCTTGTCAATAGTATACAATTGCGTCTTTCCATATTTTCTAGTTGATTTAAGAATTCTGAACTTGACAAAGTCTTTCCATATATTGAAAAAAGTTGTCTTGGATATACCTGAACCCTCGATTATTTCCTTCTTGGAATAGTCAAATGGCATATTGTCTATCAGAAAATCTATTACTCTAAGCTTAGGAGTGTTGCCAACATATTGTATTAAAATCGACTCGTCTTTCATTTTGCATCATAGATACTATCTAGTATCAAGTATTTAAATATAGCCTTTCAAAGGTATTAAAAGTGAACTTATGAGTTTCGATGAGGAAATACAAGCTGTTATTATCCACCAATTATTTAGAAAGCAAAAGTGGATGGCCAACCACATAGCATATGATAAAATTAAGAAATGGGTTGTGGCTGGTTTAAGAGGCAAGAACGGAAAAGAAACCGATCATGGCCTGAAGCAACTAATCAAAGAAAATCTAATTATACCCAAGCCTACAAATTATGGACTGCAAATCAGTTTGAACATAGAATTTAAAGAGGAAATAGATAGGAGGATGAAGAAATTCTACGATGTTTAGAACTAACTCATGTTTCTTATAAAAAGTGAGAGTTGGAGAGATTTAAAGATTATTATTTATTTAATTGTTTATGTCTACAAAGAGCGAACAACCATCTAAATTACTTGAACAAATGAAACAAGAATTGTATAGAGTGATTGGCAACTACGCAGACAGATTAAATGTTAACAGGTTAAGGTCATATATAGATGCTTTTTCAATTCCCCAAACAACTTCATCCCAAATTTTATTGTCAAAACTACAGGAACTAAAAAGAGGCCCTTATCTTACCCCAGAAGTTTTTAGACAATTTCGTCAAGAATTTCCGCCAGAAACGTCACCTGATTTTCATGGGAGGTATGGAATTCTAACGTCTTTCGAGCATAGCATCGAAAGGTATGGTGAAGATGCATTAGCACATCTTATTTTATCATCACGGTCGTATCATGCTCTTTTGAGATCTGGGATTGAAACTATAAGTGAATTAAGAACATTTATTGAGACCCCACCACCTTACTACACCGAAGATTACAGAAAGGCAGGAATGCATCCACTTAAGATTATACGTAACATAGGTGAAAAAGGAGCCTCCGAAATCCAAAGAGCATTAGAAGGATTTGATAATTTAAGAGCAAGGAAATGAACTCCCTCCGAAAGACAGGTATATCGGAGATTGTTTTCATGTTGTTACTCATATGTAGTGAGGAATAGAAAAGCTTAAATATAACTGAATACTCTATAAAGATATGCCTCAAGAAGTTAGAAGTGAATTGCAGTTACAACTGGAAAGTAGGGGTTACGAATTTTTAACTAATGTGAATCCTATGATTGAGACTGGAATACCACAAAGAGCCGACCCTAAAACAGGAATGCTATATTTTGATCGTGTATTGCGCATGTATCCAGCTACTGATACAGAAATAGCTAATAGATATTCTCATTTTGAAAATATTTTAGTTACAGACGCCTATGACATACACGGGAATCCTATTCCTGATTTCCGAGCTGTTTATGTAAGACGTCAACAAAAATAAGTCCTAAACACGTTTAAAAACTGAGAAATAACTATTATTATCTACGATGTTGTGGTGCAGAATATATGTTGGTGTGAGTTATTCTAACGAGTAAGTGCATACACAACTGCACCGTAAATAGCTAAATGGTAAGAGACAAATCTAAGTGCTTTCAAGACTTCGTTAGTGGTCATTTCTTCCAAACTTTGTCTATAAGGTACATTTCTAGCATTATTTATAAGCAGTCCAGCTAGAGGTATAAAATCCTGAATTTTGTAGTTTCTTCTTAAATCGTAGGACATATGACATAATTCATCTATTAAATATTAAAGATTAGTATATCATATCCTTCATCACATATTTTCGTGAGTATAATAATTTGCAAATTTCTCATTATCTAGCAGATTCTAAATCGGTAAAATAAGCCGAAATGACGTAAAATCAGCCTTTTTTAACCTATTAAATACGATAATAAAACATATACTATATTATATATGAAAGAGTGACTAATAAATTTTGCCAAAAATGAGAGAAATCAAGTATATATTATAAAATATAATAGGGAAAATAGATATTGGTGAGACTTTATCGGTAAGTGAGGGTTAATATAATTAAGAATAAAACATATGTTGTAAAATATAAATAGATAGAGATGGACTGTATTATATATTTAAGTGAGGATATGTTTTTGAAGGTAAAACTTTTATCTCTATAACGCCAAAGTGAGAGTTAACCGAAAAGTATAAAAGTGAGAAAAGCCATATAATAGTATAGAGTGAGATCATGTTTGGATGGGTAAAAAGGCTATTCAAGCGAAGCGAAGCGCTTCAAAGCGCTTCAAGCGATTTAACATCGCTTCAAAGCGATACTCAAGCGCTTGAAAATCAATCGCTTCAAAGCGCTTCAAATATTTCGGATATAGATCAAACGGAATCTAGACCTCTCGAAATTGAAAAAGGTTCCTTACATCTCGGTATTGCGGCTGGCTATACAGGCCGAGTTTTAAGGGATATTGAGGCTTCTTTACTTCGAATTGAAGCTCAAATGGTCACAAAAGACTGGATGACGCTTCAAGTAAAGGACGATATTGATAAACGTTTAGAAACAATCCAAGAGGCTTTGTACGGGATATCAGGAATTGCTAAAACTCTACCTCCATCTGAACAAGCTAAAATAATGGATAAAATACAGTCAATCGAGTCTAATTTACCCCTAACACCACAGATGCAAAGGATAATGGCTGTATTGGAATTAAATAAGGAAATCTCTTATGATGAGCTTGCTGCTAAATTAGGCATTCAAGTATCTGCTCTGAGGGGGTTACTCTCTCAAATGGCCAAAAGAACCCAAAGAATCGTTAGAACAGAAAAAGAAGGCAAAGGATGGGTTAAAATCAGTGAAACGACGCTTTAAATCGCTTTAAATCGAGCGATGTGGAAATGTACTCCTTCGAAAGCTAGATATTCTTAAATAAATGAATTTCAGTGGTATTTATGTCAGAAGGTGAAATGGTAGAAATAGTGAAGGAATTAGCTAAATTTGATGATTTCAAGATGCTTAAGGAGCCATTAGTGCTTTCTCCCGATATGGTTATAGAATGGGATGGAAAGAGAATAGGGATGGAATTCAAACAAGGTTTATACTCTTCTGATATAGCTGCTGGTATAGGCCAATTGTTGTTGGGTAAGGTGGTTTTTGCTCTACATGAAATGTGGTTAGTCTTTCCGAAGGCTCAAGTTCCTAAAAGATTATCCCTAAGTTGGTATGAGACAATGACAACTGTCGGAATAAAACCTTATTGGCTGGATGTCACAGGATTTACCAGAATTGATTATAAGGATTGTGCAAAATTAACTAAGATGGATGATATAAGATATCAGTGGCCAATGAGATACATTAATATACCTTCTTACCAGAAAGAAAAGGCAAAAGAAGCGGAACTAGTTAGTGCTCCACTTCAATCTGCAATGAGGACATACCTCGATTTTATCGAAAACACCAGCTCTAACGAAAGTATGGCATTTCCTGCAAGGTACGTTGACCTTACCAATGAATGGACTAAACTTTGACATATTACACCCCTCGGAGTTAGACCGATCTAAACCGAAATATATATTATAGCTTTCCTAGTATATAAGTGTTTGACTTTTCTAGGAGATAAATTATAGGGAATTCCTTACTGACTCTATCTTCTGCTTAACCGACAAATAGCGCAAGATTGTCCTTATGCTCTCCCCAGGCTTGATTCTGACCATTTTTATCTTCATGAAAGGCGGGACGCCCTCTTGAACTTCTACGGTCTGCCTTAGGTACTTGTCGATAAGGCGAGAGACTGTCTTGTGGTCCATTCTGCATCTTCTTCCAATCTCCCTGTACCACAACCAAGTGTCTTTTGCCTCCTGCAGGCATTTAACGATTTTAACTACGTTTTTAAGCTCGTCTCGGCGTATTTTACCCTCTTTCTTATCTTCAATGCTCATGTTTATCTCCTGGAAACTGAACAACTAACAAACCCTCTCCCCAGTTGGGGTATTTTCTTACTGTAATTAGAATTTACTGATAGATAAAGCTTAGAACTTGTATTCTTCAAGCCTGTAAAGTTTTGTAGCAGTGCTGCGTAATGCAAATAACATCTATCTGGCTCAGTTTGACTTTACCACACATCTATGCAGATTCCCAGTCGTAAACCTCCTCTCACGCCCGTTTTTCCCAGCCGTATAGTTCATTGCTAACTCTTTTATTATCCTATAGACATCTTGCCGGGCATGCCCATTCTCTGAATCTAAACGCAAAGACAGTTCTATGTAACTTTGACTCAAGCTAAACCCGTCAACGAATTCAGTTTTGTAGTCACTTACTTTCAAACCGTGTTCATTAAATATACTTTTCGCTGTCGCATGAAATCTAGGTATTGACATGTCTGAAAAGTCGTCTATGTCAGCTGGTTTGATTGTTACGTGGACGTCAAAAACGCCATCCTCCGGAGAAAGAACAACAGGATCGAATGTTATTGTCGTGGCTTGATATTTTGAAGGTATAAAACCCTACATTAACTTGGGCGTTTCAAATATAAAAGGTTTTAATAAACATCGGGTAACACCTGCTGTATTGTATCCCCTCTTTTTGGGCCTGTCGAAACTGTGGATACAGGAACGTCCAAATACCTGTGGATAAATTCTATGTATGCTTTCGCATTTCCGTCCAGTTTCTTGTAATCCGTCACACCGCTAGTATTGTTCCATCCAGGCAAAGTTTCGAATTGCGGGTCGACGTCGTAGAGAAGATTCGTGTTGCTAGGAAAATGTCCTGTCTTACCGTATCTAGTGCAAACCTTGATTTCAGGCAGTCCGTCCAAAATATCCAGCTTTGTCACAGCAACAGAGTATCTGAACCTCTGCGGTCCGCCAACCACGTTTAGTGCGTACTGTGCAACCACAAGGTCTTGCCATCCTGCCCTTCTTGGTCTTCCTGTTGACGCACCATATTCCTTTCCCTTGGCTCTGATAAACTTCCCAACGGCTAGAGAGTCGCCTTTCACAGCTCTTTCAATATCCTTTTCTGTCAATACCTCAGGATTATCCTTGCTTACGTTTTCGATGTCGGCCGCCGTTCCTAGTTCAGTTGGGAAAGGGCCTGCCCCCACCCTAGTAACATAAGCCTTCATCACACCGATAAAGTTGTCTATAGGAGGGATGCCTAGGGCACCAGTGTACGAGCCGCCAGGCACTGTGCTGGAAGAGGTTACATACGGGTAAGTTCCTGCGTCTAAATCCAAAAGCACAGCCTGTGCACCTTCCAATAATACATTAGCGCCCACGTTCTTCCTGAAAAATTCAACAGTATCCTGAACAGACAAGTAACTTTGCAATTTTTTCAACAACGCTCTTTGCTCTTCCAGCAATTGCTCAGGGTCAAGTTCGAGACCGAATTCATCCGCATGGATTCTGACATTTTGAATGAAACGGGCGCCGTCGTCAAGCAAATCCAGCACCCGAATGCCAGTCCTGTCAGCCTTCAGCATGTAAGCGACACCGATTCCTCTCCTAGTCGTCCCTATACCTCTCGAAAGTTCTTTCCTCTCTTCCACCTTGCTGTAATAAGGAAGTATAAGATGGGCCCTGTCAGACAGCACCAGTCTTTCAGGACTTGGAAAGACGCCTACAGAAAGCAAACCTTCCTTCCCTTCAATCTCACTGTAGAGAAGGTTGTTAAGATTCACTACCTCTCCATTGCCGATGACATGTACTTTTCTATCATGCCTTATACTAGACGGAATGTTGTGCGATGCAACTTGGATCTCTTCATCGGTCACGACAGTATGACCAGCATTATCCCCGCCGTTGTAGCGGACTATAATGTCGTATTTTTCAGCCAGAATATCTACTATCTTTCCTTTGCCCTCGTCACCCCAATGCATGCCGAAGATTGCCGTGACTGTCATCGGTATCCCGTTGCAGGTTTACCTCTACTTAATGTTATTGATAAAGGTGACATCACTTGCAAAATTGCATTAGCGTGCAATTCAGGAATGTTGGAAGAACCAGATTTTCTTATGCCATCCCTGATTTGCGCAAGCGCAGGCATTAAATGATTTCTCAAAGGACCGGTGTATGGTACTGTAGTCTCGAAACCTTCTTCAAATCTTGTATGGCCGTAACGTAGACCAGACCACTCTTGCGCCTTTCTAGAACCTTCACCCCAATAGCGTTTCACTTTAACTTCCATCCATTTACCATCAACTTCTCTTCTTTCAACATCTTCAGGTCCGTTGCTCTCTTCCGTTCCTGCAACATAACCCCCAGCCATTACATAATCAGCACCTAAAGCTAGTGCAACTTGGATATCGCCAGCGGACATTATCCCACCGTCTGAACAAATAGGTATGTAAGTACTTGTCTCGCTGTAATACGAATCTCTAGCTCTCGACACGTCCAAAACAGCGCTGGCCTGCCCCCTACCAACTCTTATTTGTTCTTGAGTTATGCAGATAGATCCAGAACCCATACCAATTTTCACAGCGTCGGCCCCATTATCTACCAAAAACCTGAAACCATCAGCTGTTACAATATTTCCAGCCACTACAGGAATATGTGGGAATTCTCTTTTCAAGTACCTTAGAGTTTTTTCAAGATATTCGGAATAACCCTGCGACGTATCTATAACTAGAAAGTCTGCTTCAGCATCTATCAGAGCTTTTGCTCTTTCAGCATAGTCGTGTGTATTTACTGCAGCACCTACAGCATACCTCTTCGCATCATCCAAAAGTTCATAAGGGTTGTCTTCATGCGCTCTCATGTCCCTTCTAAATACTAATGACTTTAATCTTCCATCACTCGTTATTATAGGTAACACACTATGATGACCCTCTCTTAGCTTTCTGTTCGCCCTCTTTATATCATCCGTTATCTCATTCTCGTAGGCAACGTCCAACTCTTCCAAAGGTTTCATCCTTTCATACACTTTTGATGAGGCATGCACATCAATATCAAAATCATTATCTGTTAAAAGACCAAGCAGTCTTCCAGTAGGGGTGCCGTCTTCTGTTACTGGGAATTTGGAATATCCTGTCTCACGCATTCTTTCATAGGCATCTGAAATTGTAGCAGAAGGCAACAACACATCAGGAACCACGAATCCTGCTTTAACTCTTTTCACGTTTCTAACTAGCTTGGCTTCGTCCGCTATTGGTTGGCTACAATAGATTACACCTGCGCCGCCAAGCCTAGCTATTGCCGTTGCCATGGAGTCTCCAGTCACACTCTGCATGGCAGCAGTGAGTATAGGAATTCTTAATCGTATCGCATCCTCACCCTTTGTCAGGTTTACGGACAAGTCAACATCATCGACAGAAATAGTTTCCTTAACTAGTCCGGGAAGCAACAAGTATTCTTGCAACGTCCTAGAAAAATAAGATTCGGAATCTATTATAGTTCCAGCCATAGAATATTAGTGGAGATTAAAAAATAAATCCTTATCGTCTCTTTCGTTTCTTCCTGCAGTTCTTGCATAGCCATAAATAGCCAGACTTGAAGAGCTTTCCAACCTCTTTCACAGAACCCTTACAATTATCGCAGTGAGTATGCACAATTTATAGTTTTGTTTCAAACAATATAAAGCTCATTTCACTATAACGCTCTTCTCGGTGACAGCCACCATACCGTTGCTTTCCTCCTTTAGGGGAGGGTATTCCATCAGGGCCCCCGCATCTGTCAGCTGCTTTAATGCCATGTCGATTTTCAGCGGGGAGATGTCCGTTATCCACCTCTGTGTGAATGGCAGCTTCTCAAATTTTCCTTGTGCCATCTCCAGAATCTTCCTTGCTTCCCACATCCTTACAGGAGCATCCCTCAAGAACTGGAAAATTCCTGTAGGCGATGATTCTACCACAAAGCCGCTACCGTCTGTCACGAAGACCTCCATCGCGTAAACCTTGCCAGCCTCTATTTCGTCCTGTATTTTGTTCTTCCCGTTCGGAATGGAAGGATCAGCATGCTGGCTGTACCTGTCCACCCTATGTCCTGCAAGGTTCCGGATGACATTAAACCCGAGCCCGTTGACAGTTTCCTCACAAACATCGGAAATCTCCCACACCTTTGTTCCAGGTTTGAACAGTTTCAAAGTCTCCTCAAGTGCCTTTTCAGAAGCTTCAATTAACGGATGCGACTTTTTGCCTATGCAAATCGTAAACGCCCTGTCGCACGGATATCCGTCGACCTGGACACCAATATCCACCTTGGCCATGTCACCCTCCTTCAAAATCAGTGAATCGTTTCTGCTGGGCGTGTAGTGCGCTGCAATTTCATTTATCGAGATGTTTACAGGCCAGGCTGGCTTGCCGCCGAGTTCTCTAATCTTATTTTCTATTGTCTCGGCCAACTCCAACGCATGTGCATTCTCCTTGGCGCATTCCCGCGCAAATTCTATAACCTCGTTGGAAATTGAGAACGCTCTTTCATAAGATTCCAATTCCTCATTTTCCATACAACCACTTTTATATCCGACCGACTAAATCTATTAATGGTCTTAAGGTTAAATTGGACAATTTCTTTTTTCATAGCGTGCGTAGCAGTGTTTTTCCTGCAAATACTTCTGCCGATAGACTGGGAGATGTTTTCATTCACGCCTGCGTTGGCAATGGAAAGGCCATGGACATTTGTCACGGCGATGTTCATGCATGCGAACATTACCCATCTTTTCTTTAACATGTTCGTGCTTTTGATGTTCGGGCTTATGCTCGAAAACATCATAGGCCACACAAAGTATGCAATAATCTATTTCACGTCAGGCATAATCGGGAGCATAGGCTATCTCCTTACGGCAAGCAGCTCAATGATACCTGCGGTAGGTGCGAGCGGGGCGATATACGGCATTATGGGAACTATGGCAGTTTTGATGCCTTTCCAGATGGTCTGGGTTTTCGGGTTCTTCCCTATGCCTATGGTAGTCGCAGCAGCTTTCTGGGTTCTTTCAGAATTTATTGGTTTGTTCGCTCCAGGAAATATCGCGCACGGGGCTCACCTCGGAGGCCTTTTCATGGGATTTTTGTCCGGCGCATACTTGAGATGGCGATACATGAAACACCAAAAAAGGCGGAGAGTTGGAATAACAGGCTATGCCGACTGGGAAATGTGATGTGCGGTCTTTTTAAGAGTGTAGAACAAACAATATTTATTGTAAATGTCATCCCAAACCTTAATGAGCATTATGTATGTACTAGGTTTTGTTAAGGTTAACTTCTCGATCAGATGCTGATTGGGGATGATTCCTTTTCTCAAATTTTCTGGATGACCCAAAAGTTCTAATTTATCATTGGTCTTCGCTAGGTTGAGATAGGATAGCTGGAACCCCTTGGAACGCCGATCTTGTAACAATTCTTCAGCTGTCCCTCAAAAATCCTTATGGTTGATAGATATGGGAAACAAAACTTGGGTAAGACTGGTGCTTACAAAATACAGAAGTAGGAAAGACAGGAAATAGAATTATCGCCGCTTTCTAGCCCTTTTTCTCCTTCTCATTCTCTGCTTCTTGGTTTTTCTCCTTCGTCGTCTTTTTTCTCCCGATGCCATAGCAATTAACTTTGTTTTCCTTACTTAAAAATCATTCCAGTTTCCTTCGACCAAAGAACTATGTCCAGTTCGTCCAATGTTATCCCCAATTTATCTGCGAAATTTTTCATCTTACTTTCTATTTCCAAATATTTCTTCTCTGTTAGGGACTTTGGTATCTCATCAATCACACCAAGTTCCTTCAGGTTCTTCAGTATATGCACATCCAATATCGCAAGCTGATTGTTGCTCAAGCCTATATTCCTAATAAAATGCGAACTCTCCTTCAGTCCACATCCTTTGACATTTTCCCTCACCCATTCCCTCAAGGAGGTCGGATCATCAGCAAGTTTCATTAGTTCACTTTTCAAAGCCAGTTTCCCGTTAGATGTGAATTTCCTCCTAGCATCCACTATCCGCGACGCTTTCTGTTCATTGAACCTTACAGCATTCAAAAACGGTTTTATTTGGTCTTCATTTCCAGTAAACAGCATTCTATTTTCAACCAAACTTTTTATCGCACTCCATGCGCTTGTCGCTTTTGACTGGGGTGTGCATATACAGAATGCAAGTTCGGCAAAAACTTTTTCATCCGATTTATCCAATACAGACTTGAATTCATCCAATCTTTTCCTAATCTCATCCTTTCTTCTCTCATGCAGTTGCACAAGTTCTTTACTCACTAAACCGCCTTCTAAAATACTTCCAGAATTTTGACCTAAAGTTTAAAAATCGTTTGCTGAATCCGAAGATGTATATAAGCAAAAGCCCGCCTATTATCTCAGAGATTACAATATATGGTGTTAGCTGGATTCCAAACGCACACGTATCTATGAACGAGTATTGTTTGAAAGGGTAAAAGAGGGGTATATCACTGTTTAAATCCTCTATAAGGTGAAATATCACACCCAGCGATACAGCAACTGCAACTTTCTTGTTTCTTGTAATCGCATATGTGGCAAGCCCTGCTATTGGGAAGAAAAATATAGTGTGTGCCAAGAATCTTGTGCACGGAAACCAGCCAATCAAGAACAATCCCTTGTCGATTATGTCCGGCAGCAAAGCTCCGAATATTGCCGCTAGTGCTGGAAGGAATAGCATTGAAGCAACTAGTGCCGTTATTCCTGCATGCCCTAGAATAAGCATTCAATCACTTTTAGATACACGTGGCTTAAGCTTATTAGATTTGATGAATTTTAAAATTTTCTCAACTGTCTGGTTTATTGTCAGATTGGAACTGTCTATAATCAAATCTGCAATCTTTTTCTGGCTCATATAATCAAACCCATAAATATTTTTAAATAGCTTTATTTCAGTAGCTTCCCTTTCTAAAACCTTTTTCAACGCTTTGGTAACAGGGACATTGTCTCTTTTGGAGGTCCTCTCCGCACGTTTTCTTTTCGATGCATAAACCCAAATTTTATGATCGGCAATGTTTTTCAAAAAATGTATAGACAGGCTTCCTTCCAGTACAATATTTCCTTTTCTTGCCTTTCCAATTTGCAATTCGTCAATTCTTTCGTGCAAACTTTTACTCGTACCTCTTTTTGTCTTAAGAAAAGATATTGCAGCCTCCGTTTCATTTTTCTTTCCAGACATTTTTTTGAAGTATTTCCCGGGAGAGAAGTATTTCATTTTCAACTTCTTTGCTACAAATCCACCAACAGTAGAAGCTCCAGAACCCGGTGGGCCCGATATAGCAATCACTAGTTTTCTCATATAATGTGTTGGCACAGCTAAGAAAAATAGTTTGTCATTTTATCCAAGAAGCCTGATCTCTATCTTCACACTCTGTGGTATGTTTACCCTCATTATCTGCCTTAAGACTCTGTCATCTGCCTGAACGTCGAGTACCCTCTTATGAATGCGCATTTCGAACTTATCCCAAGTCGCGTTACCGTGGCCAGTTCCGTCGCCAGATGGGGTCTTTAGTGTTGTTATTCTCATTCTCTTTGTCGGCAAAGGAATCGGACCTCGGTAATCAATGCCAAATTTTTTGGCAATCTCCCTGATCTCAGCACAAATTGTATCCAATTCCTGCGAATCTTTGCTGCTGAGCTTTATTCTTGCAGTCTGCATAACCAGTTAATTGACAGGTGTAATTTAAATTCTTTTCGTAAGCAAGAATTAGATTACTTGGCCTTGACCACATCCAAAACTACGCCAGCAGCGACAGTCATTCCCATGTCCCTGATTGCAAACCTTGCCAAATGCGGGAACTCCGACTGCTTCTCCAAAACCATCGGCTTCAACGGCTTTACCTTTATTCGTGCAGCGTCTCCAGTTTTGATAAAGTCAGGCTTTTCCTGAACAACCTGCCCAGTCTTCGGGTCAAGCTTTGCAGTTATTTCTTCAATCGTGCATGCAATAGCCGCTGTATGCGCGTGGAATACCGGAGTGTAACCGGCTGTTATCACTGTCGGATGCTGCAAAACTACAATCTGTGCTGTGAATTCCTTGACAACCGTTGGCGGGTTGTTCGGATGACCGGCAACATCACCTTTCTTTATCTGGGACTTGTCAACGCCTCTAACGTTGAATCCTACGTTGTCACCAGGCTTTGCTTCAGGCAATTGCTGATGGTGTATTTCTATGCTTTTTACTTCACCCACTACACCTGATGGTTCAAAAACTATCTTGTCGTTCAGCTTCATGACGCCTGTCGCAACCTTGCCAACTGGAACTGTTCCAACTCCTGTAATCGAGTAAACATCCTGGATAGGCATCCTCAGCGGCTTGTCGGTCAGCTTTGCAGGCTCTTTCACATGCTGGTCCAACGCCTCAATCAATGTCGGTCCGTTGTACCATGACATCTTGTCCGACTTTTTAGCTACATTGTCGCCGACATAAGCAGAAACTGGAACGAATGGAACTTCCTCGATTTTGTATCCAACGCCTTTCAGCAGGTTCGTAACATCATTCTTTATTTCATCAAATCTCTTCTGGTCGTAATTTGCAGCGTCCATCTTGTTGAGTGTGACAATCAATTGGCTTATCCCCAAAACCTTCATCAGCCAGACGTGCTCCTTTGTTTGGTCTTGCACACCCTCGCCAGGTTTGGCAGAGACAACAAGAATGCCAACATCAGCCTGCGAAGCGCCTGTAATCATGTTCTTGACGAAATCCCTGTGCCCAGGAGCGTCGATAATAGTGAAATACCATTTCTGCGTCTCGAAAGGTCTGTGCATGATGTCAATTGTAACTCCCCTTTCTCTCTCCTCCTTTGCCTTGTCCATGACGAATGCGAATTCAAATGTCTCCTTCTTCAGCTCAGTAGCCAGCTCCTTGAGCTTTCTCATCTCCTCTTCCCTGATGGCGCCAGTGTCGTACAACAGCCTGCCTACTAGGGTAGACTTGCCTGCGTCTACGTGGCCTGCTGTTAATAGATTGATATGAGGTTTGCTAATTACCATTTCTTCACCGAATTTTGCTTTAATCTAATTTAAAAGATAGGTTTAAATAAATTACTTTAAACTAACATAACATGCCTTATAGACTATATAACAGTTTGAGGTCAGACGTTATGCATATTATGGATGGCGCAAAACAACTTGATTTAGACGGTTTAGGGCCAAGTCATTATGCCCGCATTTATCGCAAAATAGAAGATTTTAAAACATTGGGTATTATTGCAGGAGATCCCGTGAGGGTTGGAGTGTCAGTTTTTTATGGAAATCGTAGTCGGGGCTCCCAAATAACAGTATATCCAGTTAATTTAGAAAGAGCTAACTATTGTTTAAGAAGACTAGATGGACTAGGTAAACGTCGAATTGTTCTAGACGAAATTTAAGAAAAATTTAACTAAATTTCCGGTTTAGGCACGTCCTCATTCAAGCCTTTCCTCTTCCTTATTGATTTAACTGTATCTTCAAACAAGTCCTTAGGCACCCGTTCAAATGTAGTTTCAACCAAAGAGTAGAATCCCCTGCCGCTTGTGGCCGACTTGAGCGAAGCGTCAAAACCAAATATGTCGCTGACAGGAATCTTGGCGCTGATTACGGAAGCCCCCCGTTCGTCCTTCATGTCCAGAATCTGCCCCCTCCGATTCTCAATCTCCTTTATAGCGTCACCGATAAGTTCCGTAGGAATGTCTACCCTAATAACCTGCTTCGGCTCCAATAACTGCGCGCCAGCCGCAAGCATAGCCTGCCTTATAGCCCACCTTACCGCAGGCCTTATCTGCCCCTCGCCTCTGTGCACAGGGTCTTCGTGAAGTTCCGCGTCCATCAGCTTTACTTTCAATCTCATGCATGGCTCTCTTGCCAGCGGCCCGTCTTCCATAACGTCAGTAAAAGCATCCTTGACCATCTCTATAATCTCGTTCAAATACTGGATGCCCTTTGTCATGTCTATCAAAACATTTCTGTTGTGCATCAAAAGTATGTTTCTGGCCTCGTCATAGTCCATCCCGGTTTTCTTGAATTTCTGGAAAAGCTCTATGTTCTTTCTTTTAATCTCGCCCTCGCTTGGAAGGTCGCCCGCAAGCATAGCCTGATAAATCCCATCCTCCAAAGGTTCTACTATGATGTCGAATTTGTTGTGCTTGTTCGGGGACTTGCCTTCTATTTCAGGGGATTTGTCAAACAAAGCCTCCCGGTAAACGACAATTGGCTTGGACATATCTACATCAATTCCCAAGTCCCTCAGTTTGTGCTCAACTTTTATTTCCAGATGCAGCTCTCCAAGGCCGGAAACAAGGTATTCCCCAGTCTCTTGATTAATTTTGACAACAAGCGTCGGGTCCTCCCTGCCAAGCCTCTTCAGTATGTCGACCAGCTTCGGCAGCTCCATGGGATTCTTCGGCTCGATGGACTTGGTGACAACAGGCTCGAATATGTGCTTTATTTCCTCGAAAGGCTCAATCACTTTTCCAGCGTCTGTTATGGTCTCTCCTGTGAATGCATCAGGTATGCCGACGATGCCGACAATATTTCCTGCGGTGATTTCATCGACAGGTATTCTTTGTATCCCCCTGTAAACAACTACTTGTTGCAGTTTCTGCGTTTTATGCTGAGTTATTAAATAGACGTCCTTGCCCTTGAAAATTTTTCCGGAGAATATTCTTCCTGCAGCGACAAAGCCAACATGAGGATCCGGAACCATCTTCGTCATTATCATCGCAAGGGTTCCATCAGGATCGCATGCCAGCATGTCTTTTCCAACATCGTTGTTCAAATCACCCTTCCATATTTTCGGAATTCTGTATTTCTGCGCATCTAAAGGATTAGGCAAGTGTTTTACAATCATGTCGAGCACCACTTGGTGCATCGGGGCTTTTTTCGCAAGCTCGTCTTCTTTTCCTTGGATTGTCAAATCGATTATTTCCTTGAATGTCATTCTGGTCTTCTTCATGTAAGGGATCGATATTGCCCAGCGCCTGAAAGCTGATCCAAACGCTACTGTGCCATCCATTACATTCACAAGCCATTTCTGCTTGTACTCCTCCGGCGCGTACTTTTGGATATAAATGTTGACGTCGCGTATAACTTCCTCGAACCTTTGCATCATCTGCTCTGGAGTAAGCTTGAGTTCACGAATGAATCTGTCAACTTTGTTGACGAATAAAACTGGCTTTACATACTCTCTCAACGCTTGACGAAGAACTGTCTCTGTCTGTGGCATTATTCCTTCCACTGGATCTATAAGGACAATAGTTCCATCAACTGCTCGCATTGCGCGTGTGACATCACCTCCAAAGTCAACGTGACCCGGAGTATCTACAAGATTAATCAAGTAGTCCTTGCCGTCATATTCATGAACCATTGAAACATTAGCACCATAAACTGTGAGTTCTCTCTTTCTTTCCTCTGGATCGAACCATGTGACCATCGCTTTTCCAGCCATCTCCTCAGCAATCATGCCGGCGCCGGCCATTAAATTGTCAGTTAATGTGGTTTTTCCATGGTGTACAAACCCGTAGATATAGCGATAAACTAAATCTATTGCGAGGACGTAGCCATGTTCCTAATTCTTGCCGGATCCTTCATTGTTTCTGTGATCCTTTCCGTCATTTCTTTCTTTGCTATGATTTTCACCTACATTCATTGACTTTAGATTCTGATTTAAACTCCAAACCTTATAAGAGTTGTTAATTGTAGAATTTAACACATTCATTCTTTCCACCAAATTTAACAAAGATCTTGTAGTTCTCTCACTTCTATTTATTTTTAATTGAACTTCTCTTTTACTTAACAATTTCTTCTTTTCGAAGAATTTTATTATATCTGAAAAGTTTACAGAACTTTTCCTTTGAAAAGGATATAATGTATAAAATATATCTAGATTTTCGCTGCTAAAGTCCAACCCATTTAATAAAACATTTAATTATTTCCACTTAGTTGTATTAGGTTCAACGAGATGTTTTAAAATTTTCCTTAAATCGAATTACCTTGCGCCTTCGGCTTCCTTCTCTATCCTTTCCCTTTCCCTTATGGCGTCGCTCTTCTGGTTGTCCCTGTTGTACGTCGCCATAATCTCGTTCGCCAACGCATCCACCATAGTCTCCTTCTTCCCAAAAGCCTTCTTGTACGCCGCCTGCGTTATTATCTTGAGCGCGATGTCGACCCTCCTCTGCGGCGCTGTTATGACAGCCCTCCTGACTATAATGCCGCCCACTTGGTATCCTGCAATCTCCTCCCTCAGAGCCGCATTTTCGATTGCTCTGACTAAAACTTCTATAGGATTAATCTTTGTTCTTTCGTAAATTTTATCGAACGCCTCCTTGACAATCCTGTAAGTTGTCACGTATCTGCCTACAACTCTCCCCGACGTTATCAGATGCTTCCTTCCCTTGTGGCCAGGTACCATCATCTTCATTATAAGCCTCTCAACAATGTTCATCTTTGACTTGTAGAACTGCTGCCTTGATAGCCTGCCGGAACTTTTCGGAACAAGTCGTGGTGAAAAATTGATGTAATTCTTTAATCCCGTATCATTTACCTGAATTCCGCTTACGTCCCACTTGTCAAAAATCTTGATGTCAGCCATTCAACTACCTTGCGGGTTTCTGCTTCTTCCCAGACAGAATCTGGCTCAATGCCACACCGTTGACTGCAGACACCTTGTATTTCAATCCCCACATGCTACCTACAGAGCCTCCCTGAGATCCTCCAACGCCTTCGATAAGAACCTCGTCATGCTCGTTGATTTGGTCTATTGCATGGTTTCCCGGAACAAATGCTGTCACCTGGATATTATTCTTAATCAACTGCACTCTGACAGCTTTAACTAGTCCGGATGAAGGTTGCTTTTGCTCTACAGTCCTTTTGCTGATGACAAGCCCCTTTACCTGCGGCGCGCCTTGCAGGGGATCCTGCTTCCACAGCTTTTTCTTTTTTCTGACGTAATCCACCTTTTTCCATCTATAGTGTTTCCTTATTTTAAGCAGTTTTCTACCTGCAAATTCTCCTGGCATTCATTCACCTTATTGTAAGTTCATTGATGTCATGGTTTCTTTGTAATAGCTCTTTATATAACTTTAAATGCCTGCCGTCCCTTCCGATTACTATAGCCTTGTTCTTCTTGTCAACTATGACCTCAACTATATTTCTCCCGTTTTCATTCCTAACTCTTACAGAATTCGCCTGCGGTATCAAATTTTTAGCGAACTTGTCTATATCTTCCGAGAATTCGAAAATTTTTATGTTCTTCTTTATCAAGTTCTCGGTGTTTTTGACACTGTTACCTTTTTTTCCAATCGCTCTTCCAACATCACCTTCATCTATGACAAAGTAGACGTAATTGGAGTTGTTGTCAATTATACAATCACGGACACTCACACCAGTGAGCTTTTCAAAGAGCGCAACCAATCGTATGCTTTCTGTGTCAAAGATTATCGGCATAACTTATCCTTTTATAACAAGCGCGGATACTGGAAAAGGCTTACCGCAAATAACTCCAAGTTCCCTGCTGGTTCCGTCGAATGTTTCCAACTTTACCTTTGAGATTTTCGTATTGTGTTCAAGTTCCTTCCTTACATTGGAAGACAAGTTGTTTGATACTACAATTAATCTTGGTTTGTTTGTTTTTATATAAGTTATCGTTTCATTATACCCGATTATTGCTTTGTTTGATTTAATCGCTTCTTGTACCTCTTCGGTCAGTACCATTTTTATCTTTGAAATTAATTGTAGCGAGGGTTTAAATAGTTAATAACAATTTTATAATATAGGGAATTTATGGACTTATCAGAAATAGCAAAAGCTATCGGATTAGGAGCAGTTGGTGTCGCAGTTGTAGATTTAACGTTGCGAGATGGTTATTTATCATCAATACTAAATGACATACGAAGAGCAAGAGAAGTTAGGGCAACATTACTTGAAATGATGTACGGCAATGGTTTATGGGGATGTGGTGTTAGATACACAAAAGAAGCGGCATTTGGTATATACGATAACTTTGTTTCAAGAGACCTTTTCAGTTATTTCACTATGAGAGAAGTAAGAAGAGTGAAAAAAGAATATGGAATTACGTAATGTTATTATTTTTCCTTAGATTTAGTCCATTTTAAAATATTGTTAATAGCTTCTGGCGTTGTCTTGTTGTTGTCAGATATTACTCTTCGCTTCTCACTATAAGGTCAAACATTCCAGTTCCTGCCGGCACAATCTGCCCCACCATGACATTCTCAAAGATTCCCTGCAAGTTGTCAATCTCGTTCCTTATCGAAGCCTTGACAAGATGCTTTATCGTCTCCTCGAAGGCAGCCCGAGCAAGAATAGAAGTCTTCGCTCCTGCAACACCATAGCGCCCTATAGAATCAACAGCGCCGCTAAATGTCATAATGTCGGCAACAAGAGTAACATACCTGACATCCACGTCAAGCGCCTGCTCCTGCATTGTCTTCAAAGCCTCCCTTATTATGACGCTCCTTGCGGCTTCTATGCCTAGCACAGATTCTATCTCATAAATGTCATTTGTGAACGTTTTCTTCTCATCGACTTCCTTTATTTTCAGCACATCGCTCAAATTAGTTCCTATAGTGTTTATTATCCAGTCATCCTCCTCTTTTCTAACAAGAGCGTTTTTAATCCCTTTAACTCCCGTAACAGACAGCATCAGAATCTTTTCTTTCAGCTTCTGCAGCTCCTTAACGTCATCAGTCTTCGCTATAACTGAAATCTTATCCTCCCTAGACCTGACATTCACGTTCTTCACAGACTCTTTGATAATCCTTTGCATCACATCAACCCTTCTCTTGTCGGAGACTTCAATTTCTATCGCGTTCTCGTTCAAGTTCAGCGAGATCCGATTAATGAGATTCATAACCTTCTTTTCTATAACAAATTCCGCAAGTTTAGCGGCCTCGGTCGCATTGTTGCTTTCTCTCTTCAAATATATGGTCATCATGGGAGTCTCGGGCGTCTTTTTGGCATCGAAAATTTCTATTAGCCTAGGCAGGCCATAAGTAACTCTTATCCCGGCTGTTCCTGCAAAGTGATAAGTACGCATCGTCATCTGTGTAGCTGGTTCAGAAATGCTTTGGGCAGCAATTATTCCTATTCCCTCGGCCGGTTCAAATCTGCCTTGAAGATAAACTTTCTTGACTTCTTCAAGCAGCTTCTGCTTCTTCTCCGCATTCAGTCTCATTTCCTTCCCGACATTCTCCACTTCTTCCAGCAATTTACTAGGCAAGTTGTCTTCATGCGAATTTGTCTGCGATTTCTCTGACATTTATTCCTCCACTTTCTATTTTTGACGGATCCAAACCATCCTCGCCCGGCACAAACTGCACTATCCTGTTGGCGCTGTCCCTTACAGTACCGTCGTATTCGACTTTCAAATCCTGCAGCGCACCGACCAGCCTTCTTTCCATATAACCGCTGTGCCTTGTCTTCAGCGACTTGTCCATAAGCGACTCCCTGCTGTTGATAGCATCGAAGAAGAATTCAAACGGCGTAACACCGTCCTTGAACCCTCTACTGACGAATCCTGTCGCCTCCAAGCTCAACGTTCCTGGCTTGAAATGCGGAAATGTCCGCTGATAATAACCCTTCTCTATCCTCTCACCCATAACCATCTCCTGCCCGACCATCGCAGCAGTTTGCACAATGTTCACAACCGATCCCCTGGCACCGCTCCTCACCATTGCAAGTGTAAAGTTGTCCTTCAAATACTTCTCAAGAACTTTTTGCACATCATTCAACCCGTTCCTCAGGATTGTTTTGACAATGTGGTCAAGGCTCTCCTTCGGCGACCTGCCGACAAGAAGCTTCAACTCGCCCCTCTCATATTTCTTGTTTGTGTCGTCAACATCTTTCCTCAGGGTTTCTATAATCTCCTTTATGTCCTTCTTCGCATTCTCCGGCAGGTCCTGGTCAGACAAGCTGATGGAAAATCCAATAAGCATAAGATAGTTTATCGCCAGCCTTGTAACATTGTAGATGAACTTTTTAGTAGCCTCGCCGCCGTACACCTTTTCCATCTTGTCTATTATTTTTCCGGCCTCGGCTCCGATGGCAACTTTGTCTATAGCCCCCTTTAAAAGCCTGCCATTCTCTATCACGACACTTTCCCCTGTGTTCGATTTGAATTCGAGCGAGAATCCTTTCGGCAGGAACGTGCTGAACACTTCTTTTCCTGTAAGATGCTCCTTGTCCGGCAACTCTATGCTCTGGTCGACAGCCCTTACAAGCTGCGTGAACTCTTTTCTTGAAAGTTTGACATTGTCCTGTGTCAGAAGATACGATCCGGTTATGTGGTCACGTATGGCTCCTATGACAGGCCCCGAGAATCTCGGGCTTCGTATGTGCTTCGGCACCATCATCAAATTCTCCACCTCAACCTTTGCCTCTTCTGTCTGTGGCACATGAAGGTTCATCTCATCCCCGTCAAAATCGGCATTGTAAGGAGTGGTCGCGCTGAGATTCATTCTGAAAGTTTTGAAGGGCATGACCTTGACTTTATGCCCCATCAAGCTCATCCTGTGAAGGCTGGGTTGCCTATTGAAAATAACAATGTCGCCGTTCTGCAAATGCCTCTCCACAATGTAGCCAGGGGCAATCTCGGTTGCTATCTCGCTCTTGTTCAAATCGGTTATCTTCTTTCTCCTTCCGTCGGGCCTGATTACGTAATTTGCTCCCGGCCAAATCTCTGAACCGTTCAGGACGAGCTTTTTGAGCTCTTCCAAGTCGCTTTCGTTAACTTTGACAGGCATTGTCAATTCTTTCGCGATGACTTCAGGAACTCCAACCTCGTCAATATCGATCATTGGATCTGGTGAGATGACAGTTCTCGCAGAAAAGTTAACCCTCTTGCCGGCAAGGTTTCCTCTGAATCTCCCTTCCTTGGTCTTCAACCTCTGCGACAGTGTCTTAAGCACCCTTCCCGATCTGTGCCTTGCAGGCGGGACTCCAGACAGCTCATTGTCGAAATAAGTTGATATATGGTACTGCAAAAGTTCCCACAAGTCTTCAAGTATAAAGTCTGGCGCACCCAAGTCGATGTTCTCCTTTAACCTGTCATTAATCCTTACTATGTCAACAAGTTTGTGCGTGAGGTCGTCCTCGCTCCTCTCCCCTGTCTCGAGTGTGATAGACGGTCTTACGGTAACAGGCGGTATAGGCATCAGCGTCAGCACAAGCCACTCCGGCCTCACCTTCAAGCCGATCACGTCAAGGTCCTCCTGTGAAATCTTCTCCAACATTTCCCTCACCTCGCCAAAATTCAGCGTCCTTGCTCCTTCGACAAACGTGTAAGGCTTGATGAACTTGAACTTCTTCTGCTCAGTATTGCAGTGCGGACACTTTTTTCTGGACATTGTCACAAGCTCTTTAAAGTTCATTTTCTTCCCCCTGGCCTTTTCAATGTCCTTGGGATCAACGAGCATCTTGACGCACTTGTGGCAAAACATTTTCAAAAGCGCAAAAACAATTTTCGAATAGTGTACATGTATGATGGGTTTTGTCAGTTCCAAGTAGCCGAAATGCCCGTGGCAGTCTCCCACATTTCCCCCGCAAGTCCTGCATCTCACACCAGGATCTATAACCCCAAGCCTCGGGTCCATCAAGCCACCTTCAATCGGATAGCCTTCTTGGTCGTAAAGCTCTGTCTTGGTCAGCTTGGCCGCGGCAATGCTCTTCACCATCTCAGGCGAGACGATTCCAAATTCCAGCTTGCTCACCTTCATCAGGTTCTCGTCGACAACAATCTTCGGATAAATAAGCATGCTCTTGAGCTCGTCCAGCATAAGCTTGAACGCGTAGCTCATCTCCACATCAACTATCTTTGACTCTCCATGTATCGGGCAAATTTTTTTGTTCTTTACGCGGTCCTGAATGGAAACCAAGCCGCAGAGGGTGCAGATACATACAGTCGTCTTGTCAGAGTCGAACCTTTCTTTCAGCACAAGCGACGCACCATGAGCTATGAGGCAGTCCTTCTCCATCTCACCAAGCCTCAGACCGCCTTCCTTGCTTCTTCCTTCAGTCGGTTGCTTTGTCAGCAGCGTCACAGGTCCCCTCGATCTCGCATGTATTTTGTTTGAAACAAGATGATCCAGCTTCTGGTAAAACGTGCTTCCGATAAATATCTGAGAGTCGAATCTCTTTCCTGTCCTGCCATCGTACATTATTTCCTTCCCGTCGTTTCTAAATCCATGAGCCACCAAAGTGTTTCTAAGTTCATTCTCCGGCGTCGGGCTGAACGCAGACGCATTCACGTACTTGCCAGTAAGCGCAGCCACCTTGCCTGCGATAATCTCCAGCAACTGCCCCATAGTCATTCTTGACGGAATGCCGTGGGGATTGAAAATTATGTCCGGCACAATACCGCTTTCTGTGAACGGCATGTCTTCAGACGGAACAACAAGGGCGATTACACCTTTCTGGCCGTGCCTTGACGCAAGCTTGTCGCCGATTTCAGGAACCTTCATGTCCCTAACAGCAACTTTAATCAGCTTTGTGCCGTCAGTAGTGTCGGTTATGAAAACCCTGTCAACAACTCCATGGTCGCCATGCCTAAGCCTTAAAGAAGTTTCGCGTATGTTCTCCAGGCCTGTGACAAACTTGTCCATGGTACCCAAGAACCTAAGCGGCGACACCCTCCCGATTATCACCTGATCCGATTCCAAAATTGTTTCCGGATTCGATATCCCGTCTTCCGGCAGATGCTTGTATGAGTCCTCGCCAGCATAACCTCTGACGCCGGCCTCAGGTATCGCTATTATGTCCTCCTGGCCTCCAAGATACCTTTTTTGCTCCGCTTCATAAGACCTGTACATGTAGGACCACAGAACACCTTTCTGCAAAGAGCCTGCATTTATGACTATGCTGTCTTCCATGTTGTACCCATCAAAGGACGCCACTGCAATTATCAGATTGTTTCCGTTCGGATGGGTATTGTAAGGGATGACATCGTATGCATGGGTCTGCACCAAGGGCCTTTGAGGGTAAATCATCACGTTCGACTTGGTGTCGACTCTGGAAAGGAAATTCGTGGCAAAAATTCCAATGGACTGCCCGACCATTTTAGCCCCGTAGTTGACCCTGTCCCCCCTGTTGAATTCTGGGAACGGAATGAAAGATGCAGAGAAACCCAAAATTACTGCTGGATCCATTTCAATATGAGTGTGGTCCGGCGTAAGCTCGTTCTCATCAAGTGCAATCAAAGAGTTTTCCTCCTCCTCGCTGTCAAGATACTCAACAACGCCGGTCTTCACCAATTCACTCCAGTTAATCTCACCTTTCTTCAATTTCTCCACTAGCTCTTTCGTCAATTTCGGGACTCCCCTCTCGACAACAATCAACGGCCTTCTCACTCTTCCGGATTCCGACAGAATTCTGACTTCGTCCAAATTCCGGTGGTAAACTACATTTACTTCATAGGGTATAACCCCGGCCCTTCTCTTTTCCCTGATATCTCTAACAAGCTTTTCCGGATCTGCCGTGTCGCCAACAAACTTGCCGTCAAAAAATATCGTGCTCATATCATCACTTCTTCAGCATGTCAAAGACAGGCTTTAATTCCTTCTCCTGCAGTCCTCTTGACACTTCCGCCATCGACGCCAAATATTTTCTCAAGCCAATCGTCGCGCCTTCCGGCGTTTCCGAGGTGCACAATTTTCCAAAATGTGTGGGATGCAGTTCCCTGGCCTCAAAGTGTTCCTGGGTTGATGTAAGCGGGGATAGTACGTTCCTCATATGAGAGATGGTTTTAATGTAGCTGCCTCTCTCAAGCCTCTGGCTGACTCCGGTCCTTCCACCTACCCACGAGCCAATGGCAAGTGCCGACACCAGCTGGTTGCTGAGGACGTTGGATTCTATAATCGACTGCAACGGAGGCAGCCTCCCCCTCTTTGTCAGCTTTTGGTAGTTGTACGTCACCCTTGTTATCAATCCCCACTTGCCCAAAAGAATCGATCTTAGAAGTATCTCAAGCAAATCCCCGGATTGCCTGAGCCTCTTGTTCGAATAA
Organism: Candidatus Aenigmatarchaeota archaeon; assembly: GCA_016181005.1. GTDB lineage: Archaea > Aenigmatarchaeota > Aenigmatarchaeia > CG10238-14 > SCSR01 > JACOWB01. The sequence continues at coordinate 218,505 of JACPAE010000001.1, forward strand.
TGATCCAAGTCGTCCTCGTCGATCTTGTTCAAATGCAGCTTTATGATCTTCTCAATCGCCTTTGCAAGGAACAGTGCCTTGGCCATTCTGTCAGGCGGCTCCTGTCCAAGATGCGGAAGCAAGTAGCGGTCGATTATCTTCACGGCACGCTGTATTCTGTACTCCAACTGCGGTATTTTCAAGTGCTTCCCGATTTCGTCCATGGCATCGTCCTTGTTGACTGCCTGGTTCTCGTAAAGATTGATGTAGAATTCCTCCTGCACATCCTCGTCTGACGACACAGCATTCACAATATTCCTGTCATTATCCAAGCCCAACGCCTTTATCAAGATGCCTAAAGGAAGTTTTGTAACATTCGCGAAACTTATTGTCAGCAGCCCGTCAACCCTCCTTTCAATCAGGTGCCTCTGCACGTAACCGTCCTTTTCGGAATGGATCCTTGCTATTTCTGCAATGTTGGTTGAGCCTAGTTTGGATACTATTATCCTGTTCGATGCGATCTCCTCTACAAGAACAAGAATTCTTTCGGTCCCGTTTACGATGAAATACCCGCCGGGATCATCCGGATCTTCGCCAGCTTCAATCAACCCCTCACGCGGCATTTGCGACAATGGACATATCTTCGACTTGAGCATCACAGGCATGTCTCCGAAGTTGACAATCACAGGCTCACCCTCCTGCTTGTTTATCACAGGCGTTATCTCGACATACATCGGTGCGGCATAAGTGAGATTTCTGGTCCTCGCCTCTGACGGCATGATTGCTCTGACGCTGCCGTCCGCCTCCTTGACAGTCGGCTCTCCTATCTTGAAATCGCCCAGCTTCAGCTTTATGTCTCCAACGTCCGGGACATCTGGCTTGATAACGCCGATCTCACTCAGGACTTTTCCTATCCTTCTCATGATGAAATCGTTGTAGGACTCGATCTGGAATTTCGAAAATCCCCTTTCACGTATTTGGCTTTTTAACAGCGGGACGAAGAAATCTTTCATAAAATCAACCCTTTATCACGACCCTATAGTAGACAGTCTCTCCGGCAACGGCAGATTTTCTGCCTATCTTCACAACATCGCCGAGTTTCCCGCCGAGATTCTGGATGACTGGGTCGTTGGACGAAATTCTCGGTAGCTGCCTGAGCGTTATTCTGTATTTTTCCAAAAGTTCCTTTTTCTCATTGTCATTAAGCAAGACATGCTTCGGCACCAACTCATTCTTGGTTATGTCCATCTCCTTTATTTTAACACCTCAAAGAAATCGAACCGGGAGAACAGACGATGTGCATTCTCAAGTGTAGAGTGGTGTGTTTGTACCCAAGCAATAATTATCCCCACGAGGCCGATTTGATATCCTAAATATTATTTCAAAGTTCTTAAATGTTTCGGTTACTGTAAAGCGCCCGAAGCGGGATTTGAACCCGCGTTTGCTGTCATAGTTTAATGATCACAGCCGTGACAGGGTTATGCGACAACTCTGCATCCTAGGCCATTCTCCCAGGTTTAACCTGTCTAGACGATTCGGGCTTGTTGAATAATAGAATGTGGTTGTTTATAAATTTGAGATAAGAGGTAGAAGGACGCAGTGCAGTTCCCGTGGTCAAGCCACAGTACAAAGCACCACGCTGGAGAGTTTAACTTCCGTGTTCGGATTTCCCTACTTTTAGAGTATATGGGAACGGGTGGAACCTCTCCGCTCTGGTCCTTCAATAACTTTATGAGGTATTCAATGTTTTTAAACATGTAGTATAACGAATAAATGTTTTGTCATATTTCATTAAAGCATAGGGGTGTGAGCCATTTTATTCATGACATAGCTAGGTAGTTTTTCAAGGAACCGTAGGCGCCTTTCTGATACACTGGTATTTGGATTAACAAAACAACGGTCTGCATCCCACAAATCAGCTACTAGCGTTCCTGAAGCATAGTTTAGACCACTATGCCTGTTGCCAATAGTTGTAACACTATACACCATTCCTATCTGCGGGAGTCTTACTGTGAAATAACTATATATACGGTGGCCAGTAACAAAATCAAGCATCTGGGAGTGTTCTCTATAATCCGCGAATCCTCTTAGCGGGTGGCTTCTCCAAGCATCTCCTGGTATTTCGGCAAGTCTATTCATTATGTGCTCTAGCCTTTGACTATGCGCTTCGTAATTTCTTACTGGATGTTTTGCAGGATGATTGGTTGTAGCCGGTAGTGGTTGATTGGCAGCTTCTTCAATTTCCTCAATCGGTGTAAATGTAGAATTCATACATTTTACTATATGCCAAAAACATTAATAGATTCTACTTATGCAGGTGAAATCAGGGTTTTGTCGGCGTTGGAAGGTAAACACAGTCGATTATACGACTATGATACAGATCCATTGGCAGAACCTATAGGTTATGAAAAATGTCCCGAAGGAGAGATTTGAACTCTCAACCTCACCGTATCCGGTAGAGTGCTGATCACTAGCACAATAGTACTAGGCTACAGCGGCGCGCTCCACCATTGAGCTACTTCGGGAATGTGATACTCCGTATTTATTTACAAGTTCTTCATCTTAATAAATCTAATTCGCCTTCACCAAAGCCTCTTTCGAGACAGAACTTCTCCTGATCTTCCTTCTGTCGGCATAAACCATTGTCGCCTGCGGCAAAGTCAGATTCCCAACAACATCAACAACCGGCTTTATCCTGTACGTCAGCACGCGGTCCTCCCTTGCCTTCATGGTGTCTATCCTCCACCTCAACTCCATGCCCCCAGGAACTTTCGTTATCTTCGGCCTCAACGTGTCAAACTGCTCAACAATTCTCACAAGCTGCGGCACTACGTCAATCACTTCCACGTCCTTGATCTCGTGGAACGCCCTGTTCCTCGCCTCCACCAAAACCACAATCTCCTTACCCCTTCTAATTTCTCCCCTGTGGCTGGTGCCCTTGTGAACGCCCGGCGTTGCAAAGAACTTGTATCCGGCATAAACAGCCCCGAACACTATCGCGGCAGCAACCCAAAGCCTCCATATCTCAAAGCTGTATTTAATCGTATACTGAGCCCCTGGCGCCAGTGTGGGAACTGACCACGAATACACTATTCTATTGCCGGCAGACTGTTCGCCCGGCTCTACATCGGGCGAGAAAAGAACCGTCGCCATCTTGGGAACAGATTCTGTCAACGTGAAAGGCGGCAAGTCAACATTGCCCCGATTAATTATTGTAATCGTTGTCGTAGTTGCAACCACGTTGTAGGAAGTTTGTTTTGATACATATTCCGTTGGAAGCTGCGTTACAGTATTTACGTTGAAATTCAACGACTTGGCATACTTGAGCTGGTTGTTAGCATCCCTTAATTCGGCCTCCACGACATAGCCGCCCGGCGGCGCATAATTATCCAAATCAAAACTCTCGGCGATTCTTAGGGAAGACTTGGTTCCTATGCTTTCTATAGTCTCAGTGAAAGTCTGCACAATGTCAGCGCCTCTCCTGATTGTCAGCTTGAGGAAATACTTGTCCGAGAGAAAATCGTCAGCGTTGTAAACTTGCGATATTATCCTAACCTTTTCTCCTGGATTCAATGCATACTTTTCCAATGACAGTTCGCTGATGAAAACAGGGGTTTTCCTTTGCACGGTTGCGAAAATGCTCTTCGTGTCGGTGACAGAATTGTCGCTTGTTGACATGACGGTAATCGAGTATTCCACTGTCTGCGGATCGGCGAGGAAATCAGGAGTAAAGTCGATTCTAACAGTTTCCTGCTCATTCGGCCCTACATCTATCAGGAATTTCTCCGCTGAAACCCCGATTTGCGTTGGAACAGGATTGAATATGGTCAAGGTGAAAGTGTCAGCGTTAGACCGTGAATTAACAATTACAACATCCACGCTTGAAGTTTCGCCTGTGAAGAGAGTGGGATTTGTTTTTGGGATTTGGACTGATACGCCTGCGGCAAATGCGGCAGCAGTTACGCTGAGCAGAACTGCAATAAAACTGAGAAGCACGGCTTTTCTCAAAGGGACCACTAATACTATTTAAATTCCTTCTGGCTTAAACTTAACCTGTCTATTTCTTTTTCTTCAACTTGTCTATCAGCTGGTTGACAATTGGCTTGAAGACTTCCTCTTTAGGGCCTGTCTGGAAGTAGTAGGCCTTGTTGTACTTCTTCCTGTAAAAGTTGTACCAGGTTAAGTTCTCGATAGGCTGTCTCCTGATTATCTCCGACTTTTCTGCAGGGTAGCCCACAGTGACAATTCCAACCGGCCTTATGTCAGCCGGGATTCCGAAAATCTGCTTCACCTTGTCCTCGTCCAAAGCTCTTATCCAGTTGGCGCCGAGGCCTAACATCTGGGCTGTCAAAACCATTATAGTTGCTACGCTTGCAGTGTCTTGGACAGCGTAAACATTCTCCCCCCTTTCCTGGTACTTCAGGCTCAATTTCTTCGTGTCAGCGCATACGATTATGTTCACAGGCGCGCTTTTAACCGCGTCCGATTTTAGAGAGGCATTGTACAGCTGGCTCCTGGCGTCTTCATCGTCCTTGACAACAATGAATTCCCAAGCCTGCAGGTTTCCTGCAGATTCCGCATAGTTGGCCGTGTAGAGAATGACGCCGATAAGCTTGTCGTCAACATCCTTCTTCTCATATCTCTTGACTGTTGCACGTTTTGTTATAGCATCGAAAAAGTCCATTTATCCACTAGATTAATTTGTTGTTTAAAATCTTTATAGTTTGCGTGTAAAGCCGCAACTTATGCAGACATGCAGCTGTTCGGACTTGGCATCGTCATCCGGCGAAACAATGGTTCTTCGAACTAGATTTTTCCTCAAGCCAAGACTCCTCAAGCATCTCAGGCAGAAGCTGGTCCAATTGAAGGTGTAGTTGAAGTACATACTCTCCTTTAAAATTAAATTAATGCCAATTTAAATCTATTTATGGACTATTCCGTTCTTGCAGAAGTTTATGAGAAGCTCGAGTCTGTGCCGTCCAAGCTCGCGAAGGCGGACATACTTGCGGAATTTCTAAAGAATGTGCCGACCAGCGAATTGCACAAAGTCGTTCTCCTTGTACAAGGCAGGGCTTTTCCAGGATATTCGGAGCAGGAGCTGGGAATAGCGTCTCAGACGATGATCAAGGCAATTTCCAAAGCTACAGGACTGAACACTTCCCGTGTCGAGGAGAAGTTCAAGAAAACAGGCGACCTTGGGCTGACGGCTGAGGAATGCATAAAGTCAAAGAAACAATCCACACTTCTGAGAAGGAAATTGACTCTGGATCATGTTTTTGAAAACATGAAAAAGCTGGCAACCATAACAGGCAGCGGATCGCAAGAAAGAAAATTAAGCCTGATAGCAGAATTGATTGTGTCCGCAAAGCCGAACGAGGCAAGGTACATTGTAAGGACGATACTCGGTGATTTGCGTGTAGGCGTTGCCGAAGGAATAATTCGCGACGCTATCGTCAATTCGTTCCTGGAGCATTCCACCAAGGAAGAGAAAGAAAAGTCTGCAGCAGCTGTTGAGAACGCTTGGAGCATGATTAATGACCCCGGGGAGGTCGCAAAGATAGCAAAGGAAAAGGGCATTAAAGGCTTGGAAAAGATTGGTGTCCAACTTGGGAAGCCGCTGCAGGTGATGCTGGGCGTCGCCGCAGAAAAGATAGAGGATGTGGTCGAAGAGTTCGGAGAGGTTTTTGCGGAGTACAAATATGACGGCATGAGAGTCGTGATTCAAAAGAAAGGCAATCATATATGGCTCTTCACAAGGAGGCAGGAGGACGTGACAAGACAGTTCCCTGACATAGTTGAGCTTGTCCGCAAGTGCTTGAAGGCTGACGAGTGCATTGTTGAAGGCGAGGCATTAGGGATTGACCCTAAGACTGGATATCCTCTGCCATTTCAAACACTCGGCCAGAGGGTGCACAGGAAGTACGATATTGAGAGGATGGCGAAGGAGATACCAGTACAGGTAAACCTTTTTGATGTAATGTATGTTGATGGCAAGTCGTTGTTTAACGAACCTTTGAAAGAACGAAGGAAGGAATTGATGAAGATAGTGAAGCCGATTGAAGGAAAGTTTCAAGCCGCCAAAAACATCTATACCAAAGACTTGAAGAAGCTGGAAAAGTTCTACGAGGAGGCGCTAAAGAACAGACAGGAGGGGATTATGTTGAAAGTTCCAGATACCCCTTATGTCTTTGGTAGACACGTCGGAACGATGTATAAAATAAAACCAACAATGGAGAATCTTGATCTTGTTGTTATCGGTGCGACATGGGGCGAAGGCACAAGAGCTAGATGGTTAACAAGTTACATGCTGGCATGTAGAGACGAGGGTACAGGAAAACTTTTGGAATGTGGGATGATCAGTACGGGGTTAAGTGAGGGGGAGTATAAACAGACTACACAGATGCTAAAGCCCTTAATAATAAGAGAAGAAGGTAGAACAGTCTGGGTTAAACCAAAAATAATTATGGAAGTAGGCTATCAGGAGATACAAAAGTCACCAAATTACAGTTCAGGATTTGCACTTAGGTTCCCTAGATTTATTAGATTTAGACAGATCGATAAATCCGAGCCAGATTCTTTGGATAGAGTCATAGCACTTTTCAAATCCCAAGGAAGGGCAGGATAAGCTTTAATATCTTTCTATCCGAGTAATTATTACCCAGTGACAAGAATGCTTATAAGCTTTAAATTTAAAATCAATTTAATCGTGGTAAAATGGCTTTAGCATCTAACAAAACGATGGACGCCCTGAAGGGCATCGGCTTGAACCTGTACGAGAGGAAATTGTGGGTGGCTTTGCTAGCCAGAGGAACATCCACTGCCGGCGAATTGTCAGAGATTGCCAATGTCCCAAGGTCGAGAAGTTACGATATCTTGCAGAGCCTGGCAGAAAAGGGATTTGTTATTGCACAGCCGTCAAAGCCTTTGAGGTACGTGGCGATTCAACCGAAGGAAGCGCTGGAAAGGGCGAAGAAGAAACTCGAGGAAAACATGCGGTCGACTTTGGATAGGATGGACGATTTGAAGGCATCGCCGGTGATAAAGGAATTGAGCGAGATTCACAGCAAAGGACTTAACATTGTCTCACCAGAGGAAATAACCGGGGCGCTGAAAGGAAAATATTCAGTTATGCAGCAGATTGGCAGCATGATAAAGACTGCGAACAAGAAAATCAATATTGTCACCACTGCCGAGGGCTTGAACGACCTTTATGAAAACCATATGAATGAGTTGAAAAAGGCTTCTGAAAGGGGAGTTAGAGTGCAGATTGCTGCAAGCGGTGCAGAAAAGGTGGCGGATGCTATCAAGAGTCTGACCAGCGTTGCCGAAGTCCGCACGTTGAATGCCAAGGATATGCCGATTGCCGGAAGATTCACAGTTGTGGACGGTAAGGAATTAGTTTTCTCATTAACAGACCATAAAGTTCACGACACACAGCACATGGCTTTCTGGAGCAGGAGCGAGCATGCCGCAGGCAACTTGATGGATCCTTTATTCAAGATGATTTGGGAAAACTCCAAACGGGTTTAAATAATTTCTCTATTTAAAATTTTATGTTTCAGAACTTCTCATTAAAAGATTTTCTAGTGCTTCATATCCTCTTGCAGCATCTTTCCTTTTAACCAAAAAATTTAATTCTGTCAATGAAGAAACAATTTCAATCAAGTTTACATTTTTCCATAAAAGTTCTTTTGTCATTTGGTAAAGAATACCAGGTGTGTAAAGAAAGTCCTCAGAAAATTTTAAAGACAATTGGTTAAGATTTTCTTCTATGTGTGTTATCTTTTCATCTTTAAGCAATTCAAGCAACTTTTTCTTATGTTTTTCATTAGAAATTATCGAGACATTAATATGGCCATGCACAATATTCAAAATATCACCTTTCTCATAGTCAATTAAATTGTATATGGACTTTAACTTTCCAAAAAGCGATGGTGATTTATGAACAGTTATATCACATAGCCCCGATTTCATAGTAAGCTCTGTATCATGTTCAAACACTTTCTGCATATCTTTACTATCATATTTTTTGGTCATTTCATCTGCATATCGACGAAGTGCCATCATCACTGCGGATGTCTTTACTTGTTTGTCTAGTTCTTCTTCTATCCTAGGCTTTAATAGTTCTGCAAGTGAGCCATAATTGATTAACTTCTTTTTCATTGCTTCGTATGCGAATGGCATGTCATTAACGTATTTTTTCACTAAATGACTTATTGTGACCATAACATTTCTCCAACATTTTGTTATAATAATAACGTTAAGTTATTATATATATAAAGCTAATGGTACAGAGGTGATTAAAATGCAAACACAAACTGAAAACGGTAGAGAAGGGCTGAGACATGCTCTCAGTTTAATGGGTGTAGTTGACACACATGATGCAGCTACACCCGAAATGATAGAAAATAACCTGAGAATAGGTCCACGACAGACATACCACTACGCTCTAAAAGCAGGTGACAGGATTACAGGACACCTGATCGCGTATTTACAAGGCGGTACAGTGACTGTCGAACATAGACGAGGATTAAATGATGAAGGAGAACCACTTGCGACATATGGATGGCAAATGGGGATGAGGTATCATGGCACATAGAAGACGAATGAGGCATCGGCTGACGTTTTTAAATCTTTTGAATCTGTTTGAAAACTTAAATAGATTAAATATGAGGTAATGGATAATGACAACAAGACCCAAAGGTGTAATACCTGCTTTACTTACGCACATGTTTGACAATGGAAAAATTGACTATGATAGTATCGATAGACATGTAGAATTTCTAATTGCAAATGGTGTGCATGGAATAGTACCATGTGGAACGACAGGACAAAGCCCAACTATTTCTTGGGAAGAACATGAAGAAATAAATAAAACAGTTATTGCAGCTAGAGACAGAGCAAATAGTAAAACATCAGTAATTATCGGCGCTGGCTCTAATAATCTAATAGAAGCAGTCGAATCGACAAAAAAGGCTACTGAAGAAGGTGCAGATGCAACTCTTCACGTCACTGGTTATTACAACATGCCAACACAAGAAGGATTTGCCAATTATTTTCTGGGCGTAGCAGATGCAGCCTCTGAAAAGGGTGTGATAATTTACAACATTCCAGGAAGAGGACACCCGCTTATACTACCTGAAACAATGGCAGCTCTTGCAAAGGCAAGGAAAAATATATGGGGAACAAAGGATTCGACAGGTGGTAGAGTAGCTGGTCACAAGCTTTACAATGAAGAAAGAAGTTTATGGAGAGCAATAAGGCGTGAAGCGAATATGAGAGGTCTTTCTCTTTTCGGAATTTGGTCAGGTGATGATCCTGTGACTTGTGCAATGATGACAGACCCAGAAATACGTGCGAATGGCGTTATTTCAGTTTGGGCTAATGTATTTCCACATGTTTACGCAAAAATGGTAGAAGCAATTTTGAGGCATGATTACAAAGCCGCAGAAAAGATAGATAATTCATTAAAAGAACTTAATGGTCTTGTTGGAGTAAGGACTGGTTATTATTTTCCAGTAGGAAGTGAAAATATTTATGTAGAAGATGATAATTTCAGGAATCCACAACCAGCGCAATTTGTAGCTTATACTCTTGGTTTGACAAATTCTCCGATGGTAAGGTCACCAATGATTGTACCTCCGAAAGAAGTTCAAAGAAAAGTTGGAGTAGCTTTGCATAGATTATTTGTTGAACATGAAGACTACTTTGGTCCTATAACCGAATTTTATCATCCCCAACCTTCAGTAGCAGATAGGTTGATGGAATATAAAGAAGTGGTGTGATAGAATGACTATAAAAGTTGCTTTAGGTGGATATGGAAGGATGGGAAAGATAGCTGAAAGTTATTTTGCTTCCGATCCGGATATAGAGATTGTTTATGGGGTCACAAGAAATCCTCCAACTAGAAATTCAGGTCAATTTCCAATTTATCCACCAGAGGTATTGTTAAGTGGCGATTTACCAACTGTTGATATGTGGTTAGATTTTTCTAGACCTGGAGGTGCGATGCAAAATATACCAACTGTAGTTAAAAAAAGAATCAAACCAATTATAGGAACGACAGGATTTGCTACAGAAGAGCAACAATATTTGAGAAATGTACTAGAAGAATCTGGGATTCCTTGTTTTTGGGATTCTAATTTTTCTCTTGGAGTAAATGTAATGGCATATTTGGTAGAACAAGCTACTAAATCACTTCAAGGTTATGATGTAGAAGTTGGAGAAAGACATCACAACAGAAAAAGAGACGGTCCTAGTGGAACTGAATTAAATATTTTATTTAACGCCATTCGGAGAGTAAGAGAAGAAGCAACTGAAACATATAGAGAACCTACTAAAGATCATTTGAGAAGACTAGAAGAAGTAGGTCTATCATATCAAAGAGCAGGCGATAATCCCGGGAGACATGAAGTAGTCTTTGGTGGAAATAGAGAAGAACTAGTAATTTCTCATCAAGTTTTTGAACCCGTCGTTTTTGTCGGTGGCGCTAAAACTGCAATTTTATGGTTGTACGAACAAAATACCTCTGGTATATACAGGTTTAGAGACATTCTAGGAATTTAGCCAATAAAATAAGCTAATAGACTTTTCTTATCTCGTCTTGAACCTGCTTTACAAAATCTCCCAACCTAACGCCTTGCTTTTCCCCACCATCGTAATTTGACCTGACGGAAATTGTTTTACTCTCTTCCTCTTTCTTGCCTATAACGAGAGAGTACGGAATCTTTTGCAATTGTACATTTCTTATCTTGTATCCGATTGTGTTAGATTCATAATCACCGACAACTCTTATACCACTTTCCAAAAGTTCTTTCTCGACCGAGCGCGCATAATTTTCATTCTGCTCGGACAGCGACAAGACTGCAACTTGCACTGGCGCGAGCCAGACAGGGAACTTGCCTTGATAGTGCTCAATCAAAATTCCGATGAACCTCTCAAGTGAGCCGTATATGACACGATGGATTACAATCGGAGTGTGCTCTTTGCCATCCTCGCCCGTGTAAGTTAATTGGAATCTACCCGGCATCTGGAAGTCCAGCTGTATGGTTGCGCACTGCCATTCCCTTCCCATCGAGTCCTTTATGTCCACATCAATCTTCGGTCCGTAGAATGCACCCTCCTTTTCCTTTATCTCAGCCTTTATGCCGTTCTTTTTCGCAACCTTGACAAGAATGTCAACAGCTTTATCCCACTGCTCCTTCGTTCCCATATGCTCCTCTGGCATCGTTGAAATCTTTACGGTATACTTCAGATCGAAAATGCCATAGAACTTTTTCATCAATTCTATCTGTTCGTGCATTTCACCTTCTATCTGGTCTTCCGTGACAAAAATATGTGCGTCATCTTGCGTTAATGATTTAACCCTGAACAAACCGCTTGCGACGCCGCTCAGCTCGTTCCTGTACAAGACATCAAAATCGGATATCCTTAATGGAAAGTCTTTATAGCTCCATTTCTTGGATTTGTAGAAAAGGAAAGTGGACGGACAATTCATGGGCTTCAAGCCAAACTCTTCATTTCCAAGCTTGGTGATGAACATATTGTCCTTGTAGTGGTCCCAGTGGCCGCTTACCCGCCACAATACAGTATTTGCAAGCGCAGGAGCAGATATTTCTATGTAATTCCTTTTGGACAGCTCATTTCGTATAAAGTCAATCAGGATGTTCCTTAGTTTCAGCCCCTTGTCGTGCCAGTACACCATCCCGGGCGACGGCTCTTGGAAGCTGAACAGGTCGAGTTTTTCACCGATGATTCTGTGGTCTGTTTCCGGCAGGCCCGCAAAGTCACTTCTCTTTATCCTCGCCATCATTGCGTGTTCGCTCAAGTTCTCCTCGTGCTTAACCTTCCCAAATTTCTCCTCTTTCTTCGAATAAATTTTTGCTGTCTCTGCCAGAGGATGTCCCTTGACTTTGATGTGCAACTTGATTCGGATTTGCCAAATCCCTGCTCAAATGCGCGAAAGGATATATCAAAATCTTCTTGCACTTCACCTTGCCGAGAAAATTCTTCACATCATCTATAGCCTTCTTCCCGACAGATTCGTCGTCACTGTCCTCAACTGAAACAAAGAGCACAACAACGTCTTTGAGCCTGTATTTTTTTTTGGTTACTTCCTCAGCCTGCTTTATCTCCCTTTTAGTCGGCTCGTATTCGATAAAGTCAGCATGAGACTGCAAAATACGCATAAAGCATCAAAAGTAATTAGTTTTTATAAGTTTATGAAATATTAGCAATTAAAGCCCCGTCGTCTAGTGGTCAAGGATACGAGACTCTGGATCTCGGGACATCGGTTCGAATCCGATCGGGGCTACTTAGTTATTAAAACAATGATTAGAATGTAACTAATCACTGAACACCAATAGGCAATACCTTAATTTGTGCAGGGACACGATCTGCAAATTCTTTTCTTACCATATTACCTTCATCTGCTACAAGCGGTCTTCCAAGGGCATCATACCTGCCAGAATTAGCCGCGACAGAATAGTCCACACAGTTCGAAACAGGATTCAGAACTGGATCAAGTCCTTTTTGCCATTCTGAACAGTATCCCCACAAATTAAATCCAGGAACTACTTTTATTTCAGAAGGTAAAATTCCAATTACTTCTCCGTATTGCGGGCGATTTGATTCTTGTCGCTTTTCTCGAATTACAGGGGACTGTTGTCCAGAAGGTTGTACAGGATATTCTGCAGAGCTGTTCATTTGTGATGTAATTGCAATACCTCCTACTAATGCAAGAAAGCCTAGAGCAGTAAGATGTCTTCTAACATGAAATCTATCCCAGTTCTCTCTAGCATAATCTAGAGCATCTCCAAGCGTATATTCACCAGGTATTCTAAGCCTCCTTTTTTGATAAGTATACAAGCCATCTAAGACAATTCCGTTTTGTAAAGCTTCTCTAACTTGGTTTCTTCTTTCCCCGTTTCCTAATACACTATCAGGCTCTACTAAAGGCTCTTCTCCAGATTCTCCATACGCTCTTGATAAAGCGGCAATTTCCTCTGGAGGTATGCCAAAAAATTTACGGTTTCCATACATTGCCAAACTTGCAAAGAATTGGCGTAAATTTCGTTTTCCTTCAAATTTCATTTACCCACCTGTTATATCACTACCGTCTCTTTCTCCTGTTACTGCCTAGTTTAACTTCATTTAGTCTTTGCTTTAAATAATTAATTCTGTTTTGGAGGAACTGCATCTCCTTGACGCTTCTAGCAAAAAACAATGATTGCTGGGCATCGACCAACTGGTCTTTCAAGAACTCGTTATGGCCTTCGATTAGGCCGTTTCCAATCTTGCCTCTAAAGCCGTTTGACATGTCACTATATAGTAGTTACTGGTATATAAGCTTTTCGGTTTTCACTATTTAAAGGTAGCGAAATTTATTAATCGGGAAGTTACATGTCTAAAACTTAATCAAACGCTACAATAATAGTTTATGGAGAAAGTCCTGCAGATTGTCCTGAAGAAAATCAGGCCCAAGGCATCTGACGAAAAAAGTCTGACAGAACTGGCTAAAAGAGCTGTGGAGCTGGCGAATGAAGTATCCAAAAAATACCACGCCAAGGCTATTCTGGCCGGCAGTCTAACTCGGGGCACATGGCTTCCAGGGAAAAGAGAATTCGATGTATTCGTTTTATTCCCTCCTGACCTGCCAGAAGACAAGCTGGAGGATTACGGTCTGGCCGTAGGCAAGGAAGTGGTAAAGAGGTTGAAGGGAAAGTTTTTCGTAGAATACGCGCAACATCCTTATACGTCGGGCATCGTCCAAGGAATAAGCATAGACATAGTGCCCTGCTATGAGGTCGAGTCTGCGGAAAAGATAAAATCGGCAGTCGACAGGACGCCTTTCCATGTGAGATACATAGAGAAGAACCTGCCGTTGAAGCTGGCCGACGACGTGAGATTGTTGAAGCAGTTACTTTCGGCTAACAGGATATATGGGGCAGATGCAAAGACTCAGGGATTCTCCGGCTATGTCTCCGAATTGCTCGTAATTAAATACGGCGGATTCTCCAATGTTATAAAGGCGACTTCAGCATGGCAGCCCGGCACGATCATTGACTTGGAAAACAGCTACAAGAAAGAGGATTACCAACAGCTCATCAGAAGTTTCAAGGGTAACCCGCTGATTTTAATTGACCCGACCGACAAGAACAGGAATACAGCCTCCGCTTTGTCTGTGGAGAATTTTCTGAAATTCAAAAAGTTGGCCAAGAGTTTTATAGCAAAGCCTAATGCCAATTACTTCTTCGAAAGCAAGACCAAGCCATTAACTGGCAGGGAGCTTGAAAGGATACTGGCAGGAAGGAAGACGGAATTAATTGTCGTAAAGTTCAAGCCGCCGAAAGTGGTCCCGGACATTCTTTGGCCTCAATTAAGAAGGTTCACTGAAAGACTTTCGAATATTCTGGAAGAAACCAAATACGAGTTTAAAGTTTTAAGAAGCGATTGTTATACCGACGAAAAGGATGTGGCAATTGCTTTGTTGGAAATGGAGATTTCGAAATTACCTCCTATTCAAAAAAGAATTGGGCCGAGCGTCTTTGATATTAAAGATGCATCAAGATTTTTGGAAAAATACAATCAACCTTTAGCAGGACCTTTTGTTGAGGATGATAAATGGGTTGTTGAGATAAGAAGGAGGTTCGTTACTGCCCATGAGAAAGTCTCGGATAGTCTAAAGAACAAAGAAGATATTTTGAAAGCGAAGGGCGTACCGAATTACATCGCCGCTCAGCTGGCCAAACGGTTTGAAATCGTATCCGATGGGGAAAAGCTTGTAAAATTGGCAAGCAAAAACAAGGAATTCGGAATTTTTCTTCGGAATTATTTCAAAAAGGACAAGCCTGCTTTATAACCATTTCGTCTGTTTCCATTTCTTCCCCTCAATACAGTGTCCATAAGTCTTCTGCCTTCCATTGAGTCGATATCGTAATTCGTGCCACACTGCAGACAATCCAAGTAAAATCCATATTCATATCTCTCGGATTCAAGATACATGTCGCCGCGGCATTTCCCGCAGGCTTTAAATAACCACGTATTTCTTAGTTCGGACAGCCTGTAAGGCATATTGAATATTAAACCGTTAAGAATAAATTCATATTATGCTGGAGATAACTTTCCTCGGCACTGTGTCGGGAATACCTACAAGAGACAGGAACCATTCAGCCATAATTTTCGAGCACTATACTGATACCAAATCGACATTGCTGTTCGACTGCGGCGAAGGGACACAGAAGCAGCTGATGCTGGCAGGGATAAACTTCATGGACATTGACAACATATTCATTTCCCACTGGCATGCCGACCACTTTGCAGGGCTGATTCCTTTAATCCAGACGATGAACATGGAAAAGAGGAGGAAAGAATTGAAGATATACGGGCCGGAGGCGGAGAGATTCGTAGCAGACATAATTGACTTGGGATACTTTGGTTTGAGGTTCCCGATAGAGGCAGTTAACGTGCCGTTCGAAGGCGATGAGATAACGACTATATTAGATGAGGAGAACTTTGAAGTTTGTTCAGTGCCAATGCTGCATACAGTTCCCAGCGCCGCTTATTGCTTCAAGGAAAAGGACACATGGAACATTGACTTGGGAAAGTTGAAAGAACACGGTCTGAAGCGCGGTGTTTGGCTGAAGAAATTGAAAAAACATAACGAGGCAGAGTACAAGGGGAAGAAAATAAAGATAGAGGACGTCTCAAACAAGAAGGAAGGCTTGAAGGTTGTTTATACAGGCGACACAAAGCCGAATGAAAATACAGTAAAAATTTCTGAGAATGCGGACATGCTTATCCATGACGGCACTTTTCTCGAGCTTGACGAGTCAAAGGGCAAATACCATGCAGATGTTGGCGAGGCTGCGAAGATTGCGGAAGAGGCTAACGTGAAAAAGCTTATACTAACCCACATCAGCAGGAGATATAACAAGGAGGACATCAAGGAGATGGAGGAGAAGGCAAAAAAAATATTTCCTCATACGACAATTGCACATGATATGATGAAGCTTACTTTGAAGAAAAACTGAAATTATTCTATATAAGCTGTTACTGAAGGAATTCCTAAGAATCTTTCCGTCCTTTCTCTAATCTTAACTTTAGCACCAATTGGATAAGGAAAATACCTTGCATTATACACTTCTATAACTCTTCCGTCTTCTCCTATTATTTTATAACTATAGCCGGAATAGGTGGGAGTGGCTGCTAGATTAAAACCTCTAAACTCTGGTCCACCCAAGTCTGGAATAGGAAGTAGTGTATCACTACGGTTGATTACTTCTCCCGTGTATGTTAGCTCTTCCGTCCCGAAAAGTCTTCTGACTATATTCCAATCAACCATAATCTTAAAGTGAACGAACAGTTATTTAAAGCGCGCACTTGTATGAATATCTATGAACTGGGTGATGGTTGGTTTTGTCGTAGCAGCTATAGTCATTTATTCCTTGGTGTACTTGACCAATCCCAAAAACGTAAAAACTGCTTTCAATGCAACTATTTATCAATTATTCCACCCAAGCGAAGGTTTCATGTACCTGATAATAGCGGCATTTTTCATCTCAAGCATGCTGATACTCATCCTGCCCAAAGAGCAGATTGTGTCTTGGATAGGCAGGGAGTCGGGCTGGAAGGGGTTAACCATAGGCGCTGGGCTCGGTGCTGTGACGCCAGGCGGGCCTTTCCTGACATTCCCTATTTTGGTGGCGTTCACGCAGTCTGGAGCAGGTGTTGGCGCCATAATATCATATCTGACGTCATGGTCCCTCCTAGGCGTGCATAGAGTTTTGGCATGGGAAGTTCCTTTCTTAGGCTGGAAGTTCGTCCTGGTGAGATTAGCCGTGTCGCTGCTAGTGCCGATAGTTCTGGGCTTCTTGGGGCAATGGCTTTATGATGCGTTGAGATTAGAGTAAGCCGGTCAGCATTCATTACCATTCCGTATGCCAAACCTGCTAAAATCAGGAATGTTGCCCCTAGTAAAATATTTGAAAGCAGTTTCCCCAGGTCTTGTAAACAGTATTTTACCATCGTACCCGTCAACAAAGAGCAGTTCTGTATAAGGAGGTTCGTTCCCCCTAAGTTCAACCCTTTGTATGACTAGATCCAGATAATTATCGTCGTTTGCACGCACAACATAAGATGGCAGATGATAGTAAGGCTCACCATATACACCGCCTCCAAATTCCGCCAGACTTTTTATTTTCATTGTGCCATTTGCCGATGTAACACTGAAGACAGTTTTGCCTTCATAACCGCCTGTTACAAATGTTGCCCTGCCCGGCTGGTAATTCACACACCGGGCCCACTTATAGAGGGCATTCTCAGGTTCTTGAAGGAACCTTTTAATGTCATTTAATTCGCGTTCGTCTGCCGGGCTTATTGTGGGGCTTATTGTGATTTGTTGGGTTGCAGAAGTAGTTGGAGACGCCTGCGCAGTTATTTGAGGTTGCGAGTGTCTAGTTGGTGCGTCACGCAATCTTCCAGACAAACTTGACGCGACCGCAAAAAACATCCCCAGAGAAAGCACTCCAATAATTGCTAACATTTCCAGTATGTTATCCTTGTTGACGTACTTTCCAATAGGCATGGCCGATCCCTAAACCTAAAGTGGAAACCAACTTTTATAAATGGTTGGAATATGGCTTAATTAACATGTCTGAGCAGTTTAATGCAGTAATTCTTATCTTTTAAAATTTTACAAACAGATAATGGTACATAATAGAAGATACCTTTACTTAATTTTCCCCATCTTACACGAACTGAATAGTGTTTAGTTAATTTACATTCGTCCACTAAATATGACATCAAATCTTCATAGTGATATTGCCAAATAACTCCAGTCTTACCTTTTCTGATAGACCCGTCTCCATCTATCAAACCAGATAAAAATGCAAAGATTTCTTTTGGTCTGTAAGTTCCGTCCTTCGGAGGAAATTCGTCATGCAAAATTTTAGAATAAACACGTATTACAGTACTTCCTCTATAGAGAGAAATAGTAGGTTTTAATCCTATTTTTTGTAACAATTCTATAACTCTTTGCGATATATCTTTGTCCCTAGAATGGTCCAAACCAAATTTTATTGTATACTGGTGTTTTTCTTTGAATTTACATCCGTCGGCATAATAAAGACCTAATAACCATTCTAGTTCCCACTCCGATAATCTATCAAGATATATTTGTTTAATTCTAGTTCTACTCCTTTTGTAATAGCTGATTAAAGACTTTCCTACCCTAACTCCAAATTTCTTATAAATAGCACTAGCTAATTCTGAATAGCTTAATTCCTCACTTTTTATAAATTCTACAACTTCTTTTGGGTGCATCATGATAACACCAAATACAATGTCTGTATACTAGAAGTAATAAAGTTAATCCGAGTTCATTTCCCCAGACGTTTAATGGACCGGGAGAGATTTGAACTCTCGTCCCCCTGCTTTCTTAGATATACGGAGCAAAGTCGTATAAGACAGGTGCTCCAACCAGACTAAGCTACCGGTCCATGTATTTATATCATTGTGCAATCGATTTATTAATTATGTTCGATAAGACCATCTTGATAAACAAGGTAATAAATGCCCTGCAGGACAACGGCTACGAGACTTTTGTCACTCACGGCTCTTTCGACATTGTCGCAAGGCAGGACAGGCTGATTCTGATAAAGACTCTGATGAACATAGACAGCCTTGAAGAGTCGCATGCAATGGACTTGAAAGCTGTTTCCTATTTTCTGTCAGCCCACCCTTTCATAGTTTCAATCAAAAACAACCGGGAGCATCTGAATGATGAGACAGTCTATTCAAGGTTCGACGTGCCTGTCGTCACGCCCAAATTAATGAGGGTAATGCTAGAAGACGACGAATTGGTAGTCTCGCACTCTTCAAAGGGAAGGCACACGCAGGAAATCAACACTTTTACCTTGAAGGAGAAAAGGAAGGAATTGGGCTATACCTTGCAAGTTCTTGCAAAGCAGATCGGGATTTCCAAGAAGGCGATGTACGAGATTGAAAAGAAGAGGGTGAATCCGCAGAGAGAGAATGCACATGCATTAGAGCGGCTGTTGGGAACAGAGCTGGCATTGCCATATGAGATGAAATTTGAAGAGCCTACCTATATCAGGCCAAAAACAGTTTTCCAGAAGATTGTCAGCAGGGAGTTCGCAAGGCTGGGAATAGACAATTCAACTGTCAGGTCAGCGCCCTTCGAAATTATCGGAAGGGAAAGTTTCTCTATTATCACCAATTTGTCAACAACACCTTCAGAGATTAAAAAGGAGATTGAAGAAGTGAGGGGTCTGGCAAATGTGTTCTCGTCAAAGACAGTTCTTATTTCCAAGAGATATGTGAGGACTTGTGTCGAGGGCATACCTGTCGTCTCGGAGCAGGAACTGTCAGAGTTGCAGTCGTCGAAAGAGCTGTCCGAAATTATAGATGAAAGGACTTACTAAAGAAGAAAAATCCTATCAACTAGCAACAATTAAATAGTTGATGTTTAAATGAGTTACTTATGGACAGATTTAATCCAGAACAATTTCCTTATTTGCTGAAGTTGCTTGAACTGCACGGTGGCAACTACCCTATTGCTATAGGTATGTATTACGGTTTGGCTAGAGTTATAGGAACATATCCTAGAAGGTCGAAAGTTTTAACGCCTGATGGTATACGAGAAGTGGTCACTGGTAGTGACATTGAAGTCAAAAATTGGATTGATGCTACTTTACAAGATCGCATAGCTGAGATAGGAGTAACTGCATTAACTGGGACTCTCTTGAATAGAAGTTATCCACAGTCTCAATTTGAAAGAGAATTAAGAAGATTGGTAGAAGTAAATAGACAAACTAAATCCAAAGTTTTAACCTTTTACCTAACACATGATGGAATGATTTATTATAAAACTGTTCCATACAACCCATCCCGCGTTAGCATGTTTAGAGTTTCACAAGAAGAAATTCAAGATGCTGAACATGTAATAAAAACAATTAAAGTCGCTGAGTACTTTCCTAAGAGGGATGATGCAGGGGGTCTAATTAGTGAAGATGGTTATGTGATAGATACCCCAGTTTTCGAAAGCAAATTTGGCGAATTAAAATTACAAGAATGATTTTTAGATTGTCAATCGGCTTGCAACAGTTAAATTTTCAACCTTTCCTACAACAGAACCTAAAACCGTAAAACTTAAATATGTGTATGTAGGTATATCTTATCTGTTAGTTTATTTGGTGAACCATGGCAAACGCAATGATAGGTCAATTGGGAGGTCAGCCTATATTAATTCTTCCAGAAGGAGCTATGAGATCCACAGGCAAGGACGCGCAGAGAAATAACATTGCTGCTGCAAGGGCAGTTGCAGACGCTGTAAGAACAACTCTCGGCCCAAAGGGCATGGACAAGATGCTTGTCGATTCCATAGGAGACATTGTCATAACGAACGACGGGGTCACAATTTTGGAGGAAATGGACATCGAGCATCCTGCCGCAAAGATGATGGTAGAGATTGCCAAGACGCAGAACGAGGAGGTAGGCGACGGAACTACTACCGCGGTAATTATTGCCGGCGAGCTGTTAAAGAAGGCAGAGGATTTGCTTGAACAGGAAATCCACCCTACAGTTATCACAAGAGGCTTCAGGCTGGCAAAGGACGAGACGTTGAAAATTTTGGAGCAGATTGGCAAGCCCGTCTCTATTGACGACACTGAAAGCCTTAAGAAAATCGCAATGACTTCGATGTACGGCAAGTCCGCTGAAAAGGCTTCGGCGCATCTGGCCACTGTAGTTGTCGATGCGATAAAGATGGTTGCCGAAAAGAACAACGGAAAGATCCAGGTCGATTCGGACAACGTAAAAAGGGAAAAGAAGCATGGCGGAAGCTCGGAAGACACTGCCCTGGTAAGGGGCATTGTTGTCGACAAGGAAGTAGTTCATCCGGCAATGCCTAAGACAGTAAAGGAGGCAAAGATAGCACTTTTGGATGTGGCACTGGAAGTAAAGGAGACAGAGACCGATGCGGAAATCAGGATAACATCACCAGATCAAATGCAGGCCTTCATAGAGCAGGAGCAGAAGATGCTCAAGGACATGGTTGAGAAAGTTGTCAAGTCTGGAGCAAATGTTCTCTTATGCCAGAAGGGGATTGACGATGTCGCCCAGCATTATTTGGCAAAGAAAGGGATACTGTCCTGCAGAAGGGTGAAAAAGTCGGATATGGAGGCATTGGCCAAGGCGACTGGCGGAAGAATAATTTCAAACTTGGACGACCTGTCGACTGAAGACTTGGGTTATGCAAAGGTTGTGGAGGAAAGAAAGGTCGCAGGAGAGTCGATGACTTTTGTTGAAGAGTGCAAGGATCCAAAGGCGGTAACAATTTTGGTCAGGGGCTCTACAGAGCATGTTGTCGATGAGATTAATAGGAGCATAGAGGATGCAGTCGGTGCTGTGGCTTCGGCGCTGGAGGAGGGCAAGATCGTGGCAGGAGCGGGCTCTCCAGAAGCAGAGGTCTCCAACAGGCTGAGAAAGTTTGCAGAAAAATTCTCCGGAAGGGAGCAGCTGGCGATAAAGGCGTTCGCGGATGCAGTAGAAGTTGTTCCAAGAAGCCTGGCCGAGAACGGCGGATTGGACCCGATTGACACTTTGGTTGAATTAAGAGCAGCGCATGAGAAGGGGAATGTAACTTACGGCGTTGACTTGACCAATGGCAAAATCAGCGACGCATTTACAGCTGGAGTCATCGAGCCGCTGAAGGTCAAGACGCAGGCAATAATGTCGGCCGGAGAGGCTGCAGAAATGATTTTGAGAATCGACGACGTAATAACTGCTGGAAGGCTTGAGAAGGGGCCTTCAATGCCCTCTGGAATGGACCACGAAGAGTAGCTAAATTCCATAGGTATGTAAGTAACGGCTAATTCTTGTAAAAAATTCCTAATTAAAAAGCTTTTATCCCACACTTCCAAATAATAATAAGACACCATGCCACGAAGAGACGACGAAGTGGAGCTTCCTTATTCGCCAGTGAAAAGATGGGAAAGAAGATTTGACACAAGCCGCCATGGAGACTCCAACCATGAATTCTTCCGGGAATTGATCTCGATAATCAGGATGAACCAGGAAATTGTCGACGAGATGGTCAGGGCCAACGACGCCTTGAGGATAGAGCTGTCCAGACTGCCAGCAAGACTGGAGGAAGTCGCAAAGAACATCAACGAGTTGATAGGCTACATAAAGGCGGCTGCTGCGGACGACAAGGGAACACCTGCAGAATCGGCGGAGGTAACCGGCAAAGTGGATCAGCTGATAGAGCTGAATAAAAAGCTGCTAGAAGCAAACGAGAACATCAATGCAGTGCTTGATTCTATAGAAAAGAAGCTAAAGCGCCCTCTACCGCCACCGGCATTTAGACCGCTAGTTAGATAAGAAGAAAAATGCAATTAATTTTATGAAGGGAGTAACTACAATCATCGCAGCTATAATCATAGTTGCAATTTCGGTAGGCCTCACGTCCACAGCCTACATTTGGGGCAGGCCGCTGATAGAAAAGCGGCAGGAGACGACCGTGACTGAAACGGTTTTCTCAAAGTTCAGCCCTGACAACCCGAGCTCTCTGCCGAAAATTATAGAAGACGTGGCGAACAACAGAGGCGTAAGAACGTTCACCGTAAATGCAGACGGGATTTGGAAATTAGACGAAGGCGAAGATTCCATCGCGTTTACCTTCACAAGCAAGACGTCGAACATAGCGATAGGCACGTCCAATCCAATCTCGCTGACCGCCGGCGTCCAGTGCGCCCCGAAACCATCCCCTGCAAACGGCACTATCGGCCGTGACAGCTCTTCTGTCGTCTGCGCTAACGCGACATCCGGTGATGTCTTCTCGATAACTTACAAAATCTACTTCCGCGAGCTTTACGACAACCCGCTCAGCCCGACAGCAAAAGGCTTCAAGATAGACTTGCTTAAAGACCCCACAGGGCTTACAGTGTCGTCCGGAAGGACGGTGAAAATCATCTTTGACGACAGCCAGGAGCAGGCATCAGGCAGTGTAACCTTAATTACAAAGAAAATAAAAATCTTACTTATATGAAAAAATCCCAGACGCTTGTCGTGCAGTTCGTAATCTTCGTCATCATGGGCCTAACTTTTTCACTGGCCGCGGCCGGCTTGCTAAGGATGCAGTCTGACTTTATAAAACAGGATATATTGGATTCTGCGACCGAGCTTGTAGCAGAGCAGGTGTCCGCGAATGCAATAATGGCGACATCTTCATGCAAGTCGTGCGAGCAAGTAAGCCTGAAGTTCAATGTAAAAAGAATAGCGGATTACTCGCCGATTATAGGGCTTGGTGCAGATTTGACTGTGTCAGTTGAGCCGGAAAACAAAGTGGTTGTATCCACCCTCCACAATCTCAAGTATTCGGTTATTTACAAGCCCGGTTCGGCATCCACGATAAAACCCATAAATTTAACGTATGAAAAAACCAAGAATAATTTAGTGGTATCATGAAAAGGTCTTCTCTCGCCTTCAAAAAATTGGTAGAAGGGTACAAGAAAACACATATGCGAGAGGCAGAATTCATAATAGGTCCAGGCTCGTTTCCGTTATCTATGCAAGCTGCCCCGCAGCAGCAGGAGGAAGAAAAGCCGAAAGAAGTAGAAGGATTCTCTATACCGCACTTTCAAAAAGGCGCTGTCAAGATAGGTTCCTTGGAAGCCGCGGAAGAGGGGCTGCCACTCTCTATATCATATCCTTTGATTCCCAGGCATCCGTCGAAAGGCGAGCCCATCTTCGCATATGCGAAGATTTCTTGGGATGATAAAAACAGCAGGTACTTTTACAATCTAGTGGAGCCCGTCCTGACGCCCAAGATTGCCGATGTTTACGGAAGAATAAAAGAGATGCTGGAGCAGCGTCTTAACGTAGACTTTACAAAAATCAAGAAAATTGAGGCGAAGAAGTTTCTCAACGAACAGATCAACGATATCATAAAGGTCTTCAACTTTGCGATTACGCCGGGCGAGAGGACCATATTAAAGTACTACATACAGCGCGACTTTATCGGGCTTGGCGCACTTGAGCCGCTGATGCGCGACCCCAACATCGAGGACATCAGCTGCGACGGCGTCGGCATACCAGTTTTCGTGTTCCATAGGAACACTGGAATAGGATCGATAGCGACGAACATAGTTTTCAACGACCCTGATGAGTTGGACTCCTTTCTGATGAGGCTGGCGCAGTTGAGCGGTAAATCAATTTCGGTCGCAAGCCCGTTGCTCAACAGTATCCTTGTGGACGGTTCGAGAATCCAGGGCACGCTCGGGACCGACATCGCCAGAAGAGGCAGCAACTTTACCATAAGAAAGTTCACAGAAGAGCCTTTGACACCGGCCCATCTTATGAACTACGGAACAGTCGATTCCACGCTGCTTGCATACCTATGGTTCGTTGTCGATTACGGAAAAAGCGTTCTTGTCTCCGGCGGAACAGCAACCGGCAAGACTTCATTGCTGAATGTGATATCGCTTTTCATCAGGCCTGAAAAGAAAATTGTCAGCATCGAGGATACAGGCGAATTAAGGCTGCCGCATTCGCACTGGGTGCCGTCTGTGGCAAGGACTGTGATAAGTGCGGAAGGCAGCGGGGAGATAGGAATGTTCGAACTCCTGAGAGAGAGCCTGAGGCAGAGGCCCGACTATATAATAGTAGGCGAGGTAAGGGGCAAGGAAGCCTACATTCTTTTCCAACAGATGTCGACGGGCCATCCGAGCCTTGGAACAATACACGCGGAAAATATGGAAAAGTTAATCGACAGGCTTACGACAGCGCCTATATCGCTTCCCCCGGTGCTGATAAGCAGCTTGGACGTCGTCCTGTTTCTGGCGAGGCTGAGGTACAGGGGCAAGTTCGCAAGGAAAGTGGTGGAAGCTGTGGAGATGATTGATTTCAATATGGAAAAGAACAAGCCCAATGTCAACTATGTATCCAAATGGAATCCAAGAACAGACAAGTTCGATATCCTGAACAAAAGCATCCTCTTGAAGCAGATTGCCGACATGGGCGGCCTTGCCGAAAAGGACATAAGGGACGAGATTGAAAGGAGGATACTTATACTTGAGTGGATGAAGGCAAGGAACATTGTGAACTACAAGGATGTCCATAAGATACTGGCCTATTATTATGCAAACCCTGAAAAATTATTGTATGCGATTCAAGGTGCAGCATAGTGGGATTTTACACAAGGACGTCATTCAGGATTTTCGGAATGTTCAGCGACAACTTGGGTATTTTTTTTCCCGAGCTGGGGGACGACATCAAGCGCGCCGGGATGCAGATTTCAACTGACGAGTACATCAGCATAGGCGTGATGACTTCTGCATTGGTGCTTCTTCTCGAGGTGCCGTTGCTCTCTTTCATCTTCGGATTTCTTTTCAAAAGCACCTTGATCAGCGTGCTGACCGGCATAACAGCGTCGGTGGCATTGTCCGTCCTCATTTTTTATTTGTCAACCAAATATCCAAAGGCTGTGATGGGGGACAGGTCGAAAAAGATAGACGCGATGCTGCCCTTCGCCTCGCTTTTTTTGTCAACCATATCTGCGACTAGGCTGCCTTTGGACAAAGTCTTCAAGATCTTCGGCGAGAAGAGCAGGTACGGAGAACTTACTAAGCAGATCCAGGTAATGAATACAGACATCGAAGTCTTTGGTTTGGACATCAATACAGCGCTGAAGAGGGCGGTGGACCGTTCACCGTCCAAGCAAATGAGAGAGATGCTATGGGGGGTGCTGTCAACATCCATAGCAGGCGGCGACGTGAGCAGATATTTGAGGGAGAAGGCCGAGGATCAAATGGATGACTATAGAAGGTCGGTGGAGCAGTTCTCGCACAAGATGACCCTTTACATCGAAGTTTATCTGACAGCCATAATCATCGGGGCTATATTCTTTTTGATTCTGACGTCACTTTTCTCGGGCATAGCAGGCATAGGCGGAAATATACTAGTCCTGCAGGGCCTGATAATTTTCGTTTTCCTGCCGTTAGTCTCTGCGATTTTCCTACTTTTAATCAAGGTCTCATCTCCTGCAGGCGAGTGAATGAAAAAGCTTACAACAAACCAGGTTCTCCTAATTTCCATAGGGGTATCTGCAGCCTTGATTATAGTCGGGCTGATAAGCGCGGATTCCGGCATACTCGGCAATTCGATAATATTGTCGACCTTCATAATTGCCGCACCCATTTTGTTCGTGAGGTACAAACAGTTCCGCGAGCTTAAGGAAATGGAGGAAAAGTTCCCGTCTTTCCTGCGCGACCTCATAGAGTCCATTAAAGCAGGCCTGCCATTGCACAAGGCAATCGTGAATGCCAGCAAGATAAACTACGGTTCCCTTTCAAGCGAGGTCAACAGGATGGCGAACCAGATATCTTGGGGTGTTCCTGTCGACAAAGTCCTAAGGCAATTTTCAGAAAGGGTGAAAGACAGCAAGAGGATTAATGCGTCCACTCAGGTTATTCTCGAGTCGTATCTCGCCGGCGGAAATGTTGTTTTTACACTGGACACTGTAGCGGACTCTCAGCTGAAGTTGATAGATGCTGAGAAGGAGAAGGAATCTACATTGGGCCAGTACACACTGATAATGTACGCGGTTTCTCTGGTGTTCATAGTCATTGTCGTCGCCTTGAACAAGCTTATGGTGCCGATATTCGAGCTTTCCGCGCAGGGGAGTGAATTTGGAATTATAAATCCCTGTGATGCATGCGCCGGGCTCCAGTGCGGCATTTGCTTCCTTTTCCAGGGAACTTCAAGCACTATTTTCAAGATAGACTCGACTAGCATTGCGGCTTACTACATTTCATTGTTCTTTTACATGAGCATGATTCAGGCAATCTTTTCCGGCCTTGTTGCCGGCCAAATAAGCGAAGGGTCGATGATTGCCGGATTAAGGCACAGCCTGATACTGTCCAGCATAACTTTCGGGACTTTCAGCATTCTTGTGAGGTTGGGATTGCTTGGCTTATAGGAAAGGCCAGTTGTCCATAGACTTTTATGTGGCCTTGATAATTTTCCTGTCAGCCATAGCCTATGTCGTGTTCCAGCTTGTGCAGGTGACTCCGGCGACGCTCAATGCACTAAGGGAAGAAAATATACGAATCCAAGCATACCAGATATCCGAGCTGCTGGTCAATGACGGCGGGCATCCGAACAACTGGGGGGAGCCGGCAGTGCCTTTGGAGGACATAAGAAGAATAGGATTTTCCGACACCAGCAGGAACATCACCAATTTTGTTTCCAGCCAAAAAATCCAGAGGTTCAAAACAATCTGCGACAGCAACTACAATGCAATCCTAAACTTGCTGAATGTAGACGACGGCTTGGCAATAACAATTATAAACCATGACACGCAAACAATCACAGCATGCAGACCGCCTTCGATAGAATCGCAGCAAATCAGCGTCAACATCACAAGGGTAGTTTCCATCGACGGCAGTTCCCTCGGTGAAATTCTAGTGGAGGTCTGGAGGAGATGAAAGGCCAGATATCGATAGTGGAAGCTGTAACAACTGCGATAGTGCTGATAGTCGCGTTCAATATAATAATACAAAAGCCTTCGTTCGAGAACAAGTGGAGTGATGCAATAGTTTCTGTGAATGGCAGGGATGTGATATTGGCAGCAGACAGGCTTGGCAAACTTTACGGCTATTCGTTTTCTGAAGCAGAATTTGTAAATTTCATAAGCGGAATAGG